>JAKFCW010000124.1:0-4827 GCA_036676455.1 Candidatus Sericytochromatia bacterium
GCCCGGCACGCCGTGCTTGCCGGCTTCCTTGCGCAGGTTCTCGCGCACGACCTCGTTGTCGGCGGTGATCCACAGGATGGCGTCGGGCACGCGCTTCAATATGCGCATCCAGGAGCCGAACACCTCGGGGCTGAACTTGAAGTTGTTGTTGAAGGCGCAGAAGACGAAGGCGTCTTCCGGCAAGCCGCAGTCCTGGCGCGTCGGGCGCGGGCCGATGGTGCGCTGGCGGTCGTTGACCTGGAAGCACTGCGGCATGTACAGCGGCTTTTCGGTGAAGTGCGGGGCCAGCTCCGGCGGCAGCACGAACTCGTCGGCGATGACGTAGTCGATCTCGGGAATGCCGGTCGGGCCGGGGAAGCCGAGCCAGGTCACCTGCAGCGGCGCCGGGCGGTAGGACAGGATGTTGTGGCGCGCGCCCAGCGTCAGGCCGTGCAGGTCGACCAGGATGTCGATCTCGTGCGAGCGGATCAGCACCGCGGCCTGTTCGTCGGTCAAGGCGCCGATGCGGATGTGGTGGTCCATGCCGTTGATCACGCGCGCGCGGATCGGCGAGCCGTCCTCGTGGCTCCAGCAGAAGCCGAACACCTCGACCTTGCTGCGGTCGTGCATGCCGTACAGTTCGGCCGTCAGGATCGATACCGCGTGCGAGCAGAAGTCCGACGACAGGTAGCCGATGCGGATCTTGTCGTGGCCGTACGAGCGCTTCTCGGACAGGTGGCGCACGCCGTGCAGCACCTTTTCCTTGACGTAGCGCTGCGAGGTGGCCAGCTGCAGGGCGGGGTCGTCGGTCACGCTGAGCATGGCCAACGCCGAGGTCCCCTCCAGCATCTTCTTTTCCTTGATGCCGATGGCGGTCGAGTACACCGGCCACTTGCACTGCTTCTGGCGCAGGTGCACCCAGTGCGTCATCACGTTCGGCTGGTCGGGATTCTGCTTCAGGCTCAGGGTCAGGTTCGCTTCCGCTTCCGGATAGTCCTTGCGGATCTCCAGCAGGCGGCCCAGGTTGTTCAGCGCCTGCACGTAGAAGGCCTGGTCGGCCTTCGAGCGCATGTCGCAGAAGGTCAGCACCGCGCGCCACATCGCCAGCGCCTCTTCCTCGCGCTTGTTGCGCTCGAGGAGGGTGCCGAGGTTCATGTGGCCTTCGATGAAGTCCTTCTTCTGCTCGATGGCGGCGCGGTAGGCCGCTTCGGCCTCGACATCCTGCAGCGCGGTGGCCAGCAGCACGCCGAGGTTGAAGTGGACGGCGTACGACAGCGGCGACGCGGTGGCAGACAGCCAGGCGCGGTACAGCGAAATGGCGATATCGGGGTGGCCGGCGTCGGTCAGGCGCGCGGCGGCGTTGAACAGGTCGACGATCGGCAGCTTGCCCTGGCCGGACAGGGCGAACGCCAGCTCGGTCGACTGCAGCAGCGACATCGGCTCGGCGCCCGGGGTGGGCTGGTTCTGGAGCGGTGTTGGGGTCATTCTTCTTCTTTCGGCAAACTGTCAAGGATGGCGGCCGTCTCCAGGGCGATACCGTCTTCCGAGCTATAGGCAGGCGCATAGCCGAGCGCCTCGGCATCGCGCCGCAGCGAGTAGTAGTGGGGCTTGGCGCCGGTGGCGTTGACGACGGCCTGGCTGCCTTCGGCGATCTCGTAGCGCAGGCCGAAGCGCAGCGCCATCATGGCCAGCAGCGTGGGCTTGTCGATGGTGCCGCGCGAATAGCAGTCCAGCGCCTGGTTGGCGTGCGGGCCTTCCAGCACGCGGCATACCAGCTGGTGGAAATCCTCGGGGTGCAGGAAGTCGCGCACCATGAAGTCGCCCGAGGTGCGCAGCACCGTATCGTCGCGCACCGCGCGCAGGATGTCGGTGATGAAGAAGCGCGCCTTCATCTCTACCGCTCGGGTGAAGGAGGGGTGGCGCGTGACGAATTTCCAGGAGGAGGATATCTAGCCTAGTCCATTGGCGTACTTCGCCGTTGACAGTGGGTCCCCTTCTCCGCTATACATTATCTGCATCTGCTTTCGTGGCGGGAGTAATTCAGCGGTAGAATGCCAGCTTCCCAAGCTGGACGTCGCGGGTTCGATCCCCGTCTCCCGCTCCACTTCCCATACTTTCTGCACCCCCTGTACTTTCTGCACCTTCTGCACTGTCCCGCACCCCCTGCACTCTCTGTACCTTCTGTACCGGTGTCCGTCTCCTTTCATCCGTCGTCATGCCTGCTGAGGCGTGCCGGGGCGGATCGGGTGTTGACACGGCTCATCTTCTGGGAGAGAATACGTGACTGTTGAGGTGGAACTCTGCAGATGAGGTGTTGAGGTGAAGCGAGGTATGCCGCATCGGTGGCGAAAGGGATCGGGGGAGGCGGAACAGAATGCCTTCTTGCAGAGCCTCATCCGGGACCTGCTCAAGGAGGTGGGCGAGGATCCGCATCGGGAAGGGCTTCGCCAGACGCCAGAGCGGATGGCCAAGGCGCTCAGGCATCTCACCGCCGGGTACGGAAAGGAGCTGTCGGAGGTCCTGAACGGGGCCATCTTCACCGAAAGGTACGACGAGATGGTCCTGGTGAAGGACATCGACATCTTCAGCCTGTGCGAGCATCATCTCCTCCCATTCTTCGGGAAGTGTCACGTGGCCTACCTCCCGAAGACCAAGATCCTCGGCCTGAGCAAGATCGTCCGGTTGGTCGAGATGTACAGCAGGCGCCTTCAGGTGCAGGAGCGGTTGACGCAGCAGATTGCTCACACCCTCAAGCAGGCGGTGCAGCCACGAGGCGTGGGGGTCGTCATCGAGGCCTATCATTTCTGCATGATGATGCGGGGGGTCGAGAAGCAGAACTCCAAGGCGGTGACCAGCGCGATGCTCGGGGTCTTCGAGAAGCGCCCGGAGGTCCGCAACGAGTTGCTTCAGCTCATCAACCGCAGGCCGTGAGGTGCAGATGATGCGTCTCTTTCAGGCAGCGGGTGGCGGTGCCGACCGTTTCCTCGGCATACGGGCCGGCCGCTGCGCGGGTCGGTCTTGGAATAACAAGCTTTTCCGAATGTCGGCCCTCATGGTATGGGAGTTGCAGTCTGTCGTGAGCGTGCGGTAGACTAGATTGTCGGTCCTCCCGTGGTGGAGATTGGGGAGCGGGGAGGCGGAGAACACGCTGGGGAGCTGAGGAAGGACCGGGCATGCGGGACAAGGAAAAATCCCACGCCGAGATCGACGCCCTCCAGGCCCAGGTGAAGGGGCTCGAGGAGGAGCTGTACCAGGTCCGGCGCCGGCTCGAGCAGGTGCCGCGGGAGTTCGAGCTGTTGCGGGCGCGCCTGCAACAGAGCCGGGAGCAGCTCGAGCAGGCCCAGCGGCAGAACGAGCGGCTCGTCCAGGCGCTCACCCAGGCGAAGGAGCAGATCGGCGCGCTGAAGGAAGAGGTGGAGAAGCTCACGGCCCCCCCGGCCTCCTACGGGATCTTCGCCGGGGTGAACCCCGACGGGACCGTGACGGTCTGGACCGGCGGGCGCAAGCTCAAGGTCAACTGCCACCCGGGCCTCGACCCGCAGACGCTGCAACCGGGCCAGGAGCTCATCCTGAACGAGGCGCTCAACATCATCGAGGCGAAGGCCTTCGAGGTGCAGGGCGAAGTCGTCCACTTCAAGGAACCGCTCGAGGGGGGCCGCGCGCTCATCCACCTCCGGGCCGATGAAGAGCGGGTGGCCGAGCTGGCGGGGCCGCTCGCCGCCCTCCCCCTCAAGGCCGGCGACCCCCTCCTCTACGACGGCCGCTCGGGCTACGTGCTGGAGCGGCTGCCCCGGGGCGAGGTCCACGACCTCCTCCTCGAGGCGGTGCCGGATGTCAGCTACGCCGACATCGGGGGCTTGGACGCCCAGATCGAGATGATCCGGGACGCGCTCGAACTCCCGCATCTGTACGCGGACTACTTCCGCCAGCACAAGCTCCAGCCCCCGAAAGGGGTCCTCCTCTACGGGCCCCCGGGCTGCGGCAAGACGCTCATCGCGAAGGCGGTGGCCCACTCCCTCGCGGCGCAGCTCAGCCAGAAGACCGGCAAATCCATCACCGGCTACTTCATCAACATCAAGGGGCCCGAACTC
Source organism: Candidatus Sericytochromatia bacterium (assembly GCA_036676455.1). GTDB lineage: Bacteria > Cyanobacteriota > Sericytochromatia > S15B-MN24 > UBA4093 > UBA4093. The sequence goes on from JAKFCW010000124.1 coordinate 4,071, forward strand.
CTGAACAAGTACGTCGGGGAGACCGAGCGGAAGATCCGGGAGATCTTCCAGCGGGCCCGGGAGAAGGCGAAGGAGGGGATGCCGGTCGTCATCTTCTTCGACGAGATGGACAGCCTCTTCCGGACGCGGGGCTCGGGGATCTCCTCGGATGTCGAATCCACCATCGTCCCGCAGTTCCTCGCCGAGCTCGATGGGGTGGAAGGGCTCACGAACGTCATCGTGGTCGGGGCGTCCAACCGCCAGGACCTCATCGACCCGGCCGTGCTCCGGCCCGGCCGGTTCGACGTCAAGATCAAGATCGACCGGCCGCACCAAGAGGCGGCCCAGGAGATCTTCAGCAAGTACCTCACCCCCGACCTCCCCCTCGCCCCCGCCGAGCTCACCGCGACCGGCGGCGACCGGGCGGCCGTGATCGCGACCCTCATCCAGGCGGCCGTAGAGGCGATGTACGCCCCGAGCGACGACAACCGCTTCCTCGAGGTGACCTACCAGAACGGCGAGCGCGAGATCCTCTACTTCCGGGACTTCGTCTCGGGGGCGATGATCCAGTCGATCTGCACCCGGGCGAAGAAGGCGGCGGTCAAGCGCCAGATCCAGACCCGGGAGGTGGGCCTGACGCGGTCGGACCTCGTGCAGGCCGTCCGGGAGGAGTTCCAGGAGAACGAGGACCTCCCCAACACGACCAACCCCGATGACTGGGCCAAGATCGCCGGGCGCCGCTCCGAGCGCATCGTCGCCGTCCGGCCGCTGCCGCGGA
>JAKFCW010000125.1:0-50430 GCA_036676455.1 Candidatus Sericytochromatia bacterium
GGAGACCTGGTTGAAGTCAGAGCTTGACTCTGCGCGTTCAACCGCATCCCAGGTCGAGCAAACCGACTCACATCTTGCAAGGTACCTAATGCGGTACCGGCCTCGCTATACAGTCGTCAGGGTTCCTGAACTCGACCCCCACGAGCTCACGCTCGCGGGGGTCTTTTCCTTTCTCCTCATCCCTTCAACCAACTCACCAGCAACGCCAAACCCGCCCCACCCATCGCCAGCGTCGTGGCCCAGCCCAGGAGGTTGAGCACCCACCCGTTCACGCGATCCCCCATCAAGCCTCGGTCGTTGGCGATGTGCAGGATGACCAGCAGCAACGGCGGAGCGATCAGCCCGTTCAGGATCGCGGTCCAGACCAGCGCCTGGATGGGGTTGATCCCGATGAACCCGAGGAGCGTTCCCACCACTGTCGAGGCGATGATGATGCCGTAGAAGCGCTTCGCGGCCCGGGGGCGCTCGTTGAGACCGTAGCGCCAGCCCAGGGCCTCGGAGAGCGCGTAAGAGGCCGAGCAGGTCAAGATGGGGACCGACAGGAAACCCGTGCCCAGGATCCCCAGCGCGAAGAGCGTGCCGGCTGCGTCGCCGGCTATCGGACGCAGGGCGGATGCCGCCTCGCTCGCGGAAGTGATGGTCGTCATGCCACCCTGATAAAGTGTGGCTCCGGTGGCGAGGATGATGACGTACATCCCGACGTTGGAAAAGAGCATCCCGAGGCTGATGTCCAGGCGGGCGTCTTGCAGTTCGCTGTCCGTCACCCCGCCTCGCTGCTTGAGGGTCATCCGGCCGCGCCGGATCTCCTCTTCCACCTCCATGTCTCCCTGCCAGAAGAAGAGGTAAGGAGAGATGGTCGTGCCCAGGATTCCGACCATGATCACCAGGAAGTCGTGGTCGAGCCTCAGGGTGGGTAGGAAGGTGCCTCTCAGGACCTCGAGCCAGTCGGGTCGGGCGAGGATGGCGGCCCCCAGGTAGGCGAGCAGCGAAAGGGAGAGCCATTTGAAGATGCCGGCGACCATGCCGTAGGCCCCGAAGACTTGGATGACGAGGATTAGCCCGGCGATGGGGAGGAGCAGGACCGTCAAGTGCACGGGAACGAACATGCCGATCACCTCGGCCATCGCCATGAGGTTGGCCCCCGCGTTGAGGGTGTTGGTGACGAGCAGGACGAGGACAGCGGGAATCAGCACCCCGCGTGGGTAGTGGTCGCGCAGCACGGCGGCCAGCCCCTTGCCGGTCACCATGCTGATCTTGGCGCACATGTACTGCACCGCGACCATCACGGGATAGGTGAGAAGGGCCACCCAGAGCACCGAGTAGCCCATTCGCGCTCCGGCCACGGCGTAGGTCCCGATACCCGAGGGGTCGTCGTCCGAGGCTCCGGTCACGAGACCTGGGCCGATGACCCGCAGCACACGCCCGAGCCGGGACTCCGTCTTGGTCGCTTCTGCGGGCTGCAGGTCCTCCATCTCGTCTGAGCAGGGCAAGGGGGTTCGACGTTTTCTCATGCAGAACCCCCCGCCGCTCGCCGCTAGCTCGAACGACCTGCCACCCGTTCGCCCGATCGCTGCCAGCATGACAGTCATCGACCGCTCAGGCTTCGTCGTTCTCGCTGGGAGTCTATGCCTGCCTCCGGTCCGCATGCACGACGCTAGACGGCACCTCGCTTCTCGCCACCCGCCTCGTCCGTGAGGACCGCGACCTTTCGCTCGAGCATGATCGCCGAATCCCCGCCGTACCTGGGCATGGAGACGATCCGGATCGTCGGCTGAACCTCCAAGAGCAGCTCGGCCGTCTGGGGATGGCACGTGAAAACCAGCACTTGGTGCTCCGCGGCGAACTCGACGAGCAACTCGGCCACGCGACGCGCGCGCTCGGGATCGAAGTTCACGAAGACGTCGTCCATGATGAGCGGCAGGTTGGCGGACTGGCGGGCGAACTCGCGGATCAAGCCCAGCCGCAAGCAGAGGTAGAGCTGCTCGGCGGTTCCCTGGCTAAGCTGGCCGACGCTCTTGCGGGTCGCTTGCCGGTCGACGACCTGAAACTCGCCGCCTTCTTGCTGGACCAGCCGCTCGTAGCGCTCCGCGGTGACCTGGCGGAACAACCGGGACGCATGCGACAAAACGGCCGGCTGGCGGGTGCGCTCGGCCTCGCTGAGCGCCTCCTGGATCATGTCCTCGGCCAGTGCCCGGACCAGCCAAGCCCGCGACTGGCGCTGGAACTCGTCGCGTAACGCCTCGTGCGCATGCTCGCAGGCGATCACGTCGGCATTCTCCTCGAGCCTCTCGCGCTCCTGGCGGATCGTCCCCAGGAGCTGATTGGCCTCGTCCCGCTGCTGGACGATCGCCGCCTGGGAGAGCTCGGCCTCCGTGATGGCCACCTTCCAGGACTCCACTTGCGCCGCGCCCAAGAGCGCGCGAAGGTCCTGGGCCTGCGCATCTCGGCCCAGTTGCTCGTCGAGGAAGCGCTCGATGTCTTGCAAGGAGCGCTGCAGCTCTTGCCGGCGCCCATGAACCGCTCGTCGGTGATGAAAGCCCGCTTCGTCCTCGGCCCCTGCCTCTGCGTAAAGCTCGGCTAGCGCCTGCTGAGCCAAGCCGAGCTCCTCGCGCTTGATCGCGATCTTCGACTCCATGCCCACCGACGCGCGACTCAGCTGGGCATGCTCCAGCTCGAGCTCGAGCGCCGCTTGCTGCCGCTCTTGAAGCCGCCCGAGCCCTTGAACCAGCTGGGTATCCGTCTCGGGACGCGGCTCATGGGCATCGGCAAGCAGGGCGATCGCCACCTGCCGGAAGCCCTCGGCTTTCTGGTGCAGCGCGCCTCCGTTCGCTTCGAGCGCCTCCAGCGCCACCAGGAACTGTCGCGCCGTGATGAGCGCTTGAAAGAGCTGTGCCGCCCCTCGTGGCGAGCGGTCCTCCTCGATTCCGGCTGCTTGCCGCCACTCCGTCCAGGCCCGAGCGACCTCCTCGGCGTACCGGCGCTGCGAGTCTTCCGTCCCCAGGGCCTGCGCGAGCCTCTCCTGGGCTTCTCGCTCCTGCTCGATGAGACGCTCGAGCTCCTGCTGGAGGGCTTCCTTCGTCTTGGCGAGGTCCCGCGCGCGCATGAGCTTTTGGCCCAGGGCCTCGATCTCCGCGGCGGAGGGCTGTGCGCTCAGGGCTGCTGCGAGCGCGTCCGCACGTAAGCTGGCGAGCAACCTGTCCATGGCGGCTTGCGCCTCTTCCTGCTGCGCCTTGGCGTGCTGGAGCTGCTCCGTGAGGAACCGGCGGGCTTGCGGATCGGTTTGCGTCGCCTGGACCTTCACGGCGCTCAGCAGTCCGGAGGCAATCGCCATGATCGCCAGCACCCCGGCCGTGATGCCGTCCCGGGCCACCCCCTTCCAGGCGGCCATGGCCAGCAGCAGCAGGACCGCGATCCGCAGTCCCAGGCGCAAGGCCTGCGGCAATGCCGTAGGCTCGTCGCTCGGCGCGTTCTGAAACTCGATCTCCAGCTTCAACCGCTTCTCATCGAGCGCCCGTTGCTCGGCCTGCAAGTCCCGCTGAACCGTGAGGTTCGTCCGCAGGCGGACCAGGCGATCCTCTCCCAGGGCGATCGCCGCGACCTCAGGAACGTCTTCCCCTTGAGCGAGCCTCCGCCGCTGTTCCGCGACCGCCGCGCTGGCCGTCTCGGCGTGTCGCCGCGCCTCCTTGACGTCGCGCGCGCCCTCCAGCATCGCGCTCTCGGATGCGTCGAGCAGGGTCTCCCAGCGCGAAACCTGGTCGAGCTGCGGGATCGAGGCATCGAAGGACTTCAGGCGCTCGCGCGTCCATGCTTTTCCCAGCGCGGCGAGGGCGGCCTCGAGCTGGCCGCGGGCGTGGTTTCGCTGCTCGGCGTTCTCGGCCAGCCCCTGGATCCACTCGATGAAGCGCTGCGCGTCTCCTGAGAGCGTGGAGATTCTCTCGGTAAGCTCGGCGACCGTGGGGTCGAGCTGAATCTCGCCCAGACGTTGCGCGAGGGACTCGTGTTCAGCCTCAAGGTCGGCGAGCGTGGACTCGAGCCCCCTGATGGCCGAAACGGCCTCGGCCTGGCGCGCCTCGGCCTGTGGTGGAAAATGCTCCACCGCATCCAGTGCGTCCAGCTCGGCGAGGCAGGCCTCGCGCTCCAGCCACCTTGGCCACAGCGTCAGGAGCGTCTCATGGCGCGCGATGTGGCGCTGGAGCGCCGCTTGCTCCCGGGTGAGACGCTCGAGCGTTTCCGTCAGCGCGTCCTCTTGCGACCGGAGGCCTTCGTACTCCTGCGCGCGCTGCTTGGCTGTCTGAATCTGGGCTTGAAGGTCGTCGAGTTGCTTGGATAGCTTCACCAGCTCGACCTCCCGGCCGCGCGGCTTGAAGATCGGCGCGTTCTGCCGCTCCAGGGTGGTGAGGGCCTCGCGCGCGGTGTTACGGCCGCCTTGTAGGCTGCCCGCGAAGATCCGGTCCTTGATGCCCTCTTCCTTGTGGACGTTCAGGTTCTGGAGTTCAGCGAGGCTGAAGGCGAAGACCGACTTGAAGAGGCCTTGATCCGTGTGTCCCAGCAGTTGCGACAGCTCGGACTCGCTGCCGGGAGTATCGTCAGGGCGGTAGAGTCTGAAGCCCTCCTTGCGATCGCCCGTGCGCTGGATCGTGTAGGCCCCCATGGGCGTCTCGATGAAGAGCTTGCCGCCCATGTGGCGGGTGTGGAGGGGGACGTAGCGGTTCTGGTTCTTGCCGGCGGGGAATCCGAAGAGCATGCCACGGATGAACGCGAGAAGCGTGCTCTTGCCGGCTTCGTTGGGGCCGAGAAAGACGGTGATCCCGCCGGGGAGCTGGGATTCCTGGACGTCCTGGAAATGCCCGAAGCCGTCGATATGCCAGCCGCGAATCTGCATGGCTACTCCTGTTCCAGCAAGTCGAGGGCGAGGGCTTCGGCTTCACGGAGCAGCGCCTCCTGCTCGGCCTCGCTCAGCGTGGGCAGGAGGGACTTGAATCGGCTGAGCTGATCCAGGCGGTTATTCAGGAACTGCGCGACCCGGGACGGATCGGCGGAGCGCTCGTCCTGCAGCCGCAGCAGCTCGGAGGTCAGGCTGCCTTGCAGGAGCAGCTTCTCGCGCTCGAGCGGGGGCGCGGCGTCATTGCGGAGGTCCTCCCACCAGAGGAAGCCGCCGGGGCGATCGCCCTCCTGCCTCAGGACGTCCAGGATCTCGTCCAGTCGGCCCGGATGCCGCAGCTCCGAGTAGAGCGCCCCGCGCCCCCTCAGCGTGGCCCGGAGGATCAGGTCGCGCCCGTCCTGCTGTGCCTGCAGCTCCTCGGCACGCCCCATGAGCGCGCGTTGAAGCGTGGCGACATCCTCCATTTCCGAGAGGTCGATCTCCAGGGACATGAACCGGATGCGATCGAGCGCCTCGAAGCGCGGCTCCTGGATGATGCCGTTCGATACCGTCACAACCAGCGCGCCCTTGGCGCCTCTTTCGCTAGGCTTGGGGCTGCGCCCCTGGAGGTTGCCGGGGTAGACGACCCAGGGGGCGCGGGCGAGGACCTGCCTGCGGTGGATGTGCCCCAGGGCCCAGTAGTCCATCCCCGCTGCCTTGAGCTCGTCGAGTGTGCAAGGGCTATAGGCGGCGTGGTCGCCGTTCTGCCCTACGTTGGCGTGCAGCAAGCCGATCTGGATGCCGCCCTCGGGGCCGCGCCGGTAGCGTTGGCTCAGGTTCTCCGTCACGGCCGCATGCGCGTAGCTGATCCCGTGGATCGTGGCGCAGGGCTGGCCGTCGAGGATCACGGTCCGGCTTTCAACTTGCTGGGGACCGAAGACCGTCACGCCCGCGGGCCAGGCCTTGATCGCGGACCACCCGCTCAGCGGGTCGTGGTTGCCGTGAACGATGAAGGTTTCCACCCCGCGCGCGCTCAGGCGCTCGATTCCCTTCAAGAATCGGTGCTGGGCCCGGATGCCCCGAGTGGCTCCGTCGTAGAGGTCGCCGGCGAGCAAGAGGAAGCGGGCATCTTCGCGCAGGGTGAGATCCACCAGGGCGTCGAAGGCTTCGAGAGAGGCGTCGCGCAGGGCGTCGGCGATGCGCTCGGAGACCTGGCCGATGCCGTGGAACGGAGTGTCCAGGTGCAGATCGGCGGCGTGGACGAAGGTGAAAGGCATGTTCAGGCCTAAAGGGGTGGCTACGGCGCGTAGCGCTGGTGCAGCATGAGGCTGTTGCCGTCCGGATCGCTGAAGAACGCCATCTTGCAGACGCCGCTGTCGATGCGTTCTCCGTGGAAGGCGATTCCCTTGGCCTTCAGAGCGTTGACGGTGGTTTCGACGTCGGAGACCTGGAGGGCGATCGCCCCTGCCGCATGCGGGGCGAAGGGCCGTCCGGTGGCAGCGACATCCATGACGGCGAGGGTGAGATCGTTCCCAAGCTTGAACTCCACCCCCATCTCTCCCCACTCGCTGTCCACCTCGAGGCCCAGGAGGTCGCGGTAGAAGCCGATCGCCCGGGGGAGGTCCTGGGTGGGGAGCATGACGAAATCAAGGCCCTGGATGGGAGAGGGGACGGGCATGACGATCTCCTTCTGGCCGCCTACGGGATATCCGGTCGAGCATTCCCCTGCTGGCAGGCCAGCACCTATTTTAGCAGGTGCGAGTTCGGCAGGGGGATGCGTGAGGCGCCTGGGACGGAGAGAACCGGGAGACCTGACTCGTTACGCGTAGGCAGGAGCGGGCATGACGTCGTGATCGACTTATGACGCGGGCGTCTAGGTCCCCTTGGGAGGCATGGGAGGCACCTTGGGGGGCGCCTTCGGGGGCGACTGCGGATCGGACTGGGAAAGCCGCCTGGCGGAAGGCTTGGAGGTGTCCTGAGGGACGGGCTGCGGCGGCACCGCGGAGCGCGTCGGCGGGGGCGCCGGAGGCATGGGCGGAGCCTTTGACAGGCCGCCCGTGGTGCCGACCCTGGGTGCCGTCGCTTGGGCATCCTTGGCAGGGGCCTGTGGGGTGGCCTGCGATGCCGCCTGCGGGGCCGTTTCGACGTCTTCCATCCCGAAGAGGGCCCGGTAATTGATCCGGATGGGGCGGTGCATCGCCAGCAAGTGGTGTCCGAGCATGGAGAGGGTTGCGGAGTCGACCTGCTTGGCCGTGCCGATGGCCTTGAGCAGCCCGCCTTTCTCGATGACCGACTTGAGCCGGTCGGCCTGGATCACCTGGCGGGTGTCGAAGTGGCGGGGGCGCTCGATGAAGGAGGTCGCCGAGACGAGCACCATGGGGTGCAAGGTCGGCTTGATGCGCTTGCCGACGCGCTCGGGAGTGAAGACCTCGGTGAGGATTTCCTTGAGGACCGGCATGTTCCGCTCGTTCTGGAGCAGGGGCGAGGGGACGGTCTCGTGCTTCTGGCGCGCTTCGTTCCAGCGCAGGAAGCCCCCGTCGTCCGTGATCTTGAGGCGGTTGTTGAACTGCTTCGTATCGAAAACGTAGCAATCCAGGGAGCGGTTGATCATGAGCAGGTCGATCTGCGCGACCCAGCCGTTGGCCTCTAGCCAGAGGTCATGAAAGACGATCCAGTTCTCATCCTTCTCGTAGTGGAAGTTGATGTACTGCGCCGTGACGCTCTCGCGCCGGATGTCGGTATTCAGCGTGACGATTTCTTGCTGGAGCCTGGGCTGCTTGTCGGGCGAGGCCACGGCCAGCAGCGTTTCCAGCTCGGCGATTCGTTCTTCCTTGTTGTCGGCAGATTTTAGAAGCATGTTCCGCTCGTTCCAGGGACGTCCGTTTTCGCGCTCGACCATGGGGATAGCGCTTCGATAGGTCCATTATACGACGCTACGATGTTGAGCGACAGGGACTTCTGCCATTTGCCTCCGCAAACCCCCCGCTCAGCGAGCCGGATCGACCCCGGCGAGCTCGGCCAAATGCAGGCGATCGCCCTTCTTGAGGGTACGTACCACCAACTCGTAGGAATGATCGATCATGGCCTGCAGCTCCGCCTCGTTGAACGAACCGTCGAGCGCGATCGTGTTCCAGTGACGCTTGTTCATGTGGTAGCCGGGCGTGACGGCGGGAAATGCTTCCCGCAGAGCGAGCGCCCGGTCGGGATCGCACTTGAGGTTGAGGCTGGGCTGGGAATCCCGGCGGCTCGTCAGCATGAACATCTTGTCCATGACCTTGATGACGAGCGTGTCCGGTCCGAAGGGCAAGGTCGGGACGGCCCCGACCTTGCTCAGGGCGTAGTCGATCATGCGTTGGTGCATCGGTCGCTCCTTCCGACGTTGGCGGCCTGTCTTCTCTACGACGATAACAAGGCTGCAGGCTTTTGGCGACCTTTTCGACGGGAGCGGGTCGGGAAGGGTTTCCTTAACCTTAACCGAAGGATACCGGAGCTTTAAGAAAGCAGGGCGGGGGGAGGGCGATAACATTAAGGATTGGTTAGTTATTAATTAAGTGTTAATAAAGGAGTTTGTTCGTGTCTCGAATTCTCATCGCCATGCTCGCCGTGACCATGCTCGCCGGCTGCGGCACGCCCGCCGTGACCTCCCTGCAAACGCCGGAGGCGGCCAGCGCCGATGCGCAGTCGCTGAAGACCACCGTCGTCGGGACCGTGGCCACCTCCGAGCTGGCGGGCAAGAACGTCCTGACCATGTCGCTCGAAGCCAAGCGCCCCCTGCTCAAGAACATCGTTCAGACCTCGACCTTCTACAAGTTCATGGACAAGGAAACCCGGAAGTGGCGCGGCATCGGCAGCGGCAGCCGCCTTTTCCTGGCGAAGGACGGCGGCATCTACATCTCAGGGGGGCCGAACGACATCGAGTTCTGGTACAAGGTCGGAACCTACCAGGCGAGCCAGCTGCGCGTGGGCTTCCCGATCACTTACGTCCTGGATGGCGAGCACACCTTCAAGGTCACGCAATCGGCCATCCACCTCGACATCTTCCATCCGTACAAGACGCGTAGCGGCCCGGAGATCGCGTGGAGCACGACGGCTCCCCAGCTCTTCACCGTGAACTAAGCGTTCGCCGAACGCCAATCAGCGAGAGGTCCCGGGAAGACTCCCGGGACCTCTCGCTGTTCAGGGGGTGCTCAATCGCCCGGGCGATCGCCTGGGCGCGAACGCTTTCTAGGCGCGAACGCTCTCCTTGGCCTGCGCGCCCAGGTGACGGGCGATCATGGCGTTGGCAGCCTCGGGGTTCTGCTTGCACTCGATCAGCGCGCGGAGCATCAGCGGGGCCACGATGGTGGCGTCGGACTCGACGACGAACATCGGGGTGTCCTCGGTGAGCTTGTCCCAGGTGATCTTCTCGTTGGGAGTGGCGCCCGAGTACGAGCCGTACGACGTGGTCGAGTCGCTGATCTGGCAGAAGTAAGCCCAGGGCTTCACGGGCTTGTCGAGGTCGTACTTGATGGACGGGACGACGCAGATGGGGAAGTCGCCGGCGATGCCGCCGCCGATCTGGAAGAAGCCGACGCCGGCGCCCTCCGAGAGCTCCTCGTAGCGATCGTAGAAGTCGGCCATGTACTCGATGCCCGACTTGGCGATTGAGGCGCTGACGTCGCCGTGCTTGACGTAGGAGGTGAAGATGTTGCCGAAGGTCGAGTCCTCGTAGCCGGGGACGACGATGGGCAGGTTGGCCTTCGCGGCAGCCAGCAGCCAGCACTCGTCGGGGTTGCCCTCGTGCTTGGCGGGATCGATGGCCTGGATGACCTCGTAGAAGTACTGGTGCCAGAAGCGGCGCTCGCCGTTGGCCTGGGCCTTCTTCCACATGGGCACGACGATCTCCTCGACGGCGCGGAAGGCCTCGTCCTCGGGGATGCTGGTGTCGGTCACCCGGCGCATCCGGTCGTTGAGGATCCGGGTGTCATCCTGCTTCGTGAAGTAGCGGTAGTCGGGGAAGTCCTTGTACTCGTTGTGGGCGACCAGACGGAAGAGCGACTCTTCGAGGTTGGCGCCGGTCACCGAGAGGCCATGGATGAGGCCTGCGCGGATCGCGGGAGCGAGCGTGATGCCGAGCTGAGCGCTGGACATGGCGCCGGCCACGGCCCAGAACATGCGGCCGCCGCCCTGGATGTGGTTCCAGTAGGCGATCAGCGCGTCGCGCGTGGCGCGGGCGTTGAAGTTCTTGTAGTTGCTCAGGACGAAATCGAGAATGGGAAGATCGGCGTTCGCCATGGTGGCCCTCCTGCGTCTAAGGGGTGACAACGGTCGGGCGGCGCCGGTCATGGAGATGCCACCCGAGGACGCCCTACGGTCGCGACTGTCGTCACGCCGCCATCGGCACGTTGGGTGGCTACCTCCTAGTATCCCGAACCCGAGGGACGGTGTCAACGCCGCACCCATTGCTAGGCCGGCTTCAAATTTAACGCCCCATTAGGAGGCTCATAAGAAGTTCTGGGAACGATCCGGCGAAACACATGACAGGAGGATGCCCATGTCGATGATTCCCGTGACGCCCTATGCCGCGCCGACGTCCTACGCCGTGCCCACCGCGACGGTGGTCCCGCTGGGGCCGCTGGCCGCGCAGGCCACGCTCCCGGCAAACCCCGCATGGGGCTCCTATCCGGTGATGCCGGCACCGGTGGTCATCGCAAGCCCGACGGCCGTTCCAGTCGCCGCGACCGGTGCCCTCGCGCTTACGGTTCCGGCCATGCTGGGTACCCTTCGTGATCTCTTGGCCTCCCTCGGAAACAGCCTCGCTCAGTTCCTGGGAGTGCCGTCCGTTCCTGCGGCTCCGCCCGGGGGGGCCGTCAGCGAGGTCCCCGGGGAATCGACCCCACAGAGCCCCAAGCACGGCGCGGCCAAGTTCGTGGTCAGCTCGTTCAACATTCTCGGCAGCAATCATACCGCTCCGGGCGGGGGCACCCGCGGTTACGCGCCGGGAGTCGCGCGCATCGGCGAGGCGATCGCCATGCTGGAGAAGCAGCGCGTCGACGTCGTGGGCTTCCAGGAGATGCAACCGGACCAGGCACGGGAATTCGAAAAGGTGGCCGGCGAGACCTTCGGGCTTTTCCCCGGGATCGCCAGGGGCAAGACCGATCCGCGGAACTCCGTCGCCTGGCGCAAGGACACGTTCAAGCTCGTCGAGGCCTACACGGTCCCGATGCCTTCCCACCTCGGGATGCTGAAAGCATGTCCGGTCGTGCGCCTTCGCGATCAGAAGACCGGCGAGGAAGTCTACGTCGTGAACGTTCACAACGCCCCGGGCTTCCACAAGGGCGGCGCTCAGCAGCAGTGGCGCGACAAGGCGACCGCCATGCAGGTCGAGCTCGTGAACAAGCTGAAGAAGACGGGCCTTCCGGTGATTCTGACGGGAGACATGAACGAGAAGGAGCAGGTCTTCCGCCGCATGTCGCAGGAGGCGGGCCTGAACGCCGCCAACGAGCTTCCGAATGGTAAGCTGCCCAAGCAGCTGGGGATTGACTGGATCTTCGGCTCCGACGCGATCGACTTCAAAGGCTACAAGCGGCTTGGCGAGACCGTCTCGAGGAAGGTCTCCGATCACGCGATGATCGTGGCCCAGGCGAAGATCCCGCCTACCGGGCGCTAACGCGTTCGCTCAGTAAATCTCCTTCACCCGGCCGACCTGGCCATCCGTGAGGCGGACCTTGATGCCGTGCGGATGGAAGGCGGACTTGGTGAGGATGTCCTGGACGGTGCCCCGGGTGATCCGGTTGGTGCGCTGATCGGCCTTGAGGACGATCCCGACCTCGAGGCCGATCGTGATGGCTTGGCGATCCTGGCCTTGCATGGCGTGCTCCTTTCCTAGGATTTCAGCAGGGCGGCCTTGGTCTCCTCGTCGAGCAGGCTGTCCTCGACGAGCTGGCGCGCCCAGTCCTCCCCGGAGGCCGCCAGGATGCGGGCGGCGCCGAGTGCCACCAGCGGCTCGCCATGCCAGATCGCCCCGCTCAGGGCGCGCAGGCGCGTCTTGTCGATCTTCTTGGCCGAGCGCAGCTCGCGGCAAGGCTCGCAAAGCAGGGCCAGGGTGGATTCCGCGGGCTCGGCGGTGGGGTCGAGGTCGACGGGGCGCAGGTCCTGATTGCCCTCGCACCATTCGCACTTGAAGCCGGCGCGCTTGGCGAGGACCTTCCCGAAGCCGGCGATGGCCTCTTGCCGTTCCTTGTTTGCGTCGTAGCCCTTTGCCATGATTTGCCTCCTGCGTGATTGCCTCGTCCCTTGAATCATACCGAATCCGGCAAGGGGCGTGTTGCGGTTGGGGGCGCGGGAGTCGGAGCCGATGCGTCCAAAGGAAACGGCACCCCATCTGAGGATGAGGTGCCTGGTGAGTTTGCGCCTTACGGTTGCGCGTTGGCGATGTTCACCATCCAGTCCACGCCGAACTTGTCCGTGAGCATGCCGAAGTAGGCTCCCCAAGGGGCCTGATTGAGGGGCATGACCACCGTGCCGCCAGCCGCCAGCTTCTCGAAGTAGCCCTTGAGCTCGTCGAGGTTGTCACCGCTGAGGGCCATGCTGATGCGGGCGCCAGGGGTGAACGTCATGCCGCTGGGCGTATCGGAGCCCATGAACGTGATGCCGTTATCGGCCTCGAGCATGGCGTGCATGATCTTGTCGTTGTCGGCAGGATCTTGCGCCGCATGGAAATCCTTGAACGTGCTGACGGTGAGCTTGCCGCCGAAGACGGTCTGGTAGAACTCCATGGCTTCGCGGGCGTTGTCCTTGAAGCTGAGGTACGGATTCAGGGCGGATTTCATGAGCGTTTCTCCTTGGTCGTCATGGTCACATGCGTTGGGACGAGCGCCGCCGAGCGCTCATGTCATTTTAGCTTGTTAGCTTGCATAGCCGCCCCCAGCGAGGCCGCTTCGAGCAGGGCCGAGCAAACAAGCCCATGATAAGAACGATTGTTCGATATCGTCAAGCCGTCTAGACGTTTCCCGGCGCCCCGCTTCAGGGACGCAGGGAAACGACGCCGTCCGACGAGGTCGGGCGACTGTCCTCGCTTGAGGCGAGACGCCGCTTGAAGAAATCGAGGATCTCGTCGCGGGCGGCGAGGGTCGGCTGGCCGGCCTCATCGATCAGGTGGGCCGTCACGACGCTGTGCGGGAAGTTCACGTGGCGGGCGAAGAACGGCGCCGTGTCCGGGTTGGCGGCGCTGTCCGGAAGGACGCGTCCCTCGAAGCGATCGCCCAGCGCTTCCGAGTAGGCCGCGAACCGCTGGGCCATGCAGACGCGATCGCCCTCGAAGCGGTAGGCCAGGACGGTGAGGTCCTCGCGTTCCAGGCGCTCCCGAACAGCGGCAAGCTCGTCGGGAGCGATCTCCAGCCCGGCCGGATCGTTGAGCGGCAGCGACGGCTGGGAGAGGACCGGCGCGAGCACCGAGGACTCGAGCATCATCGTGAGTGCGAAGTTGCCGGTGAAGCACATGCCGATCGCTCCGACCCCTGGGCCGCCGCACTCCTCATGTGCCAGGCGAGCGAGCGCGCGGAGCCACTGGGTCACTGGGCTGGACTCGTTGGCGGAGAAGGCGCGGAACTCGGCGCTGACACAGGCGCGCTTGAAGACGGCGCCTCCCTCGTCGGCACTCGGCACCGCGCCGTCACGGCCGAAGAGCGACGGCATGTAGACCGTGAAGCCCGCAGCCCGCACCCAGCGGCTGAAGCGCGCGACGTGCGGGCTGATGCCCGGCATCTCTGTCATGACGATCACGGCGGGGCCGGTGCCGGCCACGTACACCGTCTTCGTCTGGTCGTCGAGGGTGATCGCGCGGGCGGCGAAATCCTCGAGCCGGTCGTCCTGGGTCATGTCTCGCTTCGGCATTCGTCAGGCTCCTTGTTTGTGAGTAGGGATACCTTCCAGGTCTCAGGGTCCGAGGTTGGCCCCGGCCTCGTGCGCGTTCGCATGCGTGGCGAACGCCGTGAGCACGGGCAGGAGCAGGGTCGCGAGCGTTTCGCGCTGGCGTTGCGGGGGCCAGGTTTCGGGTTCGAGGGTGGCCCGCGTGCCGATGCCGTCGATGGCCGCGATCACCGCGTCGGCGCAGTGACGCAGCTGGTCGGCCGACGGGGCCGGATCCGCGTGATGGATGGCCGGCAAGACCGCCACCAGGCGCTCGACGATCTCGGCGTAGTACTGGCGATGCAGGGCGCGGAGGCGGTCGTCGGCGATCGCCCTCCCCCAGAAAGCGAGCCAGACGCGCCATTCGCTTCGGCTTTCCGCATCGAGCGGGAGGTAGGAGCCGGCCTGGTGGATGAACGTCCGAACCTCCAGGGTCTTGGGAGTCTTGCGTGCGCGGTCCTGCTTCGCGAGGGTGCGCCGGACCACTTCCTCGAGGGCCGCGACCAGGACGGCGTCCTTGCTGTCGAAGTAATGGGTGACGGCGCCGGTCGTGACGTTGGCCGCCCGGGCGACGTCGCGCAGGCGGGCCTGATCGAGTCCGGCCTCGCTGATGACGGCGATCGCCGCTTCCGCGATGCTGCGGCGCTGGGAAACATGGTCGACTCTTTTTGGCATAACGGTGATTATGTATAATCACTCGGTCGAGTGTCAACCCCCGCTGCGCGGGTCTGAGCCGTTGCGGCCCGGAGCAAGCACTTGGGAATTTCCAGGCGAGAAGCGGGTTTCAGCCTTTCGACTGAAACCCGCTTCGATCGGATTGGGACTTTGGGGGCCTCCCGGGGCGAAGGCTTGCAGGCTTGTTAGTGTGACGGGTGGGACGCGGCAGTCGCCGGGTCATTGGCAGGCTTCTTCACGAAGAACGCCGCCATGATGGCGAAGAGCGAGATGACGGCTCCCCAGAGGAAGGCCACGCGAATGCCGCCGGCGGTGGCTGCGATCGGCGGGAGTCCCTGGGAGACCAGGGTGGCCTCTTGCAGGGACATCAGGGCGATGAAGAGCGCGGCTCCCGCGGCGCCTGCCAGCTGCTGGACCGTGCCGACGAGGGCACTGCCGTGGCCGTAGAGCTTGGGCGGCAACGAGCCGAGGCCTGCGGTGAAGAGAGGGGTGAAGGTCAGGGCCAGGCCGATGCTGAGCACGACGTGGGCGCCCAGCAGCATGGGAATCGCCGTTTGCTCGTTCATGGTCGTCATCACCCAGAGCACGGCGGAGGTGATGATCGTGCCGGGGACGGTCAAGACGGTGGGGCCGTGGCGATCGTAGAGGCGGCCGACTGCGGGGGCCATCAATCCCATCAGGAGGCCGCCGGGGAGGAGCAGCAACCCGGTATTCAGCGCATCCATGCCAAGGACGTACTGCGTGTAGATGGGCAGGAGGATGAAGGTGCCGAAGAGCGACATCATGCCGATGGCGAGCGCGGCCATGGAGAGGGTGAAGTTCTTCGAGTTGAGGGTGCGCAGGTCGAGGAGGGCGCGTTCCTCGCGTTGCAAGGAGAGCTGACGCCAGATGAACGCGAGCAGCGCCACGCCCCCGATGGCGAGGGGCACCCAGCTGGGCAAGGAGCCGCCTTCGCCGGTTGCGACGCCCAGCTGGTTGAGGCCATAGACGAGACCGCCGAAGCCGAGGGCGGCAAGAGGAACAGAGGGTAGGTCGATGGGCGCATCGCTGGGGGTCGTGACGTTCGAGATGCGCGCCGCGCCGAGAATCAGCGAGCCAATGGCAATTGGCAGCACCAACCAGAACATCCAGCGCCAGCTCAGGTGGTTCAGGATGAGCCCGGAAAGGGACGGCCCTATGGCGGGGGCCACCGAGATGACGATCGAGATGTTTCCCATGGTCTTGCCGCGCGATTCCGGCGGGACCAGGGTCATGAGGGTGGTCATGAGCAGGGGCATCATGATGGCGGTGCCGATCGCCTGGACGACGCGACCGACGATCAGCAGGGGCAGCCCGGGGGCCAAGGCCGCGATGAGCGTGCCGAGGCTGAAGGTGCTCATGGCCAGGATGAAGACCGGCCGCGTGTTGAGTCGCTGCAGCAGGAAGCCGGTGATCGGGATGACGACCGCCATGGTCAGCATGAATGCCGTGGTCAGCCATTGGGCGGTACTTGCCGTGATCCGGAGGTCGTTCATGAGGTGCGGGAGCGCGACGCCCATGATCGTCTCGTTGAGGATGACGACGAAGGTCGAGACGAGCAGAAGCGAGATGACGAGCCGGTTCCGCGAGGTCGTGACGCTATCGACGGCCAGCTCGCCGGGCGGCATGGCCGCTGTGGAGGGTTGGGATGGCATGGGGTTCCTGTTCGAGTTGAGCTTGGAAGCTGAGGACGCTCTTGCTTCTTACCCATGATGGGGAGGGTTATGCGGGAGCGCGTTGTAATCTGGGGGTGATGCGATCGTTTAATGGGCGCAAAAAACTTCTTTTATGATGTCCTCATCGACCAGGTTGTTCCGAGGAGGTAGCGATGGGCATCGACATGGTGATCACGGCAGGCGACGGGCGCCACTCGCCTTATTTCCCGATGCGGCCCGAGGAGAAGCCTTCGAGTCAGGGTGCGCCGACCGGCAGCTTCGAGGAAGCGCTGAGACTTGCGCTTGCCAAAGCCTCGTAGGACGGACCGGATGGCATCCTGCCGTTTTGGCTTCCAGTTAGCCGCCTAGGACCCGCATGTTCCGAGAAAGATAAAGCCGCCAAGGTTTCGAACCTGGCGGCTTTTGCTTAGGCGTGCGGCTTAGGATAGCGGCCGAACGAATGTCGCCAGGTGCTCGCCGGTCAGCGTCGACCTCGCCGCCACCAGGTCGGCCGGCGTGCCTTCGAAGACGATCCTGCCGCCGTCGTGGCCCGCTCCCGGCCCGAGGTCGATGATCCAGTCGGCATGCGCCATCACCGCCTGGTGATGCTCGATCACGATGACCGACTTGCCGGAGTCGACCAGCCGGTCGAGTAGCCCGAGCAGCTGCTCGAGGTCGGCCAGGTGCAGCCCGGTGGTCGGCTCGTCGAGCACGTAGACGCCGCCGTCGGCCCCCATGTGGGTCGCGAGCTTGAGCCGCTGGCGCTCGCCGCCCGAAAGCGTGGTGAGCGGTTGGCCGAGCCGCAGGTAGCCGAGCCCCACGTCGGCCATGCGCTTCAGGATCGCGTGCGCGGCCGGAATCCGCGCTTCGCCGGCGCCGAAGAAGGTAACCGCGTCTGCGACCGGCAGGTCGAGCACCTCGGCGATGTTGAGGCCGCCGAGGCGGTAGTCCAGGACCGCCGCCTGGAAGCGCTGGCCCTCGCACTCCTCGCAGACGGTGCTGACGCCGGCCATCATCGCGAGGTCGGTGTAGATCACCCCGGCGCCGTTGCAGGTCGGGCAGGCTCCCTCGGAGTTGGCGCTGAAGAGGGCGGGCTTCACGCCGTTGGCCTTGGCGAAGGCCTTGCGGATCGGCTCCAGCAGGCCGGTGTAGGTCGCCGGGTTGCTCCGTCGCGAGCCCTTGATCGCGGTCTGGTCGATGGCCACCACCCCATCCTGGCCGGAAACCGAGCCGTGAATCAGCGAGCTCTTGCCCGAGCCGGCCACGCCGGTCACCACCACCAGCACGCCGCGCGGGATGTCGACGTCGACGTTTTGTAGGTTATGCGTGCGGGCGCCGCGCACCTCCAGGACTCCGGTCGGTTTGCGCACGGACGGCTTCAGGGAGGCTCGGTCGCTCAGGTGGCGCCCGGTGAGCGTGCCGCTGGATTTCAGCCCGTCGATCGTTCCCTCGAAGACCACCTCGCCGCCGGCGGTGCCGGCGCCTGGGCCGAGGTCGACGACGTGGTCGGCGATCGCGATCATCTCCGGCTTGTGCTCGACCACGAGGACGGTGTTGCCCTTGTCGCGCAGTCGCAGCAGCAGATTGTTCATTCGCTGGATGTCGTGCGGGTGCAGCCCGACGGTCGGCTCGTCGAAGACGTAGGTGACGTCGGTGAGCGACGAGCCGAGGTGGCGGATCATCTTGGTGCGCTGCGCCTCGCCTCCCGACAGCGTGCCGGTCGGCCGGTCGAGGCTGAGGTAGCCGAGCCCGATCTCCGCGAACGCGTCGAAGGTGTGCTGCAGCGTGGCCAGTAGCGGCGCCACCGAGGGCTCGTCGAGACCTCGGATCCATTCGGCCAGGTCGCTGATCTGCATGGCGCAGGCCTCGGCGATGTTGATCCCCTTGATCTTGGACGACCGGGCCGTCTCGTTGAGGCGGGTGCCGTCGCAGTCGGGACAGGTGGAGAACGTCACCACCCGCTCCACGAACGCACGGACGTGCGGCTGCATCGCCTCCACGTCCTTGGAGAGCATCGACTTCTGGATCTTCGGGATCAGGCCTTCGTAGGTGAGGTTGATGCCCTCGACCTTGATCTTGGTCGGTTCCTTGTGAAGGAGGTCGTTCAGCTCTTTTTTGGTGTAGTCGCGGATGGGCTTGTCCATGTCGAAGAAGCCGCTGCCGCTGAAGATGCGGCCGTACCAGCCGTCCATGGAGTAGCCGGGGACCGTGAGCGCGCCCTCATTGAGCGACTTGGTGTCGTCGTAAAGCTGCGACAGGTCGAAGTCGTTCACGCGGCCCATGCCTTCGCAGCGCGCGCACATGCCACCCTGGACGGTGAAGGTCTTCTTTTCCACGGTCTTGCCGGCGCCGCGCTCGACGGTGATCGCCCCGCCGCCGCGGACCGTGGCGACGTTGAACGAGAAGGCCTGGGGCGAGCCGATTTGCGGCTGCCCGAGTCGGCTGAAGAGGATGCGCAGCAGCGCGTTGGCGTCGGTGGCGGTGCCGACCGTCGAACGGGGGTTGGCGCCCATCCGCTCCTGATCGACGATGATCGCGGTCGTTAGCCCCTCCAGGACGTCGACCTCGGGGCGGGACAGCGTCGGCATGAAGCCCTGCACGAAGGCGCTGTAGGTCTCGTTGATCAGCCGTTGCGACTCCGCAGCGATGGTGCCGAAGACCAGTGACGACTTGCCCGAGCCCGAGACGCCGGTGAACACCGTCAGCCGCCGCTTGGGGATCTCGACGCTGACGTCCTTGAGGTTGTTCTCGCGGGCGCCCTGGACGCGGATCAGGTCGTGGCTGTCGGCGGGGTACTGGCTGGAGGAGGCCATGGACGCGATCCTTTCAGTGAGATTCGACGGTTGGTGACGAGCTTCCCGCAAGTGTTTCGGAGCAAGCACGGGGCTAGCAGATTATGCCCCTGAAGCGTCGGTCGGTAAACGTCAGCACTTGCGCCAGCCGGAAGCGGGCGGCGCCGTACGCGCGGTCCCGCGGAGGCTGACCTGGATTGTTTTGCGAAAATGCCCGTTTCCATGGCGATGACTGGGTGGGGCGAGATGGCATCCCACCGCTTCTGGCCTTGATGGAATCGTACGGAGGTGAGCGGGTGCTGGGCCTGCTAGCGTGCCATGAGGAGCCAGGCCGGATGAAGGGTTGTACGTCCAATATCTTGGACGATGGAGTAACACCCGCTTGGTTTTACGGGTATAGGATACTTGGCATCATTTCCGCTTCACAGCTATCTGACCAGGTGATCCGTGACCGAACCCTTTACGTTGCTCCAAGACATCACCAGCTACACCGTCCACTACAAACCCAAGGACTCGAAGGTCGCTCTGTGGGACTGTCCCAAGGTCATACGGGATGCTGCTAACGGTAAGCCTCCTGAAGTTAGGCTTTTCAAGGCATTGGAAGTGCTGCGCGACGCGTGGCCGTTAATGCTTGGTTTCGGCATTTTCTTTAATGGACTGTGGCCCTCGATCTGGGGACTTGTTCCAGCAATTGCACATAATCCTTTCGCTCGCTTGTTTGCAACCGTTTCACCAGTCCTTCTTTTTCCGCTCGTAGTAGCGAATGAAAGCCGCCGAGACTACGGCAGGGATAAGGAAATCGTTGACGCCTACGCGGCGAACCCCGAGCTATTCAGAGACGAGATTTACAAGGCTGCCGTAAACCGGTTGCCCTACCTGGACTTTGCGGGAAAGCACCGCTCAGTTCAGGATGGCGCAAAGGTCGGGCAGTTTGAATCAGGGGTGATCGAGGCCCTGCGTAAACTCGGTATCCGCCAGGAAACCACTGTTGCCAATCGAGGTCGCCCCTTTCTGATTCACCAGTACGAGCTAACCGAGTTGAAATGGGGGAGATGGGAGAACGGAGACACCAAGAACTACGTGGTAGACATCGCCATCCTGTGGCCTGAGCGTCGGATCAAGTTCGATATCGAGGTGGATGATCCGTCCCACAAGACTGGCACCCGCCCGCTGAAAGATCATAATCGGGATGAATTGCTTACCGAGCGCGGCTGGTTCACCCGGCGTCTGAATCACAAGTTCCTGGCCGATCAAGCCAAGGCAGCAAAGGCCCTGCAGGACATTGTCGGCATGATTTACTTCTTCGCGAAGTACGCCAACGAAGAGCCTATCGACTTTGGATTCAAGGTAACGGCGGGGGCTCAGAACCAGCGGTTCAGGAAGAAGGAGAGGGGCAAAAAATTAAAACGAGCAGTCGTCGTATCTGCTGCTCGCAGCCATGGGGGAACCAGCAAATGAAACTCGCGGGCGTCGATGGCTGCAAAACCGGTTGGGTGGTCGCCTCTTGGGACGATGGAGGGGCAACCCCAGTAGTGACCATCCACCTGGTCAAAACCTTTCAGGAGATTGTTGATGCCGGGTATCAGGTTATCGCGGTAGACATCCCCATCGGCCTTCCCGAAATTGGTACGAGGGATTGTGACCCGTTGGCTCGGAAGCTAATCGGCCCCCGCCGCAATAGCGTATTCCCAGCCCCTATTCGCCCTGTGCTCAAGGCGAAGACCTATCTTCAGGCTTGTGAGATTGGCCACCAAGCTGACGGACGAAGGCTCTCCCAGCAGGCATGGGCAATCACCAAGAAGATCGCCGAGGTGGATGCCGTCATTTCCCCCGAGGCACAAGGAACCATCATTGAGATCCATCCTGAGTTGTGCTTCTGGGCTTTGAACTCTGAGTCCCCACTTGATCGCCCCAAGAAGGACTCCCAGGGGATGGCGAAACGGTGTTTGCTCCTCAAGGAGCACATGGTGGATCCAGGGCTCTTCTATAACCTGCGACAATCTGGGGTCGGCTATGACGATATCCACGATGCTCTGGCAGCCCTATGGACGGCCAAGCGGTTTGCCCTTGGTGAAGCAAGGTGGGTCCCCGAACACGAGCAGCGGGACGCAAAGGGGTTACGGATGGAGATGTGGTACTGATGAAGGCACTGGAAGCCATCGAATCGATTCTTGCTGACGCTGGCACCCCCATGACCGTTGCGGAAATCACAGAGACTATCCTGGCGCAGGGACTCTGGCACTCCAGCGCTAAAGTCCCCAAACAATCGATTCATTCAGTCTTGGCAGGTGATATCGCTCGGAAGGGTAAGGATTCGCGCTTCTTTCGAACTGCTCGGGGTAACTATGGGCTCAGCAGGTGGATCAAGGATCCGAACACGACAACGTCGACGCCCACCGAGATGCTCCTCGCGATTCCACGAACTTCTGTTGAGCGACACGACTCCGAGCCGAGGGCTGTCGGGCACCAAGCAAGAGTACCAGTGGGGGGCTCTGATCCGGATGACGCGGATCCGGACGGACACAAAGGGTTGTTGAAAACGATCCGGCTTCAGCTGTGGCGTACGGTAGCTATCCTGAGGGGGGTGAGCGAGGGTTCTGAATTCCTGAGCCATGTGCTGGGAATCATGCTCTACAAGAGAATCAGCGACACATGGCAGGAAGAATACGAACAGCTGGAAGCGACGGCCACGTTCGACTTCGACCCCCATAACCCCGACGACCATCGGTTCCAAGTGCCGGACGGTGCGCTCTGGCAGGATATTCGGGCTTGCTCCACGAATGTAGGGGAGCGCTTGAACCGCGCACTCGAGGACATTGGTCGGGCAAACCCACGCTTACGAAGCGCATTTGCAGGCCTTGATTTCAATCGGAGACAGTTTTCGGGGGAGCTCCTCGAGTACTTGCTGAGTCATTTCGATGGAATCTCCCTGCGTCCGTCCCGAGTGAACAGTGAATTGCTCGGCAAGGCAACTGAAGCCTTCATCGCCCAATTCGCTGAGTACGAAGGCAAGAGGGGTGGCGAATTCTATACCCCTAGAATGGTCAGTCGGCTCATTGTGGAATGCCTCCAACCCGAGATAGGGATGACGCTATATGACCCCACATGCGGGTCCGGCGGGATGTTCATTGAGGCTATCCGCTACATCGAACGCCAAGGGCGAAGCCATCAGCACGTTGAACTGTTCGGCCAAGAAATTAACCCGAACACCAGGGCACTCTGCGAGATGAACCTCTTGCTGCATGAGTTCGACCATGCGGACATTCGGTTGGGAAACACCCTCCTAACCCCCTGGCATCTGGAGGAGACGGGGGGGGCGGTCTTGAAGAAGTTTGACCGCGTCATTGCTCATTCACCCTTTTCACAGTCCAATTGGGGGCACGACGACTGGAAGAATGGAGATAGGTACGGTCGCGATAAGTTCGGCCGCCCTCCAAAAAACTTCGGGGATCTGGCCTACTTGCAGCACGTGATTGCTAGCCTCAAGGACGATGGGATTGCTGGCGTCGTTTTGCCACAGGCTGCTCTCACTCGGAGTGGGCCGGAAGCAAGCATACGCGATCGCCTTCTGCAAGATGACTTGATTGAGGCGGTCATTGGGTTGGCTCCCAATCTGTTCTACGGAACCGGGGGGGCGGCATGCGTGGTCATCCTCAACAAGAAGAAGGCACGAACACGCCAGGGAAAGATTCTCTTCGTACAGGGTGCGCGTGAGGCGCGTGAGGGTAGCTACAAGAACGTCCTGGAATCCGTTCACGTGGAACGATTAGCGCACGCCTATCAAGCATTCCGGGACGTGCCTCAATTCTGTCGCGTGGTGGACCTTAATACGTTACGGACTGATTCGCAAGGCCTGAGTATCGACTATTACGTCGAACTTCCAAGAGAACCCCGCCGGATCGTGAGGAGCATCGTCGATTATCTTGAAGTGATCAACGAGATTGCCAATGAGCAGAAACCTGGAACGACTCTGTTCTATCGCGGTCATGGCAGCATGGCCTTTAAACTTGTGCCATCTATCTATAGAGAAGGCACATACGTGGCCGTGGAAGACAAGATGTACAAAGAACTCATAATGAGTGATCCACAAGACTTCAGCGACGATCACTCGGCCTTAGAGAAGCTTGTCAGAATGCAGCACTACAATTTGCCCACGCGCCTGCTGGATTTGACGCTTAATCCCCTGGTAGCCTTGTACTTCGCATGCAAGCATGAAAAGAAGTGGCCCGACGGTGAGATCATCTTCCTGGCTATCCCGGACTCGGAAATTAAGTTCTACGACAGCGACGCCGTGTCTATCGTGGCGAACTTAGCTAAGAGACCTATCGAGGACAAGCGGGAGCTGCAGCATCTCACTCAGAACCCCGAGTTTTCGACAGACACTTATAAGCGTGAGATTCTAGATGAGTTTAACGGCATTGTGACCGTGGAACGACTGCTTCATGAGATCCGGGAGGAGAAGTCATACTTTCTCGGAAAAATTAATCCGAATGACTTGTCGCGCGTGATATGCGTCAAGGCAAAACGGAATAACAAACGTATCGTTGCACAGGAAGGGGTCTTTCTGCTTTTTGGCCTTGGAAGGCAGATTGATGAACCGGCCCAGGTTCCTGATGCATGGGTCATCAGAAGCAACGTGGGAGCGATTGTCGTCGACCAAAAGAGCAAGGGCAACATACTAAAGGAACTCGAGAGGCTCAATATTCGAGACAGTACCTTGTTTCCAGACATCGAGAAGACCGCGATGCACGTCAAGAAGAAGTATAGTTCGACAAATCGCCAAGAGGGAGCTATTGAGCGATGGTCATGAAGATCCCCTTCAACGTTTTTTCGGGCGAGCAGCCCCCGGCCCACCAGGGATTGGGAGAAGCTCAGCACGGCCATGAAGCGCTGTAGTGCGTGGCGAGCTTCGCCGCGGGGATCCTCAGCCATCCCGGCACAGCTTCTGAACCGTGACCGAGTGGACCCGCAGCTCGGCGGCGATCTCGGCGACAGACTGGGATGACTTTTGCCCCATCGGGAGCCTCCTTTCTCAGAACGGAAAAGCCCCTTTCCCTGAGCGCCCAGGGAAAGGGGCTTTTGGTTGCAAAACGATCAATGCGAGTGAGAGATGCAAGGGCCGAAATAAGGAAAAAGGCGAGGGTCTCCATCTCTGGAACCTTCGCCTATACGTAGCTTTGCGTGCTGCACTCGAACTAGCGACTTCGAGACATACATGACTCAGGCAGCAGGGTCAACGGACCGTCCTATCTTCCTCTAGAGCTTTGCGCTGCCCAACCGCCAGGATGAGCACCATGAGGAATCCGAAGAGGAGGTTCGAGCTGGCGGTCTCGAGCAAGTGGGCGTACCGCACGGCATCGGGCATGAAAGGGTTGGGAAGGAGGTGCTGCGAATTCATGAGAACGGCGAAGCCGAGGCCGATGGCCAGGCCGACTTCCCAGACGGGAGCCTTCATCATCCGGATCACGGGAAGCGCGAGCCCCAACCACAACATCCCCCTGAGCAGTTGGAAAAAGGGCAGCCAGGGGGTATCCCTCATCACGTTCCGTAACTGCAGCAGGAAGCTCCCGGGGTCGCTCCCCCCGTAATAGGAGGCCACCGCCGGGGTTCGCCATGCGACGTAGTAACCAAAGCTGAAGTAGAGGACGGCATACAACACCGCGATGAGGGGAAGCTTCCATCCCCACCCCACTCCTGCCAGCAGCGGATTGGGGGATTCGAGACCCTCTGGGTTCCACTTCCCGAGCAATCGGACGGTCAGCACCGAGACGGGAGCCGCGATCAAGAGTCCCATCAGGAATAGGCCCCAAACCATCCCCGTTGGCAGGCGGTTAGCCACGGCTGGAAAGGCGAGTGTCTCAATTTGGGCCATGAAAGTCATGGCCCCGTACAAGAGGAGAAACACGGCCCCACTGAGCTTCCAGCCCACAGCACACGACCGCAGGACGACATGGGTGACGACAAGCGTGTTGAGGATGCTGACGACCAGGATGGCCAGCAACGTCATCCCTGCTTGCTCCGGGGGGAGCGTCGCGGACGGGTTGCCTGCGAGGAAAGGCCCAACGGCCAGGGCATTGGCGATGATGAAGCAGAGCATGTAGGCCATGGATAACAGCACGACTTTACCGCTAAGTAGCCACATTGTTCGTCCTCCAAGTTGTTGAAGCCTCTGCTCAGTCGCCGAGAAGAGCCAGGCACTTTTCTACGATGAAGAAGACCAGGTCTGCAGCGGCTTCCTGGAGCCCAGAGCGCCACATCAGGTACTCCACGCCGCCGGCCAGCGTTTGCATGAGCAACTGCGCCAGCAAGTCGATGGGACGTGGAACGAAGGACTCCGCTGCTAGCCCTTGCTGAAGCATATCGCAGAGAGGCGCATTAAACTCTAGGTATGCAATACCGAGATATGGCGAGGTCACCCTTGAGCACAAGGCGCTCTCCTGCCGGCGGATTTCTTATGCGCCGTCTCAGGAGCCCGGACGAGACGGGAAGCCTGGACAACGTGTGGATGGTTACCTGTTCATCTTTGGTGTCTTCCCGGGGATTGGCACATCGCTGAGCGGCGCCAACGCGGCGAGCCGTCCCGCGGATTACACCATCATCGATAAGATCAACGAAGGCTATTCCGGCGAATCGTGATCGCGTGATAGGGCTGCGAGCCCCTGCCCAACGCATGCAAGTCCCGTTCACCACCTTAGTGGAAGCCCACTAGCGACAGGAAGTCCGAACCGTATTCCAGTTCACCCCGGGCAGTAGCGTGATGGGCTCGTAGTGAGCCTCGGTTGCCAAAAGCCTCAGCCTGGTAACACGCTCGCCCCAGTGGGGGTGGGTTGAGAATAATTCCAAGCCTTGGGGTAGCGTTTCAGTCTCTTTTTCCAGGGTTTCGAAGGCTCGGAGCATGCCGGTCGAATCGATTCTCGCGCGCTGGAGGCGCTTCATGCCTTCGATATCGGCTTCGAGTTCGTATTCCCGGCTGGAGTGCAGATTGCCGAGCATGTCCGAGGTCTCGAGTGCGGCGCTCAAGTCCTTGGTATTGCCCACGATGGCGGCGAGGAGGATCTGGGTGGCGAACTGCCGAAACAAGGCCTTAGTGGTATGCCGTTGCTCGACATGTTGGATCTCGTGAGCGAGGATTCCCGCCAGTTCCTCAGGGGAGCGCGTCTTCTCCAGCAGGCCGGTGAAGATGACCAAACGCCCTCCCGGTGCCGCGAGGGCGTTGACCATCGGGGACTTCACCACCGTGATCTGGTAGTCGTACCTCGAGCCGGGTGCCAAAGCGGCGACGATGATGTCGATCGCCTCACGAGGGACCGGATCGGGGCATCGATCGTCCATCCAGCGGGCGATCGCAAGGTCTCCCAGCTTCTCTTCCCAGCTCAGGGGGATGCGAGCAGCAGCCTGATCGGCAAGGAATGGCAAGCCTTTCAGGTACAGGCTCGTGGCGAGCGCAATGGCCGCAATCCCCGCGAGGGTTGCTTTGCCGAGCAGCCGAGGTAGTGCTTCCGTCCCCCGGATCGGGGCCTTGGGACTCAATCGCTTGAGAGCGTCGAGGAAGCCCGCTTCGGTGATGACCAGTGCCTCGTCGCCACGCTCGAGGCGGACCGGCTCGCCCGCGTATCGTCCCTGCGTCTGATGGGCTTCATCATAGCGCCACCAGAAGGAGGACCCGCCTACGAGCTTGATCTCCATTCCCGTGGGGGCCAGGGTGACACTGGCCTCACGGGCTTGGGGTGTTTGCCCGTCCAGGTAGTCTGCCGGCCAGCGGAGTCTCATCAGAAACCGAGGCTCACGTCCAGCGCATCGGCAAGTCCTTCGCCGCCTGCCTTCGCGATCCGTTTCTCTTGTCGGATGCTAGCAAGACCAAGGTCGCCTGTGGCGCTCACGTGCGAGCTCACGAAGCGTGCCTTCCGCACCTGGGCCCAGGGCATTCCGATGCCGAAGGTGAAGGCCACGAGCAGCCAGTTGGTGAGTTCGAGCCCGAGTAAGCCGCTCCCGGTGACCGTCGAATGGAAGCGAGCACCCGCAAAGCGAATGTGGCTAGCGAGATAGCGTTCCATGTCAGCCCTGAACCAGAAGGAATAAATCCCGAACGTGATCATCGAAAGCAGAACTCCCTTGATGATCAGGGTCCACAGCTCCGAATTCTTGCCCGAGAATTTGAACGAGCGATTTCCGTAGTACGTGTTTTCAACGAGCCATTGCCAGCTGGCTGCCGGGAAGAGGATGGATTTCAGGCTAACCAGGAAATAGTCCTTCCACTCCCCTCGAAACGAGAAGCGGATTCCTTGCCAAGAACTTCTGCTCACCCGGTAGCGGATGGCTCCGACGACGGCCAGGTTCCCCAGCAGGATGAAGGTGAGCACGGTCAGCGGGGTGCCGATTTCTTCCGGCAGCGCGATGGATAGCCCGACGATGAGCCCCAGGAGCAAAAAGGCTTTCAATCCACCGAAGAAGAGCTCCTTGCCTGTCCCGTGGTAGGCAAAGCGGGCGTCTGAGAATTCCGTCTGGCTATAAAAGTAGTTGCGAACCTTGGTCTTGGCCCAGAAGTAGTAGATGCCGAGCGTGCAAACAGTAAGCAGCATGTTTACCAGGTGCAAGCCTAAAAGGCTGCCTCCGTCTCCGTGGAAACCCCAGCGATGGCGATGTTGGTCGTGAGTCTGCACGCGTTCCTCCTTGCAAGCAAGCGACCCTTTTCTTTTACCCTTATCCGTCCATGATTGACCTGAATCCGAGAGGGTGAGTCGCGTGTCGATGACCTGAGTCCAGGTTATAGGCCGAATTGCTCTCCCCCCAGAGAACCGCAATTCACTTTGGAAATGTACCGGCGGCAGGTTGAGGGCGTCGGCGTGCCATTGGCACGCGGGACAACGTTTTGCTGGAGTGAGAACAAAAGAAAAGCCCGCTGCTTTCGCAACGGGCTTTAGCTCCGCGTGCTGGGCCCGAACCAGCGAACAGGCGATAACCTTAAAACACCCCGGGGCGTGTTCGCTCCGTCACATCATAGCGATCGAGGTCCGTCCAGGGCGATTTTGTTTCACTACGGGAAATCTGGCTGTTGGCCCAGAGACCTTCGAGCATGGCTCGGCTAGTGGCATCACAAAAGTTGAGCAAGGGGTAGGCGTAGACATGATTGCCTTCCTTGACCTGGACCTCGACTTCCCAGAATCCCTCCTGGTTATAGGTGGCCACGGTGCCAATGCGTTCACCTGCTTTGATGGTTTGTCCTTCCTTCACAAGCGGATTGAGCAGGTGGACGTACTTAATGATGAAGTTTCTGCCGTAGCGCACCCAGACCCCTTCGACCTCGCCGGGAACGGCTCCGGACAAGGGGGGCTGCAGGTAGACCACGATTCCGTCGGCGAGTGCGTAGATGGGATCGCCTCCCTTGTTTAGGTGGAGTTCGTACTCGGTGGCGATTTCTTCGAACCCACCGCCGCCTTCTTTGATGCCGAAAGGGCCCAAGTGTTTGACCGTCGTCTCGTCGAGCGGACCATCCCACTTCAATGTGAGTTGTGGCTTGTCGGTCGTGTCAGGTATGTAGGCATAGGAATGGATATTGGCATCGGTCATGCCATCACGCGGACAGCCGGTCAAGGCGATTGTCGAGCAAACGAACAGTAGCCAAAGTGGGTTGCTGCCCATGTCATTTCCTCCATCAAGCGCATGACCTTATCCTGATCCTGGGGAAGCCTCCTGGGCCGGTCTGCATGGCCCTATTGTGGCATGACTGGCGGGGAATCGGCCCCAGGCACTTTCGTACGCCGCTGCATGAAGGCCGTATTGAGCTTTGCGCTTCTAGTTGGCGTGGTCATGAACTGTTACTCGAGGAATGTATCATCTCCCGCAAAGTACTGGCCCGGTACTTTCACGCCGTTTTGCCGTTCCCTTTTTACCCGTCCTGTTACTCAAAAAGACGAAGGGCCGAAGGCTCTCGCCCTCGACCCTTATCTTGATTAGCTCCGCGTGCTGGATTCGAACCAGCGACCTAGTGATTAACAGTCACCCGCTCTACCGACTGAGCTAACGCGGAATATCGGTCGTCGCCTCGCGTTGAGCGCTGCAACAGTATTGGATATTACTGGTTGGCCACGCGGTTGTCAAGCATTCATTTTGGATCTTTTAACGTCTGGTGATGCTGCTTTGCGGCAGGCAGGAGACGGCGATTGATGCTACAATCGTCGGTAAACCCTACAGAATGGAAGGTTCGCAACCTCGAATGGTCACCAAGGTCGTCCCTCGTTCCTCGGCGCAGCGCCGCCGTTTCGCCCGACGCCGGCTCACCCTGCTCGCTGTCGTCTGCATCGTCTTGGCTCTGGCCGGCATGGGCTTCGGCAGCCTCGCTCGCTGGCTCCTGCCTCCTGATCGCCTCTTCGGATGGCTGGGTGGCCCTGGTGGCCTTTCCAAGACCGAGAACGTCCTCATCGTGGGCGTCGATGACTCCTACGACCCCGAAGGCCACCGCCAGACCCAGAAGAACCGCCGGGTCCGTACGGATACCATCCTGGTCGCCACCATTCAGCCGCGCAAGAAGGCCATCCACGTCCTCTCGATTCCCCGCGATACCCAGGTCCTGATCCCGGGCTACGGCACCGAGAAGATCAACGCGGCCCACGCCATCGGCGGCATCGAGCGCACCAAGGCCACCGTCGAGGCCGTCACCGGCATCCCCATTCACCACTCCGTCAGCGTCAGCCTCTCGGGCGCCATCTCCTTCCTCGATGAGCTCGGAGGCGTCGACCTCTACATCGAGCAGCCGATGAAGTACACCGACCGCACGGCGGGCCTCTTCATCGACCTGAAGCAAGGCACGCACCACCTCGACGGCAAGAACGCCGTCGCTTACGCCCGCTTCCGCCACGACGCCATGGGCGACATCGGCCGCGTCTCGCGCCAGCAGCGCCTGCTCAACGCCGTCGAACGCAAGCTCCTGACCCCCGCCGTCTGGTGGCGCCTGCCCAAGCTCGCCGAGGCCAGCACCAAGCTCTTCCAGACCGACATGCCCGCCGCGAAGCTCGCGTCGCTGGCCAACTTCGCCAAGGAGAAGCCCGGCGTCACCTTCACCACCCTGCCCGGCACCTTCGGCTACAACGGCTACTGGGTCGCTGACCGCGGCCGCCTCGACGAGCTCGTCGCCAACCTCAGCGAGAAATCCAAGAAGGACGACAAGTCGCGCACCGTCGAGCTGCTCTACACCTCCTCGCAGTCGGATGCCGCCGTCAAGCTCGCCTCCACCCTCACGGACCGCGGCATGCAGGTCATCCGCACCGAGCCGCTCGAGAACGAAACCCAGGGCACCAAGGTGATCGGCCGGAACGGGGACCCGCATCAGCCCAGCGAGCTGCGCAACTTGCTGCCTGACGCACCGTGGCAGCTCAGCGACGACATCACCCCTTACTCGGTGGATTACACCGTCGTCGTCGGCCAGGACTTCGGCAAGTAGATGAGCGCCGTCGTCCTGGAAGCACAAGGCGTCACCAAGGCCTTTGCCAAGGACCGGCAGCGGGTCGAAGCCCTCCACGGGATCGACCTCTCCATCCGTCAGGGCGAGTTCGTCGCCATCACCGGACCTAGCGGCTCGGGCAAGAGCAGCCTGCTCTACTTGCTCGGCGGGCTCGACCGTCCCAGCGCCGGCGACATCCGGATCATGGGCCAGTCGACTCCCCCGATGCGCGACCGCGATCTCGCCAGGATCCGCTCCCGCTCCATCGGGTTCATCTTCCAGTTCCACTTCCTGATGCCCGAGCTCACTGCTCTCCAGAACGTGCTGGTGCCCCAGCTCGTTGCCGGCGTCCCGCGCGCCGAAGCCGAGGCACGCGCCAAGGAGCTGCTCGACGAGGTGGAGCTCGGTCACCGGCTCGATCATCGCCCCAACGAACTCTCCGGCGGCGAACAGCAGCGGGTCGCGATCGCCCGCGCGCTCGCCAACCGTCCCGCCCTCCTGCTGGGCGACGAGCCCACCGGAAACCTCGATACCCGCACCGGGGAAACCATCTATCAGCTGCTGCGGCGCTGCAACCAGACCACCGGCCAGACCATCGTCCTGGTCACCCATAACCCGGAGCTGGCCCAGCACGCGGATCGCATCGTGGAGGTGGTGGATGGCTGCATCCGAGCCTAGGTTCCCGCCCGCACCGTGGGAGCTGCAGGGCGATTTCTTCGCCGTCGGCGGCTTGATGCCGATCGACCGCGCGCGGCCGTTCGTCCCCGCCGACCTGGAGATCGTCTCGGTCATACCGGGCATGACGCTAGGGGCGATCGCCGCTGCCCGCTACACCGAAGGCTCCATCCTGACCTACTCGGAGCTGCTGGTGGTCCCTGCCCTCGTCCGCGCGGGCGGTAAGACCGGAGGCTGGATCTCGCATATCTACGTGGATGACGAGACCTCGGTCCAGGGTGGCCGCTCCATCTGGGGCCTGCCCAAGGAACTCGCCACCTTCCGCTGGGAAAAACAGGTCGAATCCCGCGGAGCGGATAGCACCCTGTTGCGGGTCTCCCAGCACGGGAAGCAGATCCTGGACTTCTGGGCCGCTCCGCGCTGGTTCGCGGTTCCGACTGCTTTCGACCTGCCGGTCATCAGCCTGGTCAATGGCCGCCCGACGCCCTGGCATGCCTCGCTCTCGACGCGCACCCAGGTGACGAGCTTTCACCTCGAGATTCCCCCGGAAGCGTCCTTCGCCAGCTTGCGCCCGCAGAGCCTCCTGGGAATTCACGGGGAGAACTTGAAGATGCGCGTGGCCAGCCCTTCTTGACGGCGTCCAAGTAGGCTGAAGCGCCCGTGAACTCGTGAGCGCCCGGAGAAGGGGATGTTCCGGAGCATGTGGTAGCGTATTCGATGTAAGGACTGAACGACCAGTCCTGGCATCCTCCGGACCCGACCCGAACCTGGCCTGGGAGCACTGCTCCCAGGCCTTTCGCGCGTCATGCCCCGCCGGCGCTCACCCGCCGCGCGGAAGGGCTAATAGTCGCGGCCTGGTTTGCCCGGCTTCCTCGTCGGATCCGGGCTCGGCTCGGCCGTGGGAGCGGGCGCCGGGGCACCGAGGACGGGCGGCGTGGGCTGCGGGGAATCGGGCTGCAATCCGCCATCTCCCGGCGAGGTGATTTCACCCGGCATGATCGCTCCGGTCGGCAACGTCGGAGCGAAGCTGCACGCCGAGACCGCGACCATCAAAAGGACGCTAAGTACTTGTAAGGCTCTCAATGCGGGTCCTCCCTCGAAACACCCCTCGCGTCTTACTTTCAGGTTAACGGGTCAGCAATACTCCGGTATTAATTTTCCATTAAAACCGAGTTGAACCCCCTGCCGGAAGGAGTTCCCGTGCGCGTCCGATCCTCTCGATTCTTGCTGTTGACCACGAGCCTGCTGCTGGCCGTCTCGCCGGGGGTGAAGGCCCAGGGGCTAGCGCAGCATGGGGGAGTCGGCCAGGAGGGAGCGCGGGTACCGGCGCCGGGAGTGCCGGAGGTCTCGCTGGGGAGCCGCTTCCTTCCGCTTCAGTTGCCGGCGGGCATCCCGTCGCTCGGACTTCGGGTCGGTGCGTGGTCCGGTGGCGCCCTGGGACTCACCTATTCCGGCTCCGGCGCCTACCTGGGCAATCCCCATGAAATCGAGTTCTCCGCCAAGCAGCGCCTATTCTCTGAAGAGCGGGGAGCGCCCGTCACGGCATCCTTTTTGGGGGCCGTGAACACGGGCTCCTACAGCATCGACGGAGAGCTGGCCGTGAGCCGCGACCTCGGCCCGCTGACCCTGATGGGCACGGCCCGCCTCCTCGGGAACGCCGACGGCGCCCGCCTGCCACTGGGCGGCTTCGGAGCGGGAGCGCGGCTCGGCATCTTGCCGCAGGTGGCCCTGGTGGGAGACGTCTTTCAGGTGGTGAACGAGTCCGGCGCGCTTCCGGCATGGGGAGCGGGCGTACAGCTGCAGCTTCCCGCGAGCCCCTACGCCTTGACCTTGCACCTGGCGAACACCCCGTCCTCGACCCGCCAGGGGGCATCGCTCGGCAAATCCGACTTGCGCTTCGGCATCGACATGGAGATGGTCTTCCCGGGCTGGTCGCAGGGCCGGACGGCTGCTCCGCCCCCGGCCAGGGTCGCGGATGCGCGGATCGACGCCATGCCCCTTCAGCCTTCCCCGGTCGACGTGGCGCCGCCCGTCCGGGTGGCGCAGGCGCCGGAATCCGTTTCCTCCAGCCCCCGGACTGCCGAGCCGGTTTCGGCGCAGCAGGCGGTTCCAGCGAGCAAGGCGGCCGCGCCTGCTGCGCCCTCGCGCGCGCAGGCGGTCCGGGCCTCTCAATCCGCCGAGTCTTCCCAGCCGAAGAGCAAGGATTCGCTCAAACCGGCCGCGAAGCCGGCGGCAAAGCTGGCGCCGAAGGCCAAGCCGGTAGCGAAGGCGAAGGAGCCGGCCAAGGCGATCGCCAAGCCCAAGCGCTCGACCCGCCCCGCCCCCGCGCCAAAGCGCAGCCATGAGAGCGAACTCTGGATCGTGATGATCCGGGACGGCCGGCCAACGCCGGTCCAGGTGCGACTCTCACGGGGCTCGAGCGTGACCTGGTTCAACCGCGACGCGACGCCTCATGCCCTGGTGGCCGATGGCTGGGATTCCGGCACGCTCGCCGCGGGGGCGCAGGTCACCCGGCGCTTCGAGAAGGCCGGCACCTTCCGTTACCAGTGTCGGCTTCATGCGAACGAGGGTGGCACGGTCACGGTCGAGTAGCGCGGGCGTATCCGGAGAAGGGGATGATCACGGCCTCGTGGTAACGTTGCGAGATGTAACGGGATGCCACGAAAGGAGCGCGTGATGGATGCGACCAAGTTCCTGACTCAGCAGCACGACCAGGTCAAGCAGTGGTTCAAGGAATGTGAATCCCTGGGAGACGGGGAGTTCAAGCGGCGCAGCGAGCTTGTCGACCAGATCACCAAGACGTTGCGGATGCACATCCAGATCGAAGAGGAGCTCTTCTATCCTCCGGCCAAGGAGGTGGACAGCGAGCTGATTCTCGAGGCCTTCGAGGAGCACCACATGGTGAAGATCCTGCTCGAAGAGATTGAGAAGACGCAGCCGAGCAACGAGCGCTACGTGGCCAAGCTCAGCGTCCTGCAGGAGATACTCGAGCATCATATCCAGGAGGAGGAGCAGACGCTCTTCACCGAGTTGCGCGAGAACTGGAGCGTGGACAAGCTGAACGATTGCGGGATGGAGCTGCAAGAGCGCTTCAAGGAGCTCGAGAAGGGAGTCGCGACCTCTCGCTAAAAGCGCCCGCGGCTGTTAAGGAAGGGGGCCCGGAGATCCGGGCCCCCAAAGAGCATCTATCAAAACCAGGCATGTTACCTCTTTTGGCCGCCGTGGGCGGCTTGAAGGAACAGTTTTGCTAGACGCTCTTATTTCAGTTCCAGGACGACCGGGCAGTGGTCGGAGCCCAGGACCGTGGGTAGGTGGTAGGCGTCCTTGACCCGGTCGGCGAAGCCGTCGCTCACGAGGAAGTAGTCGAGACGCCAGCCGATGTTCTTCTCGCGGACGCCGGGCCGGTAGCTCCACCAGGTGTAGTGGCCCTTCTCGCCGGGGTGGCGCTCCCGGAAGACGTCGCGGAAGCCGTCGGCGAGCCAGCGATCGATCACGGCGCGCTCCTCGGGCAGGAAGCCCGTGCACTTGGAGTTGGGGCCGGGGTTGGCCAGG
Organism: Candidatus Sericytochromatia bacterium; assembly: GCA_036676455.1. GTDB lineage: Bacteria > Cyanobacteriota > Sericytochromatia > S15B-MN24 > UBA4093 > UBA4093. The sequence goes on from JAKFCW010000125.1 coordinate 34,555, forward strand.
TCGATGGGCTGGTGGGAGGTGTTCCAGTCGCCGCAGATGATGAGGTTCTCGCCGGCGGCGCGGCGCTCCTGCAGTTGCTTCAGGAGGGCGTCGTAGAAGGCGAGCTTGAAGGGGACGCGGCCGAGGTCGCGCTGGCCGTTGGGGAAGTAGACGTTCACGAGCGTGAAGTCGTCGAACGCGTGGAAGATGGCGCGGCCTTCGCGGTCGTACTCCGGGATGCCTAGGCCGATCTGGGTGGTTCCGGGGCGGTTGGACCAGGTGGCGACCCCCGAGTAGCCCTTCTTCTCGGCGGGATGCCAGGTGGGCTGGTAGCCCGAGGGATCCCGCAGCGAGGCGGAGAGCTGATCGGGCTCGGCCTTGATCTCTTGCATGCAGAGGACGTCGGGCTTGAAGCCGCCGACCCACTCCGAGAAGCCCTTCTGTTCGCATGCGCGCAGGCCGTTGACGTTCCAGGTAACGAGTTTCACGGTCATTCTTCCTTTTAAAGGGGTGCAAATCCCCATGATACCAAAGAAAGGGCCCTCCCGAACCGGGAGGGCCCTTTGCAGACGTCGCGATCGCGCTTAGGCGATGGTGATGTCCTTGTTGAGGTAGACGTCCTGGACGGTCTGCAGGAGCTTGACGCCATCCTCGAAGGGGCGCTGGAAGGCCCGGCGGCCGAGGATGAGGCCGGTGCCGCCCGCGCGCTTGTTGATGACGGCGGTGGCGACGGCTTCCTGGAGGTCGGTCTCGCCGGCCGAGGCGCCGCCCGAGTTGATGAGGCCCGCGCGGCCCATGTAGCAGTTCGCCAGCATGTAGCGGGTCATGTCGATCGGGTGGGGCGTGGCGAGGTCGGTGAAGACCTTGTTGTCGATCTTGCCGAAGTTCAGGGCCTTGTAGCCCGAATCGAAGACCTCAGGCAGCTTCTGCTTGATGATGTCGGCCTTGATCGTGACGCCGAGGTGGGTCGCCTGGCTCGAGAGATCCATGGCGGTGTGGTAGTCCTTTTCGGCGGTCTTGAAGCCCGGGTTGCGGGTGTAGCACCAGAGGATGGTGGCGAGACCCAGCTCGTGGGCGTACGCGAAGGCCTCGGCGACCTCGACGATCTGGCGGCGGGACTCGGGGGAGCCGAAGTAGATGGTGGCGCCGACGGCGGCCGCGCCCATGTCGTAGGCGTCCTTGATGGTCCCGAACATCACCTGATCGTAGGCGTTGGGGTAGCTCAGGAACTCGTTGTGGTTGATCTTCACCACGAACGGGATCTTGTGCGCGTACTTGCGGGCGACCGAGGCCAAGACGCCGTAGGTCGAGGCGACGGCGTTGCAGCCGCCCTCGATGGCGAGCTTGACGATGTTCTCGGGGTCGAAGTACAGCGGGTTCTTGGCGAACGACGCGCCGGCGCTGTGCTCGATGCCCTGGTCGACCGGAAGGATCGACAGATAGCCGGTTCCGGCCAGGCGGCCGTTGTTGAACAGGCGGTGCAGGTTGTTGACGACCGGGATGGGGCGGTCCGAAGGGATGAAGATCCGGTCCAGGAAGTCAGGACCGGGCAGGTGCAGCAGGTCCTTGCTGATCTTGGGGGAATCGAACCCGAGCAGGTTCTCGGCATGCTCGCGGCCGAGGATCTCTTCAACCCAGCTGGTGCCGGTACGGATTTCAGTCTGTGGCACGTGGAATACCTCTTTCTTAGACGATAGCGTCCCGGGATGGTCTCCATATATTAGCTCATCTTTAACTTTATCTCATCTGGCATCGCGCAAAGCGCACGAGATCTTGCGTTGCGACGTGGCGGCGAAAACGATCGCAAGCTTCCCGGCTGGAGGGGGGATAAGAAACGTGACCAGCTCCGCCGAAAGGGACGCCGCATGATCAACTTCAACCTGAACTCGCTGAACCCCTTCCGCCGCTCCAGCGGAACCGAGCCGTCCGATGCAAAGGCCGATGCCACCAAGGCGCAGCCTTCGAAGGCCGAGCCCTCGAAGGGCGGGTCTCAGAACTTCTGGGAGCGAAGCGCGGACTTCTTCGCCGATACCTGGGAGTCGACCAAGAAGACGGTCGACGACGTCGTGGACGCCGGCAAGGACCTGGTGAACCAGGGCGCTCAGAAGGGCCGCGAGGCGGTCGAGGAGACCCTCTGGGGCGAGTACAAGAAGGACTGGGGCGAGTACGGCGATCGCTACGAGAACCCCGAAGACGCCAACTCGCAGAAGCAGTCCACCGCGACTATCGAGCGCCGCATCTCGGGCCGCGCCGAGGCCGAGACGCAGGCCCTGGGTAAGCTCTCAGCCGTGGACCAGGTCCGCTACAAGAAGCTGCAGATCCTCATCGCGTCCGATCCCATGGCCAGGGAAGCGCTCCAGAGCCTGATCCTGAATAATCGCCTGCCCGGAGCCAAGGATCTCGCGGGCGGAAAGACCCTGCTGGAGCAGCTTGCGGCCCTTTCCGAGCAGAAGCTGGCCGATGGCGTGGAGCGCGATAGCCTCGTCTCCGACCTCATCCAGGAGGTGGAGAACCCGGCCGTCATCAACCAGAAGGACAAGAACACCTGCGTCGCCACCAGCTCGGTGATGGACCTCGCCCTGCGCAATCCTGCCGAGCTGGTGCGCCTGGTCTCGGCCCTGGCCTCGCCTGAAGGCAAAGCCAAGCTTGCCGGCGGCAGCACGATCACCCGGGAGGCGGCATGGGCGGAAACCCTAGGGAACCGCACCCAGTCGACCCACCTGCTCTCGGGATCCTTGATGGAACTGGGGAACGGCCTCCTGGAGTACGACGCGATCGCGGACAAGCACGAGGCCTTCGACAAGGGCCTCTACGAGGGGCTCTTCGTCTTCGGCGCGAACAAGGTGCTTTCGCAGCTCCATGACCGGGATTACTCGGGCATCATCGTCCACCGCTGGAACGCGGATAAGACCATGCAGCGGATGGCGGACGCCACCGCCGACGGCAAACGGGTTCCGGTCGGCCTGGCCTGGGGGGATGGCGGACACCAGATCGTGGTCGAGGCGATCAAGGACGGCCAGGTCTACTACCTCAACCCCCACGGCAACCGCGAACGCATGCCGGAGGCGGACTTCAAGGAGCGCATGCGCAGCGCGCATTTTTACTAGCACCGTCACGGAACTTGAAAGGCCCTTCCGGCGTCTTCTCTCATGAGGATGCTCGGGAGGGCTATGTTATACTGCCAGGAGCCATGACGGTACCCGTGAGACTCAGGAATGCCATCCTCGTCGCGGCCGCAGGTCTCGCCTTGACGGGGGGATCCTGGGGTCTCTACCAGCTTATGCGCCCCCGTTCCCTTCCCGAGCCCCCTCCCCCGCGCCCCGCGGTCCAGCTGGACACCGTGGAGATCGTCGAGTACGACGAGGGGCAGATGCTCTGGGAGTTGCTCGCCCAGAACGTGGTCTACGACCGCGATCGCCAGCTCGCCGAGCTGCAGGACCTCGAGGTCCGCTTCTGGGAGAACGGCCAAGTCGTCTCGATCGCCCGCTCACCCAGAGCCATCCTCGAAACCGAGGCCCGTAACATCCGCATGCAAGGCGGGATTCGGGTCACCTCCACGCTGGCGACGACCTCGGTCGAGGCCCGCGAGGTGGAATGGACGGCCGGAACCCAGCAGCTTCACGCCATGGGAGACGTCGTGTTCCGCCGGGGGCCCAGCACCCTCGAGGGCCCGGAACTTTGGGCCAGTCGTTCGCTGATGCAGGCCCGGGTGGGTTCCCCCGTCAGAGCGCGGGTCGTGGTAGACTTAGGAGCCAAATGAGAAGAGCGTTTGCATTGATCCTCCCCCTCGCAGTGGCTGCGGCCTGGAATGCGCCCTTGCCCGAGGCCTCGGCGGCCTCGAAGTCGGCTGCGCCCATCGCCAAGGCCCCGGCTGCCAAGAGCTCACCCGCTGCCAAGAGCTCACCCGCTGCCAAGAGCTCACCGATGGAGATCGAGGCGCGGACGACGGAGTACGACGGGCAGAAGCACACCTACACCGTCACGGGCGACGTCCGGATCACCCTCGAGGATCTGATCGTCACGTGCAAGCAGGCGACGATCTTCGCGTCGGACGACGAGTCCCGCGTGGAGCGGGTCCGCTTCAGCGGGGACGTCATCGCCAAGCGCGGTCCCAACGTCTTCACCGGGGAGACGGTGACTTTCCATCTTCCCACCCGCCGCCTGCTGGCGGAGGGCGGCACCAAGTCCCGGATCATGGTTCCGGCTAGCACTCCGGCCAGCACCCCGTCCGCGAGGTAATCGCCATGTCGATCCAGACCACCAGCCTGATCAAAACCTACCGCACGCGCCGGGTCGTCAACGACGTCTCGATCCATGTCAACCGCGGCGAGGTCGTGGGCCTGCTGGGCCCCAACGGCGCCGGCAAGACCACCACCTTCTACATGGTCGTCGGTCTGGTTCGTCCCAACGACGGCCAAATTACCCTGGACGGGGAGGACGTCTCGCACCTTCCCATGCACCTGCGCGCCCGCAAGGGCATCGGCTACCTGGCTCAGGAGCCGTCCGTCTTCCGGAAGCTGTCGGTCGAGGAGAACCTCCTGGCGGTCTGGGAGTTGCTGGGCATTTCCAAGAAGGAGCAGAAGCAACGCCTCGAGGAGCTGCTCGAGGAGTTCCACATCACCAAGATTCGCAAGTCCAAGGGCTCGCAGCTCTCGGGCGGTGAGCGCCGCCGCGTCGAGATCGCCCGCGCCATGGCCACCAACCCCAGCTTCCTGCTGCTGGACGAGCCCTTCAGCGGCATCGACCCGCTGGCCATCTCGGACATCCAAAAGATGATCCGCCAGCTCAAGAACCGCAACCTGGGCGTGCTGATCACCGACCACAACGTCCGCGACACCCTCGCCATCACCGACCGCGCCTACATCCTCTCCGAAGGCCGGATCGTCGAGGCGGGAGACCCGCAGCACATCGCCAACTCCGAGATTGCCCGCAAGTTCTATCTGGGAGAAGAATTCTCGCTGTGACCATGGCCAATCCCCAAGAGGACGTCGTTCGGCCCGGCGAAACGTCCGCCGGCGCTGCCCGCCCGGAGGCGGACGGCAAAGGTCGGTTCCGCTTCCTGTCCATCATGGACCGCTACTTGATCATCGAGATGCTGGGCCCGTTCCTCTTCGGAGTCGCGGCCTTCACGGCGATCATGACGGCCACCTCGGTCCTCTTCGAGCTGATCACCCAGATGGTGCGCTTCGGCCTGCCCCTGAGCGTCGTGCTCGAAGTCCTCGCCTTACGCTTGCCTGAAATGGCGTTCTACACCTTCCCGATGTCGATGCTGCTGGCCAGCCTCCTGGCCTTCGGCCGGCTCTCCGGGGATTCCGAGATCACCGCCTTGAAGGCATGCGGGGTCTCGCTTTTCCGCATCATGGCGCCGGTGGTGGTGGTCAGCCTGCTGATCAGCGGCGCGACGGTCGCCCTCAACGAGTTCGTCGTGCCGCACGCGGACTGGGCTGCCAAGAACATCCTCTACGAGGCCCAGCACCAGCGGAAGATGCCGACGGCGCGCGAGAACGTCTTCTACCAGGAGATGGAGGAAGGCCGCCTCAAGCGCTTCTTCTACGCGCGCAACTTCGACGGGCAGACCATGCGCGGCGTGCTGGTTCAGGAGTTCGAGGGCGATCGCCTCGACCGGATCATCCGCGCCGACCATGCCGAGTGGAAGCCCGGCGGCTGGACCTTCTACGACGGCGAGATGTACCAGACCGGAGAGCACGGCGAATACCGCTTCTTCGTGCGCTTCAAGGAGCAGGTCGTTGCCCTCAAGGAGTCTCTGCTGACGCTCAGTCAGGAGCACCGGACTCCCACCGAGATGAACATCCGCGAGCTGTCGCGGCACATCAACCTCCTGAAGGAGTCCGGGCAGCACGGCAGCTCGATCAACGAGCTGGAGGTGCAGCTGCACCAGAAGCTCTCCGTGCCCTTCGCGAGCCTGATCTTCATGATGGTCGGAGCTCCTTTGGGCCTGCGCCCCAACCGCAGCTCCTCGAGCATCGGGCTGGGCCTGAGCATCCTGATCATCTTCGCGTACTACATCGTCATGTTCATCTTCATGGCCATGGGCCAGGCCGGCCACATGGCGCCCTGGCTCTCGGCCTGGATGCCCAACCTGATCGGGGCGGTCCTCGGAGGCGCCCTGATCGCCAAGAAGGCCAGATCGTAGCCTGCGTCACAGGCCAGGCTGTTTGTGGGGCGGGCCTCCGCGCCCGCCATGGCTAGAATAGCCGCATATGTTATGATTCAGGGATTCCCATCGTTTTTACCGCTCGCCAAAGGAGATTCCATTGAGCACGCTTGAGAAAGTCCAGGACTTCAAGGTCGCCGATCTCTCGCTCGCCGACTGGGGCCGCAAGGAGATCGCGCTCGCCGAGAAGGAAATGCCCGGCCTGATGGCCCTGCGCGAGCGCTACGGCAAGACCCAGCCGCTGAAGGGCGCCCGGATCGCCGGATCCCTGCACATGACCATCCAGACCGCCGTCCTGATCGAGACCCTGATCGCCCTGGGCGCCGAGGTTCGCTGGTCGAGCTGCAACATCTACTCCACCCAGGACCACGCCGCCGCCGCCATGGCCGCCGCGGGCGTGCCCGTCTTCGCCTGGAAGGGCGAGACCGAGGCCGAGTACGACTGGTGCATCGAGCAGACCCTGAAGTGGCCCGACGGCCGCGGCCTCAACATGATCCTCGATGACGGCGGCGACCTCACGATCATGGTCCACAACAAGTACCCCGAGCTGCTCGAGGGCATCAAGGGCATCTCCGAGGAGACCACCACCGGCGTGCACCGCCTCTACCAGATGATGGAGAAGGGCGAGCTCAAGATCCCCGCGATCAACGTCAACGACTCGGTCACCAAGAGCAAGTTCGATAACCTCTACGGCTGCCGCGAGTCCCTGGCCGATGGCCTGAAGCGCGCCACCGACGTCATGGTGGCCGGCAAGGTCGTCGTGGTCGCGGGCTACGGCGACGTGGGCAAGGGCTGCGCCCAGTCGATGCGCGGCTTCGGCGCGCGCGTCATGGTCACCGAGATCGACCCCATCTGCGCGCTGCAGGCCGCGATGGAGGGCTACGAGGTCGTGACCATGGAAGACGCCGCCCCGCTCGGCGACATCTTCGTCACCGCCACCGGCTGCAAGGGCATCATTCGCCCCGAGCACCTCAGCGCGATGAAGGACTCGGCCATCGTCTGCAACATCGGGCACTTCGACTGCGAGATCGACGTCGACTGGCTGGTCAACAAGTCCGGCGCCAAGCTTGAGGAGATCAAGCCCCAGGTCGAGCGGTTCATCATGCCCTCGGGCAAGGGGATCATCCTGTTGGCTCGCGGCCGCCTGGTCAACCTCGGCTGCGCCACCGGCCATCCCTCGTTCGTCATGAGCACCTCCTTCACCAACCAGGTGCTCGCGCAGATGGCCCTCTGGACCGAGGAGTTCGCGCTCGGCGTCCACGTCCTGCCCAAGAAGCTCGACGAGGAAGTGGCCCGTTTGCACCTCGGCAAGCTCGGCGTCAAGCTCACCCAGCTCACCGCCGAGCAGGCCGACTACCTCGGCATCCCCGCCGAAGGCCCCTTCAAGCCCGAGATGTATCGCTACTAAGCGGGTCCAAGCCTCATCAAGCAGCAGCAGCCGGGACGTCGTCCCGGCTGCTGCTGCTTTGAGGGTGAGGGTCGCTTGCGGCTAGAGCCGCTCCAGCAAAAAGAGGGAAGCCTGAAGCGCTGTCGCGAATAGCACGGCGAGCACCATGCAGAGTCCGCGATCGGCGGGGGTGGTGATCGAATCCTTCACGGGGACCTCCTCAGCTGGCGCCTTCGATTGAGGGGAATAAGAGCGCCTGACAAAACTGTTCCTTCAAGCCGCCCACGGCGGCCACTTGAGGTAACATGCCTGGTTTTGTCAGGTGCTCTAAGGGCAAGCCCGGGGGCATGAACGCCAGCAATGCCTCGATTCTTTTAGCCTAGCTAAGGCATGATTTGGGGGGATGAAGTCTTTGTTTTGTCTCCGTTAATTTGCGCGAGATTCCGGCCGTTCGGCGGCATAAGGAAATAGCCCCAGTACCTTGCAGGAGAGCCCGATGACGAATTTCATCACGCCACGCACCGGGACTGCCCCGCTACAGATGCCCCAGCCCACTCCGTGGTCGACAAACTGGGCCCTCGGGCCGACCGCGCCGGTTCAGCCGGGCGTGGTGCAGGCCCCGGCCATGCCGGCACTGCAAGGCGATGCGGCCCAAGGGCTTGACGGGCAGCCCGTGCTCGATGCCACGGCCCGGGCCGGTGGGGCGCTTCCTGCCGCTCCTCAGTACGCGCTCGCGACGCCTCCCAAGGTGGAGCTCCCGAAGCCCGTGGTTCCCGGCGTCTCTCTTAGCGGCAGCACCCAGAACCGGATCGACACCCTCGTCGGGGTGCAGCAGGGGCAGATCGATGCGATCACCTCGGCTCTGGACGGCATGGGCTTCAAGGTCGATCGCAACAAGACCTCACTTGGCCTGACCCCGTCGCAGCAGCTCTACGCAGACATGGTGGGCGTCCTGATGGGCGTCGAGGATGGGGTCAAGGATACGGACGCCTACAAGACCCTGCACAAGCTCTACGTGAGCATGCCGAGCCAGCTCTCGCCGCAGCAGATCGCCGAGCTGGGCGGGGTCGCGGCGCGCCTGAGCACCTTCCAGGATACGGTGAAGGCGGCCACCGAGCTGCGCCTCAAAATCAACCAGGCCAAGGCCGATAACAACCCGACCGATGCGGCATGGTGGGAGGGGCGCCTGAAGATCGTCGAGCGCGACCAACTCAACGGCGTGGCGGCGATCGCTTCCGAACTGCAGCGCCTCAACTACACGATCGACGAGAGCAAGACCTCCTCGGGCCTCACTCCCACGCAGCAGTTCTACTCGGACCTCACGGGAGTCTTCGTGAGCGCCGAGGATGCCGTCAAGGAGATGCCGGAGTACAAGACCCTGCACGAGCTCTTCGTGAGCATGCCGAGCGAGCTGAGCAAGCAGCAGCTGGCCAACCTCGGGGGTGTTTCCAACCGCCTCGACGCCTTCGCCAAGAGCGTGAAGACGATCAACGGCTTCCGGGTGGAGCTGGCCAAGGCGCGCGCGGACAAGGACGATGCCGCCGTCCGCCGCCTGGAGGGGGAGATCACCCGCGAGACCGGACGCCAGCAGGGAGAGGTGCGGGGCATGGTCTCGGAGTTGCAGCGCCTCAACTACAAGGTCGACCCGAGCAAGCTCGCTTCCGGCCTCACGCCGACGCAGGCCTTCTACAACGATCTCACCGGCGTCTTCATGGGCGTCGAGGATGCGGTCAAGGAGATGCCGGAGTACAAGACCCTGCACCACCTTTACCTGAGCATGCCGAGCCAGCTCTCGCCGCAGCAGCTCGCGGACCTCGGGCCGATGGCTGCGCGCCTGAGCACCTTCCCTGACACGGTGAAGGCCATCACCACCCTGCGTACTCGCATCAACGAGGCAAAGGAAGCCAAGGACGAGACGATGGTCCGCTGGTGGGAGGGCAAGATCGCCGAGGTGACCGAGGCCCAGAAGCGGGGAGTCTCCTGGCTGGCTGGCGAACTGCAGCGCCTCAACTACACGATCGACGAGAGCAAGATCGGAACCGGCCTCACCCCGACCCAGCAGTTCTACGCGGACGCCGTGGGCGTGCTGCAAGGAGCCGAGGACGGCGTCAAGAGTACGGACGCCTTCAAGCGCTTCCACGAGCTCTATCTCAGCATGCCGAGCGAGCTGAGCAAGCAGCAGCTCGCGGATCTGGGCGGGGTCTCGGACCGGATGAAGGAGTTCGCGAAGACGGTGAAGACCATCAACACGCTGCGGGTCGACATCGCCACCGCCCGGGCGGCCAAGGACAATGCCTCGGTGGCGCGCTACGAGCAGCAGATCGCCGATCTCACGGCCCGTCAGAACACCGAGGTCCAGGGCATGGTGGCCGACCTCCAGCGCCTGAACTACCGGGTCGACCCGAACAAGACCTCACTTGGCCTCACTCCGACCCAGCAGTTCTATGCGGACATGGTGGGCGTGCTGATGGGCGTCGAGGACGGGGTCAAGGAGGCCGAGGCCTACAAGACCCTGCACCAGCTCTATGCGAGCATGCCGAGCCAGCTGAGCGATCGCCAGCTCTCGGATCTCAGCGGGGTCGTGGGGCGCCTGAGCACCTTCCAGGACACCGTGAAGGCCGCCACCGAGCTGCGCCTGAAGATCAACCAGGCCAAGGCCGATAACAACCCGACCGACGTCGCGTGGTGGGAAGGCCGCCTATCGATCGTCGAGCGCGACCAGCGCAACGGCGTCGAGGCCATCGTCTCCGAGCTGAAGCGCCTCAACTACACGATTGACGAGAGCAAGATCTCCACGGGCCTCACGCCCACCCAGGCCTTCTACAACGATCTCTCGGGGATCCTGACGATGGCCGAGGACAAGGTCAAGGAAAGCGCCACCTTCAAGCGGCTGGCCCAGCTCTACGCGAGCATGCCGAGCGAACTGAGCGAGGCGCAGCTGCGCCAGCTGCGCGGCGTCTGGGGCCAGATCCGGGGCGTCGACCCCATCTCGGACCAGATCAACGGCCTGCGGGTCCTGCTGGCGCAGGAGAAGGCGGAAGCCAACCGCTAAATCTAGCGCCTGCGGCTAGCCCTAGAGATCGATCTCCATCTCGGCGTAGCGCTCGGAGACGATGCAGCCGAGTGATTGAAGCACCTCGAAGAGCTCGGAGTCGTCGGGCTCGTTGAGCAGGCGGACCGGCTGGCCCGGGAACCTGCCGGCGAGTTCCTCCCAGAGTGCCAGCACGCGCTCGCTGAAATCGGGGCCGGGCGCGGCTGAGAGGTCGAGCACGCGCACGCCGCCCGGCATGGGCAGGTACAGGACGTAGTCCTGCCCCTGGCCGAACCACGAGGCCTCCCAGGAGAAGTTCATGTTCGAGGCGGGCTCGCGCTGCCAGGCGCAGTCGCGATCCTCGGGCCATGCGGGTGGGTTGAGGGCCAGCGACCAGTCGAAATCGACCGAGCGCGGCGCGCCCAGGGGAAGCGTTCCCTCGAAGGAGGAAAGGCCGCGGCGCACGCGGAACCCACAGCCCTCGTAGAGGCCGCGGGCCTCGACGTTGGCCGCCAGGACCTCGAGTCGGACCGTCCTGGCCCCGGCGTCGCGCAGCCGATCGAGCTGAGCTTCCAGGAGGACCCGGCCGAGGCGCCGGCGCCGGAAGTCGGGGTGAATCCCGAAGGTGGTGATCCAGGCGCGATCCCCTCGCAAGGCGCCGAGGCTGAGGCCCGCAGGACGGCCGTCCTCGCGAAGCAGCAGCGAGGTCTCGGCGGGAATGTCCCAAAGCGTCATCCAGCGCTGCAGCATCATGGGGCTCCAATCGATGGGCTCCCTGGAGGCCTGGAAAGCCGGGTTGCAGGCCTCCAGGCCTTCGGCGAGCGTGGCTTCGGAAAGCGGCAGGATCTCCACGGCTAGACCCGCTGGATGCCGGGTGCGGTGGACTCGATCCGGGCCAGGTCCGCCGGGGTGATCTTGACCTTGACGATCACGCCTTCGGCCTCGTACTGGGTATCGAGCACCGAGGCCACCTGATGCAGCATGGCCATGACCTTGCCATCCGTGTGAGGAAGCAGCAACGTCACCGCCTGGAAAGCCCGCTCCTGCTGGGCCTGGATGGCGGCGAGGAGGTCGTCGAGCCCTTCGCGGGTCTTGGCCGAGACCAGGATCTTGGATTGATTCATGCCTTGCAGGCGCTCGCGCAGGCCCGCTTCGGGCAGGGCGTCGACCTTGTTGAAGACCAAAATGGTCGGCTTGCCTTCGATGCCCAGCTCTCCGAGCACGCTTTCGGTGGCCTCGACCTGCGCTTCGAACTCGGGATGCGAGGTGTCCACGACGTGCAGCAGCAGATCGGCGTCCACGACCTCGTCGAGGGTGGAGCGGAAGGACGCCACCAGCTGGTGGGGCAGCTTCCGGATGAAGCCGACCGTGTCGGAGAGCACGATCTCGATGCCGCTGGGCAGCGCGAGCTGCCGCATGGTGGTGTCGAGGGTGGCGAAGAGCTTGTTCTCGGCGAGCACCCCGGCTTCGGTCAGGGCGTTCATGAGGGTGGACTTGCCGGCGTTGGTGTAGCCGACCAGCGAGACCTTGAAGACGTCCTCGCGGCCCTTGCGGCGCACGGCGGCCTGCTGGGCGATGTCGGCCAGCTCGCGGCGCAGCTCGGCCATGCGGGTCTTGATCATCCGCTTGTCCATCTCGAGCTGGGTTTCGCCTTCGCCCTTCATGTTGGCGCCGCCGCCGCGCTGCTTGCTGAAGTGGCTCCACATGCCGGTCAGGCGGGGCAGGGTGTACTGCAGCTGCGCCAGCTCGACCTGGGTCTTGGCCATCCGGCTGCGGGCGTGGCGCGAGAAGATCTCGAGGATCAGGCCGGTCCGGTCGGTGACGGGCTTGCCGATCTCCTTTTCGAGGTTGCGCTGCTGCGCCGGGGAGAGCTCATCGTCGAAGAGGATCACCTCGGCCCCCTGGGCGACGGCCGCGAGGTGCACCTCGTGGACCTTGCCGGAGCCGATGTAGGTGGCGGGATCCGGGTTGCGGCGATCCTGGAGGATGGTCTCGACCACCTGGATCCCCGCGGTTTCCGCCAGCTGCGCGAGCTCGCTGAGATGCTCCTCGACCTCGCGCTTGGAGTTCTTGGGGGTGGAGACGCCGACGGCGATCGCCTTCGGGATGGAAGTATCTTGGAGTTCCAGCATGCTCATGTCCTTTCGATCAATCCCTGATGATACCAGAACTCGCTGAGGCCTGCCTTCGCATGTTTAACCGGTCGACTTCCCAAACTTAACGGCTCAATAAGAATCATGACGGCAAACCTGGCGATAATTCCGTAGAAGCTTGTAGAGCCTTTTCGCAACGAGGAGGGAACCATGGCAGGTCGGAAGTTCGGAATCGCACTCGCGCTGGTGGCAGGCATGATGGCCGCTGGTTGCGGTGCGGACTACCAGCTGGCCCCCCTCAAGTCGAAGTCGGCCTTCGGAACCTCGGTTGTCGCCCAGACCGGCGCGGTCCAGATCCAGATCCGCAATCCTTATCAGACCCAGGCCAAGCTCTCCCAGGTCAAGTTCGTCGCCTTCACTCTGGAAGGCCCCAACTTCCCTCAGCGTACCCAGACCTTGGCCTTCACCACCCAGACCGTTTCCTTCACTGACATCCCTGCCGGTCCGCTGACCCTGAAGGTCGAGGCCCAGGATGAGGCCAAGGCGAGCCTCGGCTCGACCAGCCAGACCCTGACCATCGAGCCGGGCAAGATCACGCAGGCCCCGGTTCAGATCACGCTCGCTCCCGATCTCGCGGGCGGCATCTCCATCGATCTTTCCATCGTCGAGTCCGGCACGGTTCCCGCTCCGACCCCCACCCCGGTGGTGACCCCGACCCCGGCTCCGACCGCCACTCCGGGCCTGCCCCCCGCGCAGTCCTTCCAGGATGGTTTCGATAGCCTCTGGGGCCTGGACAACTGGACCGCCTCCTACACCAAGGGCGCTTACAGCACCGTCGAGACTCCGACCTCCAACTGGAACCTCTCGGGCTCCGCGGCCAAGGGCGGCTCTTACGGCGCGACCCCCGGCGGCAAGCAGGGCCAGGTGGCCGACCCCGGCTCCTACGTGATGACCCTCAAGTCGGGCATCGACGCCTCGCGCTTCGCCAAGCCCACTCTGCGCTTTGACGTTCGCAACTTCTTCCCCTCGAGCTACTTCAAGTCGTCGACCTTCGCGGTCGAGGCCTCGAGCGACGGCTGGAACTGGACGAAGGTCTACGAGCTGACCACCGAGACCCGTGACTGGAAGGCCGTCGAGGTCAGCCTCGACCAGTTCAAGGCCAGCGGCCTCAAGATCCGCTTCGTCTTCGGCTACTCGACCCTGTTCTCGGGAGCCACCCCGCTGGAGGCTCCGCACCTCGACAACGTCACCCTCGGCGAGAAGTAACCCCCCTAGCGCGGCGCCCCGGTCCAATCGGACCGGGGCGCCGTCTTGTTTGGTTTGTCGCTTAGCCGAGGCCGAGCAGGCTGGCTCCGGAGGAGAGGTCCTTGAGGCGGGCGGAGTTCTCGGGGTGGTCGATGAAGCCCTCTTCGGCGACGGCGTAGGTATGCAGCATCACCTGATCGTGGGCCCGGACCGCCGTGTAGAGGTCCTCGGTGTCGACCAAGGTCTCGCCCTTGCGGAACTTGCGGTAGCGCGCGTAGAGGCTGACCGCACGGTAGGCCAGCAGGACCAGCTGGAAGTTGAAGACGGCTCCCAGCTTGCCCAGGTGGCGCTTCTGGAAGAGGACGCGGCGGATGAAGCGGGTGAGCAGATCCGCGCCCTCGGCGTCGGGCTGGAGCTGGGGCGGCTCGGCCACGAGGGAGGCGTAGTCCGCCTCGAACTCCGTGTAGTCGAAGAGCTGATCGAGGTGTCCCTTGCTGCTGAGCATGAGGATGGTCAGAAGCTTGACCATCTCGTCCTGGGGCTCGATGGGCTCTTCGATGTCGAGCGCGGGCGCACCGGCGAGGCGCTCCCAGGCGTCGGCGATCCATGCGTCGTCGTCCTGGACGACCTCGCGGCTGGACTCGAGCAGCACCATGAAGCGATAGGCATCGACCAGACGGTTGTAATGGGGGACGTCCTCGCGGCCCAGGATCTCCAGCAGGCGCTCCTCGATCTGGCGATACGCCGTCCAGGGGATGGCGTCGGACCACTGGGACCAGGGCACGCGGTCCTCGACGCGGGGGACGGCGCCTTGCAGGCGGCGGAAACGGGTGAGGATGTTCTCCGCGCGCTCGGTGAAGGGCTGTCCCTGGTTGGAGGCCGAGCTACGGCAGACGAAGCTGGTGTAGGCGCAGACGCCGTCGGGGGTCTCCGTGAAGGTGAAGGGGTAGGTCTCGCAGACCAAGACGACGGGGCGGCCCAGGGTGGCATGGACGCCGCAGATCTTGCGGGAGCCGTCCTCGACCGGCAGGTGGAAGACGCAGGAATCGGTCTCGTTGACCGCGAAGCTGATGCGGGAGTGCTCTTCGCCGTTGCGCGGAGGCAACTCGCGGAAGAGCTCCTTGTCTGCGAGTCCCGTGACGACGCCGTCCCACTGCACGCGGGTGAGGGCCTCATGGGCTTCGGCGGGGATCTCGACGCCCCAGCGTCCCACGTGACAGCACTCGCCGCGGTCCTGGCAAGTGAAGCGGCTCTCGGGCAGGGCGACGAGCTTCGGGGGTTCCTGGGGCCAGAGTCGCCGCATGATCAGATCGATCGGATGGTACGCGAGCTTGTTGTCGCGCTGGGCCAGCTCGCCCCAGACGCGGGCCTGCAGTTCGGGCCAGCTGCGCAGGGAGTCGGCTTCCTGCGGGATCAGGCCGACGATCATCCAGCCCGCGGGATCGCGGGTGACCCACGCCAGGAGGTCGAATTCGCGGAGGAGGGAATCCTCCACCTTGAAGGACGCGACGCAGTCCTCGTCGGAAGGGGCGTAGCCTTCGGGGTCGATGGAGAGCAGGCGATAGGGCTTGAGGTCGCCTTCTTCGAGGGCCTTCTGGTACTCGGGGACGGTCATGGCGCCGCGCGGAGCGATGCGATCGCCGGCGACGACCAGCGCGTCGGGAGAGTAGCATGCCAGGTGATCAGCGTATCGGCGTTCGGAGTAGGACTGGAAGTAGTCCTCCAGCAGGCGCTTGGCCTCCGACGGCAGGGTCATGCGGGGGATCATCTGATGGCACCTCGGTTTGAGAGAGAGGGCGTACGACCTTTCAATGATAGCATGGGCCGAACGACGTGCCGTCCATTGTTAAAGGGGCTTTGAGTGAGGGGGGATCGATTAGGCGGAGATGATCCCGTGAGAAAGGCCCATCAAGCCTTTGTAAAACCTCCGTTAACTGAGGCAGGAAGCGAGGGATCGGAGGGTATA
>JAKFCW010000126.1:0-99714 GCA_036676455.1 Candidatus Sericytochromatia bacterium
GGGCGTGAAGCGCCATGTGGCCCTTCTGGATGCCGGTGGTGGCCAAGGCCCGGATGGCGGCCATGTTCTGCGCGAGGCCCACGGCGAGGATCACCTCGGCGAGCTCGCGGGCGGACTTGGCCCGGACGAACTTGAGGGCGATCTGGGCCATCGGGTGCATCCCGATGGAGCCGCCGACCGTGCCGACGGGCATGGGCAGCTCGATGAAGCCGACCAGGTTGCCGTTCTCGTCGCGGCTCCAGTCGGTCATCGGGCCGTACTGGCCGTCGCGGGCGGCGTAGGCATGTGCCCCCGCCTCGATGGCACGCCAGTCGTTGCCGGTGGCGATCACCACGGCGTCGATGCCGTTCATGACGCCCTTGTTATGGGTCACGGCGCGGTAGGGGTCGGAGGCGGCGAAGGCATGGGCTTGAATCATGCCCTCGATGACCTCCTCGCCGGTCCAGCCGTCGGTGGCCATCACGCTCGGCGGGATGACGCATTTGGCCCAGGCGAGGCAGGTGTCGGTGTAGTTGGAGAGGATGCGCAGGTAGACCTTGCCGCCGGTCAGCTCCTCGACCCGGGGGGCGATCCCCTCGACCATCGTGTTGATGGTGTTGGCGCCCATGGCGTCCTGGGTGTCGATGTAGAGGTGCAGCACGAGCATGGTGCTGTACTTGGCGCCCGGGTTGTCGTTGAGCAGGCGGACGTCCATGTCGAGGGCGCCGCCGCCGCGCTTGACCATGTTGGGCACGAGGGCGTTCGCCAGCTCGATCAGCTCGTCACGGTGGGTGTAGAGCGCGTTCTTGGCGGCGCGGTAGTCGTTGCAGCCGACGATCTGGACCTGGCCGATCATCACCCGCTCGGTGGAGCCGGCCGTGAAGCCGCCGGCCTCGCGCACCAGCTTCGCCATGAAGGAACAGGAGGCGACGACCGAGGGCTCCTCGATGGCCATGGGGACGAGGTAGTCCTTGCCGTTGATGAGGAAGTTGAGGCCGACGCCGATCGGCAGGGAGTAGATGCCGACGGCGTTCTCGATCATCTTGTCCGCCTGATCGAGCTGAAGCGACCCCTGGCTGCGCAGGGCGTCGATCTCGGAGCGGTCGAGGTCGTAGGTCTCCGCGAGCTTATCGATCCGCTCATCAATGGAGAGTTTGTAGAAACCGGGAATCCGTGAGCTTTTCATGGAATACCTTCATCGCATGCGGGACTGGCCGGAGGCTATTGTAACCGGATCGGGAGGAAGTTGCCAGGATTCGCCCGGTGCCTCGGGACGCCAAAATAGCGTATACTAGTCCGGTTCCCCTGCGAGGGGGCAGGAGCGGCACGACCCCCGGAGAACGCTGTGCTGGGACCGATCACCGACTACCACGTCCACGTCGAACGTGGCCCCTACACGCTGGAATGGCTGGAGCAGTTCGTCCGCCAGGCCGCCAAGGCCGGCGTGAGCGAGCTCGGCATCTCCGAGCACGCCTACCGCTTCACGCAGACCCGCCACCTCCTCAGCAACCCATGGGTTGAAAAGCGCAAGACCGAGGACCTGGACGCCTACCTGGGCCTCCTGCAGGCGGCGCGCAAGCAGGGCGTCCGGGTCAAGATCGGCATCGAGATGGACGTCATGCCCGACAACATGGACGCCATGCGCGACTTCCTCGCCGCGTATTCCTTCGACTACGCGATCGGCTCGATCCACTGGCTCGGCGGCTTCGGCTTCGACCTCGACGAGATGCGCGAGCAGTGGGAGCAGAACCGGATCGAGGACGTCTACGACACCTACTTCTCGCAGCTCGAGGCGCTGATCGCTGCGCGCCCGGTGGATATCATCGGCCACGCGGACGTCATCAAGGTCTTCGGCTTCAAGGCGCCGGAGGTGGCTGCGCGCTGGTACGAGGCGCTCACGCCCATGATTCAGCGCTCGGGGATGGCCGTCGAGGTCAGCACGGCGGGCTGGCGCAAGCCCGTCGGCGAGATTTACCCGGCGCCCGAATGGTTGCGCCGGCTGGCGGACGCGCGCGTCCCCATGGTGCTGTCCTCGGATGCCCACCGGCCGGAGGACGTCGGCGCCTTGTATCCGCAAGCCCTCGACATGCTCCGAGCGCTGGGTGTGCCCCGCTTGGCGACGTTCACGGAAAGGAAGATGACTTGACCATGCAGACCGCGGGAGATGAACGGCTTCAGGAGGGACTCAAGGAGCTGATCCGGGACGTGCCGGATTACCCGAAGCCCGGCATCGTCTTCAAGGACATCACGCCGCTGCTGAAGCATGCCGAGGCCTTCGACCGGGTGGTGCGGGCGATCGCCGACCACTACCGCGATCAGCGGATCGACTACGTCGTGGGCGTCGAGTCCCGCGGCTTCATCTTCGGAGCGGCGGTGGCCACCGCCCTGCGCGCCGGCTTCATCCCGGTCCGCAAGCCGGGCAAGCTGCCCCATCACACGCACCGCTGCGAGTATGCCCTCGAGTACGGCACCGACTCCCTGGAGATCCACCAGGATGCCGTCGAGACGGGCAAGCGCGTGCTGATCGTCGATGACGTGCTCGCGACCGGCGGCACGGCGGCAGCGGCGATCGAGCTGGTGCAGCGCACGGGCGGCCAGGTCGCAGGCCTCGCCTTCCTGATGGAGCTGGGCTTCCTCAACGGCCGCGAGAAGCTTGCCGGCCTCGACGTCCTCTCGCTGCTGACCTACTAGCCATGGTAGTCATGCTTCGACGGATCTTCCTTCTAGGCGCCCTGGCGCTGGGTTTGGCCGGCATCACGCCGGAGGCGGCCCAGGCCATCACCTTCCGGGCGGGTGACGACGTCGAGATTCCGGTCGGAACGGTCATCGCCGACGATCTCTACGTGGCGGGCGGAGACGTCCGGATTCGGGGCCGGGTGGACGGCGACCTGGTGGTGATGGGCGGCAACGTCACGGTGAGCGGGGACGTGCGCGACGATCTGATCGCCGCGGGCGGCCAGGTGAACGTCTCGGGCGCGGTCGGCGAGACCATCCGGGCGGCCGGCGGTACGATCACGGTCGCGGGCCCCGTTGGTCGGGACCTGATCTTGGCGGGCAACCATCTGACTCAGCTCGCGAGTTCGCATGCCTCGGGATCCGCGATCCTGACCGGCCGGGACATCGCCGTGCGCGGGACGACGGCGGGCACGCTGCAGGCGAAGGGCGACACGGTCCTGATCGATGGCCGGGTCGGGGGCGCGGAGGTGAGCGCCGACGACGTGACCGTGACGGCGGGGGCGCGCATCGACGGGCCGCTGGCTTACTCCTCTCCGCGCGAGGCCGACGTGCGGCCGGGCGCGACGATCACGGGCCCCGTGACGCGCGAGGGGAACGAGGCGACGTGGACCTGGCAGGTTCCCGGCTGGGTGGGGCGGATCGTCCTCTACATGGTGGGCGCGCTGGCGGGCGTCTTGCTGGCGCTGATCATGCCCGGAGTCCTGACGGCGACCGGGCGCGAGCTGCGTCGCAGCCCCTGGCTGGCCCTGGCGGCCGGGGCCGGCATCCTCTTCGGCGTGCCGATCCTGGCGGTGATCCTGATGGTCACGATCATCGGCATCCCGCTGGCGCTGAGCCTGCTCACCTTCTACGCGCTGGGCCTCTACTTCGCCTGGGTGCTCGCGGCCATCGCCGTGGGCGAGCTGATCCTGCTGCGGGTTCCCATCCGCAGCCTGCGCCTCAAGATGGTCGGCGCGGCGCTCTTGGGCGTGCTGGTGCTGCTGCTCTTGCAGGCGATTCCCTGGGTAGGCGGACTCATCGCCGTGCTCGCCCTGATGGCGGGCTTCGGCGCGCCGGCGGTGGCCTTCGCCTACCGCCTCGCGCGCGGATCCTGACTCAGTCCTGGGACTCTTGCCGCTCGCTCCACTGCAGCATCGCCTGCACGATGTGGCGCCGCGTCAACAGGCCGATCATCTGACCCTCCGCGTTGACGACCGGCAAGGCCCGCACGTGCTTGGAGATCATCAGCTCGGCGGCGTCCTGCAGCGACTCGTCCGGCGCGATCGTCACGACGTCCGGCGTCATCAGGTCCCTGACTCGCTTGGCCATGGCCTTCTCGGCCCGGTGATCCCCCTGCCCGAACAGGCCGCGCAGGCCATCGAGGATCTTGCCGTGCGGGAAGTTGATCCGGCTCAGGAGGTCGTCCTCGCTCACGATCCCGATCACCTTCAGATTCCGGTCCACCACCGGCATCAGGTCGATCCGCTCCTGGACCATCGCCTGCGCCACCTCGTAGGGCGTCGCTTCCGGCGAGGTCGCCAGGATGTCGCTGCTCATCGCGTCGCGGACCAGGCGGTCCATGGTCGGAGCGTACGACTCGAAGAACGGGGTGACGACGAAACGCTCGCTGGGACGCACCCGTTGCACGCGCATGGAGACCTCCTCTCGGGACTCTCGGTCGGGTTTCACGGTCGGCTTTCACCGGCGCGAACCCCCCTCGCGACTGATCGCTCTCCGATCGCCCTCGCGATCGGGCCCAGCCCCCAAACTAGCGGGTCGCGACGAGGGAGCCAATGGCCGTTCTGACGAAAGGGGGGCCGCGGTGCGAGCAGGCCTGCCGGCTCGCGGTTTGACCGGGCTTGGCCCCCTGTGATATACCATAGGTGGGACACTCCCCGTGTCGCCTCGACTCCCTGGTCGACCCCCTCGCCATCGCAAAAGGATCGCCATGTCGTTCATTCAAGTCTTCCTGCTCGTTTGCCAAGCCCTGCTCTCCGTCGGCCTGATCGTGGCCGTCCTCTTGCATTCGGCCAAGGGTGAGGGCCTCGCGGGCATCGGCGGCCAGGCGCACGTCTTCGGCAGCCAGAAGGGCGTGGAGGCCGGCCTCAACAAGATCACCGCGGGCCTTGCCGTTTGCTGGTTCCTGGTGGCGATCGCCCTCGCCATGCTGGGTCGTACTGGCGCCTAGTTCCCCCTCTGTGACCGAAAAGGCGGAATCGATGAAGAAGACCCCCCGCGCCGTCATTGCCGGCGCCCTTGGCGTGTTCATGCTCGCCGGCTGCTCCTCTGCCGACAAGCCCTCCGCACAGTCCCCGTCAAAGGCCGTCGCCGCCAAGATCGACGTCGAGCCCGCCAAGGTCCAGGCCGGTCCTGTCGGCAAGTTCGGTGGCCGCCTCTCGGTCGGAGGCTCCGACCCCAAGACCTTCAACCCCTTGCTCGCCCAGGAGACCTCGTCGTCCACGCCCATGAGCCTGGTCTTCGACGGCCTCACCACCACCAACGGCGAGACCGGAGAACCCGAAGGTGCGCTCGCCTACCAGTGGCAGGTCTCACCCGACGGCCTCACCTACACCTTCGACCTCCGCAAGAACCTCAAGTGGTCCGACGGCCAACCCCTGACCGCCGACGACGTCGTCTTCACCTTCAACGACCTCGTCGCCAACCCCAAGATCCCCTCGGACTGGGGTGACGTCATCAAGGTCGACGGCAAGCTGCCCAAGGTGGCCAAGGTCGACGTGGACACCGTCTCCATCACCACTGCCAAGGTCCACGCCCCGTTCCTGCGCGTGATCGGCGCCATCGCCATCCTGCCCAAGCACGTCCTGGGTCCCACCGTCCAGCAAACGGACAAGACCGGCGCGCCCAAGTTCAACCTGACCTGGGGCCTCGACACCCAGGACCTCTCGACCATCGTCGGCTCTGGCCCCTTCACGTACAAGGAGTACAAGGTCGCCCAGCGCCTGGTCATGACCCGCAACCCCAACTACTGGCGGGTCAACGAAGCTGGCGATCGCCTCCCCTACTTCGACGAGGTCATCTTCCAGGCCACCAAGGACCAGGACTCGGCTCTGCTCAAGTTCCAGGGCGGCGAAACCGACATCCACATGGCCGACGCCTCCCTGCGCGGCAAGGACTACGCCCTCATGAAGCCCCAGGAGAAGCAGGGCAACTTCACCATTCACAAGGCGGGTGAGGACTTCTCCGTCAACTTCCTCACCTTCAACCAGAACCGCGACAAGAACCCCAAGGGCAAGCCCAACGTCGACCCCGTCAAGCAGGCCTGGTTCAACGACCTCGCCTTCCGCAAGGCCGTCGCTCACGCCGTCGACAAGCAAGCCCTGATCAAGAACGTCTACCAGAGCATCGCCGGATCCCTCGACTCGGCGCTGTCCCCGGCGAGCCCCTACTACACCGATAAGGTCGCCAAGTACCCCTACGACCTCGCCAAGGCCCAGCAGATCCTCGCCGACGCCGGCTACAAGAAGGATGCCTCGGGCACGCTGCGCGACCCCAAGGGCAATGCGGTCGCCTTCACCCTCATGACCAACGTCGAGAACCGTGAACGCCTCACGGTGGCCGACACCCTCAAGACCGACCTCGGCAAGCTCGGCATGGCGATCAAGGTTCAGCCCATGCAGTTCAACACCCTGATCGAGAAGACCGACTCGTCCCTGGACTGGGAAGCCATCGTCATGGGCTTCACCGGCAGCCTGGACCCCGCGCTGGGCAGCAATATCTGGAAGTCCGACGGCCGCCTGCACATGTTCAACATGAACCAGAAGACGCCCGCGACCCCCTGGGAAGCCAAGATCGACAAGATCTTCGACGAGGCGGCCACCACCCTCGACGAGAACAAGCGTAAGGAACTCTACGCCGAGTTCCAGGCCATCGTCGCGGAGAACCTGCCCTACATCTACACCACCAACCGGATTGCGCTCTACCCGATTCGCAACACGCTTGGCAACGTGAAGATCACCAAGCTCACCCCGATGAGCGGGATGAACCCCATCTGGAACCTCTACGAAGTCTATCGGAAGTAGGAGCCATCACACCCATGATCACCCGTAAGGTCAAGCTATTCAGCTCCGCCCTGTTGGGCGCGGCCCTCATCGCCGGTTGCTCGGGCGGAAAGCCTGAGGCCTCCGCCCCCAAGGGCGGAGAAGCCCCGGTTCCCGCCATCACGACGACCGAACCCAAGGTTCAGCCCGGCACGATCGGCAAGTATGGCGGCACCCTGCACATGCCCGCCTACGAGGACCCCAAGACCCTCAATCCCGCCCTCGTGACCGACTCGACCTCCGCCCGCTTCGTGGCCTACACCTTCGAGGGCCTCGTCGAGGAGCAGCCCTTCACCTACCAGATCGAGCCCGCCCTGGCCGCGTCCTGGTCGGTCAGCGACGACAAGAAGACCTACACCTTCAAGCTCCGCAAGGGCCTGCAGTGGTCGGACGGACAGCCCCTGACCGCCGACGACGTCGTCTTCACCTTTAACGACGTCATCGCCAACCCCAAGATCCCGACCGACATCCGCGACGTCATCGAGGTCGACGACCAGCTGCCCACCGTGAAGAAGGTCGACGAGACCACCGTCACCATCTCCACGCCCAAGCCCTTCGTGCCTTTCCTGCGCCTGATCGGCGGCGTGCCCATCCTCCCGAAGCACGCCCTCGCGAAGACCCTCACCGACACCGACAAGTCCGGCGCGCCCGTCTTCAACCAGACCTGGGCCATGGACGCCGACATCACCAAGATCGTCTCGAACGGCCCCTGGATCTACGAGACCTACGCGCCGGCCCAGCGCATGGTCTTCAAGCGCAACCCCAACTACTGGCGCGTGAACGAGCAGAACCAGCCCCTGCCGTACTTCGATCGCCTCGACGTCGCCTTCCTCAAGAACGTCGACACGGCGCTTCTGAAGTTCCAGGCCGGCGAGACCGACGCCCAGTGGCTGCGCGGCAAGGACTACCCCCTCATGAAGCCGCTGGAGCAGCAGCAGAACTTCACGATCGTCAACGGCGGTCCCGACTGGCGCCTCTCGTACTTCGAAGTCAACATCAACGACCGCAAGGATGCCAAGGGCAAGCCCTTCGTCGATCCGGTCAAGTCGGCCTGGCTGCGTGACGTGCGCTTCCGCCGCGCCCTGGCCCATGCCCTCGACCGCGAGTCGATCAAGAAGCTCGTCCTGCGCAACATGGGCGTCGAGCAGAACTCGCCCGTATTCCAGAAGAGCCCCTACTTCAGCCCCGATTCCAACGTCCTGTACCCGTACGACCTCGCCAAGGCGGAGGCCCTCCTCACCGAGGCCGGCTTCAAGAAGGGCGCGGACGGCATCCTCAAGGACGCCAAGGGCAACCCGGTCAAGCTCGAGATGATCCTCGAGACCGGCAGCCCCGAGGGCGAACAGGAAGCCAACATCTGGAAGACCGATCTCAAGAAGCTCGGCATCGATCTGAAGCTGTCCCCCATGACCTTCAACTCGAAGCTGGATCGGCTCCAGAACACCCATGACTGGGAAATCACCATGGGCGCCTTCGGGGCCTCGGTGGATCCCTTCTCGGCGAGCAACCTCTGGAAGAGCTCGGGCCATGCCCACTCGTTCAACCACGATCCCAAGACCAAGAAGGCGCACACCGCCTGGGAAGCCCGGATCGACGAGATCCTGGCCGATGCCTCGACCAACTTCGATGAGGATCGCCGCAAGGCTCTCTACTCCGAGTTCCAGAAGATCCTGACCGAGGAATCGGTCCTGATCTACCGGCCCGTCTTCCTCTACACGGTGGCGGTCCGCAACACCCTGGGCAATGCCCAGCCGAGTCCGTACAGCAGCCTCGGCAGCTCGTGGAACTCGTGGGAGCTCTACCGTAAATAGCCCAAAGCACCGTTCCGAGCGGCTTTCGCCGCTCGGAACGTGCTACAATCGTGAAATGACCCCTAGAGCGACTAATGCAACCCCGCGTCCTCGCACGCCTGAGCTGGTTTGATTAGAAGCTCTCATCGTTTAGGAGAGCAGGATGTTCCGGTACATTCTCAAGCGCCTAATCCAGATGATCCCGCTGTTGATCTTCATCTCGATCATCAGCTTCGGGATCTCCAAGATGGCGCCGGGTGACTTCCTCACCCAGAAGGCCCTCAACCCCAGCATCAGCCCCGAGACGATCGCCGCCGAGCGCGCGCGCTTGGGTCTCGATCAGCCGGTGCATATCCAGTACGTCCGATGGGCGACCAACTTCGTCCAGGGCGACATGGGCCAGAGCTTCATGTACCGTACCTCGGTCTCGAGCCTGATCGTCCAGCGCCTCGGAAACACCCTGATCCTGGGCGTGGCGGCCTTCCTCTTCACCTGGCTGGTCGCGATCCCACTGGGCATCGCCATGGCGGTGCGACAGTACTCGACCTTCGACAAGGTCTCATCGGGCATCACCTTCTTCCTGCTGGGCATCCCCGAGTTCTTCCTGGCGCTGCTCCTGCTCTTCGCGGCGGCCAAGACCGGCATCCTGCCGGTGGGGGGCATGACCAGCCCGGACTTCGCGTACATGACCCCGGTTCAGCAGGCGCTGGACATCGGCAAGCACCTGGTCATCCCGGTCTTCGCCGTGGCGGTGGGCTCCATCGCGATTCTGCAGCGCCGGATGCGCGGCAACCTGCTCGACGTGCTCGGCGAAGAGTACGTCCGCACGGCCCGTGCCAAGGGCCTGCCCGAGAACAAGGTCATCTACAAGCACGCGGTGCGCAACGCCATCAACCCGCTGGTCACCATCCTGGGCTACGAGTTCGCGTCTCTGCTTTCCGGCTTCGCCCTGGTCGAGATCATCATCGGCTGGCCGGGCATGGGCATGATGATGCTCGAAGCCCTGCAGGGCCTCGACATGACCCTCGCGATGGCCGGCATCATGATGGGCGCGTTCATGCTGCTCGTGGGTAACCTGCTGGCGGACATCCTGCTGGCCCTGGTCGACCCGCGTATCAAGTTGGAGGCGTAACGCATGGCCAGCACCAATACCGAATCCATGACCAAGCCGATGTCGGAGCGCCCCCAGGACGAGCTGCCCCCCATGGTCAGCTCCAACGCCCGCATCTGGCGCCGCTTCACCAAGCATAAGATGGCGGTCGCCGGCATGTGGATCCTCGGCGTCATGTACGCCCTGATGATCTTCGCCGAGTTCTTCGCCCCCTACACGGAGATCTACGAGGACCGCAACAAGTCCTACCAGCCGCCCTCGGCGATTCACGTCATGCACGAGGGCAAGTTCATCGGGCCCTTCATCTACAACCAGTCCGAAGAGTTCGACGTCGAGACCCTCCTGTCCAAGTACACCGAGGACAAGACGACGCCTTACAAGATCAAGCTCTTCCACCAGGGCCCCGAGTACAAGATGTGGGGCCTGATCCCGGCCAATATCCACCTCTTCGGAGTGGAGGGAGATCAGGCGCGCCTGTTCCTCTTCGGGTCGGACCAGGCGGGGCGCGATATCTTCTCGCGCCTCCTTTACGGCTCGCGGGTCTCGCTGACGGTCGGCATCATGGCGATCGCCATCGTCATCCCCCTGGGCATGCTCATCGGCGGCATCGCCGGCTACTTCGGCGGCTGGATCGACAACGGCCTCATGCGCATCGTCGAAGCTCTGATGGCCTTCCCGTCCTTCTACCTCCTGTTGGCCCTGTTCGGCGTCACCTATCACTGGGACATCACCCCGACCCAACGCTACTTCGTCATCACGGCGATCCTGGCGCTGCTGGGCTGGACCAGCCTGTCGCGCGTCATCCGCGGCATGGTGCTCTCGATCAAGCAGCAGGAGTACGTGGAAGCCTCGCGGGCGGCAGGCGCCAATCACCTCTGGGTGATCGTGAAGCACATCCTGCCGCAGACCTCGTCCTGGGTCATCGTCTCGGTTTCGCTGATGGTACCCAGCTACATCCTGGGCGAGTCGGCGCTGTCGATGCTCGGCCTCGGCGTTCAGCAGCCAGCCGCGAGCTGGGGCAACATGCTCGAGGAGGCGCGCAGCTTGGCGAGCCTGAGCCTGCATCCGTGGCTCTTGGCGCCGGGCTTCGTGATCGTCGCGACGGTCGTGGCGTTCAACTTCTTCGGAGACGGCCTGCGCGACGCCTTCGACTCCAAGAAGCGGGTCTAGTCCGCCAAGAACCCTTGGCCCCTTTACCCAAGACCCTCCCTTGCGGATCCACTAGGATGCCGGAAGGGAGGGTCTTTCATGCGTGACATCGAGCAAGCGCTATCGCCGGCGATTCGACATGCGTGCGGGCCTTCCACCCCGTCGGCTGGCGTGGGCAGGGTCTGGCGGCTGGGGCTCTTGGCCATGGCGCTCGCGCTCGGCGTGACGGCTTGCGGGGGCGAGACCTATTCGCACCCGGGCTACAAGCGGCCCGCGCCCCTGTCGGCAGGCAACAACCAGCCCGTCGCGGCGGCCACGCTCTCCGGCAACGTCTACATCGCCGAGAGCCCGACGATCCTCGCCGATACCCAACTGCCGGAGGGCTACAAGCTCCTGCCGGGCGAAGAAGGGCGCGTGACGGTCCGCATTCCGGGGACTCCGGCGCAGACGCGGGCCGTGGCCATCAAGGACGGGGCCTTCGAGGTCCCGGACCTTCCTCTGGGCGTGACGCTCGAGGTGACGGCGACGTATCCGGGCTACGTCTCGCGCCGCCAGCAGGTCGTGATCGCCCTGCCCGCGGGCCGGCGCCTCAATTTCGGCCATGACCCCGATGGTGGGGGATCCTACCTGATCCCGCTGCGGGATGCGGCGCGCTAACCGGCCGCTGCTTGCAGGCTAGCGGGCGCTAGACGGTGGTCTCCCGGGGGGGCTTGATGACCAGCGTGGAGCAGGGCGCATAGCGCACGACCTGCTCCGAGACGCTGCCCAGCAAGAAGCGCTGGATGCCGCTCTTGCCGTGCGATCCCACCACGACGAGGTCGCTCTTCTCGGCCTCCGCCAGGTCGAGGATGGCCGATGCCGGCTCGCCCATCACGGTCAAGGTCTTCACCGCGAACCCCTGAGCCTCGAGGATCTGGCGTCCTTCATCGCAGTCGCTCTCGGCCTTGTCGCGAAGCTGATCGACCATCCGCTCGAAGGTGAGGTTGTACGGGTCGGTCCCGTAGGTCAGCACGCGCGGAGAGCTGTAGACGGAAACCAGCTTCACCTCAGTTTTGTCCGGCGGCAGCAGGCTGCCAAGCATCGCGAGGGCCTTCTGCGAGAACTCGGAGCCGTCCGTGGTCACCAGTGCCTTCATGGCGTTCTCCTCTTCTGGTTGCGATGGCCGGGATCGACCTCAGGGCTTGGCGAGCTGTTGGTTCACCGCGTTCAGGCGCTGCTCGACGGCCCGGTAGATCTCGGTCGAGGGCGGAAAGTAGTGGGTGGCGCGCTCGTAATGCTTCTTGGCGAGGGGCAACTCGCTCATGATCTCGTAGACGCGTCCCAGGTAGTAGTGGAGGGTGACGTCGTCATAGCTGAGTAGTGCCTGGTTCAGCATCAGCGCGGATTGCGAGTACTGCTGGTAGGCGGTGTAGATGATGCCCAGCACCATGCGGGCGTCGCCGCGTTCGCTGTCCAGCGCGACCGCTTCCTCCAGGACGACGCGAGCCTGCGGGATCTGGCGGGATTGGTAGAGGTCCATGCCTTGCTTGACCAGGATATCCGCCTGATAGGGGCGATAGAAGGCGATCACCAGGGCGAGGCTGAAGCAGCCGATGGCGACGGGCATGACGACGCGCTGGAGGGCCTTCATGGTGCCTGACTCGACCTGCGGGCTGTCAGGGGCGGCCTGGCGGGTCGCCGCGACCCAGGGGGCCGCGATGATGCCGGCGACGGCGGCGAAGGCCGCAGCGGAGGCGGCGATGTGGAAGGGGAAGCCGAAGATGGCGCTGAGCACCATGGCCATCAAGCCGCTCAGGCCGCCCAGCACGAGTAGGGCGTCATGGCCTCCGAGCGTGCGTTTCCAAAGGAAGCGCAGCAGGCCGCCGGCGAAGGCGAGCAGGGTGCCGAGTCCGAGCAGGAAGCCGACGTAGCCGGTCTCGGCGGCGAGCTGGATCAGGTCGTTGTGGGCCTGCACGTAGCGGTGCTGCATCATGTCGGGGACGGGTTCGTTGCGGTATTTCTTGGCGAGGAAGTTGAAGTACTGGATCTTGTAGGAGCCGAGTCCCTGGCCCATGACGGGGCTGTCGTCCGCCATCAGCTTGGCGACGTCCCAGGCGTTGAGGCGTTGCTGCACGGTGCGGTTGGAGGCGTTGGTGTTCTGGATCTTGGCGATGGCGCGGCCCAGGCCGACGTCCATGGTCTCCGCGGCGATGAGGGCGCCGCCTCCGCCGATCACGACGACCAGTCCGAGGGCGATAAGGGCTTTTCGGCCGAGCTGGCGAATCCGGCTCCAGCCGTAGGCGAGGGTAATGAGGCCGAAGACGAGGCCGGCCACGGCGGTTCCGACCCATGCGCCGCGGGTGAGCGAGTCCACCAGGGCCACGGCGCCGAGCACGGCGGTCGCGGCGTAGGGCAGGACTTTCCAGGTTCGGAGGTTGGCGAGGGCGAGGACGAGGCTGATGGGCAGGAGGACGACCAGGTAGTCGCCGAGGACGTTCTGGTTGCCGAGCATGCCGGCCGCAGAGCCCAGCTTGGCGGGGGCGTCGAGGCCGGCGACGTAGTTGAGCAGGGAACCGCTGAGTCCGAGGCTGTTTCCAACGGCCATGAAGTCGAAGCGGTGATACTGCATGATGCCCGCGAGGGAGTTCAGGGCGAAGGGGATGAGCAGGGCAATGAGCAGGCGTCCGCGCGAGGCGGGGGCGCGGCTGCCGAGGTCGGCGATCGCCAGGAAGACGCCGCCGTACAGCAGGATGTTGAGCCAGCTGAGCATACTCATGCCCGGCGCGGTGGAGCGGGTGGCGGTGAGCAGCACCCATGCCGCGAAGACGGCGAGCGGGACCAGCAACGGCATCCGGGCGACCTCGCGCCAGCGCCGCGTCAGGGTGACGCCCACGGCCCATGCTCCGAGCGAGAGCGCGCAGAGGCACGAGGCGAAGGTGGCCTGCACCGTCCGGTAGGCGTCCACGTTGGCCACGTTGATCAAGAGGGGGGTGAAGAGCAGCAGGATCCAGAGCAGCGATTCGACGACGCGGTCGATGACGCGATGGGACGTGGAACTATCCAAGGGAGGCCTCCAGGACATCAGGGCGCAGCGCCCCTCATTATACCCGAACGGCATGGCTTTCGCCGGTCACCAACTTCAAAGGCCCGATGCAGCGCGCTGCACCGGGCCTTTTTCAGGGGTCTCTTAGGATTTCATGGCGTTTTTACGGTCTTTGAGCACGCCTTCTTCGATGGCTTTGTGAAGGCTTTGGGAATCGACGACCCATTTGCCGTGGACGCGTTCGCCCGCGAGATGGCCGTCAGCAATGGCGTTGCGCACCTCGCGCGAGGTGATGCCATACGTGGCTTCGACTTGCTCAACCGAAATCTTCGCCATGACCGAGACGCTCCTTTCTGGAATGTTTGCCAGAACGCCGTGGACGCCTCCCTCGACCTACCGAGGGGGGCTAGGATGCTTGCCATTCTAGCATAGGACGGTCCTGGAAGGACCTCCGGTTTGCCATCCGGAAAGCGGGAGGCTAGAATGGGCCCATGCGTACCTATACCCACGTTTTCAAGCTTTTGGCCACATGGATCGGCCTGCTTGCTTTGGCCGCCCTCACGGTGGGCCCGTTCCTCTGGCTCTTGGTGACGGCCCTCAAGGGCGGTGCCGAGAACATCTTCGCCTATCCACCGAGTCTCTGGCCGGCACAGCCGACGCTGGACAACTTCCGGCAGGTCTGGGAGGCCGTGCCGTTCGGCCGGTACTTCTTCAACTCGGTCCTGGTGGCGGTGGTCTCGGTGGCCTTGAACCTGATCATCGCGAGCCTGGCGGCCTTCCCGCTGGCCCGGATGCGCTTCCGCGGCCGCGAGCCCTTCTTCGTGGTGATCTTGGCCACGATGATGATTCCCCTGCCGGTCATCATGATTCCGCTCTTCATCCTGTCGCAGCGGCTGGGCCTGCTCAACACCTACGCGGGCCTGATCCTGCCCACGGCGGTTAGCGCCTTCGGCATCTTCCTGATGCGCCAAGCCTTCTTGGCCATCCCGCGCGAGATCGAGGAGGCGGCGGTCATCGACGGCGCCAGCCCCTGGGAGGTCTTCTGGCAGGTCATGCTGCCCCTGACCAAGCCGAGCCTCGCGACCCTGGCGATCTTCGTCTTCGTGGGCGCGTGGGGCGACTTCCTCTGGCCGTTGATCGTGCTCAAGGACCCTGACCTCTACACGCTGCCGGTGGGCATCTCGTACCTGGCGGGCACGTTCTCGGCGAACTGGCGCCTCATCGCGGCCGGGTCCGTGCTGTCGATCATCCCCATCGTGGCGGTCTTCATCGGCCTTCAGCGGTTCTTTATCGGCGGCCAGACTGCTGGCGCGGTCAAAGGATAGGCCGCCTGATACCCGCCGCCAGGCTTCGCCTCAGCGGGTTGAGCCGCGGGCGCTATCGGCGGCCAGACGGCCGGCGCGGTCAAAGGATAGGCCGCCTGATACCCGCCGCCAGGCTTCGCCTCGGCGGGTTGAGCCGCGGGCGCTATCGGCGGCCAGACGGCCGGCGCGGTCAAAGGCTAATCCGGTATTCCAGCTCAAGACAAGGGGGGCGGCCAATCTGGCCGCCCCCCTTGTCGATCACTGCGGTAACGTGGCAGGGAACGGGGTGGTCACGGCTTTTCGGACGTTGACCCGCCCCCACCCGTAAAGGGGATCCTTGCCGGGCGCTCCCATGTCGTCAGTGGTAGCGAGCAGGTGCTGCTTGACCTGGTCGTAAAAGGCTGCGTCCTTGCGGCTGTTGTCGGGATCATGCTTGGCGACGACCAGGGCCGCTGCTCCGGCGACGTACGGGCAGGCCATGGAGGTGCCGCTGGACGGGTGGTAATCCTTGGGCAACGGGTTGCCGTCGTCGTCGACGGTCTCGTAACTGGGCACGGTCGAGAGGATCAGCCCGCCGGGCGCGGCAAGGTCGATGCGATCGCCCCGGTTCGAGAAGCCGGAAAGCCACTCCCAGATCTGGCCGCCGTTCCGGTAGGGACTCGTGGAGGAGACCGAGAGGACATGCGCCGCGTTGGCGGGCGAAGCGACCTCGGAGCCGTCGTTGCCTGCCGCCACGACGACCATGACCCCCATGTCGCGCGCCCTGGCGAAGGCGGCGTCGTAGGCGGGGCGGCGGCCGTGATAGTAGGAGCCCAGGCTCATGCTGATGACTCGCACCCGGCGCTCGCCCAGGCCCGGCGTTTCGAGGTAGGACGCGCGGGCCGTTCCGCTGTCGTCGAGATCGTCGCCGAGGGCGTAGGCAATCCCCTGGAGGACCTGGAAGTCCGTTCCCCCGTTGGCCCCGAGCACTTTGACCGGCATGAGGTTGACATCCCAGCTCACTCCCGCGACGCCCAGCTGGTTATTGCCGCGCGCCCCGATGATGCCGGCGCAGTGGGTGCCATGGCCGATCAGGTCCTTGACGTCCGTCTCGACGGGGATCGTGGGGTCGCCGGGGTTTTCGTCGAGGATCAGGTTCTGGGGCGCGATCACCCGATCTGCGAACTCGGGATGCGTGACGTCGAGTCCCGTGTCCAGGACCGCCACGATGACGTCGCTGGCATCCACGGCCGGGGCGTCGCTTTGCCAGAGGTCGAGGGCCTCGGTCCGGCGATGGGACCATTGCTCGGCGAAGCGCGGATCATCGGGCTCGGCAAGCGTCGATGAGGGCCGGTGAACCCGGTTCAACTCGATGCCCACGACTCCCGGCCGGCCTGACAGGAGGCTCTTGGCCTCGGCCAGCGTCATGCCGCTGGGAAGCCGGATGGCCGCGAATCGCTGGTTGAAGCGGACCTCCCCCAGCTTGTCGAAGCCGTCGAGGGCAACCGGAGCATCGGCATCGTCGGCAAGCTGGACCAGCAGCTGGTCCGGGACGTAGCTGCCGACAGGCACCGCCTGCCCGCCCGTGAGGTCCAGGGGAACCGCCGCATCCTGGGACAGGGGAGCGTTGAGCACGTCGACGCCGAAGGCGGGCCCGCCAGGGGGTGGCAGTTGCTGGCAGCCGATGACGAGGCCGAGCGCCGCGAGGCCGAGAAGTCTTTGAGCCGAGATTCGCATGCGGGCCTCCTACGGGCGATAGACGTCGACGCTGCGAAGCGCCTTGCCCTGAGCGTCGAACCCCCCGATGGCGAAAAGGCGACCATTCAGGGAGGCGAGCGCCAGGTGAACGCGCGCTTTGGGCATCGGGGTCAGGGTCGTCCAGGTGTTGGTAGCCGGGTCGTAGGCTTCCACGGAGTCCAGGATCTTGCCCTGGGAGTCCATTCCGCCAGCGACGATCCACTTGCCGTCGAGGACCGCCGAGCCGAACGAATGTCGAGGAGTGTTGAGCGGAGCCAGTGGCGTGCCGTCCGGCGTCTGGGCCGACCAGTCGTCGAGCCGGTAGGCGAGCATGCTGCTGGTGGCCGCAGGACTGCCCGTGAGCGCGGCCTCGCTGAAGCCGCCCACGACGTGGACGCGGCCCTCGAGTACGGCGGCCCCCAGCCCCGAACGCGGGGCTGGAAGCGGCGCCTGGGCATAAGTCTCGGACCAGCCGGTCGTGACGTCCGGGTAGAACGCCACGACGGCTGCCGTGGGCGCGGTCGCCTGCGACGCCGAGTTGACGACCGAGCTTCCCCCGATCAGCGTGATGAGGCCGTCGGTGACCACGGCCGCCAGTCCCGTGCGCTGGAACCACGAACTCGTGAGCGTACGGTCCTGGGCGTCGAGCCACATGTGGGTCTCCGGGTTGTAGACGTCGAGGTGGTCGTCGACCCAGTTGTGGCTGCCCCCGACGTAGAAGATGCGGCCATGAGAGGCCACGGCGGCTCCGAAGGAGCGCGCGCGGGTCCACGGCGCGCTCCGGTCGTTGGGCGGCAGGTAGGAGAGTGTCCATGCGTCCCGGGCCGGATCGTAAAGCTCGACGGTGGCCTCGGCGTCCCCGCCGAGGGCGAAGAGCTTGCCATTCACGGTTCCGGCCGAGACTCCGCCGCGGGCATGGGCCATGGGCGCGGCCATGAGCCAGGAATTCGTGGGCATCTGCGCCAGCTGCAGCATCAACTCGCTGGTCGCGGGAGTCTCTTCTCGCGGCGGCGTGTCGTTCTGCGCGGGCGTGGGCGATTCCCCGTTCGCCGGGGAAGCCCCGGTGCCTGGCGGAACCAGCGATGAGGTGAGGCTCTGGCCGTCAGGGCATCCGGTCAGAAGGAGCGCTCCGGCAGCCATCACGGCGAGGATCGGGCTTATGCGCGGCATGAGGCCTCCTACTGAGCCAGTGATTCGACGACGTCGAAGGGGGAGACGGACGTGGCGACCGAGGTGTGGAAGCCATCGTGGCCTCCCGCCGCGACGAAGGCGCCGGCCAGGAAGCCGCCTGCGAGGTAGCCGCGCGGCGTCCGCAGGGGCGCGCGCGCTTCCCAGCGGTTCGTGACGAGGTCGTACGCCTCGATCGTGCCCATGGCCTGGCCGTTGCGCCCGACTCCCCCGATCACGACGATCTTGCTGCCCGTGACCCAGGCGGTGGCGCCGAAGCGCGGGGTGGGAATGGGGGCAATGGCTCGCACCGTTCCCTTCACGGGGTCGAAGACCTCCACGGCGTGGATCAGGTCTCCGTAGTCATCGATGCCGCTGAAGACGAAGAGCTTGCCGTCGGCGATCGCCGTGGCGGCTCCAAAGCGCGAGTAGGACAGGCGCGCATCCAAGGTCTCCCTGGCGCCGGTGCCGGGATCGATGCGGTAGATGCTCCAGTTCGGGCCTCCCGAGCTGCCCCAGGCCTCCATGCCGGCCGTCACGTAGAGCATGTCCCCGATGAAGGCCGCGGAGGCGTGGCTGCTGGGAAACGGCAGCGTCCAGCCAGGGGGCGTCCAGCTGTTTTCGGAGGCGTCGAAGACCTGGACCGCATTGGTGAGCTTGCCCGCCTGATCGAGGCCGCCCAGGACCCAGAGTTGGTCGCCGCGGGTGGCGACGGCGGCGTGCGAGACCGCGGAAATCATCTCTTCTGCCAGGGGCTGCCAGGTCGAGCCGTCGAAGGCGAGCACGCTGCGGGTGGCCTGGGGGCTGGAGCCGCTGCCGGCGATGCCCCCGGCGACAATCAGACGCTCCGAATTCCCCATGGGCAGGACGGCGGCAGCGGTTCCCCCTCGTCCGTGCGGCAGGCTCGGTCCGGAGGACAGGGTCGTCGCGAAGTCCAGCGTCGCCGTCTGGCCCGCCGTGAGGTCGAGCGCCACGGGCCCGACCCGCAAGGTGCCGGCGCGCCCGTAGAGCCGCCAGGCGCCGGGCTTGACGGGGTGGATCTCCAGGCCCCCGTTGGAGACGCTGGTTTGCGCCGGCGAGACCGGATCGTCGAGCCAGATCTCGGCCGGTACGTTCTGGGGCAGCCCCTTGACGATCACGCGCAGCGTGACGGGCGGCTGCACGAAGGAAGGGTCCGCCGGCGAAAGCGCCTCGACATCCCCTCCATGGCTCACCAGCGCCTGGGCGATCGCCTCGCCGTCTATCAAACCGAAGTGAGGTACCCGCTGGGCCTTCTGAATCGCCTCGACGGCGGCTTGAACCCGGTTGGCGTCCAGGCTTTGCGCAAGGGGAGAAGCGTCCGAGAGTAGCCGGGCGAAGAC
This sequence comes from Candidatus Sericytochromatia bacterium, assembly GCA_036676455.1. Classification (GTDB taxonomy): domain Bacteria; phylum Cyanobacteriota; class Sericytochromatia; order S15B-MN24; family UBA4093; genus UBA4093. The sequence goes on from JAKFCW010000126.1 coordinate 19,373, forward strand.
GTCCCCGCGCGGAGTGGTGATGGGCGAGATCACGGCGGTGTTGGCGCCGACCTGCAAGGTCGCCGTGGTCCGAAAGCGGCCGCCCGGGATCGGTGCGCCGGCTTCGTCCAGGGCCTCCAGGTCGATCACGCGGTTGGGGCCAGCCGGAATCCCGCGCAGCGTCGCCATGAGGCTGGACTCGTCGATCGGCGCCGTCACGCTCAGCGGCTGGGCCATGCCCGCCCCGGAGACGGTCACGCGGGCCTGCTTGCCGGCCGGAACGACCTGGACCTGGCGCCCCGAGGGGAATAAGCCGGCCAGCGACAAGGTCAGCGTGCCGGTGGCTGGAATCTGGCTGCTGGGTGGAGCCGCACAGCTCGCGGCGAGCAAGCTTGCGAGGAGCAGGCCACCGGGACGTCGCGTCATCGAGTACCTCGTTTCGGAGCACGGTATGACGACCGGCTGATCGGGAGCATGCTAATCATTTACCCAGCCGAGCCTCGCATGAGGCATGCGGCGACGGGGCCTCCGGATCATTTGGTGTTAACTCCGAGTTACGCGAAACTTCGACTGGTCTTTACCGAATTTCGGCCAGACCCCGGGATAACCCCTCCAGCAGAGCTCGTCACGAGGAGGAGTGCCATGAACGCGGTAGATCGCTTTTCGAATACCTTGGCGCGTTACCGCCAGATGCCCCAGGCCATGCCTCAGCAGGCCTATCCTCAGGCGCAGCCAGCTTATCCCCAGCAGGTGCAGTCGATCCAGCAGCAGCCCACTCGCCCTCAGCCCCAGAGCGATGTCGACAAGACCCTCGCCAAGGTGAGCGAAGGAGCGGGCTTGCTCTCGCGCCTCGCCTCGCTGGTCCAGCGCGTCCAGAACCCTCCCGCTGCCGTGACCACGCCTCAGCCGTCGCCCGGCTACCCGGCTCCGGGTTACCCGGCCACTCCCCCTTATGTCCCCACGTCCGGTCCCCTGGGGCAATCGCTCGAGCGCCTCGGACAGGCCGTGGGCAGCCGGGATGTCGATACGTTCATCCGCCAGGCGGCTCCTGTGGTCGACGAAGCCATTCCCCTGATCGAGGACATCGTCAATATGGTGGAGGGAAAGCCCCGCCGCCAGGCCCCTGCGGCCGTCCCGAACCCTTATCAGCCGTATGGCGCCCCGGCCCAGCCCCCTTCGGTCACCCAGCAGGTGGCGCCGATCGTCGATGGGGTGACCTCCCTGGTCTCGGGAGTCGGCTCGCTGGTCAAGGCCTTCGAGGGACTCTTCAAACGCTAAAGCGTTCGGTTGCCCTTCTACCGAGCATCCGTTACAATTCATTACGAAACGGTCCTGGATTCTCTTCGCCGAAGCGGGGGCTCCAGGACCATGGTTGTAGCGGATCCGATTTCGAAGGGGGGACCGTTCCTCATGAGCCAGATCAGCAGCACTCCGGGCGCGCCGTCCCATAAGACGACGCTTCCGGCGCTCTTTCACCAGACCGTCGAGCGCCACGGCGCCAAGGATGCCCTTCTCGCCAAGGTCGAGGGCCGGTATCAATCGACCAGCTATCGGGAGTTCAAGCGCCTCGTCGATTCTGCCAGCGCCCATCTGCTCTCGCTCAAGGTCGGGGTGGGGGATCGGGTCGCCATCCTCAGCGAGAATCGCCCCGAGTGGGTCATCGTCGACCAGGCCACGCTTTGCCTGGGCGGCGTGACGGTTCCCATCTACCCGACCCTGACCCCGGAGCAGATCGCCTACATCCTCAACGATGCCGGCGTCCGCGTGGTCGCCGTCTCCACGGCCGAGCAGCTGGATCGCCTCATGAGCATCCGCTCGGAGGTTCCGTCGCTGGAGCACGTGATCGTCTTCGACCGTGAGTTCAAGTCGCCTGCCGGTCAGAAGGTCCATTCCTGGGCCGCCTTCGTGGCCTCGGGCGCCTCTTTGCTCGACAGCACGCAAGACGAGCGCAGCCGTCGCCTGGAGGCGTTGCGCCCGGATGACCTCGCCTCCATCGTCTATACCTCCGGCACCACCGGCGAGCCCAAGGGCGCGATGCTCACCCACTGGAACTTCGCCTCCAACGCGCTGACCTCCGCGGAGCTGATGGGCGTCCGGGCCTCCGACCTGCAGCTTTCGTTCCTTCCGCTTTCACACGTGCTGGAGCGGGTCGTCTGCTACGCCATGGTGAGCAAGGGCGTGGCGATCGCCTTCGCCGAAAGCTTCGACACCATCGCCCAGAACATGGTCGAGGTCCGCCCCACGCTTCTCGCGGCCGTGCCCCGGGTCCTCTCCAAGATCTACGAGCGGACCATGGACAGCCTCGCCAAGGAATCCTTCTTCAAGCGCGAGGCCTTCTACATGGCGCTCGAGCTGGGAGAGTACTTCCACGAGGTCCTGGACGCCGAGGGCCGGGTCACCTTCCCCGTGAGCACCATGTACCAGGCCGCCGACCGCTTCGTCTTCGCCCGGTTCCGCGAGAAGCTGGGAGGGCGCCTGCGCTTGATCCTGTCGGGCGCCGCTCCCTTGCGCCCCGAGGTCGGCCAGTTCTTCCGGACGGCCGGCATCCCGGTGGTCGAAGGCTACGGCCTGACCGAGACCGCGCCCGTCCTTACCCTCAACCCCGTGCATCGCCCCAAGTACGGCAGCGTGGGGCAGACCATCCCCGGGGTGACCCTCATGATCGCGCCCGACGGCGAGATCCTGGCCAAGGGTCCCAACGTGATGCTCGGCTACTGGAACAAGGAAGAGGACACCCGCCAGGTGCTCGACTCCGAGGGCTGGCTGCGCACCGGGGACATCGGCTCCCTCGACGCCGAGGGCTACCTGCGGGTCATCGACCGCAAGAAGGAGCTTTTGATCCTTTCCAACGGCAAGAACGTCGCTCCGCAGCCCATCGAGAACGCCCTCACGGCCCAGGCGCTCATCGAGCAGGCGGTCGTCGTCGGCGAGGGACGCCACTACGTTTCCGCGTTGCTGGTGCCGGCCTGGGACGCCGTCGAGCGGCTTGCCCTGGAGCGGGGCCTCACCTGGAATACGCGCACGGAGTTGCTCGAATCGCTGGCAGTCCGCGAACTGTTCGATGCGGCGATTGCCAAGGTCAACGCCGAGCTGGCCCCCTTCGAGCAGATCAAGCGCTACTCGCTGCTGCCCGACGAGCTCTCGCAAGAGACCGGTGAGCTGACGCCGTCGCTGAAGCTGAAGCGCCGGGTGATCGCCTCGAAGTTCAAGACCGCGATCGATGCCATGTACTCCGGCAGCGAGAACCGTACGCCGGTTCGCGCCTAGCCACAGACCCACAAGACGAGAGGCCGCCCCATCGGGGCGGCCTCTCGTCTTGTGGGTCTGTGGAAATTAGCTGGCGAGCAGGGTCTCGGCGTCCTGCAACGAGTTGAGGATCAGGGTGCGCCGGCGGCAAGGGCCTTCCGGATAGGCGATGCGGAGCCAGACTTCCTCGCCTTCCGAGAGGCGTAGCAGCGCCTCGTCGAGCGGAAGGGGGGCGGCTCCGAACTCGGGGGGCGTCTCGCAGCGGCTGGTCCCCCCCGAAAGGATGAGCGAAAGCACCTTCTGGGCTTCTCTCAGGGGTTCGGGAACCGCGGATTCCGCGAGGGGCGAAGGGAACGACGGGAGCGCACGGGAATCGGTAAGGGTCAGGTGGCGCATGCGCGATCTCCTTGTCATGCCGGCTCGTGCCGGAGGAGCGGGTTCTCTTCCCATTATGCCACCTTCGACGCGGAATGAAACCCGCCGCTCTTTTCAAGGAAAAGGTTATCCGGTACGCTGAGAGCCATTCGGAAAGGAGGGGTCGCTTTGTCCTCAAAGGAAGTCGTCGTCGTCCCCCATACCCACTGGGATCGGGAGTGGTACCGCACATACCAGGAGTTCCGCCTGCGATTGGTCGACACCGTCGACCGCGTCGTCGAGTTCCTGGAGGAAGGCCGCCTCCCATACTTCCTCCTCGATGGTCAGACCATCATGCTCACGGATTACCTCGCGATCAAGCCGGATCGCCGCGAGACGCTCGACCGCCTCATCCGCGAGGGACGTCTGGGAATCGGCCCCTGGTACATCCTGCCCGACGAGTTCCTGGTGAGCGGCGAAGCCCTCATCCGTAACCTCATGATGGGTCGCCGCCTCATGAAGCGCTTCGGTCAATCCGAGGCCGTCGGCTACCTGCCTGACATGTTCGGGCACGTCGCCCAGATCCCCCAGATCCTGCTCGGCTTCGGGATGGATCAGGCCGTGGTCTGGCGCGGGGTGGACCCCGAGACGGAGCGCTTCTGGTGGCGGGCCCCTTCCGGGCAGCGCATCCAGACCACCTTCCTGCCGACCGGCTACTGCAACATCTTCCTCTGGGAGCGCTTGCCGCTGGAGCGCCGGCTCGAAGCCTTCAAGACCTTCCTCTCCGAGCATCACCATGACCGGATCCTGCTGCTTTCCGGCTGCGACCACATCGCCCCCAACTCCGACCTTCCGGCGATCATCGACGCCATCCAGGCGCAGTGGTCCGACGGCAAGATCCGCCTCGGCCAGGTCCGCGAGGCCCTCGCCGCCGACGGTTCGGCGCCCACCCAGGAGATCTCCGGCGAGCTGCGCCAGGGAGGGCGTGCCTACCTCCTTCCCGACGTTCTCTCGGCGCGAATGTACCTCAAGCAGCTCAACGCCGAGTGCCAGACGCTCTGGCAGAACTACGTCGAGCCCCTGACGGCGCTTTCCTGGGCCATGGGTGCCCGCTACGAGGACGGCTTCTGGCAGGAAGGCTGGGATCTCTTGCTGCAAAACCAGCCGCATGACTCGATTTGCGGCTGCTCGGTCGACGAGGTCCACAGCGAGATGCTCGCCCGGTTCTCCCAGGTCCGAGAGCTCGGTGAGTCCCTGATCCAGCGCGCACTCTTCGCCCTGGCGCCTTCCGGCAAGGAGCCCGGCGTCCTGGCTTACAACCCAACCGGCTGGGAGCGCAGCGAGTGGCTGTGCGCCGAGATCGACGCTCCACTCGAGGGAGCTCCCGACGCCGTCCACCTGGTGGACGAGGACGGGAAAACGGTGCCGTGCTTCGTGGAGGGCTTCGAAGACACCGAGTCGTTCTACTCGGACATCTACCTCTTCCCAGGCTGGTACAAGGTCCGGAAGTTCCGCGTGCGTTTCCTGGCCTCGGACCTGGCGGCCTTCGGTTTGCGTCGCTACTCCCTGCGCGAGGGCGCCTCGAGCACGGAGGACGTCGCCCTCACGGCGGTGGCCAGCGTGATCGAGAACGAGCACCTGCGCGTCGGCGTGCGCGACGGCAAGGTCGTCATGGAGGATCGCGACACGGGTGCCTTCTACGGGGACCTGATCCGCTTCATCGACGAGGGCGACGCCGGCGACGAGTACAACTACTCGCCTCCCGCCCAGGACCGCCTGGTGGAGAGCCGCCTGATCAACTGGTGGACGGAGCGTCCCAATCCGACCGAGGCGGTGCTGGTGCTCGAGCACCTCATGAACCTGCCGGAGTCCCTCAGCGACGACCGACAGGCGCGCAGCCAGGCGACCACGCTGATCAAGATCAAGACCCGCCTGACGCTGCGGCCGGGCATGCGCACCGTGCAGGCCGAGACCCGCTTCGACAACAAGGTGCGCGATCACCGCCTGCGCGTCTTGTGCGGCACCTCGATCAAGAACAACGTGCGCGTCTGGTCGGAGAACCAGTTCTGGGTCGCCGAGCGCGAGGCCACCACGCGCATCCATCAGTTGCCCGTAGAGCCGCTCAAGGAGTACGTCGCCACGACCTTCCCGCAGCAGACCTGGAGCGCCGTGGAGGGCGACTGGGGCCTCATGGTCTCCAACGTCGGCCTGCCCGAGGCCGAGGCCGTGCAGTCCGAGGACGGCTCCTGGGCGCTGGCCGTCACGCTCGTGCGCGCCGTGGGTTGGCTGTCTCGCGACGACCTGCGCACCCGCGGAGGCGGCGCGGGACCGCACTTCCCGACGCCGGACGCCCAGTGCCAGGGGGAGCAGCGATTCGTCTACGCATTCGCGCCCTACCGCGACCACTGGATGTCGGCCCAGCCGCATGCCTACGCGGCCGTGACGCCCGTGCGCACCATGGGCTTCGGCGGGGAGCAGGCCGTGCTGGCCGGCGACCGCAAGCTGCCTAGCAGCTGGCTGGAGCTGGGCGACGACCGTTTGGTGGTTTCGGCCGTTAAGCGCTCCGAAGGGGGCGACGGGGTGATCGTTCGCCTTTACAACCCGACGGAACGGGCCATCGAGACCTCGCTGACCATCGGCTTGCCGCATGCGGGCATCGCCCTGGCGAACCTGGCCGATGCTCCCGTCCGGGAGCTGGGGGCGTCGCCGCTGTCGCTGCCGGTGGGGTCCGGCGAGATCGTCACCTTGCTCGTGCGAACCGGACGATAAGGAGACTGGACGTGACCACGGGGCCGCTTCGTCGAAGCGGCCCCGTGGCTTTCGGTATCCACCGGATGCCCAAATCCCTCGGATCAGGTAAGATCACTCGGTTTGCGCACGGGGAAAGGGGGTTGCCATGCGACGTTGGCTCTGGCTGCCGGCCGTGGTCCTGGGGCTTGCCTTCGCGATGACGGCCCAGGGGCAGGGCCCCGCTGTGCCGGGAGTTTCCGGGGAGCGCGCCTGGCAACACTTGAATGCGCAGGTGGACGCCGGCCCGCGGGTTCCGGGCAGCCCGGGCCATGGCAAGACCATGGCCTACCTCGAGGGCGAACTGCGGCGCGCCGGCGGGCGCGTCACGGTGGACCGCTTCACCGTGCGCCTGGATGGCAAGACCTATCCGATGGCCAACCTCTACGCCGACTTCGGCCCCGTGGCGGCGGCTCCGGACGGCATGCTGGCCGCCCACTGGGACACCCGCCCCATCGCCGAGGAGGATCCCCAGGTATCGAACCGCCGTAAGCCCATTCCTGGCGCCAACGATGGCGCCTCGGGGGTGGCGGTCCTCCTCGAGATTGCCCGGGTCCTGGGCGATCGCCCCCCGCAGAAGCCCGTGCGGATCGCCTTTTGGGACGGGGAGGACCTGGGAACCACCGACCGCACGATGTTCTACGGATCGCGCTATTACGTCCAGAACCGCCCTTTGCCGCGCTGGGGCATCCTGCTCGACATGGTCGGAGACGCGGACCTGACGATTCCCCAGGAGGCCTATTCCTCCCAGTACGCCCCGGAGCTCACCCGCCGGATCTACGACTCGGCCCGGACGCTCGGGCATGCGTCCTCCTTTCCGCGCAAGCTCGGCCCCGCCGTCAATGACGACCACCTGCCCTTCCTCTCGAAAGGGGTGCCCTTCGTGGACCTGATCGACTTCGACTACCCCTACTGGCATACCCTGGGCGACACGCCCGCACGTTGCTCCCCGCGGAGCCTGGAGATCGTCGGAAACGTCGTGCTTCATGCCCTGCGGGAGCTGGACCGCTAGCCATGCGCGTCCTGATCGTCGAGGACGAGCCTTCGCTCGCCGGCGCGCTGCGTGAGGCCCTGGAGGGGATCGGCCATGCGGTGGACGTGGCCTCCGATGGCGAGACGGCCGAGGAGATGCTCGATGCCTACCCCTACGACCTCGCGCTGCTGGATGTCTCGCTGCCGAGACGCTCCGGCCTGGAGGTCTGCCGTCGCGCCCGCGACCGGGGGTTGAACCTGCCCATCCTGATGCTCACCGCGCGCGACACCCTGGCCGACAAGGTCGCGGGTCTTGATGCCGGGGCCGACGACTACCTGATCAAGCCCTTCGAGCTTGATGAGCTACTGGCGCGGGTGCGGGCGCTCTTGCGCCGGCATTCCCCGACCAAGGAAGCCGTCTTGAGGGTCGCGGACCTGACGCTGGATCCGGCCAGCGGCGAGGTTTCGCGCGGGGGCGTCCCCGTCAAGCTGGCCCGCAAGGAGCGCGCCCTTTTGGAGGTGCTGATGCGCAACGCGGGCCGGATCGTGCCCCGGGAGCGCATCCTCGAGCATCTCTGGGACATGGACGCCGAGCCGGATCCTGAGGTCATCCGGGCGCACGTCAAGCTCTTGCGCAAGGCGATCGGCGACAACCAGGCGCCGCGCCTGATCGAGACCGTGCACGGGATCGGCTACCGCATGCATGGAGAGCCCCATGACGACTAGGGGAGCGCGCGACCCGCTTCGCGAGGCTGCTTCCGGCAACCAAGCGTCGAACTTGCTGAGGGCCCTGCGGCGCAGGCTGACCGCCTTCTACCTGCTGGTGCTGGTCGCCGTGCTCGCCCTCTACGGAGTCGGAGCGTACACGCTGTCTCGCTACACGATGATCAACGGCCTCGACCACATGAACGCGCGGATGCTCAACCCCGTGATCAAGGAGTTCAGCCATGGCCACGAGGGTTACGCCGAAGTGATCCACGAGCTCTCCGAGGTCCCCATCGGGGAGCGCGAGCACCTGGCCCTGTTGAACCGCAAGGGGACGGTCCTCTACACCCGCGGCATCCAGCTCGATCCCGAGCCCACCTTGCATCCCGGCGCCTTCACGCAGCGGGGCGCCGATCCGATTCGCCTGCTGGTCGTGCCGCTGGAGCGGGACGCAGAGGTCGTCGCCTACCTGCGGGTGGGGCAGTCCCTGATCGGCCCCGAGCGCGCAATCGCGAACTTGGCGCGGGGCCTCGCGCTCATGGCGCCCCTGGCCATCGGTCTTGCCTGGATGGGCGGCACCTGGCTGGCGCGACGGGCCGTCAAGCCCGTGGAGGAAGCCTTCGAGCGAGAGCGGCAGTTCACCCGGGACGCCTCTCATGAGCTGCGCACGCCGCTTTCGGTCGTGCTGACCCATGCGCAGCTCGCGCTGGCCGACCCGCAGATGCCGGCGTCCGCGCGCGAGAAGCTGTCGGTGATCGAGCGAAGCGCTCGTCGGATGTCCTTCCTGGTGGGCGACCTGCTGACCCTGGGACGGGCCGACGTGGGCCTCCACGATGCGGCCGTGGAGTTCTCGCTGGAGGAGCTGGTGGACGAGGAGGTGGACTCCCTCGCGGCCCTGGCCGCGAAGCGGGGATTGATCCTGGAGTTCACCTGCGAGGCGGTGCCGTCGACCGTGCGCGGAGAGCCCTCGCGGATCTCCCAGGCCGTGCGCAACCTGCTGGAGAACGCGGTGCGCTACAGCCCGGCGGATGCGCGGATTGACGTGAGGCTGCGCGAGGTCGGGGGGCGTTTCGCCTTGACGGTGAGCGACCCGGGCCCCGGCATTCCACTCTCCGAGCAGGAGCGCATCTTCGAGCGCTTCGTGCGCCTCGAGTCCGCCCAGGAGCAGAGCCCGGAGGGATCCGGGCTCGGACTCGCCATCTCTCGGGCAGTGGCCCGCGCGCATGGAGGCGACGTGACGCTGGAGTCCGAGCCGGGGCGCACGGCCTTCACGCTCTGGCTCCCGGCGGCGTGAGCAATTTTCCACGCGTTCCGGCTTTTTCCGGTTTATTTCACGTGGCGGGCCTAAACTGCGAGTAGTGAAGGAACGCGTCGTGCGCTCGAGGAGGCAAACATGGGAAAACTTTTGCTGGCTGGGCTGATGGGCTCGTTGTTGCTCATAAGTCCCGCGCTGGCGAGCGAGCGGGCGGAGGACGTGGCACTCGACGCGCTGGCCGAGAAGGTGACGATCACCCCGGCGCAGGCGCTGAAGACCGCCAAGACCCGCCAGACGGGGCGCGTGAAGGAAATTTGCCTGAAGGCCGTGGCGGGCCAGCCGGTTTACGAGGTGGAGTTCGAGAACGACCAGGAGGTCCTGGTCGATGCCCGAACCGGCCGCGTGATGGCGCCCCCGCAGCGAACGAAGTAAAGGAAGGACGCACATGATCGCAACAGCGACGAAGGGCTCCGTCTTGCAGGAGCGCTTTCCGGAGATGGTGGGGGTGATGGTGGTCGGGGGCTTCGCCCTGACGCTCGGCGAGCTCCTCTTGATGGGGCATACCGAGAAGATCCAGACCCTCGCGGTGGTGATGACCGCCGTGGGGATGCTGGCGACCCTCGTGGGGCTCGTCGCCCCCCGGTTTCGCAAGCTGCTCGCAGGCTTGCTGATCGTGGTGGCGGCGGGCGGCTTGTTTGGAACGTACGAGCACTTCGAGGAAGCCGCCGAGCACCGCGAGAAGGCGGCGCGCCAGGAGTTGGAGCGCGCCTCGCAAGGTCTCGCGGTTGAGGCGCACGCAGGCGAAAAACGGGAACGTAAAGAGAAGCAGGGCATTCCGCCGCTGGCTCCTCTGAGTCTTAGCGGGTTGGCACTTCTGGGAAGCTTGGGCCTGGTCGCGTCAAAACGCTAAACCAGCCGGCCGGAACGCACGCGTTCCGGCCGGTTTTCTCTTGGGAGCGTCCCGTACCGAGCGCCTCCTTCGCGGGTACAATAGCCCTGACCGAGCAAGCAGGACTATTATGGCCGTCATCTTGAACGACAGGTTCAAAACGATCGCGCGACTCGGCCGGGGAGGCATGGGCGAGGTTCATCTCGTCGAAGACCTCCGCACCGGCGAGCAAGTCGCTCTCAAAACCTCGCTTTCGGCCGGTGCGCCGGACGATGAGGCGCGCCTCCTGTTCCGGCAAGAGTACCTCACCATGGTACGCCTCCAGCACCCGAACACCGTGCGGGTTTTCGAGTTCGGTTCGCGCGAGGACGGGGTTCCCTTCTTCACCATGGAGGTCGTCCCGGGCGAGGACCTGGCGGGGAAACCTCCCTGCACGCCCGAGGAGCTTCGCGACACCCTCGTCCAGGTCTGCCACGCCCTCTGCGCCATTCACGATCAGGGCTTCGTCCACGGGGACCTCAAGCCGGAGAACCTTCGCAAGCGCCCCGACGGGGTCCTGAAGCTGATGGACTTCGGGCTCATGACCCGAACCGGCCAGCCGGCGGAAACCCTCCGCGGGACGCTCTTCTACATGGCGCCGGAGGTGGCGCGCCGGGGCCGGGTGGATCAACGCTCCGACCTCTATTCGCTCGGCGCGCTCGCCTACCACCTGCTGCTGGGACGCCCCCCCTTCATGGGCGAGACCGCCCGCGAGGTGCTAAAGGGCCACTTGAGCGCCGAACCCCTTGCGCCCCGCCAACTCAGTGCCGAGATTCCCCCCGAGCTCGAAAGCCTGATCCTGAGGCTGCTGGCCAAGGACCCTCAGCGGCGTCCCTCGTCCGCTCGGGAAGTCCTGCTGGCCCTGGGAGTCGAGGTCGCGGAAGCCACCCAGGGCGTCCTGCTGACTAGCCCGCTCGTGGGAAGAGACCCAGAGCTGCAGCACCTCTCGCTCGAGTTGCAGCGGGTCAAAACGACCGGAACCTCCGCGGGTCTCTGGATTGTCGGGGACGCGGGAGTCGGCAAGTCTCGACTGATCGAGGAGAGCCGCTTCCAGGCCGAGCTCTCGGGATGGCTCTGCGCGAGCGGAGAGGGCCACCCGGACCGCGTCGTGCCGTTTCAGCCCTTCCAGCGCCTGCTGCCGCCGCTCATCCGCACGGCCGTCGAGCGCAGCCCCGCCCTCTCTCGGGCGCTTCCCATCCTGGCGGCGATCGTTCCCGACCTGACCGAGGAACGGCCCGTTCCGCTCGAGCCGAAGGAGGAGCGGGCGCGCCTGTTCGCGGCGGTCGCCGAGGTCGTGAAGGTGGCCTCCGGCGAAGGCCTGGTCCTCTTCCTCGAGGACTGGCAGTGGGCGGATCCCCTCAGCCGCGAACTCGTCGATTACCTGCGCCGCCGCTTCCAGGATCAGCCGATCCTTTACGTCTTTTCCAGCCGGAGCCCGGACGAGACGGGTTCGGAGGCGTGCCTCGCGCTGGAAGCCCTAGACGCGGGGGCCACCCGCGAGATGGGCGCGGCCATCCTGGGCCAGCCCCTCGAACCGTCCCTGGCCGCGGCCCTACACGAGGGCACGAGGGGCATCCCGCTCGCGATCGAGACCCTGTTGCGCGCGCTCGTCGAGCAGCGAATCCTCCGGAAATCGGCGGCCGCATGGCAGGTCCATGGCGCGCTCGATGCCGAGACCATGCGCAGCGGCCTTGCCCGGGTCGCCGAGAACCGCCTGAAGGGGCTGAGTCCCGCGGGCATCCGGCTGGCCCGAGCGGCGGCGGCCATTGGCATTCCCTTTGGCCTCCGGCTGCTCAAGTCGACCGTGGACCTGGATGAGAACGATTTCATGCAGGCGCTCGAGGAGCTGAGATCCGCGGATGTTCTCATCCGCTCGGGCGAATCGTACCGGCTTGCTCAGGGCCTCGAAGGCAAGCTCTACGAGGGGATTCCCCCGGGCGAGCGCCCCGCGCTGCATGGGATCATCGCCGACGGCCTTGCAGAGACCCTCCCCGCCGATCCCCCGCTGGATCTGCTGAGCGCGACCGCGCGCCACTACCTCGCGAGCGACCTTCCCGAGAAGGCCGTCCAGGCGGCCCTGCGGGCGGGCCAGACCTTCGCGCGACTCTTCTCGGTCGCCGATGCGCGCCACTTCCTCGAGAAGGGTCTCGAACGCCTGACTGAGCTGGATGACTCGCCTTTACTCGAACTCGAGTACACCCGAGCGCTCGGGGATCTCGGGCGTCAGACCGCGGAGTTCGAGGTGGCCTCGGCCTGGTACGAGCGAGCCCTTCCGATCGCCAAGGCCAGATCCGAGCGCCAGGCCAACATCCTCAACTCCATGGGCCGCCTTTACCAGATGAAGGGCCAGTATGAGCCCAGCTCGAACGCCTACATGGAGGCACTCAAGCTCGCCGAGGCCGAGGGGGATGGTCGCGAGCGCCTGCGGGCCCTGGTCGCGCTGGGGAGGTTGAAGTTCCTCGAGGGAAATCCCCAGGAGGCGCTGCCGATTTGCCAGGAGGCCCTCGAAGCCGCCAGGACGTCCGACCTGCCAGGTTTCCTGAGCGAGGCGCTGGGCTTGATGGGCTACATCGCGGTCTCCTCGCTGCCGGAGCAGATGGACGACGGGATGCGCTGGCTGGAAGAGGCGCTCACGATCCGGCAAACGCTCGGAGACAAGCTGGGGCTGAACTCCACGTACAACTTGCTCGGCAACGCCCAGCTGGCGCTGGGGGAGTTCCGCTCGGCATGGACCTCCTTCGAGGAGAACCTGCGACTCTCGCGCGAGGTCGGCGCGGCAGTGGACGACGAGCTCAACGCGATCCTCAACCTCGGCATCACGGGCCTGGAAATGGGGCGCTTCCGGGAGACCGCGCGGCACGCCGAGGAGGTGCTCGCGCGCACCGAGAATCCGGTCCTGGAGGCGGTCGCCCTTTGCCTGAAGGCCCTGGCCGCCAGCTACCTGGCCGAGCCGGGCGATCCGCTGGGCTGGCTGGAGCAGGCGCGGGGAATCTGCCGCAACATCAAGAGCACGTACATCGAGATGCTCGTCCTTGGCTACGCGATGGAGGCCAAGGTCACCCTGGGGCGCTTCGAGGAGGCCTCCTCCCTGGCGCTGGAGATCCGGGCCCTGATGGATGAGAGCGGCGTGCGCGAGGGAGAAGCGCGCATCACGGCTTTCGCCGCCGAGGCGCTCGCAAGGCGAGGGCAGCCTCAAGAGGCGATCGCCCTGGCCCAGCAGGGCCGCCAGCTGATCGTCGGCAAGTCGCAAGGCGCGCTCGCCCGCCTCTTGAAGGTCGAAGCCCTTGCCGCTCAGGCTCTGGGGAAGGACGAGGACGCGCAGGCCCTCCTGGCGCAAGCGCTGGCCGTCTCGCGCGAGGCGGGAATGGCGGCCCTGGAGGCTGACTGCCTATTGCTCTCGGGCCTTGCGCAGCCCGGTCCCGGGGCCTCCGTCGAAGCCGTCTCGCTCGCGCCTGGATTCGCCTCCCTGCAAGGCCCTCGCCCTGCCAACGAGGACGCGGTCCACAGCGACCCGGAACACGGGGTCTTCCTGGTCGCCGATGGAATCGGAGGTCCCGGCAAGGGGGATGTCGCAAGCCAGCTGGTGGTCTCCCTCCTGGCAAGGGCCGTCGCGGAGGGTGGAGCGCTCGAGAAGAAGATCCCGCAGGCGCTCTCGACGGCGAACCGCAAGGTGATCGTCTCCTTCCTCTGCACGCCGGAGCTCAAGGGCATGGGATCCACGGCGACCGTGGCCTGGGTCCACGAGGGTCGGCTGAGACTATGGCACGTCGGGGACAGCCGGGCCTACCTGGTTCGCGCGGGGATGATCCGTCGCCTGACCGAAGACCATACGCTGGCCCAGCACATGAAGAAGCTGGGCCGGGAGGGGGAGGGAGATGCCCATACGCTCTTCCGCTGCCTCGGCAAGGATGCCCAGGTCGAGCTTGATTTCGTCGAGGTGGCCATCCGGCCCGGCGATCGCGTGCTGCTTTGCACGGATGGCGTGCACCGGGTCTTTACCGATGACGAGTTGCGCTCGGCCGTGACGTCCGGAAACGACCTGGCCGAGATTGCCCGCGGCCTCGCACAGGGCTCCGTCGATCGCGGTGGGCAGGACAACGCCTCGGTCCTCGTCCTGGGCTGGCAAGCCGAGGGGGCATCCGCGGCGGGGCATGAGCCCTGGGATCCCTTGATGGACTTCGTTCGTGCGGCTTCCAAGGTCTCGAGCTCGGAAGCCCTCGCGCGTCTCGCTCTGGATGCCGCACTCGGCCTGACCCGCTTCGAGCGGGCATACGTCGTCATCACGGACCAGGGGCCCTGGGAGGCCTTCGGGGTCGACGGCGCATGCGAGCTGCCCGCAGCCGCCCGTGCCGTGGTCGCGAAGGTGCTCGAGACCGGCCAGGAGCAATGGCTGCTCGATCCCTACGACCGGGAGACCTCCTGGGCGGAAATCCGCCCAGCGATTGGTATTCCGTTGATGGAACAGGCGCGCTTGGCTGGCGTCCTTTACCTGGATCGTAGAGACGGGAACGGCGAGGTGCCTGGGTCGGCTCGACAGGGGATGCTGATCCTCGCCCACCACTGCGCGGCGAGCTTGATCCTTCGCCGCAACGCGGAGCGCCTGGAGGCGCGCGAGCGTCTGCTGGAGGCCATTCAGAGCCTCGGGCGTGCCATCGCCGACGGAGGAGAGGATACCCTGTTGAGGGCGGCCCTGATCCACTCCATGCGCTTGAGCTACGCGGAGGAAGGCGCGATCTTCCTGGGAGCCGCCAAGGAGCGGGTGGCGGCCCTCAGCGCGGACGGCCATGCGCTCTCCGGCTTCGAGGCGGATTCGCCCCTGATCGATCGGGTGCTGCGGCAGGGGCGCCCAGAGCGCCTGGTGGAGGGAGGCTCCGTCACCGAATCGACCTTGGTGGGTTACGACCTCGCCACCACCATCTGCGTCCCCGTGCGGGCCGGCGAGGTGATGCTGGGGGTCGTTTACCTGCGAGCGAAGTCCCTGCTGACGGAGCTGACCGAGCGGGACCTCGAGCTGGTGACCGAGCTGATGGCCTACGCCGCGCCCATGATCGAGAGCGCACGGCAGCTCGTGGAGCTGCGCGAAGCGAACGAGAACTTCAGCCAGACCCTCAGCGGCCTGAAGCGCTCCTTCTCCGGGCCGGCGCGAGCGGCTCAGGTCGTCGGGGACCTGGCCGCCACGTCGCTCGAGACGCTACTGACCGGGCACGGCCAATCGCGCTCGACCGGGAACCTGTACTTGCGAGGCGCAAACGAGGCCCTCGGCTTGATTACTTTCAGCCAGGGCGAGATCATCGCTTGCGAGTCGGCTTACGGCGATCTTAGCGATATCCAGGCACTCGGGGAGCTGCTGAGCTGGAAGGAGGGAAGCTACCAGTTCGAGGCGACCCCTGTCATGCCGAGCCCGCCGCTGGCCGGCGACGCGCTCGTCGAGGGCATGAGCGCCGCGCCACGCTGGGCCAAGGCCAAGGATCGGGTCGCGCTCGACGCGGTACCCGTTTGCCTCAACGAGCTGGATCTCCAGGAGTTTGCGCTGGATCTCTGGCCGCTCATCAAGCAGATCGACGGGGAGACGCGGGTCAGTGACCTGCCCGACCGCACGGGGCTGGAGCTGCTAGCGATCATGGAGGCCCTGGTCGACTTGCAGGCGGCCTGCCAGATCTACCTGCGGAGGGATGCCTGACGACGATGCCCTGAGCGAGCGGGCGCATGGTATGCTGGGTGTGTTCACATTTCGTAACGGAGGTGAGCCATGCCGGCCGGAGTCGTGTCCCTCATCCTGCATTCGCACTTGCCGTACTACCGCAAGGCGGGCATGTGGCCCTTCGGCGAGGAGAACCTCTACGAGGCGATCGCCGAGACCTATCTACCCCTGCTGACCGTGCTGGAGCGCCTGGCCGCCGACGGCCTCATGGCTCGCTTCACCATCGGCATCACCCCCATCCTGGCCGAGCAACTGGCCGATCCGTACCTGCAGGCGGGTTTCGAGGACTACGCCCTGCGCCGGACCATGGCCGCCGATCGCGACCTGCAGCGCTTCGCCACCGGGGATCCCCGGCGCGAGCTGGCTTCCGAGTACCGGCAATGGTACGCCACCCAGCTGGCTCGCTTCCGCGAGCGCTACGACCGCAACGTCCTCAAGGGCTTCCGCGACCTGCAAGACCAGGGAGCCATCGAGCTGATCACCTCGGCGGCCACGCACGGCTTCTCTCCCCTGCTGGACCGTGACTCCAGCCTGCATGCCCAGTTCCACGTGGGCGTGACGACCTTCCGCAAGCATTTCGGGCGCGCGCCGCGCGGCATCTGGCTGCCCGAGTGCGCCTACCGCCCCGCCGAGAACGGCCGGCCCGCCATCGAGACGTTTCTCGAGGAGGAGGGCCTGCGCTTCTTCGTGGTGGACACGCACGCGGTGGAAGGCAGCCAGGTGGCGGGCTGGCGGCCGGGCTTCGGCCCCTACGCGGCCATCCAGGCCCCGGCTGGGCCCCAGGTGCCGCAGACGGGCCTCAGCACCTTTCGCCCCTACACCCTCGAGGGCTCGTCGGTCTCGGTCGTCGCGCGCAACCAGCGAGCCGGCTACCAGGTCTGGTCCGCCGAGCACGGCTACCCGGGAGACCCGCTTTACCGGGAGTTCCACAAGAAGGACGACCAGTCCGGGCTCCAGTACTGGCGCCTGAGTGGCAAGGGCGTGGACCTGGCCGCCAAGGAGGTCTACGATCCCCGCGCGGCCTTGCAGCGCGTGCGCGAGCATGGCCGCCACTACGCCGAGATGCTGGCGTGCATGCTGCGCGAGTACCAGCTTCACCATAACCGCGTCGGAGTGCTGGCCATTCCCTTCGACACCGAGCTCTTCGGGCACTGGTGGTTCGAGGGGGTGGAGTGGCTGGAACAGGTCGTCAGGGCGCTTGCCGAGCAACCTGACATCGCCCTGGCGACGGTCTCCGAGGCCCTGGAACAGGCGCCTAGCGAGGTCTCCATCCGCATGCCCGAGAGCACCTGGGGGGCGGGCGGCCACTACTGGGTCTGGAACAACGAGGCGGTCACCTGGATGTGGCCCGTCATCCATGAGCGCGAGCGGGTCATGGAAGACCTCGTCGAGCGCTTCGACGGCGTCGACGAGCCGTCCGTCCAGCGTGCCCTCAAGCAGCTGGGCCGCGAGCTGCTGCTGCTGCAGTCGAGCGATTGGCCCTTCCTGGTGACGACGGGCCAGGCGAAGGACTACGCCATCGAGCGCTTCAGGGAGCACCAGACGCGCTTCGACGTGCTGGCCGGCATGCTCCGGGACTACGAACCTCACGCGTCCGCGACCCTCGCGGGACCCTCGGGCGGAAGCGGGGTGGAGGTGAGCCTGCTGCAGCGCTACGAGGACCTCGACAACCCCTTCGAAGGGCTTGATTACCGGCTCTTTCGCCGCCGCCAGGGCAGCTAACCCTCGACTGGCGGCTCGGAACCCTGGGTGGTATAGTGGTGGCAACCCTATCGCCGCCTGAGGACCTGTCATGCTTCTTTCCGATCAACCGAAGATCAACTTCGCCTTCGGGGTGCATAACCACCAGCCCGTGGGCAACTGGGACTCGGTGATCGAGGAGTCCTACCAGCGGGCCTACCTGCCGTTCATCGAGGTCCTCGAGCGCCATTCCGGCATTCGGACCAGCATCCACTACACGGGTTTCTTGCTAGAGTGGTTGAGCGAGCGGCACCCCGAGTTCATCGCCAAACTCAAGGTGCTGGTGAAGCGGGGGCAACTGGAGCTTCTGACGGGGGCCTACTACGAGCCCATCCTGGCCGCCATCCCCGACGAGGACAAGCACGGCCAGATCCGGCGGCTTTCCGAGCGTATCGACAGCCTGACGGGCGATCGCCCCGAGGGGATGTGGCTGGCCGAGCGCGTCTGGGAGCCGCACCTGGTCAAGCCCATCGCCGAGGCCGGCGCGCATTACACGGTCCTCGACGACGTCCACTTCAAGGCGGCGGGCCTGCGCGGCACTGAGCTCTTCGGCTACTACCAGAGCGAGGAGCAGGGCCGCACCATCGAGATCTTCGCCCTCAACTCCCAGCTGCGCAGCATGATCCCCTTCTCGTCGCCCGAGAAGGTCATCGAGACCCTGCGCTCCTTCGCGACCCCTGACGGCGGTCGGATCGCCGTTTGCCTCGACGACGGCGAGAAGCTGGGCCGCTGGCCCAATACCTACCAGCTCGTCTATTCCGAAGGCTGGCTGGATCGCTTCTTCACCCTGCTGGAGGACAACGCCGAGTGGATCTCGATGACCACCCTGCGGGACTACCGGCGCAACCGCCGCCCCTGGGGCCGCATCTACATCCCCACCTGCTCCTACCCGCAGATGCAGGAGTGGGCCCTGCCCACCGATCTGGTGGGGGTCTTCCAGCATGCCCGTCACGAGGTGGACATGCGCTACCAGGACTTCCTGCGCGGCGGATCCTGGCGCAACTTCCTGGTCAAGTACCCGGAGAGCAACAACCTCCACAAGAAGATGCTGCTGGTCTCCAGCAAGGTCGCCGCGGCCAGCGAGGCCAAGCACCCGGTGAGCGCCCTCGGGCCGGACGCGGAGGCGATGCCGTCGATTGACGCGGCCGTCACCTCCCTGTATCAGGCCCAGACCAACGACCCCTACTGGCACGGGGCCTTCGGCGGCTTGTATCTGAGCCACCTGCGCTCGACCTCGTACCAGAACCTCCTGCAGGCCGAGACCATCGCGGACCGGATCCTGCACGAGGGCCGCGAGTTCTGCGAGATCTCCGAGCGCGACTTCGACTGCGACGGGGCCCCCGAGATCCTCATCTCGACGGCCTCCCAGAACCTCTACTTCCGCCGGGAAGGCGGCGCCCTGTTCGAGCTGGACTTCAAGCCCAAGGCGTTCAACCTGATCGACACCCTGGCACGCCGTCCGGAACCCTATCACAACAAGATTGCCGGCGCCTCCGAGGGGATCCCTCGCGACCGGATGCCGCATTCCCTGCATGAGATGTACTTCGCCAAGGAACCGGGCCTGGAGCGCCTGATCTTCCACGACTGGTACCGGCGCATCTCCTTCATCGACCACTTCCTGCACCCGGACTCGCGCCTGGAGACCTTCTACAACGTCACCTACGGCGAGCAGGGCGACTTCGTCAATCAGCATTACCGCCCGACCATCGAGCGCGACTCCAGCGGCACGTCCCTGACGCTGACCCGCGACGGCCATGTCTGGGTGGGCACGGACTTCTGGCCCGTCTCGATCGCCAAGCGGGTGACGGTCCCCAAGATCGGCCCGACCGCCAGGGTGGACTACGCCGTGACCAACGGGCGCGACCTGCCGGTCTCTCTCTGGTTCGGGGTCGAGTTCGCCTTCAACCTGCTGGCGGGTCATTCCGACGACCGGGTCTACGTCTCGCCGGGCCAGACGATCGCCGAGCCCCACCTGGCCTCCAAGGGCGAGTTGCATGACTTCGGCGCCCTGGGCGCCCGCGACGAGGTCCAGGGGATCGAGTTTTTGCTCTCCTGGAGCAAGCCGACGACGGTCTGGCGCTTCCCGATCGAGACGGTCTCGATGTCCGAGTCGGGCTTCGAACGGGTATATCAAGGCTCGGTCTTCATGCCTCACTGGAAGATCGACCTGCCGCCCGGTGGAACCTGGAACTTGACGTTCGAGCAGCGCGTCTCGGAGCTATAGGCAGCGCCGCTCAAGAGGAGAATCACCCCCATGCGCATTCGCCCCTGGCTTTCCCTCGCTCTCGGCCTCACGCTGACGACGGGTGTCTGGCCCTTCGCGGTGCCGGCGATCGCCCAGTCTGAGCCTCCCGCCGTCCGCAACGTCATCCTGATGATCGGCGACGGCATGGGCCTGCCCATCGTGGGCGCCGCCGAATTGGCGTCCCAGGCCCAGCGCGGCCGCTCGCTCACCCTGACCCGCCTCTACCAGGAAGGGGCCATGGGCCTCGCCTTCACGGGCTCGGCCAACTCCATGATCACCGACTCGGCGGCCGCGGCGACCACGCTGGCCACCGGCGTGAAGACCAAGAACGGCTACATCGGCATGGGCCCCGACGACCAGGACCTGCTGACCGTCTCGGAAGCCGCCATGCAGAGCGGCAAGCGCGTCGGCCTGGTGACCACCACCCGCGTCTCGCACGCCACCCCGGCGGCCTTCTCGGCGCTGCAGAACGACCGCGACGAGGAGAACGCCATCGCCGAGCAGCAGCTCAAGTCCGGGGTCGACCTGCTGCTGGGTGGCGGCGCGCGCCACTACCTGCCGCGCAACATCGCCGGAAGCAAGCGCAAGGACGATCGCGACCTCGTCTCGGAAGCCTGGAACAAGGGCTACCATGTCGTCCGGACCCGACACGAGCTGCTCGAAGCCAAGGGCGACAAGCTCCTGGGCCTGTTCAACATGGATCACCTCTCCTATCAGGTCGATCACCCCAAGGACACCGAGCCCTCACTCTCGGAGATGACCTCCAAGGCGCTGCAGGTCCTTGATCGCAACCCCAAGGGCTTCTTCCTGATGGTGGAGGGCGGCAAGATCGACCATGCCCTTCACTCCAATGACGGAGCCGCCGCGATCGGCGAGCTACTCGCCTTCGATGATGCCATCGCCAAGGCCTGGGAGTACCAGAAGCAGCATCCCGACACGCTGCTGGTCGTCACCTCGGACCATGACACCGGCGGCTTCACCGTCATCGGCCAGCAGAAGCCGGAGAATCCCCGTTCGATCCGCTACCCCGGCCCCGACGGCTTGAAAGTCCTGTCGCGGGTCGAGCGCTCGTTCGACTCGATGCTTCCCGAGCTCTCGAAGGCGACCACCCTGGCGGAGGTGAAGCGGATCATCAAGACCCACGCCGGGGTCGACGTCGACAACGAGTGGCTGGAGCGCGTGGCTTCCCGCAAGGCCTGGATGAAGAGCTTCAACTACCACGAGACCGCCGCGATCGCCGCGGGCGAGCAGCACGTCCTGCCCTTCGGCTTCACCACCTCCAGCCACACGGCCTCGCCCGTCCTCATCGGGGCGGCGGGTCCCGCGCCCCTGCTGGCGCGCCTGAGCAAGCCCCAGGAGAACAGCGAGATCGGGCGCTTGCTCGTCGAACTCATGAGCCGCCGTTAGCCCTTTCACCGGGCCTCGTTCGAAGGCAGCCAAGCAAGGGTATGAAACCCTTCGAGGGGCGCTTCCCCTCGAAGGGAGGCCATGAGGATGCAACGACCCTGGGGACTACTGATCACGGCGAGCCTGGCGCTGGCGGCTTGCGACCTGCCGGGCGCACGACAGGTGGGAGGTGCGGCGCTCGATCCGAGCGAGCGCGCCGAACTGGCCACGGTCTTCAAGGACATCCTCTCCGCGCAGCAGGCGCGCCAGCAGGTCAACGTCACCGCGACCTCGCTCATCGCCGATAACTCTGCGGGCATCCTCTCCAACAACTCCGCCAGCCTGACCCGCAACGCTCCCTTGGTGGCCAACAACACGGGCGGCCTGATCCCCGGCGCCGCTAACTACCGCCTGGCCGCCACGCGGCCTGACGCTCCCGCGCAGCAACACGCCCTGCCGGACGGCAACACCTTCTATCGTTTCGGCAGGCCCGGTGACGCGCTCATCGAGACCTTCGTCACCCGCGTCCCCAGCGTGGCCCCCGAGGGCTTCGAGGTCCCGGACGACGCGATCCTGACGCATGCCAGGATGGCCGTGACCTACGAGGCCTATGACCCCCTGACCGACCTCGACAAGCCCATCACCAACCGCTACGCGATCGAGGTCCTGAAGAGCCCGGTCTTCACTCACTACCGCAGCGAGATTCGCATCACGGCTCCGCCCCTGGGCCAAACCCAGGCCTACGTCGAGGACGCTTCCTACACGCTCGGCTCGCTGCCGGTCACGGCCGCGGCGACGCACAGCGCCTTCCAGACCTTCCAGGTGGACGGCCAGGCGATGGCCCTGCCGACCTCGGGCGAGGAGCGGATCCAGCTCGGCGCCACCCGGCTCGACCTCAGCTACCGGAACGAATCGGGCCAAGGCATCGGCACCGGCATCTGGCAGGGTAACGGCCCTGAGGCCTGGCCCTTGACCTACGCGTACGACTTCGCCCGGGATCAGGCCGAGATGCGGGTGAGCTTGCCCAAGGACCGTTCTTTGGTCCTACAGATCCGGCCGGGAATGCAGGTCCTGGGAGGCGCGGCGCTCGACCGGCAGGGAGAAACGGTCGCCACCCTGGTGAAGCGTCCGGACGGAACGATCGTCGTGCGCTTCACTCAGGGGGATGAGACCGTACTCTTCGAGTAGGGCGGGCGCGCCGTCCTCAGGCGATCCACTCGCGCCCGTTGCGGGGCTGCGGGTCGGATTCCGGCCAGCTGCCGCGGATGACGCGCTGGATGTCGGCCTCGTAGAGGACCTCGTGGGCCAAGAGCGCGCGGGCCAGGCGATCCAGCTCGAGGCGCCGCTTTTCGAGGAGGTCCAGCGCCTGCCGGTAGGAAGCGGCCATGAGCCCCTCGATCTCCTGGTCCAGCCGCAGCCGGGTTCCCTCCGCGAGGGTCATCTCCTTGTAATTAGCGGGCACGCCGAGGCTCGTCATGCCGAGCTCCCACACCATCAGCTCGGCTAGTTTAGTGGCGCGCTTCAGGTCGGAGTGCGCGCCACTCGTCACCTCTCCATACACGAGCGCTTCGGCGGCCCGTCCTCCCAGCAAGGCGATGATCTCGGAGCGGTACTCGTCACACCCAACCAAGTACCGATCCTCCACGCTCACGGCCCAGGTATAGCCGAGTGCGCTGCGCCCCGTCGGGATGATGGAAACCTTGTGCAACCGCTTGTGAGGTTGCATGTAGAGATTCACCAGGGCATGGCCTGCCTCGTGGTAGGCCACGATTTCGCGCTCCCGCGCGGTGATGGTCTGCGCATGCTCGAGCCCGAGCCCGAGCCGCTCGATGGCCTTATCGAAGTCGTTCTGGGTCGCGCGCTGGCGGCCCGCCCTGACGGCCAGGATGCTGGCCTCGTTGACCATGTTGGCGAGATCCGCCCCGCTCATGTTGACCGACGCTCGCGCCAGCGCCTGGAGGTCGAGCGCATCGTCCACCTGGATCTTGCGGGAGTAGTGCGCCAGCAGCGCCTCGCGCCCCTTGAGGTCAGGCAGGCCGATGTGCAGCTTGCGGTCGAAGCGGCCGGGGCGCAGGAGGGCGGCATCCAGGCTCTCCTCGAGGTTGGTTGCGGCGATGGTGATGACGTTGCCGCCCTTGGAGAAGCCGTCTAGCTCGACCAGGAACTGGTTGAGGGTCTGGTTGGCCTCCTGGCTGCCGAACATGTTGCCGGAGCGGGCCCGCCCCAGCGCGTCGATCTCGTCGATGAAGACAATGGCCGCGGGATGCTTGCGGGCCTTGGCGTAGAGCTTGCGGATGCGGCTCGCGCCCACCCCCACGAAGACCTCGACGAAGTCCGAGCCCGAGAGCGCGTAGAAAGGCACCCCGGCCTCACTGGCGATCGCCTTGGCCAGCAGCGTCTTGCCCGTTCCGGGTGGGCCCACCAGCAGCACCCCCTTGGGGATCTTGGCCCCGATGCGCTTGTACTCCCCGGCGTTTTTCAGGAAGTCCACGATCTCCTGGGCTTCCTGCTTGGCCTCGTCCACGCCTAAGACGTCGCTGAAGCGGATGTTCCCCACGTCCTTGGCCGGCGCGAACTTGGCCCCCCGGTTGAAGGCGCCGCCCATGACCTTGGCGTAGACCAGTACGAAGACCACGGCGTAGAGCACGATCATCAGGAACGTCACGGCGAGCTGTCCGAAGAATTCGAGCATGGCCACCTCCTTGAACTGGGGGACCGCGAACCGGGGAAAAGCCGCCGGCGAACCTTCCGGGGGATGAGGGGAATCCTAGCAGACGAGCGAGCCTCCTCGACTCGTTCTTCCCGGCCGGGAAAGCTCTCCGATTTGACCAAGAAGCGCTAAGGCTTGGTTTTTTCCGGGAGACGGGCTATCATGAGGGCGGAAACCCTCACTACGCGAGGCTCGAGTGCAGATCCTGCTCACCATCCTGGGAGGCGTCGCCCTCCTCTTGCTCGGCATGCAAATGGCCGGTGAAGGCCTTCAGCAGGCCGCCGGCTCGCGCCTGCGCGCCATGGTCAACACCCTCACCACCACCCGACTGCGTGGGTTGCTGCTGGGCACCGCCATGACCGCCATCATGCAGAGCTCGGGGGCCACGACCGTCCTGCTCGTCTCCTTCGTCGGAGCGGGGCTGCTATCGTTCGAGCAGACCATCGCGGTGATCCTCGGTGCCAACATCGGCACCACGGTCACCGTCCAGCTCATCGCCTTCAAGATCACCGACTACGCCCTTGGCCTCGTCGCCCTGGGCTTCCTGGTCAGCAAGCTCGCTCGCAAGTCCTTCCTCAAGCACATCGGCCACGCGATCCTCGGCTTCGGCCTGATCTTCCTCGCCATCCACCTCTTCGGCATGTCCATGGCCCCCCTCAAGGACGCGCCCATGGTCGCCGACCTGATGGTCGCCCTGGGCCGCGACATCTGGCTTGGTATCTTGATTGGCGCCCTGGCCACCGCCGCGGTCAACTCGTCGGCGGCCATCATCGGCCTGGCGCTGGTGCTCGCCGCCCATGACGTCTTGCCGCTCTCCACGGCCCTGCCCCTCATGCTCGGAGCCAACGTGGGGACCAGCGCGACCTCGCTGATCGCCTCCATCGGCGCGCCTCTCGAGGCCAAGCGCGTGGCGGCTGCCCACGCCTTCGTCAAGGTCGCGGGCGTGCTCATCGCGGTGCCCTTGCTCGGCCCCTTCACCGCGCTGGTGCAGATGACCGCCCCGGACGCCCCGCGCCAGATCGCCATGGGCCACACCCTCTTCAACGTCGGCCTGTCGCTGCTGTTCCTACCCCTGGCGCGCCCCCTGGCCCTCCTCATCAAGCGCATCCTGCCCAACAACCCCAGCGAGGAGATCGGCTTCCAGATCCGCTACCTCGACGAGCGCATCCTGGAGTCCCCCGTCCTCGCGCTTGGTGCCGCCAACCGCGAGGTTCGGCGCATGGCCGACCGTGTCCAGATCATGATGAGCGAGGCCATGGAACTCTTCCTGAAGGTCGACGAGGAGATCCTCGACCGGCTGTCCAAGCTGGAATCCGAACTCGATGCCCTCACCAAGGCCATCGTGAACTACCTCGCCAACCTCTCGCAGAAATCCCTGACTGCCGAGGAATCGCGCAAGGCCGCGAGCATCCTCTACATCGTCAACGACCTCGAGCACATCGGCGACGCCCTTACCAAGCTCTCCATGCTCGGCCGCAAGATGATCGACCTCGGCCTCTCCTTCTCGCCCGAGGGCGTCCAGGAGCTGCTCGAGATGCACCAGAAGGTCTCCACCAACCTGGACATGGCGATCGTCGCCTTCATGACCACCGACCGCGCCCTGGCCGAGTCCGTGCTCGAAACCAAGCCCAAGATCGCCCGCCTGGAGCGCGACCTGCGCCAGGCGCACCTGGGGCGCCTCTGGTCGGGCCTGATCGACACCCGCAACACCTCCGCCATCCACCTCGAGCTGATCAACGGCTGGCAGCGCGTCAACGACCACGCCGCCGACATCGCCATGGCCGTCCTGGAGATGAGCCCCTCCGCCTAGCAAGCGAGGATTTTGGGGTATACGGGGGAGGGAGGTCACCATGCTCGAACTCACGCTCGCTCCTTCCGTCGAGGACCTGATCGCCGCCGAGAACCGCAAAGCCGAGATCCAGGTCAACTGGGTCACCGCCCTCCTGATCACAGCGGTCCTGCTGGTGGTGATGCCCACGGTCTATTTCACCCACGCTCAGGCCCCGCCCCTGTCCTTCTACTGGGACGTGGGGATCCTCGCGTTCGGGCTCGCCGGTTGCGGCGTCATCGCGGGGCTGATTCGGGCCGGCTGCTACGACCGCATCCTGCCCTACGCCGCTGCTGTCCTCGAGTACGGCCTCCTGGGCGCCATTCTCCTCAATCATGCGCTCAACCACCTGGTGACGGTCGGTGAGATGTCGGTGGTGACGTTCGACCCCGTGCTGTACTTCGCCTTCCTCCTGAACGGTTATGCGGCGGTCCGCTTCAACCGGCAGGCGGCGCTTTTCAGCGGGGCGTTGTCCCTGGTGCTGACGCTGGGGGCGATCGCCCTTGACGCCCGCCACGGCAACCCCGTTCATCCCGTCTCCATCGGCTTGCTGCTCATCCTGGCGCTGGCGTCGATCGGGGTGGCGCAGCTGATCATCGCCAAGTCGCGGCAGCTGATCGACCAGGCGGTGGCCCATCAGCACGAGAAGGACCGGGTTCAGACGGTGCTTTCGCGCTACGTCTCGCCCCAGGTCGCCCAGACCGTCCTGCGCGACGGGCAGATGCCCGCAGCGGGCCAACGGATGCGGGTCACGGTGCTCTTCGCGGACATTCGCGGCTTCACCCAGATGAGCGAGCGGATGCTTCCCGAGGAGGTGGTGAGCTTCCTCAACACCTACCTCTCGCGCATGGTGGATGCCATCTTTGCCCATGGCGGCACGCTCGACAAGTACATGGGAGACGGCATCATGGCGTTCTTCGGCGCGCCGGTGGAGCAGCCCGATCATGCCGAGCGGGCGGTGAAGGCGGCCCTCGCGATGCGCCAGGCCCTGGCCGCCTTCAACGACGAGCGCATTGCGCGCGCGGAGGCCCCGATCACGATCGGGATCGGCCTGCACACGGGCGAGTGCGTGGTCGGCAACATCGGGACGTCCGTGCGCCTGGATTACACGGCGGTCGGCGACGTGGTGAACACCGCGAGCCGCCTCGAGGGCCTCACCAAGGAGTACGAGGTGGACGTCCTGATGAGCCAGGAAACCTACCGGGAGGTCTCCGGCTGGGTTGATACCCGGGCCATCGAATGCGTGGGATTGCGCGGCAAGAACTCGAAGCTGGACGTCTACGTCCTGGAAGGGGTTCGGCAGGTGGTTCCGGCGGACCTGACGCGCCAGGCATCAAGCGCCGCGGGCGCCACTCAGTCGCGCTGAGCGCTAGGCGGCCGGGGCGCGGCCGGCCATCAGCCGCTTGAGCCGGCGTTTCAGGTGGGCCTTCTCGGATGCGGTGAAGAACCCGAGGGCGTGCAAGGCGACGGGGAAGGCCAGGAGGGCCAGCATGCGCAGCGCCAGGCTCCAGGTCCCGGCCGCCGCCGCGACCTGGCCCGCGATGAAGATTCCCAGACAAGCCAAAGCGAGCTTCCCCAGCCGTCCCCAGTCATACGGGATGGGGTGAATCCGCTGGGCCACGACGTACGTGACCGAGGCGACTGCCGCGTAGCCCGCGACCTTGGCGACGGCGGCTCCCATGGCTCCCATGCGCGGGATCAGCAGCCAGTTGAGGCCGACGTTGATCCCGGCCCCGACGCCGGTGAAAAGCAGGTAGAAGCCGAAGCGCCTGGCGAGGTTGACGCCCGTGAGGAAGACCGGGTGGGCGGTGGCGAGGACGGAGGCCAGCACCAGCATGGGGATGACCTCGGCGGCGCCCTGGTAGGAGTCGGTGGCGATCAGCCCCAGGATCTCGGGAGCAAAGAGCGAGAGGCCGAGGAAGGCGACGGAGGCGGCCAGCATCAGGTAGGTGAGGGCGGCTGCGAAGATCGCCGGGGCGCCTTCGGGATCCTTCTCGGCGAGGGAGTACATGTAGGCGGGCCATGCGAGCGAGAACGGGGTCGCGAGGCCGACCATGACGATCATCCCGAGCTTGCTGCCCAGCGAGTAGACGCCGACCTGGGTGGCGGTGGTGAACCACAAGAGGAAGTAGCGGTCGGTGAGCTGGGTGATCCAGGCGGCGATGGAGTTGGGCAGGTGCAGGCCGCCCCAGCTGAGTAGCGTCCAGGCGAGCCGGGGGCTGAAGCGCAGGGGGTACTTCCAGAAGATCCCCCCGATGGTGACGGCGGCGAGGCCTCCCTGGACGATCGCCATGCTGCGAAGGACCCCGTCCACGCCCATGCCGCGCATGCCGACGTGATAGAGGTTGAGCCCGACGGTCAGCAGCAGCTGCGACAGGGTCAGGGCCACGAAGAGATGGGGCTTCTGGCGGGCCCGCAGGATGGAAAGCGGCAGCAATCCGATGGCGCCCAGGGCGGCCAGGCCGATGATCGCGCGCAGGTGGGCCGTTCCGAGGTCGGGAAGCAAGGCCGAGAGCTGCGGGGCCGCCCAGTAGCCCAGTAGCGCCATGAGGCCGGCGACGGCGAGCACCATGAGGATCGCGGTGGTGACGAGCGTCCGGCGCTCGGCTTCGTCGCGGCAGCGGCCGAAGTAGGTGCCGTAAAGCGAGCTCGCCATGCCCCATGCGAAGAGGATCAGGCCGATCTGGTAGGTGGCCAGGATCGCCTCGAGCTGGCCGTACTCCGCGGGGCTGAGGTGATGGGTGTACAGGGGGATCAAGAGGAAGCTCACCATGCTCCCTGCCACCGACCCGAGCCCGTAGATGACGCTCTGGCTCAAGAGTTGCCGCAAGGCGCTGAACATGGATCCCTCCTCGCTACCGGTTGGTCCCAATCTGGCAGAGCGCCGGGGGGATGCCCACGTCCAGAGAGGACGAGGAGGTTTGTGGGGCGCGGGCCTCCGCCCCCATGAAGCTCTCTCGTCGCTTTGTGCCTGGGAGCTCCTTTGTTAAGATGGCCCCACCGGAGGAAGGCGCCCGGAGCGGGCCGCCCGGAAGAGCCAGGCTCGGCCTGCTTCCGCGCGGGGCCGGCGAGACCAGTCCGAGCGTGACGCGTCCGACCGTTCGAGTCCGTTCGAGAAGGAGGGCTTATGGGTACCCGAGTCATTCCCACCGACCAGTGGATGGGCTACCTCAACAGCATCAGCACCCTCAAGCGCAAGGCCGATGTCCGCGTGGAGCTCAAGAGCGACGAGTTCGGGGACAAGGTTCTGGCGGAGCGCGCCCCCCTCCTGGCCGTGATGAGCGAGCAGAAGGGCAGCGAGGCCTGCGCGGTCGACATCGAGATCGGCCACCAGGAGATCGACAACGCCGACCGCATGACCCACTCCGTGATCTGCACCTCCAAGCTGCAGGTCGAGGAGGACGAGTCCGGCGACCCGACGAAGATCGACATCATCGGCGAGGATCCCCGCACCCATGCCAAGGTGACCACCGTCGTCCGCTTCCTGTAACTCGCCCATGGCGGGCCGATCCCTCCGGGGATCGGCCCGCCTGCCTTTGCGGCCATGCGTGCTTTCGCCCGACTTGGGGTAGAATCCTGGTATGAGATCACGCGCCTTGCTCTTGCTGCTGCCCCTCGCCCTCTGGGCGTGCCAGGACACGCTCTATCCCGTCGCCCCCGACATGCCCGATCGGGTGACGACCGGTTCGGCGGACCCCGGGCCCGATCCGGTCCTGGTTACCCGCGGTCCCTACGGCGGCCAGCTCGTCGCCTCGGGGGCTCATTCCCTGGAGTTCGTGGGCTTCACGCCCGCCAAGGGAGCCTACACGCTTTACCTCTTCGCCTGGGACGCCACGCTGAACCCCGTGCCCCGCACGGCCGCCCAGGCCGAGGCCAAACTCAAGCTCTCCAACGGCAAGGAGATCGCCATGACCGCCGCCACCAACCCCGATGACGGCAGTCTGTTCTTCTACGCCTATCCCGGCGCGACCTTCGAGACCCTCGAGGTCACGGTCGAAGCCGAGGTCACGCTCGGCGGGACCTCCCTTTCCGCCCGCTTCTCGCACCCGGATCGCTAGCATCACCCTGCCGGGGGGCTCACCCTGGCGCCCAGTCCTCCTCGTAAGTCTTGTCCAGTTTGGCTCTGGGCGACATGGCGGGGTCTCCTCTTATGATGGCCATGAGACCTCGAGCTGAGACCTTGAGAGGAGGCGAAAGATGCTAAAGGCCCTCTGGGCGACGGCCATCGGGACGGGGCTCGTCCTGGTCGCCAGCGCCCCTGGGTTCGCCCAGATGCGAACCTCCCAGCCCCAGCGTCCCTCCGGCGCGGTGACGGCCTACTCCACCCCCAAACCCTCCGGGTCGGTCGGCCTCTTCGGCTGGTACCCCTTCCTGAGCGCCGGGGCCGTCTCCGCCTCCACCTTCGCCCCGGGCCTCGCTGCGAACCTCTGGTTCACCCCCAACCTCTCCTTCGGGATCTGGGGCTTTACCGGAGGCTTCCCGGGCTACGGCAGCGTCACCAGCGCCGACCTCGAGGCCAAGGTCAAGTTCTTCCAGAGCGGCACCGGGATCTTCGGCTGGGCGCTCACCGGCACCGGCGGGGCCAAGTACCTCAGCTACGCCCCGGGCACCGGCGTCGGCGTCGCGCTGGGCCTGATCTTCGACATGAACCTGCCCCAGCGCTTCGTCCTGCAAGGCCGCCTGGGCTACACCCCCTGGATGTCCATCGCCGGGGCCAATCGCATGATGCTCGACGGCAAGCTCGGCATCGGCTACGCGCTCACCGACATGGTCGGCCTCGACCTCGGCTTGCGCAGCCAGAGCGTCCTCTCCGGGCCCGATACCTACAACCTCGTCGGACCCTACCTCGGAGTGGGCTTCGTCTTCTAGCCGCCCCTTCCCGGGCCGATGAAGCCGGCTTCATCGGCCCGCTCGGAGCGGAATCGGGACGAAACCCGCGCAAGATCCGCGCCCCGGATCCGGATAACCTGTTGACGAACATGGCGTTCGGAGGATGAGGGTTACCGGAAGGGAAGGGTCATGCGCAGCGGTTTCTTCACCAAGGTCTCCACCCAGGCACCCCGTCAGGCCCCCGCTTGGGCCAAGCTCCTCACGCAGACCTCGCCGGCGCCTCAGCCCGACGTGCGCTCGGAGCGCCAAGAGGGCGATCGCCTCGCGCTCACCCCCAAGCTGGCGCATGCCCGCTTCAGCCTCCACGCCGACCTCCTGGCCGTCCTCGGCGGCAAGCCCATGACGACGGGCGCCAGGGGCGAGGGCGTCAAGGCCCTCCAAAACGCCCTGCTCGATCTCGGCTTCGGCCTGCCCTCCGGCGCGGATGGCGCGTTTGGCAACGAACTCAAGCTCGCCCTCAAGGGCTTCCAGTCCAGCCAGGGACTGCCGCTCACCGGAGAACTCGACGACAAGACCCTCAGGGCCCTCGATGCCGTCGCCCCGGCCGCCGGCAAGAAGGCCTGGGAGGACCCCGATCTTTCCCCCAAGGCCTACCTGAGCGCCCCCCGGGTGAAGGGAAAGCCCGTCCGCGTCGCCGTGGACACCTCCGAGCACCGCCTCTTCCTCTACGACAAGCAAGGCCAACTCGAGCGCATCTACCCCATCGCCACCGGCGCCGCCGGCACCGAGACCGATCCCATGCTCAAGATCGTCTCCGGATTCCTCAAGGATCCCTCCTCTGTCGCCCGCCAGCTATGGCCGGAATCCGGCGGCAAGGCCTTCGGCACCCGCTTGGTCGACCTCAGCCGCCTCGATCCTGAAACCGGCAAGGTCACGCGCAATGGCGAGGAGTTGCACGGCACCTTCAGCCGCCGATCCATCGGCACCGACGCCTCTCACGGCTGCATGCGCCTCTACAACGAGGACATCGAGGACCTCTTCGGCCGCCTGAACAAGGGAGAGCTCGTCATGGTCCAGAATTAAAATTAAGTCCGAGGTAAAAAAAGGGTTGACGCCAGCCTAGGAAGCCGCTAGTATAGATTGTGTTGGGACTGTAGTTCAGTTGGTTAGAATGCCGCCCTGTCAAGGCGGAGGTCGCGGGTTCGAGCCCCGTCAGTCCCGCTCAGAGCCGAGATCGCAAGATCTCGGCTCTTTGCTTTTTTTGACTCCCGCCCGCCCGAGCAAAAAGACAAGAATCCCGGTTAAGACGGCGACAATTTCTTCAGGGATCAACCACGGAGAGGGCCATGACCCAGGAGCCGCGACGCCAAACCGCCTCGCTCAGCCGAGATCGCTTTCAGCGCTCTCGCACCATGCCCTTGGGAGCGACCGTCGACCTGCCGCGCCGGGACGAGCCCCTGCCGGAAGACCCGGGCGCCCGCCTCAAGGTCGCCCACGACCCTCACGTCTCCTCCAGCGTGCTCGAGGCCCTCGCCGGCGACATGTCCCCGGCCATCCGCTCGGCCCTCCTTTCCCGCAAGGACGTCACCCCCGACGTCCTTCACCGCCTCGCCGAGGATCCCGACTCGGCCCTGCGCGCCAACCTGGCCAAGCGCGGGGACCTTCCCCCGTCCGTAATGTTGCGTCTGGCTCAGGATGCCGATCCCGAGGTTCGGTTGTCTCTGGCCGAGAACCCCTATGCCCACCGCGCGATTCTCGAGGCTCTCAGCGCATCGGCCGACGAGGCGATCGCCCACGCCATCCTCGCCCATCCCCGGGTGGACGATCGCATCCTCGAAGCCTTCGCCCGCTCTGCCTATCCGTCCGTCCGCTTCGGCGTCGCCTCCCATCCCAAGGCCACCGCCGAGATCCTGCTGAGACTGTCCTCGGACATCGACCGCGAGGTGCGCGAGGCCGTTCTCACGAACGCGAAGGCGGACCTCGAGGTGCTCGACGCCCTGTCGCGCGATCCCGACCCCCAGCTGCGCATCCGCGTGGCCCGTGATCCCCGGACCGTCGAGGCCACCCTCGAGCGCATGGCCCGCGACTCCCATGCCGAGGTCCGCCTCCAGCTCGCCCGCTCCAAGGCCGCCACCTCCTCGATCCTGCGCATCCTGGCCGAGGATCCCGATCCCCGCATCCAGGAGCGCGTGGCGGTGCATCCGATGACGCCGGCGGCAGGCCTCGTCAGCCTGGCCCGGCGGGGCACCCTGCAGGCCCGCCAGGACGTCCTGACGCATCGAAACGTGGTGCCCTCGGTCCTCGAGGCCATGGCCGGCGCGCGCGAGCCCGAACTGCGCGCCCAGCTGGCGATGCACCCCGCGTTGCCGGCCTCGGTCCGGGAGCGGCTGGCCAGCGATCCGGACGTGAACGTGCTTCGGGCGATCGCCCGCATTCCCCTGCTCTCACCCGATTCGCTCGCGCGTCTCGCCGCGCATCCCGACGACGAGGTGCGCGCCCTGACCTCGCGTCACCCCGCCACCCCTGCTGCGGCCCTGGAACGGCTCGCGGAGGACCCGGTCGAGCA
Source organism: Candidatus Sericytochromatia bacterium (assembly GCA_036676455.1). Lineage (GTDB taxonomy): Bacteria > Cyanobacteriota > Sericytochromatia > S15B-MN24 > UBA4093 > UBA4093. Next base: position 52,605 of record JAKFCW010000126.1, read on the forward strand.
GATTCGCTTCGGCGTGCTCACGCACTCGTACGCCACCCCCACCGCCTGCGCCAAGGCCCTTTCCGAAGGCATGGACCTCGCCGCCATGCGCAAGCTCGCCGAGACCCCCACCACGTCCTCGCCCGCCCTGAACCTGCTCGCGCGAGCCCCCGATCCCCTGCTGCGCTATCACGTGGCGATGCACGCCAACGCCCATCCCGAAACCCTGGACTTCCTCTCGCACGACGAGATCCCCGAGGTTCGCGCCGCCGTGGCCTGGCACCCCCGGACGCCCGCCGAGACGCTGGAGCGCCTGGCGGGTGACTCGGAGCGCAAGGCCCGCGCCGGGGTCGCCCAGAACCCCCGCACCTCCGAGCGCTCCTTGCGCCAGCTCATGGGCGATCCCGACCGAAACATCCGCTGGGCCGCCATCAGCCACCCCCTGGCCACCGTGGCCATGTGGGCGGACATGGCTCAGGACCGGGGCCTGCCTCCCGAGGTGCGACGTGACCTCCTGGCACTGCCTCAGGTGCCGCCCGAGGTCCTGCAGGCCCTCTCGACGGCCCGAGAGGTCCCGCTGCGCGAGGACGTGGCTCGCCACCCCGCCTCGGGCCGCCTGGTGCAAACCCAGCTCGCCCAGGACCCGGACTTCCGGGTGCGGGTGGCTTTGCTCCAGAACTCGCACGTGCAACCGGCGGTCTTCGAGGTGCTCGCGGACGACGCGGATCCGGACCTGCGCAAGATGCTGGCCCAGCGTTCGGACCTGACGCCGGCGGCGGCGGCGCGTTTGGCGGAAGATGCCGAGGCCGAGGTGCGCCGCGACCTGGTTTCCAACCCGCACGTGCCTCTGAAGGCCCTGGCCATGTTGCTCCAGGACCCGCTGGTCGACATTCGCTACTCGGCGGTGCATAGCCCCCGCTTGACCCCCAAGCTGGCCGAACAGGCGGCTCAGGACGCGAGCTGGGCGGTTCGCGAGGCGGCATGCCGGACAGGTCTGCTGAGCCGCCGGGCGCTGGCCGTCCTGGCACGCGATCCCAGCGGCTGGGTGCGCCGCGCCGCCAAGGGCGCGGGCGTCATCGACCTCATGCGGGGCTGGCACCGCCAGCAGCTGGCCCGGGAGATCTGGGGGGCATGAAGAGGCGAGCGGCGAGGCCGGTGCCGCTCGCGCATAAGTCTTGCTCGGCGCTTGCGCTGCGGCACCGATGATGGTAAGCTTGATATTCCTGACGCGGGGTAGAGCAGTCCGGTAGCTCGTCGGGCTCATAACCCGAAGGTCGCAGGTTCAAATCCTGCCCCCGCAACTCAGCCGGCCTCCCTCAGGGGAGGCCGGTTTTTTTGGTGCCATAAAAATAGGGCTGCCTCACGCGCGTGAGGCAGCCCTTTGAGGCGGTTGCGCTTACTTCTTGAGCGAGAGCGCGTAGGCCGTGACGTTGTTGATCTGGTCCTCGGAGAGGGTGCCGGACCAAGGAGCCATCGCGGTGCCGGGAACGCCGTTCGCCACCACGCCGTGCCAGGTGGTGAAATCGCCGACGTGCTTGTAGGGACCCGCAGCCAGGTTGGTCGGCTTGGGGTTGAGCGCCGAAGCGGCAGGGCCATCGCCAGCGCCCTGGGCGCCGTGGCAGGTCGCGCAGTTGGTCGCGAAGATCTGCTCGCCGGCCGCGAGGTCCACGCCCGCGGGAGCGCCAGCAGGAGCAGCAGCCTGCTCGCCGCCGGTGGCAGCCGGGCTTTCGGCGGCCGGGGCCTCAGCCGCCGGGCTCTCGGTGGCGGGGGGAGTGGTTTCCGCGCCCTTCTCCTCGGAAGGCTGGCAGCCAACCAGGGAGATCGAGGCCGCGAGAGCGAGCGTCAGCGTAAGGATTCGCTTCACCAGAGTACCTCCTAATAGTGCGTTCGATTGAACCGATCCCACGATCGATCCAAGGACCGTGATAAGGACTACGTCGAAGTCCAGTGTAAGGTTTGGTTGAGTGCTTGTAAAGCGACTCACCCGGAGTTTCGGAGGCCCGCGGCGATCCCCGTCACCGTCAAAGCCAAGGCCGCATCAAGGCGCTCCACCTCTTCGGGGGGCGCTCCGCGCCGCTTGCGCCGCAGCAACTCGACTTGCAAGTGGCTGAGCGGGTCCACGTAAGGGTTTCGCAGCCGGATCGAGCGTTGCAGCACCGGGTTTCTTTCCAGCAGCTCGCCTTGCTGCGTGATGTCCAGCAAGGCCGCGCGCGTCCGCTCGAACTCGGCGTGGATTTCCCCCCAGATGCGCTCACGCACGGCCGGATCCTCGACCAGCTCCGCGTAGCGGCGGGCGATCGCCATGTCCGCCTTCGCCAGAGAGACCTCGATGTTCCCGATCAGCGCTCGGAAGTAGCTCCAGCCCTGGTACCAGCCCTTCAGCACGTCGAGTCCGTCCGGACGCCGCGCCATGAACTCCGCGAAGGCCGTCCCTGCCCCCAGCCAGCTCGGCAAGAGGAAGCGCGTCTGGATCCACGAGAACGTCCAGGGGATGGCCCGCAGCGTCGATATGCCGCCTTCCTTGCGGCGCCGCGCCGGCCGGGACCCGATGTTCAGCGCCTCGATCTCCGAGAGGGGAGTGGCCTGCTGGAAGAACGCCAGGAAATCGGGATCGTCGTAGACCACCTGGCGGTAGGCCGCGAAGGCCCGCTGCGAGATCTCCTCCATCGCCGCATCGCGCTGCCGCACGAGCTGCAAGTCCGCCAGCTCCAGCTGGCTCGCCAGGATCGTCGCCGAGAGCGCTTGCTCGAGGTTGCGGTCGGCCAGCTCCGGCACACCGTACTTCCAGGCCAGGACCTCTCCTTGCTCGGTGAGCTTGATCGCGCCGGAAACCGTGCCGGGTGGCTGAGCCAGGATCGCCTCGTAGGTCGGGCCGCCGCCCCGGCTGACCGTCCCGCCGCGCCCGTGGAAAAGCCTCAGCGCGATGCCATGCCGCTTGGCGAGCCAGCTCAGGTCGCGCTGCGCCTTGTACAGTTCCCAGTTGGACGTCAGGATCCCGCCGTCCTTGTTGGAGTCGGAGTACCCGATCATGACTTCCTGGAGGTCGTCGCGGCTTCGCAAGGCCTCCCGGTAAGGGGCGCATGACCAGAGCGTCTCCATGATGCTCGCCGCGGAGCGCAGATCCTCGATGGTCTCGAAAAGGGGGACGACGTTGAGGCGCGACGTCGCGCCCGCGTGGCTCGCGGCTGCGCGGCGGAAGAGCCCCGCCTCCTTGGCCATGACGAGCACGGCCAGGAGGTCGCTGGGATGGCGGGTCATGCTCACGATGAAGTCCTCGACCGCGCAATCACCAGCCAGGTCCTGGCAATCCTTCAGGGCCCTGAAGGTCTCGAAGGCCTCGCGCGTATCGTTCGACATCGCGGAGTCGAGGGGTAGCAGCGGCCGCGGGCTCTCCAGCTCGCGCAAGAGGACGGCTTGCTTTTCGCTTTCGGAGAGGGCCTGGAAGTCCTTCACGACCCCCGCCACGTTGAGGGCCTCGGTCATGGCCACCTCGTGGATGTGGGAGTTCTGGCGGATGTCCAGCGCGGCCAGGTAGAACCCGAACGTGCGGGCCTTGAGGCGCAGGGCCGCGAGCCTGCCGTCGGCCAGGCGCTCTGCGCGGTTCGCGCGCAGGCTCTGATCCATGAGCGCGAGATCCCGATCGAACTCGCCGCACGTGTCATAGGCCCCCTCGCGCCCCTCGATGGTGCGGTGAAGCCGGAAGCCCATCAAGGTGATGAAGCGCCGGTAAGGCTCGTCCTCGTTGCGCGCGAGCCATGGCTGCACGGTCTCGTCCAGCGGAAGCTCGCGCTGGTAGGCGAGGCTGGCCTCCTGCAGGGCGTCGGAGATGCCGACGCGGCGCCGCGAGAGGCTGAGCTCGACCACGAGCTGGTCCAGTTCGGCGGCATAATGCGCGAGGATGAAGGCCCGCTGCCGGCGCATCGCCTCACGGGTCGCCTCGGGGGTGACGAAGGGGTTGCCGTCGCGATCCCCCCCGATCCAGGTCCCGAAGCTGACCAGCAGCGGCGCGTCGCCGAGGGGCTCATGGAAGTCGGCTCGGAAGGCATGGTCCAGCTCCGCGTAGAGGCGCGGGATGGCCTCGATCAGGGATTCGCGGAAGTAGAACAGGGCCGCGTTCTGCTCGTCGTAGACCGTGGGGCGGCGGTGACGCACCTCGTCGGTTTGCCAGAGGGCCGTCAGGGTCTCGCGGATGGAGGTCTCGATGCGATCGCGGTCGCGGGGCCCGAGCCGGGGGTCGTCCCAGGCCGCGAGGTCCCGGGTCACGTCATGCCACTGCCTCAGGACCGTCTTGCGGTTGGGCTCGGTGGGGTGGGCCGTGACCACCAGGCCCACCTCGACGCGCCTCAGCAGGGATCTCACCTCGTCCGGGTCAAGGCCTTCCTCCGAGAGGATCCGCATGGTCTCGGTGATCGAGCCACGTTGAGGGCGATCGCCCATCAGTCGGACCTCGCGCCGGCGCCGCACCCGGTGATGCTGTTCGGCCAGGTTGACCAGGCCGAAGTACAGCGAGAACGCTCGGATCACGCCTATGGCCTCGTCGACCCCCAGCCCGTGGACGATGCCCGCGATCTGCTCCTGGCGAAACGCGGTCGGGTGCCGGCGATACCGCTTGCTGAGGATGCGCAGGCGCTCCTCGGTCTCGAAGAGCGCTTCGCCCGCCTGCTCGATCAGGGTCTCGCCCAGGAGCGTGCCTAGCCAGTGGATGTCCCGGCGCAAGGGCGCGTCGCGATCCCGGAGGTCACGGGTCAGGTCGATCATGCTTGCCTCCGTCTGCCCCCGAGGGCGAGTGTCATCATCGTCGAATCACGCCTGCAGGTCCAGCGAGAAGCATGCCTTTCAGCTTTGCCGCGGGCGCTTCAGCCTTAGCCGCGGGCGCTTTAGCATGCGGGGGCTAGTTGCGGCGCCCGAGGTAGCGCCCGAGCAGGGAGTCGGGAAGACGGTTGCTTTCGGCAATCTGTCGGTAGACCTCGGCCCCGCCGGTCGGGAAGCGACGCAACTCGGGGTCGCGCCGGTCGATCCCGTAGAGGCCGAACTTGGGAGTGTAGCTTCCCCACTCGTAGTTATCGCTCAGCGACCAGTGCATGTACCCGATGACCGGCACGCCCTCCGCCATGGCCTTGCGTAGCTGGGCCAGGTGGTTCACCAGGAAGGCCTCGCGGGTCCAGCCGTCCTTGCGCGGGTTGTCGGCCTCGGTGGCGAAGCCGTTCTCGGCCACGAGCAGGGGCAGCTTGTAGCGTTCGTAGAGCTTCTTGGAGACCTCGTACATGCCCTCGGGGTAGATGGGCCATTCCCAGAAGGTGCCGATCTTGGTCACGTCCCAGAAGCCCAGAGCATAGTAGTAGTCGAAGGCCACGTAGTCGAGGTAGCGCTTCTCGGTCTGCGCCGAGGGGCCTCGATTCCCGTTCTCCGGCGAGGCCAGGCGGTCGAGCAGGCTGAAATCGTTGAGGTCGTAGCTGGCTTGCGTCTCGTAGTTGGGGGAGTGCGCTCGGCGATGAAAGATGAACGGGTTGATCGAGACCTGCGCATCCGGATCGCCGGCGTGAAGGGCCTCGAAACCGGCTTGGTGCGCTCGTCCCATGCGCTCCATGACCTGGGAGTAGGCGAAGGGGTTGCGCTTGCCCGGAGGATGCACGCCTGCGATGTAACCGGTGAGGCCCGCCGTGTTGGGCTCGTTGAGCGTGATCCACCAACGAACCTTGCTTCCGTACTCTTGGGCGGCCCAGGAGGCGTAGCGGCGGAACTCGGATACGGTCTCGTCGGATTCCCAGCCGCCGTTGCCGCCGCTAAGCGGCTGATCGAGCCAGGCGGGGTAGGCGAAGTGGACCAGGGTGACGATGGGCTCCATGCCGCGAGCGCGCAGGCCGTCGATCACCTGGTGGTAGTGCTTCACGGCCGCGGGATCGATGCGACCGCGCTCGGGTTCGATGCGGGCCCACTCGATGCTGAGGCGGAACGCGTTGAGGCCCAGTCCCTTCGCGAGGTCGAGATCCGCCTCCCAGCGGTTCCAGTGGTCGGTGGCCTGGCCGATCGGGTGCTTCACCCGGCGTGCGCGCTCCCAGGCGGCCCACTGCGACGTCTGGTCGCCGCCTTCATACTGGTAGCCCGCCGTGGCGACGCCCCAGAGGAAGCCCGAAGGGAAGGCCTTTTCGGATCCGGGCACCGACTGGATGCGGATCCGGCTATCGTCACCGAGCCGGAAGGCGCCAGGGCCCCCGCAGCCCGCGAGCAGCGCCAGGATCCCCAGCACGCCCAGGAACCGGCCGAGTCCCTGCCTTGCGCCGAACGCCGGGCTCATACGCATGCTTAATCTCCTCCTCACCTAAACTTAACTTTTTTCTCTTATCGGGAGATTCGGCCAATCCTTTCGTCGGAAGTCGGCATTCAGGAGGGTATGTAGGAATTGGGGGGGATCCGGCGGGCGTCGGCAGGCTTGCCAGGTGCCACTCGGGAGGGGGGCTTTGTCGAAGCTTAACCCGTGTTTCCGCAAGATTGCCGGCCGCCGTGTCGACAATCACAGGGAAGAACGCTCAGTGAACGTGGGAGGACTTGGTCATGGATAATCAGGTGTCGAAATCGAAGCTCGGAGCCCTCAACTGGGCGGCCATGCTCGCTCCTGCCAAGCCGGCCGAGGCTCCGTCTGCCGATAGCAAGCCGATCGAGGCGCAGGGCAAGCCGGAAGTCTCCCACCCGTACTCGCTCAGGCCGAAGAAGGACGTCATCGACATCAGCGTGCCGAAGCGCGGTGCGTCGGGGGCGGCCATCAAAGAGCAGGTGATGCGGATCGACGGCGAGATCTCCTCGCTGAACAAGGCGCTTTACCGCAACCAGGTCGACCTGGCCGATGCCCACGTCGAGCGCGCGGATCTCAGCGACGCGCTCGCTCGCAAGCTGAAGCGTGCCGAGGAACTCAAGCAGGATCTCTCGGGCGCCCAGGCCGAGAAGGCCCAGATCAAGGAAGAGATCGCCGAGATCGCCGGCAAGATCGATGCCGTCGACGCCAAGATCGACGGCCTCAAGGCCGAGCAGGGCGCCCTCATCAAGCGTGAGGCGGAGCTGGCCAAGCAGCACCGCACGCAGTACGGCCAGGCTCGCGGAGCCCAGGACTACGCCGATTACCTGAAGACGCTTCCGGGCTACGCGCAGGGCGACGACGCCCTCGGCAAGATCCGCGAGGAAGCGGCTTCCGAGGAAGCCCAGCGGGCACAAGACCGCATGCACGCCACCGAGGGCAAGCTCACCGAGACCAATACGCGCCAGGCGGTCATTTCCATCGAGGGCTACTTCCTCGACCTGCGCCGCGGCAAGCTTCAAGCCCAGGGCGAGGCCAAGGAAGGCGAGCTGGACGCGACCCAGCAGCGGATCGACCAGCTCGAAGTCAAGCAAGAGAAGCTCGACGGCCGGATTTCCGAGAACCGGGAGCAGCTGGCCAAGATCGACGCGCAGATTGCCAAGACCGAGAAGACCATCGCCACGATCGAGCGGAAGATTTCCGACCTCGAGGGGCTTCGCGACGAGGTGCTGGCCAATGCCATCCAGTCTCGCCTGGAGAACGCCGAGGAGATCGCCGACAAGATCGCCGAGCTGGAGAAGGCCATCACGCGTCTGAAGGGCGAGCTTTCCAGCACGCGCGACGAGCTCAACGACCTGAAGGACCTGCGGGACTCTTACAAGTAAGCCGAAAGCCGGCAGGGTGGGGAAGACGTCGTCTTCCCCACCCTGCTTTTTTGTTGGGCCCGCGGGTCAGTTGGAGGGAGCCGGAACGGTGGACTTGACGATGCCGTCGAGCAGGCGGGTGACGCCGATGACCTCCATGCCGGGCGGCATGGTGACGCGTTCGTCGAGGTTGTGGCCCGGGACGACGGCCAGGGTGAAGCCGAGTTTCTGGGCTTCCTTGAGGCGGGCCTCCAGGGAGCTGACAGCTCGGACCTCGCCGTTGAGGCCGACCTCGCCGATGGCGATCGCCTGGGGCTTGAGGGCGACATCGCGCATGCTGGAGGCCACGGCGAGAGCGACTCCGAGATCGCCGGCCGGCTCGTCGATGGAAAGGCCGCCGACGACGTTGACGTAGACGTCGTGCTTGGACAGGGGCAGGCCGACGCGCTTCTCGAGCACGGCGAGGACCTGCACCATGCGGTTGTGCTCGATGCCGTTGGCGGCGCGGCGTGGGGAGGCCAGGACGGATGGGCTGACGAGGGCCTGGATCTCGACGAGGAGGGGCCGCGTGCCTTCCATGGTGGCCACGATGGCCGAGCCGGTGGTCTCGGTGGTTCGCTCGGCGAGGAAGAGCGCGGAGGGGTTGCTGACCTCGGCGAGGCCGTCGGAGCGCATCTCGAAGATGCCGACCTCGTTGGTGGAGCCGAAGCGGTTCTTGACGGCGCGGACGAGGCGGTAGGCCTTGAAGCGATCGCCCTCGAAGTAAAGCACGGTGTCGACCATGTGCTCGAGCACGCGGGGACCGGCGAGGGTCCCTTCCTTGGTGACGTGGCCGACGATGCAGAGGCTGACGCCTTGATCCTTGGCGATGCGCATCAGGGAGCCGGTGGCGGCCCGGACCTGTGAGACCGAGCCGGCGGTCGAGGCGAGGTTGGGGTTGTAGATGGCCTGGATGGAGTCGATGACGGCCCAGTCGGGCTGCATTTCGTGCAGGGCGGCCTCGATCACGTTGGTGTCGTTCTCGGCGAGGACGAACAGCCCGTCGTGCTCGGCTCCGAGGCGCTTGGCGCGCATGCGGATCTGGCGGGCGGATTCCTCGCCCGAGACGTAGAGCACGCGCTTGCCCTGGGACGACAGGTACTGGGCCACCTGCAAGAGAAGGGTGGACTTGCCGATGCCGGGGTCGCCGCCCAAGAGGACCAGCGATCCGGGGACGATCCCGCCTCCCAGCACGCGGTCGAGCTCGTCCAGGCCGGAGCTGAATCGCTCCTCTGCCTCCAGGGTCACGGCCTTCAGGGGAATCGGGGCCACGGTGCGGGTGGCGGCCTTGACGGCGGGCGACAGCGGAGCGGAAGCTTCCTCGGTCATGGTGTTCCACTCGCCACATTCGGGGCAGCGCCCCATCCAGCGCGGCTGCTCGGAGGCGCAGTTCTGACAGACGAACTTGATCTTGGTCTTAGCGACCTTCGCCATGGGGAGCTCCTTTACGTGTTCAAACGGATGTTCGAATCAGTATAGCGGATCAGCGAAGGCGGAGCGAGCCGAGTGTGCCTTGCAGCTTGGGCAGGTGCTGCTTGGCGATCGAGCCGTGGCAGGCGGCGCGCATGATCACGCGGTAGCGGTCGGTGGCGACGCCCAGGGCGAGGACCTGGACGCGCGGCTCGGAGGGCTCGGCGTAGCCCAGGAAGCGGGCGAGATGGCCGTTGATGACCTGATCCTGTTCGCGGAAGGGGATGTTCCGGTTGAGGCCGTCGCGCGCGAGCATCTCGCGGATCATCAGGACCCGGTGGTTGCTGGCTTCCTCGGGCTTGGCCAGCGTGATCACCTCGACGGAGAGGCTCAGGCGCTTGGCGGCCTTGAGATCGGGAGCGAAGAGGTAACGGGCCTGGATGAGGTCGCCCTGTCGCTTGATCTCGCTTTGTTGCAGCTTGTAGCCGGTGGGGATCTGCAGGCTCAGCGGGGCGGTGGGGAAGGTCGCCAGCTGGTAGCCCGCCTGGGGGCTGGCGAGGGTAACGGAGCCCGACGCGTCGGGAGTGAAGGTGGGGCCTTGCGTCTCCGCGGTGCCGTTCGCTTCCAGCCAGGCCTTCGCGTGCGCGGCCAGGTCGCCGCCCTCACGGCTGGCGATCTCGGTGAAGAGGCGGGTGGCGGCTTCCTTTCGGCCCGTGCGCAGGTATAGGCTCGCCAGGGTCCAGCGGGCCTGGTGGTGGTCGGTGCTCTGGCTCAGGATCTCGCCGAGGATGCGCTCGGCGGTGACCCATTCCCCGAGCCGGTAGAACTCGAGGGCGGTCTGGTAGCTGGTTCGGTTGCCGTCGAACTGGGCCTCTGCGGGCGGAGCTGCCCCCAGGAGGAGGAGCCCCAGCCCGAGTGCCAGCGCGAGCCGGCGGATCACCCTTTGACCCCGCCCGAGGTGAGGCCGGAGACGATGTAGCGCTGGAGGAAGAGCATGACCACGACCACGGGCAGCGAGATGATGATGCTCATGGCGGCGAACTGGCTCCAGGGCTTGAAGGTGCCGTACTGGCCGACCATCGAGTACAGGGCCATGGCGAGGGTGAAGGTCTTGGGGTTCTCGAGCATGGTCCAGGCCATGATGATCTCGGTCCAGCCGGTCATGAAGCCGAAGAGGGCGGTGACGGCGACGGCGGGGGCCGACAGCGGCAGCACGATGCGCCAGAAGGTCTGCGTCCGGGTGCAGCCGTCGATCATGGCGGCCTCCTCGAGATCCTTCGGGACGGTGTCGAAGTAGCCCTTGAGGTTCCAGATGGCGAAGGGCAAGGTGCCCGCCGCGTAGGCGATCATCAGGCCAATGAGCGAGGTCCGGACGTGCAGGGCCGACAGCAGGACGTAAAGGGGGGCGATGGAGACGACTGCGGGGAACATCTGCAGGACGATGAAGGTCATCAGACCCACCTGGCGTCCCGGGAAGCGGAAGCGCGAGAAGGCGTAGGCGCCCGACGCTCCCAGCAGGATGCCGAAGGCGGTCGTGCCGAAGGAGACGAGCATGGAGTTGCGCAGCAGGTCCCAGAAGGTGATGCCGTCGATCTCGGTGGGGTTGGAGATGATCTGCCGGAAGGCGTCGAAGGAGATGCCCGACGGCAGGAGCTTGAGCTCGGTGGGACGGGCGACCGAGTTGGGATCGAGCGCCATCGAGACCACCCAGAGGACCGGGAAGATCGAGAAGAGGGCGACCACGATGAGGACGAGATGGGCCCCCGTGAGGCGGGCCAGGCTCATGAGGCGTCGCTTGCTCACGGTTAGACCTCCTGGGTGGCCTTGGTGACCCTGAGGTTCACCAAGGTGAAGGCGAGCAGGATGAAGAAGATGATCAGGGCGAAGGCGGAGGCCTGACCGTACATGCCCATGTCAGTCAGCTTGTATGCCTGCGTGACGAGGATCTCGGTCTTGCCGAAGGGGTTGCCCTGGGTGACGAAGTAGATCACGTTGAAGTTGTTGAAGGTCCAGATGAAGCCGAGCATGATGGCGGGGACCATGGCGGGCTTGAGCATCGGCACGGTGACGGTCCAGAACTTGCGCCAGGGGCCGGCGCCGTCCATGTCGGCGGCCTCGTAGAGATCCGAGGGAATGGACTGCAGGGCGCCGGAGGCCACCATCATCATGAAGGGGAAGCCCATCCAGATGTTGACCAGCAGCACGGCGTAGAAGGCGTTGGGGAACTGTCCGAGCCAGTCGACGTTGGTCGGCAGGAAGGGGATGGCCTGCTGCCATTGCTTCAAGAGCAGATTGACCGCGCCGAACTGGGTGTCGAACATGTTCTTCCAGATCAGGGCCGTGACGTAGGTGGGCACGGCCCATGGAAGGATCAAGAGGGCGCGGTAGAGGCGCTTGCCGCGCAGGCCCGGGGTGTTGATCAACAGCGCCAGGGCGACGCCAAGCGAGACGTGGAAGATCAGGTTGGCGAAGGTCCAGACGAAGTTGAACCCCAGCACGCTGAGGAAGTTGAAGTCCAGGTACGGCGCCTGGGTGAGGATGTCGATGAAGTTCTGGAGGCCGACGAACTCGGGGTTCTGGTTCCGGATGTGGCGCGGGCTGAAGTTGGTGAACGCCATCCAGACCCCGTAGAGGAGGGGGTAGACGGTGATGAGCGCCATGACGATGGCGGAAGGCAGGATGAAGCGGTAGGCGAGCCTGGATTCGGAGAGGTCCTTCTTGATCTTCATTGCTTGCGTACTGCCTCAATCTTGGCCTGGATGAGCTTCTGGGCGTTGGCGATCGCCTTGGCGGGCGGATTGACGCCGGTCAGCACCTCTTCGACGGCCTTGTCCATGGGGGTCCAGACTTCCTTCATCTCGGGATCGGGCGGCAGCGGGGTGCCCCACTTGGCTTGCCGCTCGAAGGCCGCCAGCGGGCTGTCCTCCGGGATGGTGACGCCCTTGATCGCCGGAACGTGACCGGCTTGTGTGAGCATGCGGGTCATGTTGGGCGCGGCGGTGAAGAAGTTGGCGAAGTCCAGCGCCCGCTCCCGGCGCTCGCCGGTCGAGTTTGGGTTGAACATCAGGCACTTGATGCCGACGAAGGGCACGGCGGGGACCATGTCCTCGACCATCGGCAAAGGCGCGACGCCGAGGTCGTCGCCCAGCACCTGCTGGTAGTCCCCGATGGCCCACGGGCCGTTGATGGTCATGGCGGCCTTCTTCTCGCGGAAGAGGGCGTCGGCGTAGCCGTAGTCGGACTTGACGGCGAAGCGTGGGTGCTCGCGCATGTTCTTTAGAAGGGTGAGCCAGCGCACGGCTCCAGGGCTGTCGACCTGCGCCTGGCCGCCGGCGTCGAGGAGCTTGCCGCCCGAGCCGAAGAGGTAGCCGGCCGAGAAGTAGAACTGGGTGTTGTAGGCGAGCAGGTACTCGCCCTTCCAGTAGTCACGCGAGTTGGCCTGGATGAAGAGGCCGTCGATCGTCTTGGGGGGGCCTGCGGGGAGCAGGGCCTTGTTGTAATACAGAGCCACGGTTTCCAGGCTCTCGGGAAGCGCGTAGAGATGGCCCTTGTAGCGCAAGGCGGAAAGGGCGACGTTCTGGTAGCGCTGGAGCTGGGGCTCGGGAATCTGGTCGTCCAGGGACGCGACGACCTCGGACTGGGCGAACTTGCCGATCCAGTCGGTGGCGCCGATCAGGAGGTCGGGGCCGCCGTTGGCGGCTGCCGAGCGCAGGTACTTGTCCTGTAGGCGATCCGAGGGGACCTGCAGGGCGATGACTTCCGTCCCGGGATGGTCCGCCTGATAGGCCTTGATGGCGTCCTTGAGGGCCGCCAGTTCGGCGCCTCCCCAGGGGTGCCAGAGGGTGATCGTCTTGGTGGACCCGGCTGGATTGCAGCCGCTGAGAATCGTGGCTAACAGGGTCACCGCTGCGGCAGTTCGCCACAGCCTCGCGCTGGCTCTTGCGCTGCCGGTGCCCTTGGGCGCCAGGCAGGAGAACCGCCGTCGTTGCGTAAGCACCGTCTTCGTCCCTCTTCGTCGCCGTGGCGACGGACATTCGCCTTTGAAGACCGCAGGCCGGTCGTATGGTAACCCTACTACGGCTCTTTCCTTATATCATAGCAGGCGAATGGCCGTCAAACGGCGACACTACTGGACTTGTCGCCTCCTTTCGATAAACTTTCCTCCGGAAGCAGACAAGGTGTACTATAATGTGACGGGTTGTTAAGCCGAGGGTCGCTCACCCCCATGGTCGCGCCTCGAACACGCCATGGACGGCCCGTGAGTTTCCTGCTCGCCGAGACCACTCACATGGAGAGAGAGGACGCCAGCGATGACGCAACGCCATGGCCCCGGGACGACCCAAAGCGCCGTCTCCGTCGTCGATGACGCCGACGTCCTGCTGCACCTCGCCTGGGCCAACCAGGTCCTGCAGGCGGAGGTCGAGCGCTCCAGCGCCGCGGAGCGCGAGATGACCTCCTTTCACGACGACATCCTCGCCAACATCGGCCATGAGCTGCGCACCCCGCTGACCATCATCCAGGGGCTCTCCGAGATCCTGCTCGACGACGCAACGGGCGTGCTTCCCGGCCAGTACGTGGACTTCCTCAAGCAGATCCACCAGGCCAGCCGCAAGCTCGGACAGTTGGCCGAGACCAGCATCATGCTGACCAAGCTCAACTCCGGCTACCTCAAGATCCACCCGATTCCCATCCAGCTCAACGAGGCCATCTCGCGCGTGGTCGGCCAGTATCAGGATGAGCTGGAGGCCAAGCGCCTCGCGATCACCATGGAGTTCGCCGATCAGCTGCCCCTCGTCTGGGCCGACGGCCTTTGCCTCGAGATCGCCTTGCAGGCCCTGCTCGACAATGCCATCAAGTTCAATGTCGAAGGCGGATCGATCGCCTGGACGGCTCGCGCCGACGCCGATCGGGTCTGCCTGTCGGTGACGGATACCGGCGTGGGCATTCCCCCCGCCAAGCTGCCCGCGCTTTTCGCCGTCTTCGGTCAGCTCGAGAGCGGTCCGACCCGCCGCTTCGGGGGGCTGGGGCTGGGACTGCCCCTTGTTTCCAAGCTCATGGCCAGCATGGGGGGCGACATCATCGCCGACAGCGCCGGCAGCAACATGGGCAGCACCTTCACCCTGACCCTGCCGGGCGTCGTGGGAGACGTGCCGTTTTCCCTCTGAAGCCGCCGGCTGCTCTCGGCCGTCCGTGCCCTTCGCTGGATCGTGGTAAGATCCCCTCATGAACACCATTCTCGATACCATTCTCGCCGAGAAGCGACGCGAGGTCGCGGCCCTCGAAACGGCCGCGCTGCCGCCGGCGCGCTTCCCTAGCCGCAGCTTGCGCGAGGCGCTGCTCCGGCGCCCCCCGGTGGCCCTGATCGCCGAGATCAAGCGCCGTAGCCCCAGCCGTCCGATGATTCGCGAGGACTTCGACCCGCCCGCCATGGCCCGCGCCTACCAGGCCGGAGGCGCCGCCGCTCTGTCGGTGCTTACCGACGAGACCTTCTTCGGAGGAGCCCTCTCCTTCATGGAGCAGGCCCGTGAGGCCTGCGACCTGCCCATCCTGCGCAAGGACTTCATCATCGACGAGGCGCAGTTGCCCGAGGCCCGCGCCTACGGGGCCGATGCCGTCCTCCTGATCGCCGCAGCCCTCGACGACGCCACGCTGGCTTCCCTCATGAAGGCCTGCCGGCGCTGGGATCTCGAGTTCCTGCTGGAAGTCCACGACATGGCCGAGTTCGAGCGCGCCATGACGCTGGGCGCGCCTTTGATCGGGGTGAACAACCGCGATCTCAAGACCTTCCAGGTCGACCTGGCGGCGACCCGCCAGGTCGCCGAGCGCCTTCGCGCGCTTCGCGAGCCCCCGACGCTGGTGAGCGAGTCGGGCATCGCGACGTCCGAGGACCGGCGGCTCCTGGAGTCCTGGGGCGCCCAGGCCATGCTGGTCGGAGAGTCCCTTCTGAAGCAGCCGGACCTGGAGCTGGCAGTCAAGGCGCTGCTGGCATGATCCGCGTCAAGATCTGCGGCCTCACGCAGGAGGCGGACGTGCGCATCGCCTGCGAGGCGGGAGCCGACGCCGTGGGCTTCGTCATGGTGCCGGGCACCAAGCGTGACGTCTCGCCGGAGCGCGTGCGCGAGCTGGTGCGCGCGGCGCATCCCTTCGTCCTGACCGTCGGCGTGGTGAGAGACCTGCCGCTGGAAGCGGCGATCGCCCTGGCGGACACCACGGGCGTGCGCGCCCTGCAGTTGCATGGCTCGGAACGTCCCGAGCTCGCCCTCGCCCTCAAGCGCGAGCGGCCGGGACTGGCCGTTTTCAAGGCCCTCCAGCTGCACGGTCCCTCGGATCTCCGGGGCCTGTCCGACTGGTCGGGTCTTGACGGCCTGCTGCTCGATTCCGGGGCCGGGTCGGGCCAGCCCTTCGACTGGGACTGGCTATCAGCCGTGTCCTGGCCGTCCGTTCCCCGCATCGTGGCCGGAGGGCTGACGCCTGCCAACGTCACCGAGCTGCTATCGCGCCTGCAGCCGGAGGCCGTGGATGTCTCCAGTGGCGTGGAAGCGGCCCCGGGTCGAAAGGACCCCGAACGCATCCGCGCGTTCATCGGCGCTGTCAGAGGAAACCGCGGGTTTGCCTCCCCTAGAAGCGGGGTATAGCGAGCTTATGCGACCCATTGATCTTGAAAAAGCCCAGCCGGGGCAGATTCTCGGCAAATCCATCTTCACCAATGACGGGCGGGTGCTGCTTCGCGAAGGCACGCCCCTTTCCGAACGTTACCTCAAGGCGCTGCGGGAGATGCAGTACGGGTTCATCTACATCGTGGATCCGCGCGTTCCCGGCGTCGAGGTGCATGACGTCATCCCCGAACAGCTGCGCCAGGAGGCCGTGACCACCATCAAGCGGGCCTTCGGCGACGTCTCCAAGGGCGGCGTGAACCTCCAGGCCATCTCGGACGTGACCTCGCGGATCGTCGAGTCGATCATGGCCAACGACGCGCTGATCATCCAGATGGCGGATCTCAAGAGCCACGATACCTACACGTTCTCGCATTCGGTGAACGTCTGCGTGGTCGGCACCATCCTGGGCGTCCAACTGGGGCTGGACGAGCGCCAGCTCAAGGATCTCGCCCTCGGCTTGATGCTGCATGACATCGGCAAGATGCAGGTTTCCGAGGATATCCTGCACAAGCCGGGCCGCCTCACCGAGGAAGAGTACGCGAAGATGCAGGATCACGCGCGCTCGGGCTTCGACATGCTGCGCTCGATCCAGACCCTGTCGGCCCATGCCAAGATCGTCGTGCTGCAGCACCACGAGAAGTACGACGGGACGGGCTACCCCAAGGGGCTGAAGGGCAACGATATCCACCTCAACGGCCAGATCGGGGCGATCGCGGACGTCTACGACGCCCTCACCTCGGATCGGGTCTACCGCAAACGCTTCCTCCCCCACGAAGCCATCGAGTACCTGATGACCCAGGCCGACCGCCACTTCTCGCTGGAGCTGGTGACGACCTTCATCTCGACCATCGCGCCTTACCCGCCCGGGACCATGCTCAAGCTCTCCTCGGGGGAGGTCGGCATCGTCACCGAGGTGGACATGCGGCTGGCCTCGCGGCCCATTCTCACCCTGGTGCAGGACGAGTCAGGCAATGAGCTCTCAGGGGCCTTGCCCACGCTCGATCTGCGCACCGCTCCCGCCCTCACCATCACCAAGGTCGTTGCAAATTGAACTACATCGAACTCTCCATCACCGTCCCCGCCGAGGCCGCCGAAGCGGTCGCCTGGAGCCTGACCGAGCGTGGCGTCCCCGGCGTCGTGGTCTCGGAGCGCGCTCCGGAGGCTCCGCAGCAGGAAACCTTCACCCTCAAGGCCTACTTCCCCGAGGTCGCGCCTCCTGACATGGAGCTGCTGGACGCGGGGATTCGCGAGGGATTGCTTCCCTTCGCCGGCGCCTCCTACCAGGTTGAAACCCGGACGATCCCCGAGGAGAACTGGGCGACTAGCTGGCAACGCTTCTGGCATGTCCAGCGGATCGGCCAGAACATCGTGGTGCGGCCCTCCTGGGAGGAGTACGACCCTCAGCCGCAAGATCTCGTCATCACCCTGGACCCGAAGCAGGCCTTCGGAACCGGGACCCACCAGACCACCCGCCTTTGCTTGCGGGCCATCGAGCGCGTGATGAGCGCATCGCCCGCCGAGACGGTCTACGATGTCGGGGCCGGCACCGGGATCCTGGCCATCCTGGCCTCCATGATGGGGGCCAAGCACGTGGTCGCGGTCGACAACGACCCGGTCGCCGTGGCGTCGGCCGAGGAGAACGCCGAGATCAACCGGGTCTCGGTGGAGAATATCGTCGGCTCGGCCGGAGACCTCAAGGGGCAAGCAGACCTGGTGGTCGCCAACATCCTCGCGGAGGTCATCATCGAGCTGGCACCCGAGCTCTGGCGGATCACGCGTCCCGGAGGCCGGCTGGTCACCTCGGGCATCATCTCCCGCAAGGCGGATGACGTGGCCCAGTCGCTGGCGGCGCAGGGATTCCGGCTGCTGGAGCGGGAGTCCGAAGGGGACTGGGTCCTCGTGGAAGCCGAACGACCTGCATAATCGTCGATTGTAGCGCGGCGCGCCCCCCGAACTCGGGGGGCGCGCTTGCGTGTGTCTAGCGGATCCCGCTGCGGAGGGCGTTTTGACTGGCAGGCAAGCGTTGTGCTAGGATTGTTGAGATTTATTGCTGGCTCGACGCCGATTCGGAGCCGGGAAAGGAGCACGACCCGTGAATCTGCCCCTCCCTGACCGGAAGTTTCCTTTGCTTGCCTTGGGCCTCGCCCTGGCGACCAGCCTCACATGGGCCCCGATTGCCAGGGCCTCCTCGCAGGACGAGGTCGTCTCCCCGGGGCCTTCCGCGGTTGAGGCCTTAGCTGGGCTGCAAGCTCCTCTTGAGCCGGCCGTGATGGCCGAGGTGCCGGCGTCTGCTCCGGTGGTCGCGCCCGTCCGCTGGGAGCAAACGAGCGTGGGGTCGCAGGTCTACCTGGACGGTGAGGTCTTGTTCCGCTTCGTCGGGGATGAAGGAGTGATGGCCGCCCGCTTCGTCCACCGCCTCACGACCCTGAGGCGCCAGGGGGCGCTGCGCAGCGACCGGATCACCCCCGCTCGCCATGGCGGCCGCTTCGCCGTGCAGATCGGCAGCACGGCCGTCATCGAGATCGACGAGGCCTTCGCCAGGAAGCAAGGCTCGCGCGCCGGTGCCTTGACCCTCAGCTACGTCAACACGCTCCGCAATCGCCTGGGCGGCGTGCCCATCCAGGTGCAGGCCTCGCGCGGGCTGCTGCCCGGCGCGCGCAACGGCGTCGGCAACGCCTCCTGGTACGGCGGCATGTTCCACGGGCGACGGGCGGCCAGCGGAGAACGCTTCGACATGAACGCCCATACCGCCGCCCACAAGTCGCTGCCCTTCGGCACCTTGCTCCTGGTCACCAACCTCGCCAACGGCAGGACCACCCTGGTGAGGGTCACCGACCGTGGCCCCTACGCGCATGGCCGCTCGCTGGACGTCAGCCGCGCGGCAGCCGAGGCCCTAGGCATGGTGCGTTCGGGTGTGGCCCGGGTCCGCTACACCATTCTCAAGTAAGCCGCTCGCGTAGCCATCAATCGCAAGCCCCCCGAGATTGCCCTCGGGGGGCTTGTTGCCGGTCGGTGAGGCTTGCGTGAACGTTCCGTGACTGGGCTCAAGTCGGCCCATCGCCTGCCGAAACAGGAATGTAGAGGCCGCGCGCTCCAAGGATGGAGCCTTCCCGCAGGGCGGGAACGAGGCAGGAGGACCACCGGCATGTCACGGATGAGCTTTGACCAACTCTTGAGCCAGCGACTGCTTTCCAATCAGCAGATCGATCCGGCGGACCTGGATCGGGCGCTGGCCATACAGCGCGAAAAACCGGGATCCCCCTTGGGCGAGATCCTGATCGGGATGAACGCCCTCACCCGGGAGGCGCTGACCCTGGCTTTCCTGCAGCTCTACGCGCAGGTCAACGCCAGCGACTCCCAGCGCATTCGCTGGGGGCGCGGACAGGGCCGGGGGCGGATGCCCGAGAGCGCCATCCAACCTACCGCTTGATCTATCGCTAACGTCGTTTCTACAGGTCAACGCGCTTGAATCGTCAAGCGCGTTACGACGGTCTCGCGGCTAACGCTCGCTGCCTTACGAAACAGCCGCAGGCGCTAAAGGTCGGCCCGCGGAAGGGTGAAGCGGAAGGTTGAGCCCTGCCCCAGCGCCGATTGCACGCCGAGCTTGCCGCCCATCGCAGTGATCAAGGTGGAGACGATGGGCAACCCCAGGCCCATTCCGCCGTAGGCACGGGTGGATGACGAGTCTCCCTGCACGAACGGCTTGAAGAGGTTGGGGAGCGCTTCCGGCGCCATGCCGATCCCGGTGTCGCTCACCTGCGTCACCACGTCCTCCGGCTCGACCGTGACGGCCAGCCGAATCTTCCCCCCCGCCGCCGTGAACTTCATCGCATTGTCCAGCAGCTCCTGCAGTACCTGCTCCAGCCGATCGGGATCCGCCCAGACCGGGGGAAGAGCGGGTGGCATGCTCAGCTCCAGCTGCTGATGGCTGGCCTCGGTTTGAGGCTTGAGCGCCTCGACGACCCGGCGCAGCAGCTCGTCGTAGTCGACGGCGGCCGGCAAGATGGTCAGCGAGCCCGATTCGAGCTTGGTGTAATCCAGGACGTTGCGCACCAGGCGTGTCAGCCGCTGGGCGCCCTCCATCATCCGGCTCACCGCCCGCTTCTGCTCGGCGTTCAGCGGCCCGAGAACCTCGTCCTCGAGCGCCGAGCCAAACCCGGTGATGAAGTTGATCGGCGTCAGCAGCTCGTGGCTCATGACCGCCATGAAATCGGACTTGAGCTTGTCCAGGGTGCGAAGTTCCTCGAGGGACACCTGGAGGACCTGGTTGGCCTCCTGCAACGCCTGCGTCCTTTCCGCCACCTGGGCTTCCAGGGTCGAGTTGGTTTCAAGGAGCTGCTGCGCCGTGGTTTGCAGCTGCTGGGACATGTGGTTGAAGTTGGCCTCGAGCGTGGCGATCTCGGCGGTATTCTCGCTGTCGGGGTGATGCGAGGTGGCGAATTCCCCCTTGGCGAGGCGCGAGGTGGCCGACTGGAGGGAGAGCAGCGGCGGGACGATGGACCGAGAGGTGCGCCACCAGATGGCGCCCGCCAGGAGGATCGCCAGCACGGTGACCAGGAGCGCCAGCGTTTCGGCCATGTGCATGACCGCGATTTCCTGGGCCTGGGCTTGCTGGACGGCCCGGAGGTTGAGGTCGCGGAAGGCGCGGGCAGCATCTCGGAGGCTGTTGGCGACCGTGAGCGACTCACCGGCGTTGAGGGTGCGCGCTTCATCGAGCTTGCCGGCGCGGATCAACGCGCGCATGCGCCGGTCGGTTTGCCTGAAGGCCCCGAAGTCCTGGCCGATCTGGGCCACCAGCGCACGGCCCTGCGGGGTCTCGGCATGCACCTCGACCTCCACGAACCAGCGCTCGAAGTCTTGCTGGGCCTCGTCGTAGCGCTTGAGGAGGGTTTCGACCTCGAGGCCGGGCACGAAGAAGAGGAACTCCGTGATCTCCATGCGCTCCAGCGCGAGGATCAGGTTGTTGGTGGCCTCGATGCTGGGACTCAGGCGATCGCGGATGAGCACGCTCTCGCGCCGTGTCGTCTCGAAGGCGATGTACGCGAGCGCGAGCACCACCAAGAGGGCGGCGATCACGACCCCGTAGCCGATCCCGATCCGGGTTCCGAGCCTCATCTTCATGCGCTCATGCTACCACGCGCCCATGACCCTCCCGCAGGACCCTTGCTCGACGCTTGCCCAATCGGGCCATCGAGCGTACGATCGCTCGGCGGTCATGCGACGGTCGGCATGGCGATCGGCATGGCGATCGGCGAAAGGAGGAGGCAATGCTTCGTGAGGCCTTGGCTTTGGCGGCCATCCTGGTCATCGGGTCGTCGGCGAGCGTCGAGGGGCATGCGGTACCGCCTGGGGCACAGGCAGAGCTTGCGGATGCGCAGGGCACGGTCGTGGGCAAGGCGACGTTCACCCAGCTTCCGGATGGCGTGCTGATCCGGCTGAAGGCCTCGAACTTGCCGCCCGGCGTGCACGGCTTCCACATTCATGCCGCCGCCGAGTGCCATGCACCGGGCTTCGCGACGGCAGGGGGCCACTTCAACCCGGGCGGCAAGGCCCATGGCTTCAAGAATCCCAACGGCCCTCACGCCGGGGACCTGCCGAACGTGACGGTCCAGGCGGACGGCACGCTCGACGTCTCTACCCTGGCGACCGGGGTCACTCTCAAGGACGGCCCCAACTCGCTCTTCAAGGAGGGCGGCACCTCGCTGATGATTCACGCGGGACCGGATGACTACATGAGCGACCCGGCGGGGAACTCGGGCGCGCGGATCGCCTGCGGTCCCATCACCCGGATGCGCTGACGTCCAAGCAAGGCCCCGCTTCGATGGACCTGATCTTCGATGGCTACTGTGGAGTTTGCACCCGCATGATCCGCTGGATCCGGGCCCAGGAGGGCGCTAGCCGCATCACGGCGTGGCCCAGCCAGGTGCCCGGGGTGTTGGAGCGGTTCGGCTTGACGCGCGAGCAAGCGGATCGGGAGGTCTGGGCCTTCGACGCGGCGGGAAACCGCTGGTCGGGGGCCGAAGCCATCTTTCAAACCCTGGACGTGCTGGGGTGGACGAGGGTCGCCGCCTGGTCGCGGCGGCCGCCCTTCAGGCAGCTGGCAGGCCCTTGTTACGTCTGGTTCGCGCGGCACCGCCACTGGTTCGCGCGCTGGGGTATCCCGCCGGAATGTGCGGATCCGGCCCGGGGCTGCCTCCCCGAGTAGCCGCCATACGAAGCCAGTCGTTGCTACAGGTCAGCTTCGCTTTCCTGGATGACAGCCGCGGGCGCTCCGCAACAGCCGCGGGCGCGGACCGAAGCCGTCACGCGTTCATTGTCGAACCTCCCCCTCCGGTTTAGCATCAGGACCGATGATGCGTTGCTCGCGCCAGGCGACGGCTTGCGGGCCGCTCGAGGAGGGGAAGATGGCCGAACACTTCGATCTGGTGGTCATCGGGGCCGGGAGTGCAGGCTATGCCGCGGCCCGGACGGCCTCGGCCCTGGGAGCCAAGGTCGCCCTGGTCGACAAGGGGCCACTGGGAGGCCTCTGCATCCTCTGGGGCTGCATGCCCTCGAAGGCCTTGCTGCGCTCCGGCGAAGTGGCCCACATGATCCGCGAGGCGCGCCTCTGGGGGGTGGAGACGGGCGACGTTCGGCTGAACTTCCAGGCCATCATGGCCCGGAAGGATCGCCTCATCAAGGGCTTTGCGGATTACCGCATCCAGCAGATCCGCGAACTTCCCCGCACCGAGCTCATCCTGGGGCATGCGCGCTTCGTCGGACCCGACCGGGTCATGGTGGGCGATCGCGAGCTACACGCGGAGCATGTCATCATCGCCACGGGCTCCGTGCCCCTCGTCCCGCCCATCCCCGGCCTCGCGGAAGCGGGCTACATCCTCAGCGACGAGGCGTTGAGGCTCACCGTGCCTCCCCGGTCGATGCTGGTGATCGGCGGAGGGGTGATCGCCGTGGAGCTGGGGCAATTCTATGCCCGGATGGGCGCGCGGGTGACCCTGGTCGAGGTGGCCCCCCACTTGCTCCCCAGGGAGGACCTCGACGTCAGCGAGGCGCTCGAGGAGGCCTTGCAGCGCGAGGGGATCGCCCTCGTCCTCGGGGTCAAAATCGTGCGTGCGCTTAGCCGAAACGGTCGCAAGGTCCTCGTCGTGGAGCGCGCGGAGGGCACGTCGGAGCTGGTCGCTGACGAGGTCTTCGTGGCCACGGGGCGGGCGCCGAACGTCACGGGGCTGGACCTGGAGGCGGCGCAGGTGGCCATGGTAGGCCGCCGCATCCGGATCAACGAGTTCATGCAGACCAGCAACCCGTGGATCTACGCGGCGGGGGATGCCTGGGGCGGGTCGTTCTTGGTGCACCTGGCGATCGCAGAAGGGGAGGTCGCTGCCCGCAATGCCGTGGAACATTCCAAGGAGGCCATGGACTACCGGGTGGTACCGAATGCCGTCTTCACCGACCCGAACGTGGCGCGGGTGGGCCCCACGGAGCAGGAATGCTCCTTGCAGGGGCGCGACGTGGTGGTGGCCACGTACCCGTTCTCGGAGCACGGCAAGGCGGAAGTCATGGGGGGGACGGCCCTGTCGGGCTTCGTCAAGCTGATCGCGGATGCGCGCAGCGGCGAGATCCTCGGCGCTCAGGCGGTAGGTCCCGAGGCCGCGGATCTGATTCATGAGCTGGTGGCGGTGATCAGCCTGCACGGGACGATCGAGCAGTTCGCGAAGATCCCGCATATCCATCCGACGCTCTCCGAGATCTGGACCTATCCGGCCGAGGAGATCCTGGAGGTCCTCGAGGAGCGGGGCATGCAGCCGCGCATCACCCTCATGCCAGGCGGCTACGGTCCGGATGTGGAGGAGGCATGTCTCGAGGCGCCCTCCGCTTCCCGCCCCGAATGACCAGGCCGACCGAGAGGACGATCAGCGTCGAACCGGCGATCGTCCAGGCCGTCACGGGCTCATGCAGCAAGAGATACCCCAGGATGATGGCGACGACGGGGTTGACGTAGGCATACGTGGACGTCAGGTCAGAGGGCGCGTGGCGGTTGAGCCAGGCGAAGGCCGAGAAGGCGATGCAGGAGCCGAAGACGATCAGGTAGGCGACCGCCAGCCATGCCTCCAGAGGGATGGCAGCCCAGTGCACTCGGGAGGGTTCGCCGAAGCCGAGTGAAACGAGCATGAAGGCGATTCCCGCGGCGAGCATGGTGAAGCCCGAGTTGAAGAGCCCCGAGCGGGGAAGAGAGACGCGGCGGGCGATCATGGTGCCGAGTGCCCAGGTCATCGTGCCGAGCACGACCATCGCCTGGGCCCAGAGGCTATGGGCGTCTCCGGCTGACAGGGAGGGCCAGAAGAGGGTGATGACGCCCAGGAAGCCGAGGGCGATGCCGGCGGATCCAAGGAGGGTGGGGCGATCGCCCGCGGGCGTCGCGGCCTCGAAGGCCAGGTTCCAGAGCGGCATCGAGGCGATCAGCAGGGCCGCGAGGCTCGAGGGGATGAACTGCTCGGCCCAGACGACCAGCCCGTTGCCTCCGAGCAGCAAGAACAGGCCCACGAGGCTCGCCCAGGCGATCTCTCGGCGGGTCGGGAAGGGCTGGCGCATGGCGAGGCCGATCCCGATGAGCAGGGCGCTGGCGACGATGAAACGGATGCCCGCCATGAGGAAGGGGGGCATGCCGAGCACGGCCACCCGGATGGCCAGGTAGGTCGATCCCCAGACGAGGTAGACCGTTACCAAGGCGAGCAGGAGGGGAAGCAACCTATCGGTGGTGGGGCTGGTGGACGTGGTCAGCGGGCGCATGGGGGTTCGATTCTAGCGGATCCCGGGGATCGCTTGCGAGGCGCTCGGCAGACCAGGTGGACATGGGGAGCGTCGGAGGAGTCAGACGGATGAGCTGGACCGCTGCGCTCAGCGCAGGGCCAGGGTGCGCTGGAGCTCGGGGTAGGCCTTGATGAGATGGAACTTGGTTCCCCACTCGGCGATCAGGCGAGAGACCTGCTGGACGGCTTCTTCGCCTTTGCGCTGCACGAATCGTATCACACGCAGGGGTTCGAGCTCCGACGGGGCCCAGACCAGCTCGAAGCCGACGGACGGGGCGTCATGGGCGAGCGAGATCTCGATGTCGGCAATCCGGGTGAGCGTCTCGCCCTCGAGGCGGATCAGCCGGAAGCGCAGGTAACCGTAAGGCCGGCCGTCCACGAGCGTCAGGGCGTTCGGGGCGAAGCGGAAGAAGGGCTTGATGTCGTCGTAACCGAACGGACCCTGGAAAGCCACGTGGTGGCCTTCCTCGGGCGAGCCCAGCGGGACGAAGACGTGGGTGGTGGGGCGGTTCAGGTACTGCGCCAGGTGGGCGAGGCCGTTCTCGAAGGAGGCCATCAGCAAAAGGCGGTCGGCCTCTTGGAGGGGCTGATCCGACTGCTCGCAGAACAGCGTGTCGCCCGAAAGGGAGACGGGGCTGATCCCGGAAAGGGGCTTGGTTGCAGGCGTTCCAGCGGCAGACATGGCGGCCCTCCAGGGCGGATTCGGGGGGTATTCAAGCACTCTACCGGATACCGGTTCCGACCTCCACCAAGGGGGATTTAATGAGGGGTTATCATTCGTTTAATGATAAGGCGGCGAATCAGGCGAGACTAGGTTTTGCGGCCTCGTCCCCGCTTTGGCCTGACGGGGTAGAATGAAGTCGTCAACGCCGCCCTTCCTTACGCAGACGAAAGGACCCCCAACGTGAGCGGAAATAACGACGTCGTCATCGTCAGCGCCGTGCGCACCCCCTTCGGCAAGTTTGGCGGGGTGCTCAAGGACGTGCCGGGGGTGGAACTCGCCTCCCACGTCATCCGGGAGTCGCTGGCGCGCGTCCACTGCGCTCCGGACCAGGTCGACGAGGTCTACATGGGGACCTGCGTGCCGGCGGAGACCGGGGTGCTGGCTCCCGTCGTGGCGCGTCAGGCCCTGCTGGCGGCGGGGCTGAGCGAGGAGACCGTCTCGGTGACGCTGGACCGGGCCTGCTGCTCGTCGCTGACCGCCGTCCAGATGGCCTGGCGTTCCATCACGCTGGGCGAGGCCGAGGTCGCCCTGGCGGTCGGGGCCGAGAACCTGAGCCGGGTTCCTCACGTCCTGCCTCAGCTGCGCTGGGGCGCGCGCATGGGCAACGTCACCGTGGACGAGCCCTTGCAGATGAAGTACCCCAGCTACGAACCCGTCTCGGTGGACACCGGGAACATCGCCCTCGACCACGGCATCGGTCGCGAGGACCTCGACCGCTGGGCGTTCCGCAGCCAGCAGCGTTACCAGCAGGCCCTGTCGGCCGGCAAAGTCGCCGCCGAGGTCGCGCCCCTGACGATCCAGACCCGCAAGGGCCCCGTGACCGTTGAGGCGGACGAGTTCCCCAAGCCCGACACCACGCTCGAGCGGCTTGCTTCCCTGCCGACGGTCTACGGCAGCCCCACCGTGACGGCGGGCAACGCGCCGGGCCTGGATGCCGGGGCCACGGCCATCCTCCTGATGAGCCGCGCCTACGCCGAGAAGCACGGCTTCCCCATCATGGCCACCGTGCTCGGACTCGCCTCGGTGGCCGGGGACCCGCGCGACATCGTGACCATCCCGGCCAAGGCGATTGAGAAAGCCACCACGAAGCTCGGCTTGTCAGTGGATGACCTGGACCTCATCGAGATCAACGAGGCCTTCGCGGCCATGCCCCTGGTCTCCACCCAGTTGATGGGGGGCGGGGACGAGGCCAAGGTGGAGGCCCTGAGGGAGCGAACCAACGTGAACGGCGGGGCGATCGCCATCGGTCACCCGGTCGGCGCCTCGGGCGCCCGCATCCTGATGACCCTCGTCTACGAACTCGCCCGCAGAGGCGGCGGCCACGGAGCCGCCTCCATCTGCGGAGGCCTCGGCCAGGGCGACTGCGCCGTCGTCAAGGTATAGCGCCCGCGGCTAAGCAGTAGTAATGCGAGAGATAGCCGTGTTCCTGGCACGATGAGGGTGAATCCTCACTCTCGCTGTCCTGCAGAAACGGCGTTAGCAAGAGGAGTCCGGCATGGAGTTCACGCTTACCCCCGAGCAGACCTTCACCCGCGAGATGGTCGACGACTTTGCCCGGCGCTCGCTCGAGCCCCGCGCGGCCGAGCTGGACGAAGCCGGAGAGTTCAGCTGGGATAACTTTCGCGAGATGGCGGCCCTGGGCCTGACGGGCCTCTTGACCCCCGTCGAGTATGGCGGCTCGGGAGCCTCCCGCCTGACGGCCGCCATGGTGGCCGAAGGCATCGCCAAGGGCTGCGCCGGCACGGGAGCCTCGCTTGGCGTCCACCTGATGGTCCAGACCCTGATCGACCGCTTCGGCTTGCCCGAGCAGAAACAGCGCTGGCTGCCCTTGCTGGCCGCGGGAGAGCGCCTCGCGGCGTTTTCACTGACCGAGCCGGGGGCGGGCAGCGACGCCGCCTCGCTGGTCACCCGGGCGCAACTCGACGGGGACGCCTACGTCGTCAGCGGCAACAAGGTCTTCGTGACCAGCGGCGGAGAGGCCGACCTCTACGCCGTCATGGTCCGGACCGGCGGCCCGGGAGCCGGAGGCATCAGCACGCTCATGATCGAGAAAGGCGCCAAGGGCTTTCACTTCGGCAAGAAGGAACGGAAGATGGGCTTTGGTGCTTCTCCTACCATGGAGCTGATCTTCGAGGACTGCCGGGTTCCGCGCGAGAACCTGCTGGGCGGCCAGGAAGGCATCGGCTTCAAGGTGGCCATGTCGGCCCTCGACGGGGGCCGGATCTCGGTGGGGGCGGCGGCGGTCGGCGTGGCGCAAGCCGCCTTCGACCATGCGCTCGCCTACGCCAAGGAGCGCGAGCAGTTTGGCAAGCCTATCGGCCAGTTCCAGGGCATCCAGTTCATGCTGGCGGACATGGCAGCCGAGATCGAGGCCTCACGCCTGCTGGTCTACCAGGCGGCCGACCTGATGGACAAGGGTGTTCCTTCGACGGCCAAGGCGGCGATGGCCAAGCGCTTCGCCACGGATGCCTGCATGCGCGTGACCACCGACGCCGTGCAGATCCTCGGGGGCTACGGCTACCTCAAGGATTTTCCCGTCGAGCGCTTGATGCGCCAGGCCAAGGTCCTCCAGATCGTGGAGGGCACCAACCAGATCCAGCGCGTCATCATCGCCCGTGAGCTCATGAGCTAGCCGCACGCGCCCCCTGTTGTGGCCATCAGGGCCTCATGCTAAGCTCGAACCCATGTCCAGCCATCCCACCATCTCCTTCGCCACCCTGGGGTGCCGAACCAACCAGGCCGAGACCGCGCAGCTGATCGCCCAGCTTGCGGATGTCTGCGGCGTCGTGCCGTTTCCGGAGCCGGCCGACGTCTACGTCATCAACACCTGCACCGTGACGCACGAGGCGGATCGGCAGAGCCGCCAGGTGATCCGGCGGGCGTACCGCGCCAACCCGGGTGCCGCCCTGATCGTCACCGGCTGCGCGGTGGATTACCATCCGGACGAGCTGGCGGCGATGCCCGGGGTCAAGCTGATCGCCACGCGCGACGACAAGGAACGGATTGCCGCCGAGGTGGCCGCCTGGTACGACCGCAGCCTCAGCACCGAGCTTCCCCCGTCCCCTCAGCAAACCGGGCATACCCGGGCCTGGCTCAAGGTCTCGGAGGGCTGCAACAACCGCTGTTCGTTCTGCATCGTGCCCCAGACGCGGGGCCCGGAGCGCAGCATCGATCCAGCTGAGCTGGTCGTGCGGGCGCGGGCCTTGGCGGCGGCCGGGTACCAGGAGGTCGTGCTCACGGGAACCAACGTGGGCATGTACGGCCGGGATCGGGGCGAGTCCCTGGCCCGCCTGCTCGAGCGTCTGATCCATGACGTTCCGGAGCTTGCGCGCTGGCGGATTGCCAGCATCGAGCCGATCGACTTCCCGGACGAGCTGGTGGAGCGCCTGGTGGACCCGAAGGTCTGCCCGCAGATTCACCTTTGCCTGCAGAGCGGCTCGAGCCGGGTGCTGGCCCGGATGCGCCGGCGCTACAACGCGGATCAGTACCGCAAGCTGGTGGCCAAGCTTCGCCACGTGCGGCCCGACCTGGCCCTGACCACGGACATCATCGTGGGCTTCCCGGGAGAGACCGAGGAGGACTTCGCCGAGACCCTGGCGATGGTGGAGGAGATCGGGTTTGCGGGGGTGCATCAGTTCCCGTTCTCGGTGCGGGAGGGAACCCATGCCGAGACGCTGGACGGGCGGATCAGTCCTTCGGTGATCGGCGAGCGGATGGCGCGGCTCAGCGCCGCGGCCGCCCGCGCGAAGGCGGCCTGGCAGCAAGGCTTCGTGGGGCGTGAGGTGGAGGTGCTGACCGAGCGCGCGCCGGCAGGTAGCCCGGAGCGTCCGGGGCATACTCCGCACTTCATGAAGGTCTGGGTGAGTGCTGCCGAGACCGCGCCGAATCAGCGCTGGGTGGCACGGGTGGAGCGCATCGAGGACGGCGAGGCCTTTGCGACCCTGCTAGCTCCCTGCGAGCGCGACCTCAGCGGCCAGGACGCCTAGCGTCGGGCCTCAGTCCAGGGCCTGCATGTCCTGGGCGCAGTCCCGGCAGTAGGGGGTCCAGGGGATGGCCTCCAGGCGGGCGCGGGCGATTTCCTTGCCGCAGTGGATGCAGGTCCCGAACTGCCCGAGCCGCATGCGCTGCAGCGCCGACTCGATGGCGTTCAAGCGGGACGTCGCGCGGCGCTGGTAGGCGGCATCGAGCTCCATGGTCAGGGTCTCGGTGGCCGAGTCGGCGATCTCGTTGTCGGCCGAGTCGGGCATCGCCTCCTGGATGGACATGTCGTGGTTCTTCAACTCGTCGTTCGCCCAGCCCAGGGTCTTGATGGCACGCTGACGCTCGTTTTGGAGCTTGTCCTCGAAGTAGCTCTGATCGAACATCGCCAAACCTTCTTTCTCGCCCCATGCGCGGAACGTTTCGCGCGTATCTTAGCATGAATTCCGGGGCGCAAAGGGCTCGGCGGGTCGCTTAGAGGCCCCTCTCCTTGGCGTCGTTAATGTGGTCGAGGTGGGAGCGCAGGCTGTTCTTGACCGCGTCGACGTAGGCGCGGCGAAGGGTTTTTTGCTCGTCAAGCTCTTCCTCGCTGAGCCCGACCTCGCGGGACTTCTTGGCGAGCGCGTTGATGCGGGCGAGCTGTTCATCGGTGACCATGGGATCCTCCTGGCTTGTTTCGCTTAAAGAGTAAACCGCAACGCCGGGCGCGTGTCCAGCCCCAGGGAGGGGCCGAAGCGCACCAGCGGCGGGATGACGGTGTTAGGATTATCGCATGCCGCGCCCCTGGACGTTCGCCCTCTGGAGCCACCTCAATCGCGCCCGCTTCGCGTGGCGCCGCTTCAGCTTCCGCCCGCGGAAGGGCTTGGTGCTGCCGGTAGAGTCGTGGGAGGACCTCTTTCCCGCGGGTTCCGAGCTGGCCCGGGAGGCCGGCCGGTTGAGGCAGCGCTACGACCTGGACTGGCCGGACGAGCATGCGAACCAGCGGGAGAACCTGCACGTGGTAGGCATGCTGGAGGCGGCGCTGCTTCCGGTCGCGCAGCACCTGCCGGCGGCCCTGGAGGTGCTGGACATCGGGGCGAAGGACTGGCATTACCTGCCGGGAGCCTACCGGCTGCTGAGCCGGGTGGGGACCTCGCAGCCGCGCGCCGTGACGATGACGGGGCTCGAGCTCGATGCCTACTACCGCTACCGGGACGGCTTCACGCGCCAGGACTACGCGACCCGCTATGCCCAGGGGCTGGAGGCGGAGTACCGGGTGGGGGACGCGCTCGCGCATCGGGGCACTTACGACGTAGTCCTCCTGCTGCATCCGTTCTGGCGGGAGCGCGAGGTGCTCGATTGGGGCTTGCCGGGCGAGTGCTTCGACATCGACGGCTTGCTGAGGCATGCGTGGGGCCTGCTCAAGCCGGGGGGCGTGCTGGTGGTGACGGCCTACCGATCCGAGCAGGCGTGGGCGGAGGCGGCGATCGCCCGGCAGGGATGGTCGCCCGTGGTCGCGGGCCTTTGGCGATCGCCCTTCGTGCGGGCGTCGGCCTCCCTTTACTGGGTCTTCCGGGCTTGAAATGAATCTTGCCCCAAGTTTAACCACGGGACAACCCAGTTCTCGGCCTCTCGCGCGGATAACTCCAGGGGAGTGACGCAGCGAGAGGAGAGAGGCCATGCAGAGCTACTGGGTTTCGGTGACGTACGATGCGGATCTCGTCCTCAACCATTGCTTCACGGTGCCGAGCCGCGAGGAAGCGGTGAGCATGATGCTCGATTACCTGAGCCTGGAGTTCGATCTCCCGCGCGACGCGTCGGTGCGGGTCAAGCACCACTAAGCGCCTCCAAATCAGCGAATCCTTCGAGCCGCCCGGCAGCACGCCCGGCGGCTTTTGCTTGCGCCCGTCAGGGCGCCCGGGGCGAAGAAATCCCGTGGTTTGCTGTTTGAAAACGGAGCGGGTCTTGTTACGCTGAGCCGCAGGAATGGCAGGAGGTGCGCGATGATCAAGCATGGCTACTGCCCCACGTGCGGCAGTTACACGGCGGAGTCTAGCTACGTGGACCCTTCGAGCCTGCGCGACGAGCGGGTGGATTACCGGACCGACGAGGAGCTGGCGGGCCTGGTGCGCGATGCGATGGCGGAGGAAGGGGTCGACCTGAACGGCCTGGAGATCCGGGTGCTGAACGGCGTCGTGACGCTCTTGGGGACGGTGCCGGATCGGCAGGACAAGCGGATGGCGGCAGAGGCGTCGTTTTCGGTGCCGGCCGTGATCGACGTGAACAACCAGCTCGTGATCGCGAAGTCGACCCAGCCCCAGCAGCCGTGAGGGAGCGCCCGCCCTGGCGGGCCGTGCCGGCAGGGGAGAAACGAAAAAGGAGGCTTGCGCCTCCTTTTTGTGCTCGGGGAATCACGACGGCCGAGGAACGATTGGCCTCCTCGGTCCGTCAGGTTCGTCTGTGGCCCTACCGACTATCCCGGAGAATCTTCGGCCGCGACCTCATCGAGGACCCTGTGGGCGGATTCTCATCCACAGCAAACGATCGCTGTATCCCCACCGTGTGCTGAGTCGCGTCGCTCCGTCTGGCCGGATTACCGCCGACCGGGGGCGAGCGCCTCATCCCTTGCGGAAAATCAGTATAGGCGAGCGCGTTCGGGGATGCAATCGTTTCAATGAACAAATAATAAGGATTTAATTCTCAGGTAACGCCCGCTACCTGGTCAGGGCGGCGACCCTCTCTCCGGGCCGGACTCGCGTGATGCCGCGCCGCCCAGCTAGGCTGCCACGCTAGTGCCGCGCCGTGCTGAACCCGTTGGACACCGGCTGGGCGTAGCGCCAGTAGGAATCCATGACCTTGCGGATGTAGCGCCGGTTGCGGTAGACCCCGCGGCTCACGATCCCCCAGCGCCCCCCGTTGTAGAAGCTCAGCGCCGTCGGCAGGTGGTTGTCGTACTTGTCCAGCAGGATGCGCAGGAAGTAGCAGCCCAGCTCGAGGTTCATGCGCGGGTCGGTGAGATCCGGCTCGCCCAGGCCCAGGCGCTTGGCCAGCGGCCGCGCGGTCGCGGGCATCAGTTGCATCAGCCCGATGGCCCCGGCGTGGCTGACGGAGTTCTTGTCGAAGTTGCTCTCGATGTAGACCACGCCCGCCACCAATTCAGGCGAGAGCTGGTACTTGGTCGCCATCTCGGCGATCAGCGCCTTGTACGGGTACTGTCCCGCCGGCGGCGGAGCAATCTGGTCAAGGGTCGCGCGCGGCCTCACCACCGACACGGGCGCCGCGGCCACGTCCCGGACCCCCTCTCGGGCCAAAACGGGAGCTTCCGCGAGGCGCGTCGCCGGGCCCAGGCTCAACACCATCCCACCGGCCAGGAGCAGCGCTCCGCAGCGGGGAAGCAAGCCATCGGGCAGCGCCGGAGCCCACGTGAGCGCCGGGACGGCATGCGGGCGCGTGACGCCGCTCCGCTTGAGGGGCTTGCGGGTGACAGGGTGCGGGAGCGCTAAGGGTTTGGTTGCCATGGTGCATCCTCTCGTTGACGGCTGCGTTCAGTCGGACGATCGGGCTACGATGAAAGCGTGATTCTTGAGGTTAACATCAGGCAAGCGTTTTGTAAAGTTATGTTAGTCAAGCGTGAAGAAACCAGGTTAATCTAGCGCGTTTGGGCTTGCCTGCTTAATAGACTGTAATGAGGCATCGCTTTCCCTGCCTTGGCCAGAGCGGCGAAAGGCTTCGTCGGCATGCACGAAGCCCCCGGCCGGAGCCGGGGGCTGAAGGGAATGGGGCCGCTGCGACGCGGCGTATCGAAGCGAGCTTCGCGCTAGAAGGTGGTGGTGACCGTGGCGATCGCCCCGCCCGCGATGATCATGCTGACCATGTACAGGCCGTGCACCAGCGCGACCGACCAGCGCTCCCGCAGGGCGCCGCGCCAGAGGAACGACGACTGCACCGCCAGCGTCACTGCGAAGAGCGACGCCAGCGCCCCCGAGGCCGCCACGGCGTTCCCGTCGTAGCAGAGGATGGCCGCACCCAGGATGGCCGTGTTGACCAGCAGTGCCGAGACCAGCGCGCCGACCTCGGGCCCCAGCAGGGCCGCGAACGAGCGGATTCCCGCCTCGCGGTCACGCTCGGCATCGGTCAGGCCCGCCATGATCTGCAATCCCAGCGCTCCAAAAGCGAACAAGCCGGCCAGCAGCCCGGAGTTCACCGTCAAGCTAGCGTGAGGAAGGTGGCCGATCACCCAGGGGAAAGCGATCGCCGCCACCCCATGGAAGAGACCGTTCCACCAGGTCTGCCGGCGAAGCCGGAAGGGCGGCGCGTTGACCGCCAGCGAGATGAAGACGCTCGTGATGGCCAGCGCGAAGATCCAGGGACCCAGCAGATGCGCGGCGCCCAGCGCCAGCAGCGCCAGGACCGCAATCTGGGCCACCACCAGGTCCGGAGTCATCCGGCCCGACGAGAGGGGGCCGCCAGTCGCCTCGATATCCCGATCGAAGTAGGCGTTGATGACGTTGCTCGACCCCGCGAGTAGCGGACCGACCAGCGCCAAGCCCAGCAGGAGCTGAGGCCAGGTCACCATCAGGTGATCGCCGCAGCCCGCCGCGAGCGAACCGGCCAGCATGGCGCCCATGGGCAGGATCCATTGCTGGGGACGCATCAGCTGAAAGGCATCCTTCCAGGACAGCTGCCGCAGGCCTTCCGGCGTCGCGAGCCGCGTCTGAACCAGGATCTCCTTGGGGGAAGCAAAGGGCCTGCTGGACTTCGAGGCTTCGGAGACCGGTCGATTGGTGAGCTTGCCAGTTCCAAGCCGTTCAATCACCGGTAGCGAGGTCAAGTGCATGCATCTCTCCTTGGCGGGCAGGGTGCCGTGCATCGGGATGGCCGCAGGCCTATGAAAAGTCTGGGGTTATACTGAAATTAACCTAACTTTAAGGAAAAGTAAAGGCCTTTTTTGCGTCCCCGCCGATCGGCTTTACACCGAGCTTTTGGCGCAGGGACTGGGCGATGCGCGAGGCGGCGCCCGGTTCTCCCATGCGCTCGCGGCCGGCCATGCGCGCCGCGGCTTGCCGATCGGGGCCGAAGGCCCTCACGATCGCTTCCGCCACTCCCGCGGGCGTCGCGTCCGTCACCTCGATCCCGGGGCCTAGCAGCTCGGCCTGGAGCTTGGCGAAAAGCGGGTTGTACTGAGGGCCCTTGCCCGGAAAGGCCACGACGGGCCGCCCGCAGCCGACCGCTTGCTCGTTGGCTGTGCCGGCGAGCCCAAGGACGGCGCGTGAGCGCCTGAGGACCTGTGCGAAGTCATGGTCCCGTCGCAGGATCAGCTGGTCCTTGCGGAACGCGTCGGGCGCGATCTCCCAGCCGGCGTCGCGGGCGATCGCCTCCCAGCCAAGCGGATCCAGGTTCCGCGGAGCGGCCAGCAGCGCCTCGAACGGCATCCGAGGTCCCAGCGCTTCCAGGCACGGCAGGATCTGCGCGAAATTCTCGAAAGCCTCCGGCCGACTCCCGGGCAAGACGCCCAGCACCCCCGCTTCGCCAGGCCATTCCATGGATAGGCCGTCCATCATGGGGTTGCCCAGGGCTTCTGAGTGAACGCCCAGGTGGCGGAGACGGTGGTGGGTGAGGGGATCTCGGGGGTAGATGGTGATTCCAGCCCACTTGAAGAGGGCAATCTCGGCGGCGAGGTAGCTCGAGCCCCAGCTCGCGTAGAAGTCGGTCTTGTTGCAGCCGACCAGTACCCGTTCGCTCGGGAGAATCAGGGACGCGGCCACCGGCAGCATGTCGCCCACGGCGACGACCAGGCGCGGCGGGGTCAGCGACGCCAGGAACCTAAGCTGCCGCAGAGCCAGCTTGCCCAGCCCCGCCCGCATGTCGTTGCGCAGGGCCTGGGCATCGCGCAGGATGAAGCCGCCGCTCGGCATGGCCTGCGTCGGCCCGATGACCGGGATGCCTAGGCGCTGGAAAGCCTCGCCGGAGCCCACCAATGGGAAGGCCGCCACCTCGAGATCGGTGAGATCCTGGGCGATCCGGGAGGCGATGAGGTCTTCGCCGTGGCCGTTGCTGATAAAGAGGATGTCGATGGGCATGAAATGGCGTCCGAGGGTCCTAGCACGCCGGGTTGCCCGGCCTTTGGCGCTATTGTACAATGACGCCTGGCCCTCGGCCATGACTTCCCTTCATAAATTAAGGATGAACCCTCCATGTGTGGAATCGTCGGATACGTCGGACACCAGGAAGCTGCTGAAATCTTGCTCGAGGGCCTCAAGCGCCTCGAATACCGCGGCTATGACTCCGCAGGCATTGCTGTCCTGAAGGACGGGGAGATCGCCCTCAGGCGCGAAGTCGGCAAGATCCGCAACCTCGAGCGCGAGGTGAACGCCAATCCCGCTCCCGGTCCGCTTGGCATCGGCCATACCCGCTGGGCCACCCATGGGCGTCCGACCACCTAC
This sequence comes from Candidatus Sericytochromatia bacterium, assembly GCA_036676455.1. GTDB lineage: Bacteria > Cyanobacteriota > Sericytochromatia > S15B-MN24 > UBA4093 > UBA4093. The sequence goes on from JAKFCW010000126.1 coordinate 88,270, forward strand.
AACGCCCATCCCCACACCGATTGTTCCGGCAAGCTGGTGGTGGTGCACAACGGCATCATCGAGAACTACCTCGAACTAAAGAACGAGCTGATCGAGGCCGGCCACACCTTCAAGTCCGACACCGACACCGAGGTCATCGCCCACCTGGTCGAGTCCTACTTCGAAGGCGACCTGCTGCTGGCGGTCCAGAAGGCCTACGGACGCCTTCACGGGACCTTCGCCTGCGCGGTGATGCACCAGGACGAGCCCTCCCGGATCATCGGCGTCAAGGCCGGCAACCCCCTCATCGCCGGATTGGGCGACGGCGAGCAGTTCCTCGCCTCGGACGTGGCGGCCATCCTTTCCTACACCCGCGACATCCTCTACCTCGAGGACGGCGAGCTCGTGGAAGTCACCCGGGATGCGATCAAGGTCTTCGATCCCAGCCTGCGCCTCAAGAACAAGGAAGTCCACCGGATCGACTGGAACCTCGTCGCCGCAGAGAAGGCCGGCTACGAGCACTTCATGCTCAAGGAGATCCACGAGCAGCCCACCACGCTTACCAACACGCTGGGCGGCCGCTTCGACGACCGCGAGGGCAAGCTCTTCCTCGATGAGCTGAACCTGACTCCCGAGGCCCTGGCCAAGTTCGAGCGGATTTCCATCATCGCCTGCGGCACGGCCCTGTACTCGGGTTACGTGGGCAAGTACCTGATCGAGGAGTTCGCCCGGATTCCCGTCGAGGCGGACTTCGCCTCCGAGTTCCGGTACCGCAACCCGGTGATCGACGAGAAGACCCTGGTCATTGCCATCAGCCAGTCCGGCGAGACCGCCGACACCCTGGCGGCCCTGCGCGAGGCCAAGCGCCGCGGCGCGACCGCGATTGGCGTCATCAACGTCAAGGACTCGGCGATCGCCCGCGAGTGCGACGGCGTCCTCTACATCCACGCCGGCCCCGAGATTGGCGTCGCGTCCACCAAGGCCTACACCGCCATGGTCGCCGCCCTCACGCTGATTGCCCTTCACCTCGGCCAGGTCCGCGGCAAGCTCACGACCGTCCAGGTCGGCGAGTACCTCGCCGAGCTCAAGACCCTCCCCTCGCTCATCACCCGGATGCTCGAGGGTGCGGAGCACATCCAGGACGTCGCCCAGGCCTTCGCCGCCTGCCGGGACTTCCTCTTCCTGGGTCGCGGCGTGAACTTCCCCACCGCCATGGAAGGGGCGCTCAAGCTCAAGGAGATCTCCTACATCCACGCCGAGGCCTACGCCTCGGGCGAGATGAAGCACGGCCCCATCGCTCTCATCGACGAGAACATGCCGGTCGTCGCGGTTGCGACCCAGTCGGCCACCTACGACAAGGTCCTCTCCAACATCCAGGAGGTCAAGGCGCGCAACGGCACGGTGATCGCGGTGGCGACCGAGGGTGACCTCAACATCACCGAGTACGCCGACCAGATTCTCTACGTCCCGGCGGTGAGCGAGTTCCTGTCGCCGATCGTCAACGTGGTGCCTCTGCAACTGCTGGCCTACCACATCTCCCGCCTGCGGGGCTGCGACGTCGACCAGCCGCGCAACCTCGCCAAGTCGGTGACGGTGGAATAGCCATGAGCCACGCACATCCTTTCGGCTCGGCCGGCTATCCGGTCCTGCGGGGCCGCCGGCTGCGCCGATCCGAGCCCATGCGTCGCCTCGTGCGCGAGACCGAACTCAACGCGGGCGACTTCCTCTACCCCATGTTCCTGGTGCCGGGATCCGGCATCCGGAACCCGATCGGCTCGATGCCGGGCATCGCCCAGCTCTCGATCGATGAGGCCGTCAAGGAAGCCAAGACGGCCATGGACCTCGGGGTGGGAGGCGTCCTGCTCTTCGGGTTGCCACCCGAGAAGGACCTGGAGGGCTCCGGGGCCTATGACCCCAACGGGATCGTCCAGGAGGGCGTCCGTGCCCTGAAGCAGGCCTTGCCTGACCTGCTGGTCGTCACGGACGTCTGCCTCTGCGAGTACACGTCGCACGGCCATTGCGGTGTGATCGAGGGCGAGGAGTTGCTCAACGATCCGTCCGTGGAGCTGGTGGTGAAGACCGCCCTGAGCCATGCCCGGGCGGGCGCCGACATGGTGGCGCCGTCGGACATGATGGACGGCCGGATCGGGGCGATCCGCAAGGCGCTGGACGAAGCGGGATTCGAGGGGCTGCCGGTGATGGCTTACTCGGCGAAGTATGCGAGCAGCTACTACGGGCCGTTCAGGGAGGCGGCGGATTCGGCGCCGGCTTTCGGCGATCGCCGCAGCTACCAGATGGACCCGGCCAACGCTCGCGAGGCACTCAAGGAGGTCGCTCTGGACCTCGCCGAGGGGGCCGACATCGTCATGGTGAAGCCGGCGATGGCCTACATGGACATCATCTGGCGGGTCAAGGAGATGACGGACCGGCCGGTCGCGGCCTACAACGTCTCGGGCGAGTACTCGATGGTGAAGGCTGCCGCCGAGCGGGGCTGGATCGACGAGAAGAAGCTGGTGCTGGAGACGCTGGTCGGCTTGAAGCGGGCCGGCGCAGACATCCTCATCACCTACCACGCCCTGGAAGCGGCCAGGTGGCTTCGCGAAGCCTAAGCAAGTCCTAAGCGTCACCCCCGCGAAAGCGGGAATCCACGTGGATTCCCGCTTTCGCGGGGGTGACTGGCAAGGATGCGCGAGCCTCAAAAGCTGGTAGCCGGCTCCCGATGAGGGAACCGGCTACCAACCCATGAGTTTCGACCAGAGGTCCGAGGCGACTTCGATGGCTCTTGGGGCCTTTGGTGGGTTGGCCAGGAGCATACTCGCTTCTTCCGGCCGGCGATCACCCTTGCGGTTGTTGCATTTCTGGCAAGCGGTCGTCAGGTTCTCCCAGGTATCCTCGCCGCCCCGACTCTTGGGGTGGACGTGGTCGATGGTGAGATCGTTGCGCGAACCGCAGTACTGACAGACATGCTTGTCTCGCTTGAAGATAGCCGCGCGGGTGGGCCGCATGGTTTCGTAGAAGCGGTGGACGACGGCCTTTACCAGCAGCCGGATGGCCTCGGGAATCGGAAGGGCCACCGAGGGGGACCGGATCACCTGGTCGGAGTCCCGGACGGACACCGCCTTGCCCAGAAACAGCAGTGTGACCGCCTTCTCAACCCCGCATGTGTAAAGGGGTTGATAGGTGTTACTTAGCACGAGAACCTGCATACGCATCACCTCCTGGGGATATTATTCCCCAAAGCGGCCTGGTATTCAGCAAACAAACGAAAGATTCATCTTGGCGCAATGCGCAATTAAGGCAAGTTAATGGGCCGGGCCCTGCCGGGTTAATTGCCTGGACGGTACTGGTAGACCTCGCCGTCCTGCGCGTCGCTGACGTAGACCGAGCCGTCCGCTCCCACCGCGATGCTCGCGCCCTGGCCAATCCGGCCCGCACCGAAGGAGCCCAGGAACTTGCCGGCGGCATCGTAGCGCAGCACGCGTCCCTGGTCCAGCACGTAAAGGTCCCCGTTGCGGGGATCCGGCGCCACGTCGGCCAGCTGCATCGATGCCGGACCCTTGGCGTCCGTCCCGCGAGCGTCGAAGTCCAGCACCTTCTGGCCTGCCTGGTAGGCCAAAATCCGATCCGCCGTCACGACCCAGAGCCGCCCCTGCGCGTCCGCGCCCAGGCCGCGCGCGTCGACGTTGATCCCTTGGGCGGCCTCCCAGGTTCCTTCCTTGATGGCCGCGACCTGCCCCGCCTGGGCCATGTACAGCACGCCTCCGGCGAAGGCCATGTCCCGGCACGCGGGCGCCAGCGCGGCGCCATTGTTCAGTGCGTTCTCGGGAATGGCGCGGATGAAGCCCTTGACGCCCGATGCGTCGGACGCGAGCACCACCCGGTCGTTGACCGCCACCGCCTGGGTCGTCGCGCCCAGCATGAAGGTCGTCGTGTCCCCGGTTCGCCGCTCGTAGTACATGCCGGCGTACGTCGTGAACGTGTCCTCGTTCAGCCCGTCGAAGGCCATCACGGCCCCGTGCATCCCGCGCAGCGACGCGCGATTGGCGTCGGCGATGAAGAGCAGGTTCCCGGCGACGGCAAGGCCGCGCGGGCCGTAGAGCCAGTTACTCAGGAAACCCTTGCCGATCTTGCGGCGGAAATCGTTCGAAGGCCCTGCCCAGCCCGATGCGCTCGGCGAGGGGTTGGGCGTGGGGCTCGCGCCGAGATCGGGCGTCGCGGATGCCGTCGGATCGGGAGAGGGGAGCGTGAAGTCGTCCGTGAAACCGTCGTCGAGCCCGTCGCCGGCGTCCGGCGCGGTGGGCAGGTTCTGGCCGCCGCAGGCCGCCACCAGCAGCGTCGCGGCCAGGGCGATGAGGACGGGTGCGCGTCGAACCTGGAACATCGGGCCTCCCTCCGGCAAACCTTTCACGAAGTGTTATCGGCATTTTAACCGGAAAGTTGCTTCCTTGGTGGAGAGGCTGAGCACACCGCCCCTTCAGGCCGGTAGCCGTACGATTAGTGGTATCATGGCTTCATGGACGCGCTTACTCCCTCATCACGCCCCGCAGCGGGCACCCTGTACGTCTGCGGCACCCCCATCGGCAACATGGGGGACGTCAGCTATCGACTGCTCGACACCCTGCGCGGGGTCGACCTGATCGCCGCCGAGGACACCCGGCAAACCTCCAAGCTTCTGGCTCGTCACGGCATCGCGACGAAGCTCATGAGCTACCACGCACATAACCTCTCCGGCCGCACGCCCGAGATCGTCTCCAAGCTGCAGGCGGGTTTGGCGATCGCCCTGGTCAGCGACGCCGGCATGCCCGGCATCTCCGATCCGGGGTGGGAGCTGATCGTCGAGACGATTCGCGCCGGCCTTCCGATCGTGCCCATCCCGGGGCCCACCGCCTTCGTGACGGGCCTGGTCGTCTCCGGGCTGCCCACCGATCGCTTCGTCTTCGAGGGCTTCCTGCCGCGCGAGGGCAAGGCCCGCCGCCGGATCCTCAAGGCGATCGCCCACGAGCCCCGGACCCTGGTTTTCTACGAGGCCCCGCACCGCCTCGCGGACACCCTCACCGACATGAGCGCGACTTTCGGATCCGACCGCCCCGCGGCGGTCTGCCGCGAGCTCACCAAGCAGCACGAGGAAGTCGCGCGCGGCACGCTCGCCGAGCTGGCCCTTTGGGCGGGCGAGCGCGAGGTCCGCGGCGAGATCGTCCTCGTCGTCGGAGGCTCCCCCACGCCCGAAGAGAAGCCCGAGGGGGACTGGGAAGCCATGCTCCTGCAACTGCTTTCCGAGGGCATGAGCACCCAGGATGCCGCCAAGCAGGTGGCGAAGTCCCATGACATTCCCCGCCGCCAGGCCTATCAGCGGGCCCTGGAAGTCGCGACTCCCCCAACCCCCCAAGACGAGTAGAGGACCCATGGCCGAAACCACGCTCTCCGCCACCCCCGCAACGATCGGAACCGGAAAACGCCTCGTGCTCATCGACGGGCACGCCCTGGCCTACCGCTCCTTCTTCGCGCTGCAGCGCATGGATCTTCGCACCAAGGACGGCAAGGCCACCTGGGCCGTCTACGGCTTCTTGCGGGCCATCCTCGACGTCATCAAGTCCCACCGTCCCGACTGCATGGCCGTCGCCTTCGACCGCGCCGCGCCGACCTTCCGCCACGAGGAGTTCGCCGACTACAAGGCTCACCGCAAGCCCATGCCCGATGACCTGAGGCCCCAGATGGACCTCATCCGGGCCATCGTCCGCGCCTTCGAGCTGCCCATCTACGAGATCGACGGCTACGAGGCCGACGACGTCATCGGCACCATCGCGAAGCAGGCCGGCAAGGAGGGCTACGACGTCCTGATCGTCACGGGCGATCGTGACTCCTTCCAGCTCATCGACGACCGCATCAACGTCCTCTGGACCAAGGCCGGCACCGAGCTCGTCCGCATGGACGTCGCCGGCGTGCAAGAGAAGTACGGCCTCACTCCCGCCCAGATCATCGAGTACAAGGGCCTTGCCGGAGACGCCTCCGACAACATCCCCGGCGTCCCCGGCGTCGGCGACAAGACCGCCACCAAGCTGCTCCAGGAATGGGGCACGGTGGAGAACCTCCTCGCCAACCTCGACAAGATCGGCGGCAAGCTGGGCGAGAAGATCTCCGCCAACGTGGACCTCGCCCGCCAGTCGCTGCGCCTCGCCACCATCGACGTCCAGGTTCCCCTGGGTGACATCGACTGGAAGGCCTGCAAGCTCAACATGCCGGACCTGCCCACCCTCACCGCGGTCCTCGACGAGCTGGAGTTCAAGACCATCTCCCGCCAGCTCCCCAGCATCCTCGCCCACTTCACCGGCGAGACCTCCGGCCTGAGCGGCCTCATCTCGGATCCTGACACCGCCGCGGCGGCTTCTGCCGTCGAGGCTCAGGCGGTCGCCGTCGAGGTGGAGGTCGTCGACACCGAGGACGCCCTTCAGCAACTGGTCCGTGGGCTGGAAGCTCAGGCAGGCTTCGCTTTCGACACCGAGACCGACTCCCTGCACTCCCTCAATACCAAGCTCGTCGGTCTCTCCTTCTCCTGGGAAGGACTCTCCGGCAAGGCTTACTACGTGCCTGTCGGTCACCTCTCCGGTGAGCAGCTGCCGCTGGACCACGTGCTCGCCGCCCTGAAACCCGTGCTGGAGAGCCCCGCGGTCGCCAAGTTCGCCCATAACGCCAAGTACGACGTCAACGTCCTCAGCCAGTACGGCATCCGCGTCCAGGGCATGCGCTTCGATTCCATGGTGGCCGACTACCTGGTCGATCCCAGCCGCCCGCACGGCCTCAAGGATCTGAGCCACGAGGTCCTCGGCGTCCGCATGACGCCGATTTCCGAGCTGATCGGAACGGGCGCGAAGGCCATCACCATGGCCCAGGTTGACCTGCGCAAGGCCGCGGATTACGCCGGCGCCGACGCCGCGGTCACCTGCGAGCTGGTCAGCAAGCTCAGCGAGCAGCTGGTCACGGCCGGGGTCAACCCGCTCTTCACCGACGTCGAGTTGCCGCTCATCGAGGTCCTGGCCGACATGGAGCAGCACGGCGTCAAGGTCGACACTGGTTACCTGGGCCAGCTCTCCCACATCATGGGCAACCGCCTGCATGACCTCGAGGCCGAGATCCACGCGCTGGCGGACGGTGAGTTCAACATCAACAGCCCGAAGCAGCTCGCGGTCGTCCTCTTCGAGAAGCTGGGCCTGCCCGTCGTCAAGAAGACCAAGACCGGCCCCAGCACCGACGCCTCCGTCCTCGAGGAGCTCTCCGAGCAGCATGAGATCGTGGCCAAGATCCTGGAGTACCGCCAGCTGACGAAGCTCAAGGGCACCTACGTCGACGCCCTGCCCAGTCTCATCAACCCGCGCGACGGTCTGCTGCACACCTCCTACAATCAGACCGTGGCCGCCACGGGCCGCCTCTCGTCGACCGACCCCAACCTCCAGAACATTCCCATCCGGACGGAGGAAGGCCGCGAGATCCGGCGGGCCTTCGTGCCCTCCAAGCCGGGCTACGTCCTGATGACCGCCGACTACTCGCAGATCGAGCTGCGCATCCTCGCGCAGATTGCCAGGGAGCCCGCGTTCATCGATGCCTTCCGCAACGACGAGGACATCCACGCCCTCACCGCCAGCCAGATCTTCCAGGTCCCCCTCGCCGAGGTGACCAAGGATCAGCGCCGCGTCGGCAAGACCATCAACTTCGCCACCATCTACGGCCAGGGCGCCTTCAGCCTCGCACGGATCCTCGGCATCCCCCAGAAGGACGCCAAGCGTTTCATCGATGCCTTCTGGGAGCATTACAGCGCCATCAAGCACTACCAGATCGAGGCGCTGGCGCAGGCCAAGGCGCGTGGCTACGTCATGACGCTGTTGGGTCGCCGCCGCTACATCCGGGAGCTGAGCTCCTCGAACCCAATCGAACGCAAGAACGGCGAGCGCATGGCTATCAATGCGCCGATCCAGGGGACGGCTGCCGACATCATCAAGATCGCCATGGTCCGCCTGCATCAGATGCTACGTGAGGAGGGCTTCGCGGCCCGCATGCTCTTGCAGGTTCACGACGAACTGGTCTTCGAGCTTCCCGAGGCCGAGGTGGAGCCCCTGTCGGCCCGCGTCCGCGAGATCATGGAGGGCGCCATGACCCTGGACGTGCCGCTCAAGGTGGACATCAACGTCGGGCCGAGCTGGATGGAGGCGAAGTAGCGGAATAACCCGTGCAGGTTCTGGGGTACAATGGCGACGCTAGGGACCTCGGCTAGTCAACGCGCACCTAGTTCGCATCGACAGCGCCCGCAGCTAGCTACCACGCATCCATTTCGCACCGACAAGGAGTCATCCACGTGAACCATCGCCGCCATCATGGACTTCTCTTGGGATCGCTCTTGGCCTTTACCTCGCTGGTTTCCCCCGCCTTCGCAGCGGAGCCGCAACGGGTCGCCGCAGGCGCCACCTTCCAGGTGGCTGCTGCGAGCGGGGGCCTGGACCAGGTTCAGCCACTGCTGCGGCAGGGCCGCTTCATGGAGGCGCAGCAAATTGCCGAGCAGGCGCTCGCGAAGGATCCCGAGTCCCTAGAGGCCAACCTCCGCATGGGCGAAATCCTCGATAACATGGGGGACTTCGACGGTGCGCTGAAGCACTTCAAGCGGGCTGCTGACGCCAATCCCGATTCGATCGAAGCCCAGGTCTGGCTGGGGTCGGGATTGTTGGCGGCCGGCAAGTACGATCAGTCGATTTCCGCGAGCGAGAAGGCTCTCTCCAAGTGGGAGAAGAAGGCGACCGACAAGGAGATGCTGTCTCGCCTCTGGGTGAACCTCGCTGGAGCGCAGGGCTTGAAGTCCAAGCGCGAGGGCCTGTTCGCCATGCTGCGTTTCGGAACCGCCGTGCGCGGCAACCTCGAGAAGGCGCTGGCCATCGACGTGAACGCCCGGACCCAGTACGCGTTGGGCCGTTACTTCGTGGAAGCCCCCGGCGCGGTGGGCGGCGACCCGAAGAAGGGACTTCCGTTGCTCGAGAAGGCGTTGAAGCTCGAGCCCAACTATCACGCCATCCGGGCCCATTACATTCGCGGCCTGCTGGCCACCGACAAGAAGGCGGAGGCCAAGGAGGAGTGGCGCCGCTTCAAGGTGGACTTCGGTGGGCTCTCGGACGTCATGGGCGAGGTCAAGGATATCGAGTCCAAGTTCTAGACGTGATTGAGACGCGTGGGGCCGGTGGGTTTGGAACCCATCCGGCCCCACGCTCGTCTGGACCTTGTGCCTGGGCTCGTAATAGCTTTAATTGTTTCAAGGAGGAACCGATGACCCCGAAAACCCGTCGTCCCGTTGCCCTGAGGGCGTTGCTCGCGACTTCCATGGTTCTGGTTTCGACGCTCGGGGTCACGGCCCAGCGGGCGGATGCGGAGCAGTCGACGTTGGCGGACCAGCGCGAGGTCGCGGTCACGGTCTACAACGAGGATCTCGGCTTGGTGCGCGAGGTGCGTTCGGTCAAGCTGGAGGCCGGCGCGCGCGAACTTGGCTTCGCGGACGTGGCGGCCGGGATCGATCCGACGTCGGTGAGCTTGCGCTCGCTCACAGCGCCGCGCGAGCTGTCCGTGCTCGAGCAGAACTATGAGTACGACCTGCTGACGCCCCATAAGCTTCTCGATAAGTACGTCGGACAGGTCGTCGAGATTCACACGCCGACCGCCGTCTCGAAGGCCGAGCTGCTGAGCACCAACGAGGGGCAGGTTTACCGCATTGGCGACAAGATCTACCTCGATCCTCCTGGCCGGGTGGTGCTCCCGAAGGTGCCGGAGAACCTGGTTGCCCGGCCCACGCTGGTCTGGGGGCTTCAGAACGATCGCGCCGGGGAGCACAAGCTCGACGTCTCGTACTTGACCCGTGGCATGAGCTGGAAGGCCAACTACGTGCTGGTGGTGGACGAAAAGGCGACCAAGGCCAACCTGAACGGCTGGGTGACCTTGAACAACCAGAGCGGGGCCACTTACCAGAACGCGAAGCTGACGCTGGTGGCGGGGGACGTCAACCGGGTCCGTGAGCAGTTCCAGGAGTCGGCGCGGGCTCCTTACGCGATGGCGAAGGCTTACGACGGGGCCAATCAGTTCCAGGAGCAGGGGCTCTTCGAGTACCACTCGTACGCGTTGAACCGCAAGACCACGCTCAAGGATCGCCAGACGAAGCAGTTGAGCCTCATGGCGGCAGCGGACGTGCCGACGCGTCGGCAGTACGTCTTCGACGCCGCGCGCACGCCCATCTGGCTCCAGAACCGGGAGACGCAGACGCAGAAGGTGGATGTCTTCTTGGAGTTCGCCAACGACAAGGCAAGCCGCCTGGGGATGCCGCTGCCCAAGGGCACGGTCCGGGTTTACCAGGCCGACAAGGCGGGGCAGCTGCAGTTCGTGGGTGAGGATGCGATTGACCACACGCCCAAGGACGAGCAGGTCAAGGTGAAGCTGGGGCAGGCGTTCGACCTGGTCGGGGAGCGCACTCAGACCGGCTACCGGGTGATTGGCGACCGGACGACCGAGACCAGTTACCAGATCAAGCTGCGCAACCACAAGGACGAGCCGGTGACGATCACGGCGATCGAGCGCATGGGGGGCGACTGGGAGATCACGCAGAAGTCGCGGGCCTTCAAGAAGCTGGACGCCCAGCGCGTGGCGTTCGAGGTGAAGCTGGAGCCCAGCAAGGAGGCGGTTGTCACGTACACGGTGAGGACGCGCTACTAGGGGATTCGCGGCTATCCCCGGCTCGCTTGACGGCGGGGCAGAATCTGGTAAGCTGCGGGTTTCCGACATACGTCAACCGGACTCAATTGGGTTATGATGGGTTTTGCAATCGCCTTGCCGGGGTAAAGCCTTACTAACTTGCAGGGAGGAGACGCCATGCCCCTTGACGCATCCAAGGACCGGCCGCTTTACATCATCTCGGTAGCGGCAGAGCTGGTGAACATGCATCCACAGACGCTGCGGCTGTATGAGCGTCGGGGGTTGGTGAACCCGAAGCGACAGGGGAAGAACCGCCTCTATTCGCAAGCGGACATCGAGCGCCTCATGTACATCCAGAAGCTCACGCAGGAGCTCGGGATCAACCTCGCAGGGGTGGAGCGGATCATCCGGCTGCAGAACGAGCTCGACCAGCTCAGGCTGCAGAAGGAGGCCGAGATCCGGCAGATACAAGGGCGCCTCGATCAGCTAGCGCAGCTGAAAGAGGTGCATGAGAGCGAGATCCGGGTCATTCAGGCCAAGATCAAGGATCAGCTAGAGGAAGAGGAGAGGTGAAACAATCCACAGCATGGGGAACAAGGTTTTTTGTCGAGCCTGAAAACCGCAAGCTGGCTTGTTCGTCTGCCTCGGCCCCTGATTCCATGGTAAGATGCCTCCTACATTTGAAACCGGAGCGATCTGGAGAGGTGCGATATGTTTGAGAGATTCACAGAAAAAGCCATCAAGGTGATCATGCTG
>JAKFCW010000127.1:0-28022 GCA_036676455.1 Candidatus Sericytochromatia bacterium
GAAGGAAATCTTCGACTACATCAAGTTCCCCGCCTTCCTCAAGCCCTACGACGGCGGCGGCTGGAAGAACGTCTACAAGGTCAACTCCCCTGAGGAGTTCTTCCACTACTACCACCAGACCGGACGCCTGATCATGGTCCTGCAGGAGTTCATCGACTTCGACCTCTACATCCGCTGCATCACGGTCGGCAAGGACAACATCATGCCGATCAAGTACGACCCCAAGAACCGCTGCTACGTGATCGACCACAACTTCATGTCGGCCGAGCTCGGCGCCAAGGTCGTCCGCGACGCCCGCGTGATCAACCACGCCCTCGGCTACGACATGAACTCGGTCGAGTTCGCGGTCCGCGATGGCATCCCCTACGCGATCGACTTCATGAACCCGGCGCCCGACATGGACTACTACTCGATCACCCCGCACTACTTCGAGTGGGTCGTCGAGGCCATGTCCGACTTCGTCATCAAGGTCGCCAACGAGGACCGCAAGATGGCCGAGCACTACCCCTGGGCCAAGATGCTCAAGGGCCTCTCGACCCCGGTGCCCGACGTGACCACCGAGCAGCTGCAGGCCGCCACGGCCAAGGCCAAGGCCACCAAGCCCGCGGCCGAAGCCAAGGAGCCCGTGCTCGCGGGCAAGGCTTCTGGCGGCAAGAAGACCAACGGCAAGAAGAAGTAAGTTCTTCAGCATTCAGCCCCCAGGCCGACGGCCTGGGGGCTGTTTCTCATGGCTAGTCCTCGGTGGGCGGGCTTCGGTCGGCGCGGGAGCGCAACAGCACGGCGATCGCCTCCTGCCACTCGGCGCGCATGCCGACCAGCTCCTGGTGGCCCTTCAGGCTGCGCGGCTTGTCCTGCTCCTGGGCGAGCCGGTCCGCGATCTGGCGCGCGGCGTCGAGGGCCTGCGCGAGCTGCTCCAGGCTCAGCGCGTCGAGGGGGGCCCCCAGCCAGGATTCCAGCCAGGGTGGCTTCATTTCCAGGAGTCCCGGGGCACCATGAGGCGCAGGGCCTGGGGTCGGACCTCGATGGAAACCGGGGTGTAGCCCGCGTTGTCCCCGTCGAGCTGGTAGGGCAGGGGGCGCGAGGAGCGGACCTCCACGTGGCGTACCCGCATGGCCTCCAGGCGCGCGAAGCGCTTGCCGCGTCCGAGCAGGACCCGGGAGAGGCCGAAGATCACGTGGTACCAGCGGCGCGAGCGGAAGATCGTGAGATCCAGCAGGCCGTCGCGGGTGTCGGCCAGCTCATTGACCGTGCGTCCTGGGCCGCCGTAGAGGCGGGTGTTGCTGACCACCAGCAAATAGCCCAGGCGGCGGAGCTTGCGGCCGCCGTCGATGCGTAGAAGCATGCGGCTGGCGCGGTGGGTGAAGAACTTCTGGACGCTGGAGACGACGTAGGCGAGCTGCCCTCCGAGCTTCTTGAGCTCCGGCCACATGGCGTAGGTGACGGCGGCGTCGTAGCCGATGCCGACCATCATGGTGAAGTAGCGGTCGTTGGCGCGCCCCAGGTCGATGCTGACGCAGTCGCCCTGGATGGCGATGCGAGCCGCGGCCTGGTAATCGGCGGGGATGCCGAACTCGTTGGCGAGCACGTTGACGGTGCCGGCGGGGATGATGCCGAGCGAGGTGCGGGTGTGGGCGATCGCCTGCACCACCTCGTTGATCGTGCCGTCCCCGCCCACCGCCAGGATGCGCTCGACTCCTGCTGCCGCCGCCTCGGCCGCCATGGCCTGCGCCTCACCCGGAGCGTGCGTCAGGCGCAGCTCCGCCTGGAAGCCCGCTTCCACCAGCATGGCCAGCAGCCAGTCCCAGCCCTCCGCCTTCGGGCGGGTCGGGCCGGCAACCGGGTTCACGAGAATCAAGGCCTTGCGTTGCGACATGGAGTCCTCGAAAGATAGCTTGTATTCTATTCTACCCGGGTGTGGCATGCCGCGTCGAGCCGCCAGCAGCCGAAAAGCGGGTAGGCACAAGCTTAGAAGTGAGCTATAATGCTCGCGTGAAAGCGAGGCTTCCGTTGTCGACCCCGCATCGACGCCCATGAGAATCCGTCCCTCTCGCGAGGACTACCTCCGGCTCTCGGAGGAGTATGACCTCGTCGCCATCCAAGCCGAGCTTTCCGCCGACCTGGAGACCCCCGTTTCCGCCTACCTCAAGGTTTGCGCGGGCCGCAGCCCCTCGTTCCTGCTCGAAAGTGTCGAGCAGGGCGATCAGATCGGGCGCTACAGCTGGCTTGGTTGCGAACCCTCGGAGGTCCTGCGCTGGGGCGCTTCCGAAGCCCAGGAGGGAAATCCCTGGGAGGGTCTCGCCGCGCGGATGAAAGCCATCCGCGTGGCCCCGGATCCGGACGTGCCCTTCCCCGGTGGAGCCGTAGGTTACTGGGGGTACGAGACCATCCGGCACCTCGAGCCCCGGGTTCCCCTGGCCGCCCACGACGATCTGCAGCTACCCGAGGCGGCGTTCATGCTGACGCGCGGGGTGATCGCCTTCGATCACGCGCGGCGCACCCTGCGGATCATCGCCTTCGCGGGAGGCGCCGACGGCTACGAGTCGGCCGCCAAGCTCATCGAGGACTGGGCCGCTCGCCTGCGCGCACCCCTGGTGGCGGATCCCCTGGAGCTGGGGCAGACCGTCAGCGATCTGCCCATCGTCTCCAACCGCAGCCGCGAGGACTTCGAGGCGGCCGTCCTGAAGGCCCAGGAGCACATCCTCGCGGGCGACATCTTCCAGCTGGTGCTTTCCCAGCGCCTGAGCGCGCCCTACGCGGGCGACGCCTTTTCCCTTTACCGGGTGCTTCGCGCGATCAACCCGTCTCCGTACATGTTCTACCAGGACTGGGGGGCGTTCCAGCTCGTGGGGTCCAGCCCCGAGGTCATGGTCCGCCTGGATGGCCGGACGGCCACGCTGCGCCCGATCGCGGGCACGCGGCGGCGCGGCGAGGTGGCGGACGCCGAGCTGGCCGAGGACCTCTTGAACGATCCCAAGGAGCGCGCCGAGCACCTCATGCTCGTGGATCTCGGCCGCAACGACCTGGGCCGGGTCTGCATGCCGGGCAGCGTCAAGGTCGACGCGCTCATGCAGATCGAGCGCTATTCCCATGTGCTTCACATTGTTTCAAACGTTCGCGGGGAACTATCACCGGGCAAGACAGGTCTGGACCTCTTGGCCGCTTGTTTCCCGGCCGGTACCGTGTCCGGATCTCCCAAGATCCGGGCGATGGAGCTGATCGCCACGCTGGAGCCGACGCGTCGCGGCCCCTATTCGGGGGCCGTGGGACTGCTTGGCTTCGATGGCAGCATCAACACCGGCATCACGATCCGCACCATGGTCGTTGCGGACGGACGGGTCCACGTCCAATCCGGAGCCGGCATCGTCGCCGACTCCACGCCCTCCGGCGAGTACCAGGAAACCCTATCCAAGGCGCAAGCGCTGCTGCAAGCCCTGCAGAGCGCGCCCCCCGCGGCACGTGCGCCCAAAGCCGCATACGAAGGAGCCTAACTCCCCATGAGACTGATTCCCCGCGAAGAGACGTTCTTCGACCTCCTGGAGGCCTCTGCCAAGAACGTGCTCGATACCGCTCGTCTGCTTCGCGACATGGTCGAGGACTATCGCGAGCCGGAAGCTCGTTTCCAGAAGATCCGCGAATCCGAGCATGCCGGTGACCGGATCACCCATCAGCTGATGGACAAGCTCAACCGCACGTTCATCACGCCCATCGACCGGGAGGACATCCACGCGCTGGCCTTCGATCTCGACGACATCGTCGACTCGATCGAGCTGGTGGCGGATCGCCTGGTGCTCTACAAGATCGAGAAGCCGACGGCGATGACCCTCAGCCTGGTGCGCATCTTGGTGCGCTGCTGCGAGGAGATCAACACGGCGGTGCCCCTGATGCGCGATTCCAAGCGCATGAAGGAGATCCTGGACAACTGCATCGAGATCAACCGCCTGGAGAACGAGGGCGATCAGCTTGGCCGGGCGGCCCTCGAGAAGATCTTCGCCATGCAGGTCACCGAGGCCCAGGAAGTCCTCGACATCATGAAGTGGCGCGATCTCTACGACGTCCTGGAGGACGCCATCGACTTCTGCGAGGACGTGGCCGATCGCCTGCATGGAGTGGTGATCAAAAATGCCTGAGGTCATGCTCTTACTGGTCATCATCGTCCTGCTGGCGCTGTCGTTCGACTTCATCAACGGGTTCCACGACACGGCCAACGCCATTGCCGCCTCGGTCTCGACCGGGGTCTTGAGCCCGCGCAACGCCATCATGATGGCGGCGGTCATGAACCTGGCCGGCGCGATGACCAGCACCAAGGTGGCGGCGACCATCGGCAAGGGGATCATCGATCCGCAGTTCGCGACCTCGTGGCTGGTGATCGCGGCCCTGCTGTCGGCGATCGCCTGGAACCTGTTGACCTGGTGGTGGGGGATTCCCTCCAGCTCCTCGCACGCCCTGATCGGGGGCGTCATGGGGGCGGGCTTCGCCGGCCATGGCTGGCAGGCTCTCCAGCTCAAGGGGATCGGCCGCATGATCGAGTCCCTGCTCATGAGCCCGGTGATCGGCTTCGTGCTGGCGTTCGCGTTCATGACGGCGCTCTACTGGATCTTCCGGAGCTGGCTGCCGCATAACGTGAAGGCGCTGTTCCGCCCCTTGCAGGTACTGGCCGCGGCGTTCATCGCCTTCACCCACGGGGCCAATGACGCCCAGAAGGCGATGGGCATCATCCTGATGGCCATGATCGGCGCGGGCGTGCTCGGTGCCGATGCCGGCGTGCCCTTGTGGGTCAAGGTCGCCTGCGCCACGGCCATGGCGGCGGGTACCGCGTCGGGAGGCTGGAAGATCATCAAGACGATGGGCACCAAGATCGTGAAGCTGCAGCCGATCAACGGGTTCGCGTCGGACTTCACGTCGGCGACGGTCATCATGGGGGCGACCACCTTGGGCCTGCCGGTCTCGACCACGCACGTGGCCTCCTCGGCCATCATGGGCGTGGGTTCGACCCGTCGCTTCAGCGCGGTGCGCTGGGGCGTGGCCGGCAACATGCTGATCGCCTGGGTGGTGACCATTCCCATCACGTTCACGCTGGCGATGGGCCTCTACTGGGCCCTCCAGTACGTGTTTCACTTCCGCTAACCACGCCGGCAGGCCGCTGAGGCGGCCTCGGCGGGTGGAGCCGCGGGCACATTCCAAGCAGAGGCCGGAGGCCGGGGATTTCCCGGCCTCCGGCTTTTTTTCGGGGAACTTCCCATCGGGTCACCGCGCCGGCAGGCCGCTGAGGCGGCCTCGGCGGGTAACCAGCGCTAGCAGGCGAGCAGCATCTGAGCGGAACCTCCCGTCAGAACCGACGAAACTGCGGGGCGTCTCGCTTGTCCGGTACGACCAAGGTCGCTGCCTGGCCGTTGTGAAGCCTGACGAAGTTGGCCGGTTTTCGGAAAAAAGGGGCGATGAAGCTTTACATCGGCACCCGAGCGTGATAGGGTGAGTTCACAAAAGTTAACCAGGTTAGCCCAAGGGCTGCCTCGCCAGACCCGACCATCGCCCGAATCCGCCCGACAAAGAAGCCCACTCCTAGAACTGCCGCAGCTCGCCGAGGCCTCCCTGGCAGGGAAAGGAGAGTACTGGAATGGTCGGGAACAAACCGGGCCCCGCGAAGGGCGATCCTCGCATGGTAGAGGCCGGTCGCCGGGGTGGCCAGACGGTCAAGGAAGAGCGCGGTCGCGAGTTCTTCCAGCAGATCGGTCAAAAAGGTGGCCAAGCCACCAAGGCCAAGTACGGTCCCGAATTCTTCTCATCGATAGGAAGAAAAGGCGGCGAGGCCGTGAAGAAGGAACGGGGCGTCGAGTTCTACTCCTCGATCGGCCGCAAGGGAGGAGCCACCTCCCGGGCCGGCCGCAAGAAGGCCAGCACCCCCACCACCCCGCTCAAGTAAGCAAACCACGGCCGAGGGGCCCCGCGAAAGCGGGGCCCTTCCCCTATGAGGCCGATCCCGGTAGGATTGAACCTAGTAAGAGTGCCTAACAAAACTGTTCCTTCGAGCCGCCCACGGCGGCCAAAGGAGGTAACATGCCTGGTTTTGTTAGGTGCTCTAGGCGCGTCTCGCCACGCGCTCCGTGACCCGGAGAGGAGGGGAAATGACCGCAACCATCCGACGCAGCTGCTGGCACGGGGCCATGGCCCTCCTGATCCTGGCCCTCATGCCCGCCCTTCCGGCCGATGCGGGCATGGGCACCGAGATCCTCGACTGGAAGGGCCGCAGAATCGCCCTGGTCCGCGGCACCGCCAAGCAAAAAGACGTCCCCCTCGCCTCGATTCCCCTGATCACCCGCCAGGCAGTGGTCGCGATCGAGGACTCCCGCTTCTACTCCCACTTCGGCGTCGACATCCGCGGCACCGCCCGCGCCCTCTTCACCAACCTCCAGGAGGGCCGCGCCGCCGAAGGCGGCAGCACCATCACCCAGCAGGTCGCCCGCATCCTCTACCTCAGCCAGGAAAAAACCCTCCAGCGCAAGGTCAACGAGGCCATGTTCGCCCTCAAGCTCGAGCGCGAGTACACCAAGGACCAGATCCTCGAGATCTACCTCAATCGCGCCTACTGGGGACACGGCGCCGAGGGCATCGAGGCCGCCGCCCAGACCTACTTCGGCAAGTCCTGCCGCCGCCTGACCCTTCCCGAAAGCGCCATGCTCGCCGGCCTCCTGCAACGCCCCGAGGGCCTCACGCCCCTGCGCAACCCGGAAGCCGCTACCAAGCGCCAGCACGTCGTCCTCGACCGCATGGCCGAACTCAAGCTCATCTCCAAGGCCGACGCCGCCAAGGCCAAGCGCAAGAAGCTCCGCTTCGCCCCCAGTCCCGAACGCTCCCACCAGGCCCCCTACTTCACGGCCAACCTCGTCAACCAGCTCACCAACCGCTACGGAGACGATGCCATCTTTCGCGGCGACCTCAAGGTCTGGACCACGCTCGACCTCGACCTCCAGAAGCAAGCCGAGAAGCAAATCGCCGCCCTCGTGAAATCCCAGGGCAAACGCTACCAGTTCGACCAGGCCGCCCTGGTGGCCATCGACCCGCGCTCCGGCTACGTCCGGGCCATGGTCGGAGGAGCGGATTACCAGAAGAGCCAGTTCAACCGCGCCGTCAGCGCCAAGCGCCAGCCTGGCTCGACCTTCAAGCCCTTCGTCTACCTCACCGCCTTCGCGCAGGGCATCTCGCCCGAGGCGACCGCCTCAGACGCCGTCGTCAGCTACCCGCAGGCCGGCGGCAAGCCCTGGACCCCGCGCAACTACGACAACGAAAAGCTGGGCGTCGTCAGCTTGCGAAAAGCCCTCGAACATTCCAACAACGTCATCACCGTCAAATTATTGAGAGAAATCGGGACCGTCGGGGTGATCGACAACGCCCACCGCTTCGGCGTCACCACCCCCCTCACGACCGATCTCTCGCTTGGCCTGGGAACCTCGGTCGTCACGCCCCTGGAGCTGACCGCGTCCTACGGCGTCCTGGCCGCCGACGGGATGAAAGCCGAGCCGATGACCTACTTTCGCATCACCGATGCCAAGGGCCGCGTCGTCGAGGAGGTTCGCCCCCAGGCCTACCGCGTGATGCCGGAAACCCCCGTGCGCGAGCTCAACAGCGTCCTGCAAGGAGTCGTCACCCGGGGAACGGCGAAGCGCGCGGCAATCGGCAGGCCTGCCGCGGGCAAGACCGGTACCACCAACGACTACCGGGACGCCTGGTTCGTGGGCTACGTGCCGCAGCTGGTCACTGGCATCTGGATCGGCAACGACGACAACTCGGTCACCAAGCGAGCGACCGGCGGAGCGGTCTGCGCTCCCGTCTGGGCCTCCTTCATGAAGGCCGCCCTGAAGAGCGAGCCCCCCATGCCCTTCCCTCTGCCGAAGCCGCCCGAGCCCACCCCGGCGCCGTCGGCCTCGGATCTTCCGCTCGACTCGCAAGACGAAGCGCCCGTCGACGGCTCCCCCGCACCGGAGTGGCAGGACGACTTCGCGCCCGTCGCCCCCATCAGCGAGTAGCGTCCGGCCGCAAGCAATCAGGGCGTATGCTCAGGTAGAGGCGGGAAGGTTGAGCTCGGGACGCAGCGCACGCAGGCGCTCGTAGGCGTTTGGCGATCGCGGGAAGAGCTGCTGGACCAGCTCGGGGCGCGCCAGGCGAGGAGTCAGCAAGGCGTCCAGCCGCGTGGTCTCGTTGCGCATCGCCTCCACCACCTGCGCCAGCGGGTCCAATGCCCCCTTGCCAAGGTCGCGCTCGACCAGCACCTGGTTGCCGGCACGCAGCCGCCAGCCGAAGACCGGAGCGTCAGGCCCCTGGCAGATCACGACATGCGGCAGCAGTAGCCCGTCGTAGGCCATCAGCACGCGCAGGAGATGAAGTTCCTGCGCGAGGCGATCGGCGAAGGCCATCGGCTCCATCGTCTGCTTCAAAGTCAAACACAAGGCCAGTTCGAGGCCCAGCTCGAGCTGCAAGCCGCGTGGTTCGGGAGCGTCCGCCAGCTGCGCGATCTCCTGGGTGCCCAGGATGCGCATAGAAGCGAGCATGCGATCGAAGGAGGGGGCGAACTCGGCGAGCCGGTCGTGCGGGAGCAGGTAGCCGATCACCCAGGGGAGGCCTCCGACCATGCCGAAGCGGTAGCGGCCGCGCTCGGTTTGCCGGCGCTCGCCGCTCCAGGCGTCGCCCGAAACACGGGTGCCGTCGAAGACCAGCTCGTCCCAGGTGCCGGTACGCAAGGCGAGGCCAGGGCGCTCCAGCAAGGGGACGAAGTCGCGGTACTCCAGGCGGGTCTTCTGCATGAACTCGGCCATGGTCTGCGGGCGCCCCCAGGCCGCCCGGAAGGTTCCTCCCTCGGGAAGTGAGACTTTGCAGTCGCCGGTCGCGCCATCGACGTCGGGCACGACGTTCCAGTCCGAGGGATGGTTGAAGGCGAACTCCTGCACGGAGGCCATGTAGCGGTGGTGGCGCCAGCTGGGGGATTGGGCATCGATGCCGTTGAGGAAGTGGAAGCGCTTGAGAATGCCCTCGGCGGCGGGTCGGCGGCGGACGCCCGTAGCGCCGTTGAGGCGGTAGGAGACGCGCCAGATGATCCCGGCGCGCTGGGTGAAGCGGGCGCAGAGGCGATCGGGCTGGGGCGAGCGAGCGTCCTTCCAGCCCTGGTAGACGACCTCGGACCAGGCGATGCCCTCGGTGCTCACGCGTTGCTGCTGCACGACCTCGTGCCGCGCATAGCGAGACGCGGCATGCTCGAGCTCTCCATGAGGAGACAGGGCGGGGCCCCACTCGATCGTGATGGAGGCGCCCAGGTCATCGGTCGTGAGCTCGAGAGATCCCTGGTTGGGCGTGGCGCGGGAGGTGTCCAGCAGCCAGTCCGAGGGGTACTCGATGGCGAAGCATGGAAGGGTGGCATGGCACTCGTAGCTCAGCAGCGACAATTTCGGCTCTCCGAAGGGATGGGCACCTCCCTTAATTAACCCCAGTCTGCCTGTTGGCAAACAAACAGCGTCATACGTGGAACGTAAAGATTCCGCGGGTTTCAACCATTCTCCTGGACCTCAAAGTCGCGGATTTCCGACTCGAGCAGCGAAGGTGGCGGGCGCATGCGGATTCCCAGGGCGTCTCGAGGTACCAGCCGGATGATAGGCTGTAGAATGGACGAGGAAGGTCCTGGAAGGAGCCCGCATGCCTTATCAACCCATTCTCGCCACCCTGGCCTACGTCATGTCCCCCGACGGGAAGGACGTGCTCTTGATCCACCGCAACGCCCGGCCTGACGATCATCACTTCGGCAAGTACAATGGCCTGGGAGGCAAGCTGGACGCCGGCGAGTCCATCGTCGAGGGCGTCCAGCGCGAGTTGCGCGAGGAGGCCGGCATCGAGGCCACGACGCTCAGCTTGCGGGGCAGCATCAGCTGGCCGGGCTTCGGCAAGCACGGCGAGGACTGGATGGGCTTCATCTTCCGGGTGGACAGCTTCGAGGGCACGCCCCTGTCGAGCAATCCCGAAGGTCAGCTGGAATGGGTCCCGCTGGAGAGATTGCTGGGAGGAGAGCTGAACCTCTGGGAGGGCGATCGCCACTTCCTGCCCCTGGTCTTCGACGAAAAGCCCGGCACCTTCCATGGCGTCATGCCGTATCAAGACGGCCGGCCGGTATCCTGGTCCTACTCGCGCGTCAACTAGCGCTCATCACTCAGGAGGTCACCATGCGATCCGGAAATCCCGCACTCTCCCTCGACACCTTCCGGGGCCTTCCCGGCACCCGGGGCAACAACATGACCCTCTCGGGCACCGTCAACAAGACCCTGGTCATGCTGCTCCTGGTCATCGCCGGGGCCTTCTTCACCTGGAACCAGGCCCTGGTCCAGACCAACAACTCCCTGCTTCCCATCCTGATGATCGGTGGCGCCATCGGGGGCCTGGTCGTCGCGATGGTGACGATCTTCAAGAAGGAGTGGTCCCCGGTCACCGCGCCGATCTACGCCGTCCTCGAAGGGCTCTTCCTCGGCGGCATCTCGAGCGTGCTCAACCAGGCTTACCCGGGCATCGTCATCCAGGCCGTGGGACTGACTTTCGGGGTGGCGCTCAGCCTGCTCCTGGTTTACCGCTCGGGCCTGATCAAGGTGACCGACAACTTCCGGCTCGGCATCGCCGCCGCCACCGGGGGCATCTTCCTGGTCTACCTGGCCAGCTTCGTGATGAGCTTCTTCGGCATGCGCATCCCCTTCATCCACGAGTCCGGCATGATCGGCATCGGCTTCAGCCTGTTCGTCGTGGTGATCGCGGCGCTCAACCTGGTCCTGGACTTCGACTTCATCGAGCACGGCGCCGCGTCCGGAGCGCCCAAGTTCATGGAATGGTACGGGGCCTTCGGGCTCATGGTCACGCTGATCTGGCTCTACATCGAGATCCTGCATCTGCTCGCCAAGCTGCAGGGGCGGCGAGATTGATGTAGACTAGACCTGGTGCCCTGCTACTAATGGAGACTTTCCGTGGAACGTCAAAAGACCGTCCTCTGCCTGGCCTGCGTCAAGGTGGGCCGCCCCTTCATGATTTACGCCAAGCAGCTTGGCGCACGCGTCATCCTGCTGACTGCCGATAACTGCCGTGACGAAGAGTGGCCCAAGGAGGTCGACCGGATCGTCACCGTCAAGAACATCCTGGATCCCAAGTCGGTCCGCGAGGCCGTCGACAAGCTCATCATCCAGGACGAGGAGATCATCGACCGCGTGGTCGCCCTGGCGGACCAGGACGTCGAGAACGCGGCCATGCTTCGCGACCACCTGCGCCTTCCCGGCCTGAAGGAGTCCGAGGCCCGCTACTTCCGCGACAAGCTCGCCATGCGCATGAAGGCCAAGGAAGCCGGCATCCCCGTGCCCGCCTTCACCCATGCCATTCACCGCGGCCGGGTCTTCGGCTTCATGCAGGAAGTCCAGCCCCCCTACATGCTGAAAGTCCGCGACGGCGTGGCCGCCGTCGGCGTCTCCAAGATCGAAACGCGCGACGCCATGTGGCCCGCCCTCGACAAGCTCGGCGCCAAGGCCTCGAACTACCTGGTCGAGAAGTACACCGCCGGTGATGTCTACCACGTCGACTCGATCGTCGTGAACGGCAAGGTCGTCTTCGCGGTGGCCAACCGTTACGGCGTGCCCATCTTCAACCTCAAGGACGGCGGCAGCTACGTCAGCATGATGCTCGATCGCAAGAGCAAGATGTACAAGCGCCTCACCGAGCTCAACGAAAAGCTGGTCCCCGCTCTGGGCCTGGATAACGGCGTCACCCACGTCGAGTACATCCACGGCAAGGACGACGACACGATCTACTTCCTCGAGGCGGCCGCGCGCGTGGGAGCTTCCAAGATTCCCGACGTCATCTACCAGGCCACCGGCGTCTGCCTCTGGCACGAATGGGCCAAGATCGAGCTGGGCGAGAAGTACACCCTGCCCAAGGCCACCAAGAAGGATTACGCCGGCGCGATTTTCACGGTGTCGAAGTACCATGACTCCGACCTGTCGGCATTTGACGCCCCCGAGGTCGTCTGGCGCTCCAAGAAGCCCGGCCTCGCCGGCTTGATGGTCCACTCGGACAAGGCGAAGCGGGTCGAGGAGCTGCTCACCCAGTACGACCCCGCCTTCGCGAAGTTCCGGTAAGCCGTGCGGAAGCGTCCTCCCGCGCCGAGCGCGAAGGCACCCGCGAAGGCTCCCGCCGTGAAGCCCCCCCGTGGCCCGAAAGGGTCGCGGGGGGACTCCTCCAAGCATGAGGCCATCGAAGACGCCGCCCCCGTGGAGAAGGCCCCTCGCGAGTACCCGCTGATCCAGTGGTTCCCGGGGCATATCGCCAAGGCCCAGCGCGAGCTGAGAGAGCGGCTGTCGGTCGTCGACTTCGTCCTGGAGCTGGTCGATGCCCGCATCCCGCAGAGCAGCCGCTTCGAGGAGACGCGCCAGCTGATCGCGCACAAACCCTCGATCCTGGTGCTCACCAAGACCGACCTCGCGGAGAGCGGCAAGACCAAGGCCTGGCTGGAATTCTTCAAGGCCCAGGGAGTGAAGGCGATCGCCCTCAACGCCCAGAAGGGCCAGGGCTTCGAGGCCCTGCACGCAGCCATCGCCGAGCAGACCGAGACCGTGCATGCCAAGATGCGGGCCCGCGGCCGCAACCCCCGGCCCGCCCGGGTCATGGTGGTGGGCCTGCCCAACGTCGGCAAGAGCTCGCTGATCAACCGGCTCGCCAAGAAGCGCGCGGCGGTCGCCGGCGACAAGCCCGGCGTCACCCGGGCCCCCAGCTGGATCCGCCTGGGCAAGAACCTCGAGCTGCTCGACACCCCCGGCATCATTCCCCCCAAGCTCGAGGATCCGATCGGCGCCCTGCGCCTCGCCATGACCGGCTCGGTCAGCAGCGAGGCCTACGATCCGGTCGAGGTCTCCCGCTACGGCATCGCCATGCTCAAGGTAGTCTCGCCGGGCGTACTTGCGAGGTTTGGCGGCCCTGACGCCACCCTGGAATCCTTCGCCCGCTTCCGCACCCTGATCCGCGAAGGCGACCAGCCTGACATCGAGCGCGCGTCGCGCACCTTCCTGCACGAACTGCGCGGCGGAAGCCTGGGCCCCGTGACCCTGGATCCGGTTCCCGAGGCCCTCGAGGTCGTGGAGCTGGACGAGGAGTAGCGAGTTTGGCCGCGCGGCGGCTTTAAACGCGCCGCGGACTACCGCCCCGCGCGGCGGAGCGGTATACTGGACGAAAAATCAAGCGAGCAAAACGGTCGCTCGCAAGAAGAACGAAAGAGGCATTCCTTGCGCATTGCGGTTGGCTCCGATCACGCGGGATTCCCGCTCAAAGCCGCCCTGGCGGGCTGGCTCAAGGACCTGGGACATGAGGTCATGGACCTCGGGACCCATTCCACCGACTCCGTCGACTACCCGCTCATCGGCTTCGAGGTGGCGTCGCGCGTGTCCCAAGGCCAGGCCGAGCGCGGCGTGCTGGTCTGCGGCTCCGGAATCGGCGTCAGCATCGCGGCCAATCGCGTCGCTGGAGCCCGGGCCGCCCTGGTCCAGGAACCCCTCTCCGCTCGGCTCGCCCGCGAGCACAACGACGCCAACGTCGTCTGCATGGGCTCGCGGCTGATCGGAGAAGAGATGGCCCGCGAGATCCTCAAGGTCTTCATCGACACCCCGTTCGAAGGGGGTCGCCATCAACGTCGCATCGACCAACTCGACCAGCACGCGCTGGCCGTCGCTCCCGAGGAGAGGTAACGTGAACGAATTCCCGCATTTGCGCCAGGCCGACCCCGAGATCGCCAACCTGATTGACGCGGAGCTGGGCCGCCAGCGCGACCACCTGGAGCTGATCGCCTCCGAGAACTTCACCAGCCGCGCCGTCATGGAAGCGATGGGAACCGTTCCCACCAACAAGTACGCCGAGGGCTATCCCGGAAAGCGGTACTACGGTGGCTGCGAGATCGTCGACGGCCTGGAGCAGCTGGCCATCGACCGCGCCAAGAAGATCTTCGGCGCCGAGCATGCCAACGTCCAGCCCCACTCGGGCGCCAACGCCAACACGGCGGTCTTCCTGGCCGCCCTCAAGCCCGGCGACACGGTGCTCGGCATGAACCTCGCTCACGGCGGTCACCTCACCCACGGCTCGCCGGTCAACTTCTCGGGCCTCTACTACAACATCATCCCCTACGGAGTCGATGCCGAGACCGAGAAGCTCGACTACGACGAACTGCACCGGCTCGCCCTGGAGCACAAGCCCAAGATGATCATCGCCGGTGCCTCGGCCTACAGCCGCGTGATCGACTTCGCGCGATTCCGGGCGATCGCCGACGAGGTCGGCGCCCTCCTGATGGTCGACATGGCGCATATCGCAGGACTGGTCGCCGCGGGGCTCCACCCCTCGCCGGTGCCCCACGCGCACTTCGTCACCACCACCACCCACAAGACCCTGCGCGGCCCGCGCGGCGGCATGATCCTCTGCACCGAGGAATGGGCGAAGGCCATCGACAAGGCCGTCTTCCCCGGTTCCCAGGGCGGCCCCCTGATGCACATCATCGCGGCCAAGGCCGTCTCCTTCAAGGAGGCCCTGGAGCCCGCGTTCGTCGAGTACCAGAAGCAGGTCATCGCCAACGCCAAGACGCTCGCCGAGACCCTCGCCAAGGAAGGCCTGCGGATCGTCTCGGGCGGCACCGACAACCACCTGATGCTGGTGGACCTGCGCTCCGTCAACCTCACGGGCAAGGAAGCCAGCGCGCTGCTGGACGAGATGGGCATCACGGTCAACAAGAACACCATCCCCAACGACCCGACCAGCCCGTTCGTGACCAGCGGCGTGCGCATCGGCACCCCGGCCATGACCACCCGCGGCATGAAGGAGCCCGAGATGCGGAAGATCGGCGAGGCGATCGCCAGCCTCCTGCGCGACCCGCACGCTCCGGTCATCCGCACCCAGGTCGAACGCACCGTCGCCCAGCTCTGCCGCGACTTCCCGCTCTACGCGGAGGCCGGCGCCGGAGTCCCCGTCGCAGCGCCCGCGGCTTACCAGACCTCGAAGGGATAAGACGTGCCCGAGTTCTGGCCGCTCATCATGGCCGTGGCCCTGATGAGCTCCTGGCTAATCGCCGATATCCTCATCCCCTGGGTGGTGCGCTTCGCTCACCGGATCGGCAACGTCGACAAGCCCGACGCCCGCAAGGTCCACACGCAGCCCATCGCCCGGCTGGGGGGGATCGCCATCTTCGCCGGCTTCCTGGCCTCGCTGGCGATCCTCGAGAAACTGGTGCCGGGCCCCCTCTTCACGCTCGATAGCCCGCTGGGCGGCGTGCTGGCCGGGGCCGCGGCCATGTTCCTCATCGGCGTCGCCGACGATCTCAAGCCCCTGCCCGCCAAGCTCAAGCTCGTCTTGCAGATCGGAGCCGCGGGCCTCGCCTACTGGCTGGGCGTGCGGATCGAGTTCCTGTCGAATCCGCTTTCCGACGGGATCTGGGTGCTGCCCACGGCGGTCTCCGTGGGCCTCACCATCTTCTGGCTGGTGGGAATCACCAACACCATCAACCTGATCGACGGCCTGGATGGCCTGGCGGGCGGCGTCAGCCTGATCGCCGCCGGCACCATGACCTTGATTGCCCTGCAGACCAACCAGCCGGTCGCCGCGCTGCTGACCCTGGCGCTTGCCGGCGGGATCATCGGCTTCCTGCGCTACAACTTCAACCCCGCCAAGATCTTCATGGGGGACTCGGGAAGCCTCTTTTTGGGCTTCACCCTGGCCGCCATCTCGATCATGGGCGTCCTCAAGCTCGTCGCCACGGTCGCCCTGGCCCTGCCGCTGCTGATCCTGGGCGTGCCCATCCTCGACACGGCCTTCGCCATCGCCCGGCGCGCCTGGAACCGCAAGCCCATCTTCTCGCCCGACCGCGGCCACCTGCATCACCGCCTGCTCAATGCCGGCCTCTCGCAGCGCAAGGCGGTCGTGGTCATCTACGGCATCAGCCTGCTGCTGGGCGGCGCCGCCCTTACCTTGATGGGCATGAGCGGCGGCCCCACCATGATCGGCGTGGCCTGCCTCTTCATCGCCTGGGGCGGCTGGGGCATCCTGCGCTCCCGGCTCGCTGCCCGCCCCCCCGAAAGCTAACGTTTCGCAGTAAGGAGTCTCCCGTGAAGCCCCGTTTGCTCTGCGTCTTCGGGACCCGTCCCGAAGCGGTCAAGATGGCGCCCGTCGTCAAGGCGTTGCAACAGGCCCCCGATCTGGACGTGAAGGTCTGCGTGACCGCGCAGCACCGCCAGATGCTCGACCAGGTGCTCGACCTCTTCGGCATCACGCCCGAGTTCGATCTTGACCTCATGCAGCCCGGTCAGACCCTCAGCGACCTCACCAGCCGCGTCCTGACCCAGCTCACCCCGGTCCTTCAGGCCGAGAAGCCGGCCCTCGTGCTGGTGCACGGAGACACCACCACCACCTTCGCGGCCTCGCTCGCCGCCTTCTACCAGCAGATCCCCGTGGGCCACGTCGAGGCGGGCCTGCGCACCGACAACATGTACAACCCGTTCCCCGAGGAAATGAACCGCCGTCTCACCTCGCAGCTCTCGTCGCTGCACTTCGCCCCGACCCCCAAGTCGGTGGAGAACCTGCAAGAGGACGGCGTCACCGAGGGCATCTTCCTCACGGGCAACACGGTCATCGACGCCCTCTTGGAGACGGCCTCCAAGATCAAACCCGAGCCCCAATCGGGCCGGACGATCCTGGTGACCGCGCACCGGCGCGAGAACTGGGGCGAGCCCCTGCGCGACATCTGCCTCGCCGTGCGGGATCTGGTCGAGCGCAACCCCGACGTCCGGGCCGTCTTCCCGGTTCACCTCAACCCGCTGGTCCAGAACACCGCCCGCGAGATCCTGGGCGACCTCGACCGCGTCTCGCTGATCGCGCCTCTGGACTACGCTCCCTTCGTCAAGGCGATGAAGGAAGCCACCCTGATCCTCACCGACTCCGGCGGCGTGCAGGAGGAAGGCCCCAGCCTCGGCAAGCCTGTCCTCGTCCTGCGCACCACCACGGAGCGTCCCGAGGCCGTCGACGCCGGCACCGTGCGCCTGGTGGGCGTCAAGCGCGAAGACATCGTCAAGAACGCCCAGGAGCTGCTGGATGACGCCGAGGCGTACGGCCGCATGGCGAATGCCGTGAACCCTTACGGCGACGGCCATGCCGCCCAGCGGCACGTCGAGGCGATTCGCTACTTCCTGGGGCTGCGCTCCGACCGTCCCACCGACCAGTTCGATCCGAACCGCGCGCCCGCGGGCCACGCCTAGCCGCAATAGTGATGCGCCCGGGTGCGGTCGCTCGGGCATCACATGCTCAAAACCCGCTGCTCGCGCCGAATTCGCGGGTTAATGAAGTAATTTTTAGCGTCAAATAACCAAACAAAACTGATTACGTTTCGTAAACCCGCTAAGCAAGCGGGCTTTTGCGGTTGTCCGGCAAGGGATGGGTTGTTATAATTCCACCTACCAATCGACACGATCACATCATGTAAACGTTGATCCATGTGAGCGCCCCGTTGAGGGCAAGGAGGACTTCTTTGACCCAGAAGGACATGCCCGGCCCCGGCAACACGCTCGCCTTCCTCCAGCGCGTCTCGATCTTCAGCGGGGTGGCCACGGAGAGCCTTCAACGGATCGCCTCCATCACGGGTGAGAAGTCCTACCCCAAGAAGGGCATCATCTTCCACGAGGGTGACGCCGGCGACACGCTTTACATCATCAAGATGGGCCGCGTGAAGATCTCCAAGATCACCGAGGACGGCCGCGAGAAGACGCTGACCATCATGAAGTCCGGCGATTTCTTCGGCGAGATGGCCATCTTCGACGACCTCCCGCGCTCGGCGACCGCCGAGGTCATCGACGACGCGGCCACGGTCTACACGGTCAGCAAGCGAGACTTCGAGCGCATCATCCTCGAGCACCCGCCCATCGCCCTCCAGATCATGCGCGACCTTACCCGGCGCATCCGCCAGGTCAACCAGCAGGTCGAGGACCTCGCCTTCAAGGACGTGCACGAGCGGGTGGCCAGCACCCTCTGCAACCTCTCCAAGATCGAGGGCCGGCAGATCGGCAGCAAGGTCATGATCAACCTCAAGATGACCCACCAGGACCTGGCCAACATGGTCGGTTCCAGCCGCGAGACCGTCACCCGCGCGCTCAACCGCCTCCAGGACGAGGGCATCATCTCGATCGCTCACCAGCAGATCACCATCAACATGCCTACCGCGCTCGCCATGTGGCGCTAGCCAAAAGCCCGGCTCGGGGTATATTGCCCAAAGGAACCGAATAGCCTACCCCCAGGAGGGCCTAATGGGGCGCATGCGTCTGCTCTTGATCGGTACGTTCACGGCGTTCACCCTGTTGTCCGGCTGTGAAGACGGGGTACTCCCCACGTCCTCGTCGCCCCCCGGAAATCCCCCCACGAGCACCCCCACACCAGCCCCGAACCAGTCGCCGAGCCCTTCCCCCAAGGTCGTGAGCACCTTGGCCGGATCCGTTGAAGGCAATCTCGACGGAACAGGCAGCGAGGCACGGTTTCGCTGGCCCTTCGGGATTGCCGTCGCCGGCGACCAGAGCCTCGTGGTCGCGGATCGCCTGAACCACCGCATCCGGCGCATCTCGACCAGCGGAGAGGTCGGCCCCCTGGCGGGGAGCCTCGACGGCGCCTCCGGAGAAGCGAACGCCATGAGCACCGAGGCGCGCTTCAATGATCCGCAGGGCGTCGCCATCGACGCGAGCGGCAGCATCTACGTCGCCGACAGCGGCAACCACCGGATCCGCGTGATCCGGGACGACGGAAGCGTCGAGACCTTCGCTGGCAGCACGCCGGGCTTCGCGGATGGCGCGACGTCGAGCGCCCAGTTCCACTCTCCGACCGGTCTTGCTCTCGATGCGCATAGCAACCTGCTCATCGCCGATCGCGACAACCACCGCATCCGCCGGGTCACGTCCCTCGGCCAGGTCGAAACCTTGACCGGTGGAGCTGCCGGCTTCGTGGACGGACCCCGCTCTGCCGCCAGGTTCAACTTTCCCCAGGGACTCTTCGTGACGGCCGACGGCTTCACCTATGTCGCCGACAGCAACAACCACAGCATCCGCAAGGTCACGCCTTCCGGCGAGGTCACGACGCTGGCCGGTAACGGCACCCCGGGCTACGCGGACGGAACCGGTGCCGCCGCTCTCTTCCGTCACCCCATCGGCCTCACGGGCGACGACGCCGGCTACCTCTACGTGGCGGATTGGGGAAACAACAGCATCCGCCGGATCCAGATCGCTACCGGCGCCGTGACGACCTTGGCGGGGACGACCAAGGCAGGCTACCTGGATGGCAGCCTCTCGACGGCGCTTTTCAGCCTGCCCACGGGAATCGCCCGCACGAGCAGCGGAAGCCTCATCGTCGTCGACTACGGCAACCACCGCATCCGACGGGTCGCCCCGTAGCCCATCCTTCTGAACGAGCAAGCCCTCCCCGCAGTCGGGGAGGGCTTGCTGCATGGCTGCAGGAAAGCGAGCCGCGAGGATTGGCCGCGAGCGCTAGCTCATACCACGCGAGTAGTTCGGTGCCTCGTTGGTGATCATCACGTCATGCGCGTGCGACTCGCGCATCGCCGCACTGGTGATGCGGATGAACTGCGCCTGGGTCTTGAGGGCCTCGATGGTCCTCAGGCCGCAGTAACCCATGCCCTTGCGAATGCCGCCGATGAGCTGATGGATGAGGTCGTTCGCCGAACCGGTAAGCGGTACCATGCCCTCGACCCCTTCGGGCACCAGCGGCCCCTGGGCATTCTTGCCGTAGCGGTCGTTGGTGTCATTCTGCAACGCGCCGATGGAGCCCATGCCCCGGTAAACCTTGTAAGGGCGGCCGCCGAAGATGACCTCCTGGCCGGGGCTCTCCTTGGTGCGCGCGAAGAGGCTTCCGAGCATGACGACGTCGGCTCCCGCGGCGATCGCCTTGGTGATGTCGCCCGAATACTGGATGCCGCCGTCCGCGATGATCGGGACCCCGGCCGCATGTGCGACCGAGGCGACCGCCTTGAGGGCCGAGATCTGGGGCACGCCGACGCCCGCCACGATCCGCGTCGTGCAGATCGAGCCGGGGCCGATCCCCACCTTGAGCGCGTCGGCACCCGCCGCGATCAGTGCCTTGGCCGCCTCGGCGGTGGCAATGTTCCCGGCGATGACCTGGGCCTCGGGGTAGGCGCCCTTGATCTCCTTGAGCGCGTCGATGACGTTCTTGGAGTGGCCATGCGCCGTGTCGATGGCCAGGACGTCGACACCCGCCTCCAAGAGGGCGGCGGCCCGCTCCAGAACCTGACCGACGCCGACCGCGGCGCCGACCATGAGGCGACCCTTGGCATCCAGGGCGGCATTGGGATGCAGCTCGCGGCTGACGGACGATTCAAGCTTCACCTTGCTGACCTCGGCGGCCTGGGCATCGATGGTCATGTTGCGGTGGATGATTCCCAGGCCCCCGTGGCGAGCCAAGGTGGCGGCCATCTCGGCCTCGGTCACCGTGTCCATGGCTGCCGAGACCAGGGGGATGTTCAACCAGATCTCGCGCGTCAGCCTCGTCGAGAGCTGGGCTTCCGACGGCAGGAAGTCGGTGTAGCCCGGAAGCAGGAGCACGTCGTCGAAGGTCAAGCCTTCGGGCAAGGACGGGATTTCAAAGGGGTTCATGAATCGGTTACTCCCATTCGATCGTCGCGGGCGGCTTCGAGGTGACCTCGAAGACCACGCGGTTGACTTCCTTCACTTCGTTGGCGATCCGGCTGGCGACCCGGCCCAGCACCTCGAAGGGAACCGGGTGGAAGTCGGCGGTCATGCCGTCCACGGAGTCCACGGCGCGCAGGGCGACGACTCCGCCATAGGTGCGGCCGTCACCTTGAACACCAACGGCGTTCACCGGCAAGAGGACCGCGAAGGCCTGCCAGATGGCCTCGTACAGGCCCGCTCGGCGCAGCTCGTCGAGGTAGATGCGATCGGCCTTGCGGAGGACTTCCAGGCGATCGCGAGTGATCTCGCCCAGGATCCGGATGGCGAGTCCCGGCCCCGGGAAGGGGTGGCGCATCACCAGCTCGCGCGAGAGGCCCAGGTGCATGCCCAGTTCACGGACCTCGTCCTTGAAGATGCCGCCGCAGGGCTCGATGATCTTGCCGGCGGCGCGCTTGGCCTTGACCAGGGGAGTGCCGACGTTGTGGTGGGTCTTGATCGTGGCGGTCTGGGAGCCGGTCGCACCTGACTCGATCAGGTCCGTGTAGAGCGTCCCCTGGGCCAGGAAGGCGTCGTCCTCGTTGATGCCGAGGCGAGCCACCTCTTCGGCCTGCACCTCGATGAAGGTGTCCCCGATGATGCGACGCTTCTCCTCGGGATCGGTGACGCCGGCCAGGCGCGAGAGGAAGCGCTCGGAAGCGTCCACGAAGTGAAGGTTGGCGAGCCCCATGCCCTTCAGGCTCGATACGACCTGGCGGGACTCGTCGGCGCGCATCAGGCCGGAATCGATGTGGATGGGATAGACCTGCTCTGGGGGCAGGGCCCGGGCCAGCAGGGCCGCGGTCACGGTGGAGTCCACTCCGCCCGAGACCAGAACGATCACCGGCTTGTCGCCGACGGCCGCGCGGACGTCGCGAATCGACTGCTGGAGGTAGTCCTCGACGGACCAGTCGCCCTGGCAGCCGCAGACGCCGAAGACGAAGTTGCGGATCAGCTCCTTGCCGTTGGGGGTGTGGGTGACCTCCGGGTGGAACTGGAGGCCGAAGCGCTGGCGGCTGGGGGCCTCGATGGCGGCGATCACGCCGTCGCCGGTGCGCGCCGTGACCTCGAAGCCTTCGGCCAGGCGGTCGAGGCGATCGCCGTGGCTCATCCAGACGGTCTCCTCGGCGGCAAGCCCCTTGAAGAGCCCCTCGGAGGACGCGACCTCTAGGGTCGCGCGGCCGTACTCGCGCTGGGTATGCGAGACGACCTCGCCGCCCGAGAGGCGGTTGAGGAGCTGCATGCCGTAGCAGACGCCCAGGATCGGGATGTTCAGGTCCAGGACGCCAGGAGCCGGCATGGGCGAGCCGGCTTCGTGCACGCTGGCAGGGCCGCCCGAGAGGATGAGGCCCTTCAGTCCCTCGGTCGGGAGGCGATCGACGGGAGTGTCATGCGGGAAGATGGTGGCATAGACGCCCATCTCCCGGATCCGGCGGGCGATGAGCGGGGTGTACTGGCTCCCGAAGTCCAGGATGGCGATGGTTTCGTTCATGGTTCCTCATAGATTCGGCGGAGGCCCGCCTTTGGCTAACAAGCGTGTGCTTCGTATTCCCGGGGCAGCAATCAAGCTATCGTCACTCGAAAACGCCGCAGCGTCGGAAAGACGGCCCTGTGGCGCGGGCGTCCCGGCGATTGGCGCGGGCGTCCCTGCTTGTGGCGCGGGCGTCCCTGCCCGCGATATACTATCAAGCAGCGTCACATTCTCTTCGAAGGAGTCTCCCGTGTTAGACATCAAGCTGATCCGCACCGAACCCGAGCGCGTCAAGCGCGGCCTGGAGCGCCGTGGCATGGACTTCGACCTCGATCGCCTGATCGCGCTCGACCTGCGCTTCCGCGAGACCCAGACGCGCCTCGATGCCCTGCGCGCAGAGCGCAACACGATCAGCCAGTCCATCCCCCGCCTCAAGAAGGAAGGCCAGGACGTCTCCGAGCTGATCGCGACCTCCGGCAAGATCGCCGCCGAGATCAAGGGGCTCGATGCCGAGATGGCCGAGAACGAGACCGAGCGCCAGGCCCTGATGTACCAGATCCCCAACTTGGTGGACGAGTCGGTGCCCGAAGGCCTCTCCGAGGAAGAGAACGTCGAGGTTCGGCGCTGGGGCACGCCCAACACGTTCGCCTACGAGCCCAAGCCCCACTGGGAGCTTGGCGAAGCGCTCGGCGTGCTGGACTTCGAGCGGGCCGCCAAGCTGGCGGGTGCGCGCTTCGTGATGCTGCGCGGGGCAGGCGCCCAGATGGAGCGGGCGCTCATCAACTTCATGCTCGACCTGCACACGCGCGAGCACGGTTACACCGAGATCCAGCCTCCCTTCGTGGCCAACGAGGAGACGCTATTGGCCAACGGCAACCTGCCCAAGTTCGCCGATCAGCTCTTCCACCTCACGGACACCAAGTACTACCTGATCCCGACGGCCGAGGTCCCGCTGACCAACATCTACCGCGACGAGATCATCACCGAGGACATGTTGCCTCAGTACCTCACGGCGTACACTCCCTGCTTCCGCTCGGAGGCCGGTGCGGCTGGCCGCGACACCAAGGGCTTGATCCGGGTTCACCAGTTCGACAAGGTGGAGATGGTCAAGATCGTCCATCCCGACGGCTCCTTCGACGAGCTGGAGAAGATGGTCGGCAACGCCGAGCGCATCCTGCAGCTGCTCGGGCTGCCGCACCGGACGGTGCTGCTCTGCGCGGGCGACACGGGCTTCAACGCAGCGAAGACCTACGACCTCGAGGTCTGGTTCCCGGCCCAGGGCAAGTACCGCGAGATCTCGAGCTGCTCGAACTGCACGGACTTCCAGGCGCGCCGCGGCAACCTCCGTTACCGGGTGAAGGACGGCAAGGCCCTGGTCAACCCGCATACCCTCAACGGCTCGGGGCTCGCCGTGGGCCGGACGGTGGCGGCCATCCTCGAGAACTACCAGCAGGCGGACGGCTCGATCGTCATCCCCGAGGCCCTGCGGCCTTACATGGGCGGACGCGAGCGCATCGAGGCAGTCGCCCAGCCGGTTCGCGCCTAACCGAATCCCCGCAAGACGAGGCCTCCCGCGAGGGGGGCCTCGTTTGATCGCAAGGCAAGCGGGTACAATACCTCCAGAATTCCAGGTTGGCTGGTCATCGAGTGCCCAGTGGGACAACGATTCGAGAGGTCGCAACGTGAGCGCAAATCCCATTCCCCCGCAAGCCGCAGGCGCTGCTCCCCAGGCGCCCGTCTTCAACCACCCCCGCCTGCAGGAGCTGCTCAAGAAGGCCTCCGCGGTGCCTGGCGTGGGCGCGATCGTGATGCAGACCATCTACGACCTGGTGCATCCGCAGGATCGCATCCTCGTCTGCTACTACCAGTTCGAGGCCACGGTCCCGAAGTCCCCGACGGAAGCCGTCAACAACTTCTACTCCTGCGAAGTGACCCTGGTGACCTCGGCCTACTACATCAACATCACGATCTTCCCGAAGGCCCACACCTACCGCAAGAAGAAGATTCACACCGTCGGCGAGGTCTCGGTCAAGTACGATCCGCCGTCGATGGAGGACATCAAGGGGATCCAGGTCGGCAAGTTCGTGCCCAACAACCTCACGATGAACGTGGTCCTTCACGACGAGAAGGGCAACGTCGTCGATACCTGGCAGACCGAGAGCACGCATCCGGAAGCTGTCCGCAACCTCCTGGAAAGCGCCCGCATGCTCAACAAGTGCGTGGGCTACCCCCTGGGCCAGATCGCCCAGCAGGCCTCAGCCGCTCAGGCGAACGCGTAAGCCATGAATATCATCGACTTCCTGCGAACCGCCGTCCAGAAGACCGCCTCCGACATTCACGTGAAGGTGGGCAACCCGCCGATCCTGCGCATCGACGGCCGAATCGTGCCGACCGAGTACAAGTCCTTGACCCCGGCCGATACGCGCCAGGCGCTCTACAGCTTGATGAACACCGAGCAGCGCCAGCAGTTCGAGCAGAACCGCGAGATCGACATCGCGCTGACCATCGACGGGCTGGCGCGCTTCCGCGTGAACGTCTACTTCGAGCAGGGCAACATCGGGGCGGCCTTCCGCGTCGTTCCGCTCAAGCCGCCCCAGATCGACTCCATGACCTTGCCCCCGGTCATCAAGAAGCTCGCCCTCGAGCGGCAGGGCCTGGTGCTGGTCACCGGCCCCACGGGCTCGGGCAAGTCCACCACCCTGGCTGCCATGGTCGAGTTCATCAACACGACCAAGGACGTCCACGTCCTGACCATCGAGGATCCGGTCGAGTTCCTCTACACCAACAAGAAATCCGTCATCACCCAGCGCGAGCTGGGCACGGATACCCTGACCTATCCCAACGCGGTCAAGTACGCCCTGCGGCAGGATCCCGACGTGATCCTGATCGGTGAGATGCGCGACCAGGAGACGATCATCGCGGCCGTGAAGGCAGCCGAAACCGGCCACCTGGTGCTTTCCACCCTTCACACGACCGACTCGGTGCAGACCCTGTCGCGGATCATCAACACCTTCCCGCCTCACGAGCAGGACGGCATCCGCCAGCAGCTCTCGGCTATCCTCCGGGGCTCGGTGGCCCAGCGCCTGATCCCGCATTCCAACGGGCGGGGCCGGCGGGCGGCGGTCGAGGTCATGGTCTCCACCCCGACGGTCTCGGATCTCATCATGAAGAACGAGATCGACCAGCTCTACCACGTCATCCAGCAGGGCGGCATGGACGGCATGCAAAGCATGAACATGGCCCTCTTCAACCTCTTCCAGGAGGACATCATCACGCTCGACGACGCGCTCTCCTACTCGGAGAACCCCAACGAGCTGCAGCGGATGATGCGCGGCGCCTTCCACGGCTCCGGCTCCATGGTGCAGTAGCGGCAAGGCGATTTTGGCCAGTATCGAAGGAGGAACACGGTGAAGCGGCTACTGGGTATGAGTCTCGTCCTGGGCTTGGTCGCCCCCGTGACGAGCTGTGGCTGGTACACCAACGTCCCGGCCCAGATCCACGTGAAATCCGTGGCTCCAAGTTCCATCACGGTGAATTACAAGGAGCCGGGTGCCGGCGCGAAGGCCACCTACGAGGCCACCATCTCGGACGCCGTCCTGACGCTGGCGGGCGACCCCGGCTCGATCGGCGCGACCTTCTACTCGGTGAACGTGACCTTCACCAACGGGACCAGCCAGGATGGCAACGGCAACCCTGCCACGGCCTCGGGCCTGAGCAAGCAGGCGATCGACATGTCGCTGCGGGTCGAGCCCTCGGTCTACCGCGAGGACCCGCGCAAGGACGAACTCGGCACCGAGAAGTGGGAAGCCGGCAAGCTCATCATCGGCACCGGGCAGATGTCGCTGGGCGCCATCGTCAACCGGCAGGTCCT
Source organism: Candidatus Sericytochromatia bacterium (assembly GCA_036676455.1). Classification (GTDB taxonomy): domain Bacteria; phylum Cyanobacteriota; class Sericytochromatia; order S15B-MN24; family UBA4093; genus UBA4093. Next base: position 26,108 of record JAKFCW010000127.1, read on the forward strand.
CGACTACGGCTTCCAGCGCACCAGCCATGCCGTGACCGCCCTGGTCACGCTCAACGGCTACGACGACGCCAAGTTCCCGACGTCCATCACCGTGAACGTGCCCATCACCTTCACGGGCTACGCCCCGTAACCCATGCTCGCGCGGCTCTGGGAAGACGAAGGCGGCCAGGCCATGGTCGAGTACGCCCTGATCGCCGGGGCCGTCTGCATCGGCTTGATGGCCTCCATCAAGATCCTGGATCTCGCCTTCTCGGGGCAATACGCCAACCAGCACAAGGGCCTGCAACGGGCCCGCTGAACAGCTAACGCTAGCGGTTCGGGAAGGTGCGGGCGAACCAGAGGGGAATGAGCCGCTTGGGCTCGTCCTCGCAGAGGTCGGCGACCTTTTGATACAGCGGGCTGAAACTCGGCAAGCGGAGTTTCGGCCCGTTTTCTGCTCCGAGCTGGGATTCCAGGGCGTCGCGCTGCATGCCGCAGGCGAAGATCTCGGCGTAGCCCTCGCGTTCGAGATTGAAGAGGCCGTAGCCCCGACAGATGGCCGGCCGGACCGGATAGACCGAGCAAGAGCCCGAGGCATCCAGCAAGGGGCAGGCAATCGGAAGGTCGGAAGGAGTGGGTTTGGGGCGATCCCCCGCATCCAGGCGCTCCTGGTACTCCTCCAAGAGTGGCAGGTAAGGCGGGAAGCGCTCCCAGAAGTCGCGGACCAGCGCCGCAAGTTCCGCCTCGGTCCGCGTCGCGACCAGGTGATCATGCACCAGGTCCCATTCCGAGCGATAGACCCGGATGAGCGCCCGGTGCAGCTCGCAGCAATGCCCGCAGCCCGCCGCACAGACCGAACGCGGGAAGTCCTCCTGCACCGCTCCGGTCAGGAGGTCGATCAGCACGTAGACATTGGCCTCGTCGGCGCTGCGCCCCAGGTTGGAGGCGCGCGGCAAGGCATGCCGGACCTCCTGCATGGCCAGGGGGAGTTGCAGCGGCATGCCCTCGGGCTCGAAGGCGGAAAAGGCGCGGGTCATGCGCCCATGGTAACAGATGCGCGCGTCACAAGGGGCGGATCTCGCCGGTCTCGGGCTCGACCTCGATGCGCGGATTGCCGGCATCGACCTCGGTGCGCGCGTGGTCGCGCTCGCCGAACTCACCCATGAAGGCATCGGGCTCGGGCAAGACGTCCTGATCGTTCGATTCCGGGGGAATGAAGCCGCGATCCATGGGTCACCTCCTCTGAAAGACGCGACGGGCACCGGGATCCTAGCGCGTTTGAGCCGGATCACAAGGATTGCTCGGCGGCCACCCCTCCCTGCGGGTCATTGACATCCCTCGCCGCCATCGGAGAGAGTAGCGCCTGTGGAGGTTGCCCAAGGCAGCGAAGCTGACCTCAGGCAACGCTTCCTGCTGGGGCGACGTTACGCACCGAAAGGGGGGTTCTCAATGAAAATCCGTGACCTGATGACCGAGAAACAGAAACTCGCGCGCGTCACCACGGTGACGATGCTTCCCGAGGTCGCCAAGAAGATGAAGGAAGCGGATACCGGCATCATCCCGGTGGTGGACGAGCAGAACGAGGACAAGCTCATCGGGCTCATCACCGACCGGGACATCGCCGTCCGGGCCGTGGCCGAGGGGATCGACCTCTCGAAGGCCAAGGTGGGCGACTACATGACCAAGGATCTCAACTGCATCTCCTCCGATACCGACACGTCCGAGGCCACGCGGCTGATGTCGCAGAAGCAAGTTCACCGGCTGCTCGTCGTCGACAACGACAAGCTGGTGGGCATCGTCTCGCTGGGCGATCTGGTCGAAGCGGATCAGCGCGAGGGCGCCGAGGCCTTGAAGGGCATCTCGCACGGCGTGAAGAGCGAGAAGAAGTAAAAGACCAAAACAGAGGCCCCGGGTTGCGTCCCGGGGCCTCCATTGC
>JAKFCW010000128.1:0-27942 GCA_036676455.1 Candidatus Sericytochromatia bacterium
CGAGCGAGGAGCTCGCGCAGGCTGAAGGGCTTGGTGACGTACTCGTCGGCGCCGATCTCCAGGCCGACCACCTTGTCGATCTCCTCACCCTTGGCGGTGAGCATGATGATCGGGATGGGCATCTCGGAGCGGATCTGCCGGCAGACCTCGTAGCCGTCCAGCGAAGGCAACATGATGTCGAGGATGACGAGGTTCGGCTTCTCGCGGCGGCAGACGTCGAGCGCCTGCTGCCCGTCAGCCGCGGTAACGACCTGATAGCCTTCCTTCTCCAGTGAGTACTGGATGGACTTTACGATGGAGGGCTCGTCGTCGACGACCAGGATCTTGGATGACATGGGCCTGTCTTCTCCTTCGCCGGAGGCGAAACATAGGGCGGGACCAGGTTCCCCTCCTGCGGCCAAAAAGGCCCAGTCACCGTATCCAACCTAGGGGACCCCGAGCACTCGCATCTATCAAAACCCACCTCGGGCCTCGCTAGACGCTTAAAACCAATGCTAGCCCGATTATACCCTCGACTGTTAAAGGCTTAACAGAAAATCAAAAGAGCGCATTTCACATCTCTTAACCCCCTGCTCCAGTTAAGCGCCCGAGGGGGCGGGTATGACCATTTCACCCGCATTACAGCCTCATTACAGCCCGCCACCCCGCTCCGTGACTCGCTTTGCAGGAGGTCCAATGGTGTCTGGCCGCGTCTGGTCTACGTTTCTCGCCGCTTGCCTGAGTCTCGGCACCCTGCCGGCTTGGGCCGCCAACCACCCGGATCGCGAGTGGCTGGTCCTCGAGACCCCGAACTTCCTCGTTCACTACTACCAGGGAGAAGCGAACACCGCGCGGAGGATCGCTCACAGCGCCGAGGGCATCTTGCCCAAGCTCAGCGAGGACTTCGGCGTCACGCCGAAGAAGAAGATCCCCATCATCATCGACCGCGACGCCTTCTTCAACGGCACGGCCGAACCCCTCAAGGACCGCGTGACGCTCGATCCGGTGCTGGCCACCAGCTCGGTCATCGGGACCGATCGCTTCGTCGCCCACGAGCTCGCCCACGTCATCTCCTTCCTGGCGCTCGACCGGGACTCGATGCTCTCCAAGCTCAGCAACCTGTCGACCTTCCCGACCTGGTTCCTGGAAGGCATCGCGCAGTACGCCGGCGAGTACTGGTACGCTTCCAACGACCGCATGCTCCGCTTGCACGCTCTGTCCGACACCATGCTCAGCCACACCGAGCGCAAGAACTTCCCCCTGCTGGGTGGTGTCGCCGGAGCTGCCGGCTACAACGAGGGCTACTCGCTGACCAAGTACATCTTCGATCAGCACGGCCGCGACAAGATCAAAGAGCTCTTCCAGCTGGTTCGCGAAGGCAAGGAGCCCAGCTTCGAGCGGGCGATCGCCAAGGTCACGGGCAAGCCCTATGCGGAGCTGCTTTCCGACTGGCGCAAATCCACCGAGGAAGCCTACCGCAAGCAGACCGACGGCATGGCCGCACACCTCAAGGACTCTTTCGCCCTGGTGCCCCCGGCGAACCAGGACATCAACATGGGCGCCAAGGCCTCTCCGGACGGCAAGCGGATCGCCTTCCTGACCTCCCGGCAGCAGGACGCCTACATGATGCTGCGCGGGCACGTCATGGGCTTCCTCAGCCTGGCGATCGCCAACCCCGACGGCTCCGACATCACCGAGCTTCCTGTCGCCAAGGGCCGGATCCAAAGTTTCGACTGGGCTCCCGACGGCAAGCGACTCGTCTACTCGGCCGTGACCGTCGAGGAGGGTACCCCCACCTTCGCCCTCTTCCTTTACGATATGGAGACCAAGAAGGCCGAGCAGCTGACCAAGGGCTCCGTCGCCCGCGATCCCGCGTGGCGGCCCGGCACCGAGCAGATCGCCTACACGTCCCTGCTGGACGGCAAGATGGCCCTCAAGCTCTATGATCTCAAGCTGAAGAGCAGCCGCGACGTGCCCACGACCGATCTTGGCGAGCGGATGGTCCAGCACCTGGGCTGGTCGCCCGACGGCCAGGAGCTGATCGCCTCGATCTACCCCGTCGGCGAGGGTGGCAAGATCGGGACGATCGCGCCCACGACCGGCGAGGTACGCATGCTCACCAGCGGCAAGCCCGAGGACCAGGACTCCTACCCGACCTATTCGCCCGACGGCTCGGAGGTCCTCTTCACCTCCAACCGCGACGGCATGGAGAACCTCTACCGGATCCGCCTGTCCCAGCAGCGCGTGGCCCAGATCTCCCAGGTCTACGCCGGCGTGGAGCGCCCCGCCTTCACCCCGGACGGCCAGCTGCTCTACACCGCTTACCGCTCGCTCGGCTCCGAGATTCGCAAGGCCCCGCTGATGAGCGATGGCAGCAACGTGGTCACCACCCTGCCCATGCCCTCCGCCGGCGGCATGCAGGTGATGGCAGGCCAGCCGCTCGCGAACCAGGTCGCCAGCCTGAACGGCGGCGCCCCGGCCAGCGACCGCGCCTCGGCAAGTGATAACGCCTCAACCAACCAAAATGCGACATCGGCCGGCGAGCCCTCGGCGGCTGCCCCCAAGCGCGACCTCGTCCCCGAGACCTGGAAGCTATCGACCTACGAACCCGTCATGACGAACGACGTCATCCTTCCCCAGATGACCACCGACGAGCTGGGCCAGCAGTTCGGCGTCATGTCCATCTTCTCGGATATCCTCAACAAGCAGAGCCTCGGGCTCGACGTCCGCTACGGCATCATGAGCCAGCGCTTCTCGTACTCCGCGCAGTACCTCAACCGGATGAGCGACATCACCTGGGGGACGATGCTCTACGACGCCCCGGTGGTCGGCATGTCCACCACCGTCAACCCCAACGACCTCTACGGCTCGCTGTACTGGTCCCGCGAGCGCGGCGCCAGCCTCATGGCCATGAACCAGTTCGGCTCCCAGCGCATGAGCCTCGGCCTCAACCTCGGCCACCTCTCGGCCCTCTCGAACCCCCTGGGCGGCGAAAACCTCGGCGTCCGCCAGGGCAAGAACTACACCCTGGGCCTCGGCTGGGCCGACAGCCAGATCAAGTCCACCTCCGACATGGACATCAACCCCAGCTCGGGCTACATGCTCGCTGCATCGTACGTTGCCTCTCACCGGGCATGGGGTTCCGACTTCACCTACCAACAGCTGGCTCTGGGCGGCGCGAACTTCATCCCGGTGATCCCCAACTGGCGCCACAACCTGGCCTTCAACTGGCGCGTCAGCCTCAACCGCGGCGACGCCGTGCCGCTGATGCTGGGCGGCGTCGTGGGCGGGGGCTCGATCATTCCGCTGCGCGGCTACAACGTGGGGTCGTTCACGGGCGATCGCCTCGCCTATGCCGGCCTGGAGTACACCGCCCCCATCCGCTCCAACATGGACCTGCAACTCGGCCCCGTCTACCTCGACAAGATCTACGGCACGGCCTTCGTCGAGGCCGGCGACGCCTGGACCGCAAACCAAGCCACCATGCAGCCCACCGGGACGACTGGGGCCGAACTCCGCATCCGCACCTCCTTCCTGGGAAAACAGCTGGTGATCTTCCGCTTCGGATTGGCGCAAAGGCTCAAGCCGGACGGCGACCTGAAGTTCTACATGGCGTTCTAAGCCCAGTAGGAGAGCTAATCCAACGTCTTTTGGGGGGCCTGCGCGCCCCCCATTTGCATAGGCAGCCGGAAAATCCAATTTTTTGCCAAAGCTTTGTCAGGCGTTAACCCCGAACCGGGAAAACGAGGGCGATAACTGCTCAAGCGCCGTGAGTGCGCGGGAGCGTTCCGCAAGACGTGTCGCCCCCGCTACCAGGTTTCCAGGGAGGTCGCGATGGTACCAGTCACCTATCCCACGCCAGTCGCTCCTTACGCCCCGGGCGCCCAGGCGCCGCAGGGCGGTATGCCTGTGATGACGGCTGTGCCGGCGACCTTCGTCCCCGTGATGCCCCTTCCCCCCGTCGTGCCGGTGGCAGCAGCGCCTGACTCGGCTTACCAGGGGATGCTCGACCAGCTTCGCCTGCACACCCAGAACCCCGCTCCGGTGATCAGCGCTCCGATCCCGATGCCACCTGTCGCGGCGCCTTTGCCTCCGATGCCCGTCAGCCCGGCACCCCAGGCTCCTCCCGCCCTGTCGAAACTCTTCCAGAAGCTCGACAAGCTCGTCGATCAATGGCTGACTCCGGCCCCGAAGCCCGCGCCGGCGGCTCCCGTGACTCCTCCGCCACAGCAGAAGGAGCCCAAGCCCGCCCCCAAGCCGGAGCCGAAGCCCGAGCCGAAGCCCGAGCCCAAGCCTGCTCCCAAGCCTGCTCCCAAGCCGAAACCGGCACCGAAGCCGGCACCCAAGCCGCAGCCGAAACCCGCTCCCAAGCTTCCCGCGATGAACCGCGAGAACTTCATCTCGCAGTACCGGAGCACCTCGAACACCAACGAGGATGCCTCGCGCAACGGCAACTGCGGACCGACCAGCCTCACGATGATTGCCGAGGCCTTCGGCAAGATCAAGGTGACTCCCGGCTCCGCCAACAAGGCGATCGAGGAGACGCGGCGCCGGATGGGGGCCGGAACCACCCAGTCGAGCGAGTACAACGGTACCAGCTACGCCCAGCTCCAGCAGGGCGCTAAGAGCTATGGCCTGAGCAGCAAGGTGGTCTATGGATCGATCCCGGAGATCCAGAAGGAGCTGAAGGCAGGGAAGCTGGTGATCGCGCACGTGCGGCCGGACTACCTCTTCCCGGGGACGACCTCCGGCCATTACGCGGTGGTCACGAAGATCGAGGGCGACAAGGTTCACATGCATGACCCGGCCAACTCCAAAGGCCCGATGGTGGTCTCGGTGGCGACCTTCAAGAAGGCTCAGGCCGGTCGCGGCACATGGGGGCTGGTCGCGGTGGGCCGCTAGCGTCCGCGCGCCAAGGCCGGTGCTGGAACAAGCCTGTTCCAGAGAGCGGTTTCAGCCCGTTCGCCTTGTGCCGGCGCCGGGGGTCCGGTATACTCGGGAAGACTTTGCAAGCCGTCGACGGAGGTCGCGATCACGTGTCCAAGCCATTTTCGGGGATTCCCGTATTCTTTGCCATCGCCCTTACCGCCCTTGGTCTCGATCAGGCCTTCAAGCACTGGGTCACCAGCAACATGGGACTCTATGAGTCCATCCCGCTGATCCCGAACTTCTTCGCGCTGACCTACGTGCGCAACATCGGAGCCGCGTTCAGCGCCTTCTCGGGCCATGTCGGCCCCCTCGCCCTCATCGCCGGCTCCGTCTCGATCGCCATCGTCGTCTACATGTTCCGCCTCAAGGAGCGCACCGCCCTGCACATCGCCAGCCTCGGCCTCCTGCTGGGCGGCACCGTCGGCAACCTCACGGATCGCCTCCGCCTGGGCTACGTGGTCGACATGTTCGACCTCCAGTGGAGCGGGCAGAACATCTTCCCGATCTTCAACATCGCGGACATCTCCATCGATGTCGGCGTCGGCCTCTTGCTCCTCCTGTTCTACCTGGAGTCTAGAAGGGAGCGCCTTGCCGCCCAGCAGCAAAAGCAGCAGGATCAATCCACCCACGCTTAGCCGGCTCACGCGGGCCGACTTCGACCTGGATCGCCCATCACCGGCATCCGCCCTCGAGCTCGCCCCGCGCCTCCTCGGCTGCCTGATAGCCCGCCAGGGCCCTGAAGGCCTGCGCATCGGCCGCATCGTCGAGACCGAAGCCTACATGCCCGACGATCCCGCCTCCCATAGCTTCAAAGGCCCCACGCCCCGCTGCCGCACCATGTTCGGCCGCGCGGGCCTCGCCTACGTCTACCGGATCTACGGCATCCACCACTGCCTCAACGTCGTCACCGGCCCCGAAGACCGCGGCGAGGCCGTCCTGATCCGCGCCCTCGAACCCCTCGAAGGCATGGCCCTCATGCAGGCCGCCCGCAGCGCAACGAACACCGCCACCTCCGCAAAGAACCTCACCAACGGACCCGGCCGCCTCTGCCAGGCCATGGGTATCGATCGCGCGTTCGACGGAGAAGACTTGCTCGCCAGCGACAGGCTCTTTATCATGGGAGGAGACGCGCCTCCCGAGCGGATCGTCGCCAGCCCCCGGATCGGCATCACCCAGGCCGCCGACTTCCCCTGGCGCTTCTTCCTGGAAGGGAACCCCCACGTCTCGCGCCGGTAATCCGGAAACCAGCGCACCGGAACCCAGCGCCCCGGAAAGGCCCTCACCCGCTCGATGAATACCGCCGCCCTCATCTCCAGGCTCCACCAGGCCCTCGTCGCCGAGGCGCGCCGGTCCTACCCCAACGTGCAAGGACAGCGCGCCCGCTTCTCGGAGTTCGCCTTCGAGCAACTCGGCCTCGTCTCCGACGAACTGCCCCACGCCCCCGACCTCCAGAACCGGATCGCCGACTTCCGCCGCAAGCTCAAACGCTACGACGACCTCAACCCGATCGAGCGCTCCATGGTTGTCGACGGCCTGATCGGCGCCCTCAGCCAGTTCACCCGGGCGCAGTACGTCAAGGAGCCGGCCGGCACCACGCCAGGCCGCACAACTGCCGGAGCTTCCCAGGCCGCGGCATCCCCACAAGCTGGCGCCACTCCGCCACGCCCTTCCAACGCCGCTGCCACGGCGGCAGCACGTCAAAGCGCGTCGTCCGGCCCCCTCGACCAGGGCGTCCAGTACGTGAAGGGCGTCGGCCCCAAGCTTGGCGAGCTGCTGGGCAAGATCGGCATCCTCACCGTCTGGGACCTGCTCTACTACTTCCCCCGCACCCACCTGGACTACAAGACCCGCACCCGCATCCGCGACCTCGAAGAGGGCCAGCGCGTCACCATCTGGGGCAGCATCCAGCGGGTCGAAGCCTTCCATCCCCCCAGCCGGCCGAACATGTGCATCATGACCGTCCAGATCACGGACGGCACCGGCCGTGTCAGTGCCCGCTGGTTCCAGGGCAAGACCACCCGCGCCCAGATCGAGCTCTTCAAGAAGCGCTACCCCGTGGGCGCCCAGATCCTCGTCTCCGGAGAGGCCAAGTTCGACGAGTACTCCGGCCGCGTCTCCTTCGATCGCCCCGACGTCGAGGTCCTGGGCGGCACCGGCGAGGCCGAGGGGGAGTCGATCCACGTGGGGCGCATCGTCCCGGTCTATCCCCTCACCGAGGGCCTCCACCTCAAGGCCCTCCGCAAGGCCATGCACGCCGCCGTCGACGCCTACTGCAACCAGGTCCCCGATCCCGTGCCGGTCTCCCTCTTGTCCCGCCACGGCCTGATCGACCGCAGCACCGCCATCCGGCACCTCCACTTCCCCGAGAGCAATGATTCGCTCAAGGCCGCCCGCGGCCGCCTGGTCTTCGACGAGCTCTTCACCCTCCAGCTGGGCCTCGCCTACCGACGCGCTCAGGTGGCCAAGCAGGAGCAAGCGATTCAACTGCCTTCGCACGGCCAGCTGGTCAGCAAATTGATTGAGGTCCTGCCCTTCGAGCTCACCGGAGCCCAGAAACGGGTCTTCGACGAGGTGCGCCGCGACCTGGCCTCCTCGGACGCCATGAACCGCCTGGTCCAGGGAGACGTCGGCTCCGGTAAGACCGTCGTCGCCTTGCTCACCCTGCTGGTCGCCGTCGAAAATGGGTACCAGGGCGCCCTCATGGCCCCCACCGAGATCCTCGCCGAGCAGCACTTCCGCAAGTTCCAGGAATGGCTCGAGCCCATGGGCATCCCCTGTGCCCTCTTGCTCGGACGCCAAGGCAAGCGCGAGCGCGGCCAGTACCTGCAGGCCCTGAAGTCCGGCTACACCCCGATCGTCGTCGGCACCCACGCCCTGATCCAGGAAGGCGTCGAATTCCAGCGGCTGGGCCTCGTCGTGATCGACGAGCAGCACCGCTTCGGGGTCAGGCAGCGGGCGCTGTTGCGCGCCAAGGGCCTGCATCCGGAAGTCCTGACCATGACGGCCACCCCCATCCCGCGCACCCTGGCGCTCACCATGCACGGCGACCTCGACGTCTCGGTGATCGACGAGCTGCCCCCGGGCCGCAAGCCCGTCCAGACCTCCTGGGTCCAGGGCAAGGGCCGCAAGGACGCCTACGAGCTGGTCCGCCGCGAGCTGAGCCAGGGCCGGCAGGCCTACGTCGTCTTCCCCTTGATCGAGGAGGGAGATCCCGAAGAGGGCAAGCAAGCGCTACGGGCCGCCACCGAGGAAGCCGAGCGGCTCCAGACCAAGGTCTTTCCCGAGTACAAGGTCGGCCTCCTCCACGGCAAGATGCCCGCCGTGGAGAAGGATGCGGTCATCACGGCGTTCCGGAACCGCGAGCTGGACATCCTGGTCGCCACCACGGTCGTGGAGGTGGGCGTGGACGTCCCCAACGCCTCGGTGATGATCATCGAGAACGCCGAGCGCTTCGGCCTCTCGCAGCTCCACCAGCTACGCGGCCGCGTCGGCCGAGGCGCCGATCAATCCTACTGCGTGCTGATCACCGACTCGCGCTCCGACCAGACCCGCGCTCGCATGGAGGTCATGGTGGCGACCAACGACGGCTTCGTCATCGCCGAGCAGGACCTCAAACTCCGCGGCCCCGGCGAATTCCTGGGCACCCGCCAGAGCGGCATGCCGGATCTGGTGCTGGCAGACCTGGTCGAGGACACGGAAACCCTCGAGAAGGCGCGCATCGCCGCCTTCGAGATCGTCTCCGAGGACCCCGAACTCACGCGCCACCCCGGCCTCAAGGCCGACATGCTCCGGCACTTCCGGAGCAACCTCGGATTCCTCGGCATCGGCTAGTCAAAACGTAGAAGGAACACACATGAAGGTCGTCGCAGGCACGCATCGAGGCCGCAACCTCAAGACCCTGGCCGGAGAGGCTACCCGTCCCAGCTCAGGCCTGGTCCGCGGAGCCATCTTCAACATCGTGGGGCCCCGGATCCACGGCATGCGCGTCCTGGACCTCTACGCGGGCTCCGGAGCGCTCGGTATCGAAGCGCTCTCCCGCGGAGCGGAATCGGCCGTCCTGGTCGAGCAGGCAGCCCCAGCCCTCGCAGTAATCCGCGAGAACCTGGCCACCCTGAAGCTGACGGCTCAGATCGTGCCCAGCGCGGTGCTCACGGCGTTGAAGCGGCTGGAGGGGCCCTTTGATCTCGTCTTGGCGGACCCTCCCTACGCGATCGCTGGCCAGGAGTTGCCCCAGGTGCTGCAGATCGTCACTGAGCGCGGCCTCCTTGCGGCGGGCGGGCTGATCGTCCTCGAGCACCGTCGCAGAGAAGCCCTTCCCGAGAGCGTCGGAGGCCTCGTGCTCAAGCGCCGATACCCGTATTCGGACACGGAAGTCTCCGTCTACGAACTCACCTTTGCCTAAGCCTCCACATTTCGTTACAGTGGTCCAGGTGTATCCTTGACCCTACCTGACGGGCAGGGTAGAGTTACCCTAGGCACGACCTAGGATTTAGGAGGATTTAACATGGCCACCAAAGTCGGCATCAACGGGTTCGGGCGCATCGGTCGTCAGGTCCTGCGCATCGGCCTTAAGAACAAAGACCTCGAGTTCGTCGGAATCAACGACCTGACCGACGCCAAGACCCTCGCGCACCTCTTCAAGTACGATTCCGTCCACGGGATCTACGAGGGCACCGTTGAAGCCGCCGAGGGAGCCATCATCGTCGACGGCCGCCGGATCCCCATCTCGGCGGAGAAGGATCCCAAGCAGATCCCCTGGAAAACCTGGGGCGCCGAGATCGTCATCGAGGCGACCGGCCGCTTCACCGACGGCGACAAGGCCAAGGCCCACATCGAGGCGGGCGCCAAGAAGGTCATCATCTCGGCTCCGGCCAAGGGTGAGGACATCACGATCGTCATGGGCGTCAACGACGACAAGTACGATCCCTCGAAGCACCACGTTCTCTCGAACGCGTCCTGCACCACCAACTGCCTGGCCCCGGTCGCCAAGATCCTCAACGAGAAGTTCGGGATCGTCAACGGCCTCATGACCACGGTGCACGCCTACACCAACGACCAGAACATCCTGGACCTTCCCCACAAGGACCTGCGTCGCGCCCGCGCCGCGGCGATGAGCATCATCCCCACCACCACCGGCGCCGCCAAGGCGATCTCGCTGGTGCTGCCCGAGCTCAAGGGCAAGCTGAACGGCATGGCCATGCGCGTTCCGACCCCCGACGTCTCGGTGGTGGACCTCGTCTGCACCGTGGAGAAGGACATCACGGCCGAAGGCCTCAACGACGCCCTCAAGGAAGCCGCGATGAACGGCATGCAGGGCATCCTCCAGTACTCCGACGAGCAGCTGGTCTCGGTGGACTTCACCGGCAACCCGCACTCCTCGATCGTCGACTCGGACCTCACCATGGTGATCGGCGACAAGCTGGTCAAGGTCGTGGCCTGGTACGACAACGAGTGGGGCTACTCGAACCGCGTGGTGGATCTCGCGGCGCTGGTCGGTTCCAAGCTCACCGCCAACGTCCGCTAGGAGGCCCTGATGCCCGCTACTGCGCTGAGCAAGCGGAGCATTGAAGATCTCAGCCAGGACGAGCTCGCGAACAAACGCGTGCTCGTCCGCGCTGACTTCAACGTGCCGCTCAAGGATGGCCAGATCACGGATGACACCCGGATCCGCGCCACCCTTCCCACCATCCGCTACCTGATCGACCGCAACGCGAAGGTGATCCTCACCTCGCACCTCGGTCGCCCCAAGGGCAAGACCCCCGAGCTTTCCCTGGCTCCCGTCGCCAAGCGGCTTTCCGAGCTGCTGGGCCGCGACGTCAAGCTCGCCCCCGATGTCATCGGGGATGAGGTCAAGTCCCTGACCCACGGGATGAAGGCCGGCGACGTCGTTCTCCTCGAGAACGTCCGCTGGTACCCCGAGGAAGAAAAGAACGATTCCACGTTCGCCAAGCAGCTCTCCGAGCTCGCCGAGGTCTACGTCAACGACGCCTTCGGCACCGCGCACCGCGCCCATGCCTCCACGGCCGGGGTCGCCAAGCACCTGCCGGCCGTCGCGGGCTTCCTCCTGCACAAGGAGATCGACGTCATGGGCAAGGCCCTCGAGGCTCCCGAGCGGCCCTTCGTGGCCATCATCGGCGGCTCCAAGGTCTCGTCCAAGATCGGCGTTCTCAAGAACCTCATCGACAAGGTCGATCGCCTCGTCATCGGCGGCGGCATGATCTTCACCTTCCTCAAGGCCCAGGGCCTCGAAGTGGGCAAGAGCCTGGTCGAGGAGGACAAGCTGGACCTGGCCCGCGACCTGATGAAACAGGCCAAGGACAAGGGCGTCGACTTCGTGCTGCCCCTGGACATCCTGGTGGCCAAGAGCATCTCCTCCGAGCTCGCCGAGGACACGGTGTCGACCGACTCCATCCCCGCCAACCTCATGGGCGTGGACGTCGGCCCCCTGACGATCGACCGCCTCAAGCAGGTGCTCGGTGACGCCCGGACCGTGATCTGGAACGGCCCCATGGGCGTGTTCGAGAACCCGGCCTTCGCCGAGGGCACCCGCGCGGTGGCCCAGATCCTCGCGGATCGGACCGCCCAGGGAGCGATCACCATCGTCGGCGGGGGCGATTCCGTCGCGGCCGTCGAGTCCATGGGCCTCGCGGACAAGTTCACCCACGTCTCCACCGGGGGTGGTGCCAGCCTCGAGTTCCTCGAAGGACTCGAGTTGCCCGGCGTCGCCGCCCTGAGCGCGAAGTGAGCGCGCGCAAGCCGGTGATCGCCGGCAACTGGAAGATGTACAAGACCCTCGCGGAGGCCAAGGCCTTCGCCGAGGCCTTCCCGACCGAGGCGAAGCTGTCCAAGGATCCCGAGGTGGTGATCTGCCCGCCCTTCACCGTCCTCCACACGCTGGCCGAGGCCTTCCAGGGCACGGCCGTGCACGTGGGCGGCCAGAACGTGTTCTGGCAGGACGAGGGAGCCTACACGGGCGAAGTCTCGCCGGTCATGCTCAAGGATGCCGGGGCCTCGCACGTGATCATCGGTCACTCGGAGCGCCGTCAGTACTTCGGCGAGACGGATGGCTCGGTCAACCGCAAGGTCCAGGCGGCGCTGCAGTGGCAGCTCGTCCCCATCATCTGCGTGGGCGAGAAGCTCGAGGAGCGCGAAGCCGGCCTCACGGATAACGTCGTGATCGTCCAGGTCCAGCGGGCGCTGCTCAACATCGCCCCTGAGCTGGTGGCGGGCGTCATGTTCGCCTACGAGCCGGTCTGGGCGATCGGCACGGGCAAGACCTGCGCCTCCGACGAGGCCAACCGCGTCTGCGGCCTGATCCGAGAGACCATCGCCAAGATGACCAACCGGGAAGTCGCGGATCAGGTTCGGGTGCTCTACGGCGGCTCGGTCAAGCCCGAGACCATCGCCGAGCAGATGGCCCAGAGCGACATCGACGGAGCCCTGGTGGGAGGCGCCAGCCTCGACCCGGCGAGCTTTGCCAAGATCGTGGGCTTCCGCGCCGCAGCGGCACGCTAGCAAGTCGACATCTCCCCCCTTGGGGGGAGACGCGTTGGAATGAGGGCCGGATGGTGCTTGAAGTGGCGCCTCCGGCCCATTAAGTTAGGGATTATGAAAAACAAACCTTTGGCCCTCATCGTCCTGGACGGCTGGGGCATCAACCCGGATCCGAAGGGCAACGCGATCGCCACGGCCCGCAAGCCGAACTGGGATCGCTTCATGGCTCAGTACCCGTGGGCTCCCATCCCGACCTCCGGAGAGTCGGTGGGTCTGCCTCCCGGTCAGATGGGCAACTCCGAAGTCGGCCACACCAACATGGGAGCCGGCCGGGTGGTCTACCAGGACCTGACCCGGATCACCAAGTCGATCTTCGACGGCGACTTCTACACCAACCCGACCCTGCTGGCCGCCATCCAGCATGCCAAGCGCACCGGCGGCCGCCTTCACATCATGGGCCTGACCTCCGACGGGGGCGTCCATAGCTCGCTGGAGCACCTCTGGGCCCTCTTGGAGCTCGCCCAGCGCCAGGGCCTCGGCCCGGTCTACGTCCACTGCTTCACCGACGGCCGTGACACCGCCCCGACCTCGGGCGAGGGCTTCGTCATGCAGGTCGAAGAGCAGCTTCAGACCCGCAGCCTGGGCCACGTCGCCTCGGTGGTCGGTCGCTACTACGCCATGGACCGCGACAACCGCTGGGAGCGCGTCGAGCAGGCCTACCGGGTCATGGTCGACGGCAAGGCCGAGTACACGGCCTCCAACGGGGTCGAGGCCGTGAAGCAGGCCTACGCCCGTGGGGAGACCGACGAGTTCATCAAAGCGACGCTGATTGACCCCGAAGGCACGATCCGTAGCGGGGACGCGGTGATCTTCTTCAACTTCCGGCCGGACCGGGCGCGGGAGATCACGCGGGCGATCGCCCTCGATTCCTTCGATCCCTTCGAGCGCCCCAACCACCCGAAGGACCTCTTCTTCGTCTGCATGACGCAGTACGACGAAACCTTCGGCCTACCTCTGGCCTACTCGCCGCAGTCCCTGGACCGGATCCTCAGCCCCGTGCTGGCGGACGCCGGCCTGCGCCAGCTGCGCACCGCCGAGACCGAGAAGTACGCCCACGTGACGTTCTTCTTCAACGGCGGGGTCGAGAAGGCCTTCCCTGGCGAGGAACGGGTGCTGGTGCCCAGCCCCAAGGTCGCGACCTACGACCTGAAGCCCGAGATGAGCGCCTTCGAGGTGGCTCACGTCGCCGAGGACTGGATCCGCAACAACCAGACCGACGTGATCATCATGAACTTCGCCAACGCCGACATGGTCGGCCATACCGGCGATTTCCAGGCGACCGTGCGGGCCATCGAGGCCCTCGACAAGTGCCTGGGCCAGGTCATCGGCGCGATCGAGCACGTGGGCGGCACCGCCCTCATCACGGCCGACCACGGCAACGCCGAGATGATGCTCGACCCCGTCACCGGCGGCATCCACACCGCGCACACCCTGAACCCCGTGCCCCTCATCTTGGTCAACCACCCCGGCAAGGTCCGCACCGGCTTGCTCAGCGACATCGCCCCCACGATGCTCGACATCCTGGGCGTGCCCAAGCCCCAGGAGATGACCGGACATTCCTTGCTGGTGCGCGACACCAACGGCTCGCGCTAGCCGCAGTCCCCGTACCGTCATTCCCGCGCACGCGGGAATCCAGGAAGCAGGCACTCGGCATGACGCTCACGGAAGCGCGTGTTCACTGGGCTCCCGCTTTCGCGGGAGTGACGGGCAAGGGCAACATCCATCAACACGGGCCGCCTCACGCGCGTGAGGCGGCCCGTGTGGCTGATTAGCAGACTTCCAGGCTCTCGCGTTACACCGTGCGCCGGCCGATCAGTTGCGGCCCCTTGATGATGCGCAAGAGGATGGAGATGTCCTTGGAGTAGACGCAGGGGATCAAGGAGGCCTCCTCGGGGTCGAGGCAAGCCCGATGCGCCAGCACCCCCTGGCGATAGCCCTTGGCCATCAGGAAGCTCGGGCGCGTGGGAAGCTGGCTCTCGGGATCGATGAAGATGGCGCAATCCTGGCAGATGGCCCGCTCGCAGAAGGGGCAACTCTCGTTGAGGTCCGGAGCTCCGCAGCGGCACGTCGAGTCGTACTGCTTCGGCAGGAAGACGATGGTGGGCCTCAACATCGTTCGCTTCATGGACTAGATTTCCTTTCGCTCCTGGATGCACTCGCCTGGAGGGACTCCACCCCCGATCCGGTGGACCGGCGGCCTTTGCAACTCGTTATAACGGTTGCTCGCTAGGCGACGCTTCGGTCATTTTCACCAAAAACATCGACCCGCTCCCTCTAACCCGGCGAAAGAAAGGTAAACCGACTCCCATTTTAACCCATCTTAACGAAGATACCTAGCTCACTTATCCTGGTCTTCACCTCAAAGCTTGCGTGGCCAGGCGATCGGCGAAAAGCTTCATCTTGCCGTCACCGATTCCGAGGGAAACGGGGTATGAAACGCTTGGTCGGGTTTTAGCGCCCGCGGCTGTTGCGAGGCGCCCGCGGCTGATATCTCGGAAAGCGAAGCTGACCTAAAGCGAAGCAATAGGGACGCGTAGCGGACCTAAAGAAACGGCGTTAGCCATAAGGAAGGGGGGCCCTTGAGCATTTCCGTTTCCACCAACTCCCAGGCGGTCATGGGTGCCGTCAACGTGATGATGACCCGCAAGACCATGGACATCGCGCTCGATCAGAACGCTCAGCTGCTGCAGAGCCTACCTCAGGCTCCGGGGCCGGCTCACATGGGACAAAACGTGGACCTCTTCGCCTAGCGCTCGACATGCGAATTATGAATGCCCCGGCCAAGCTGGCCGGGGCATTCGCGTCTACATGGGTCCCGAACGGATTAGCGGTTTCCCGCCTGCGGAGGCGGCGCGGGAACGCGCCGCTCGGCGGCGATCGCCCCGTGCACGTCCCGAATCATCCGCTCGGAGAGGTCGTGCGCGGCGCCGACGATGTTGGGGACCATCAAGGAGACGATGAACAGGCCCACGCCAGGCTTGACGGCCTGAACCATGTCGAGGATGTTCTGGACCGACGGCGCCGAGCGGTTGATCACGCCCAGGGCGAAGTCCACGAGGAACATGACGATCACGGCCGGCATGGCGATCTGCACGCAAATGAGCAGGAGCGAGCCGGTCACGTTCAGCATCTGGCCCCAGAGCGCCGTGGTCATGGTGAAGCCGCCCAGCGGCACCAGCTCAAAGGACTGGAAGAAGGCCCCCAGCAGGAAGAGATGCCCCCCGGCCAGCACGAAGACCGCCAATCCCAGGTAGTAGAACATCTGGCCCGTGGCAGTGGTGTTGGTGCGCAGCATGGGGTTCATGGTGCTCATCATCGTGAGGCCGACGGCCTGCGCGACGTAGTCCCCGGCGTTTTGGATGGCGTAGTGGACGATCGAAGCCACGAAGCCGAGGGTCATCCCCCAGAGCGCCTCCGAGATGAGCAGGATGGCATAGGCCAGGAAGGCGTCAGGCAGGGCCGGGGCATGGGTCATGGTCGTGAAGTAGACCAGCGCCAGGGAGAAGGCCAGGCCGACCCGGATCATGCCGGGCACGACCCGCGAGCCGATAACCGGGGCCTGGAAGGTCATCCCGATGCAGCGCGCAAAGACCAGCAGGAAGGTCGGAGCGGCGATGCCCAGCCATTCCAGGACCCCGTTCATGGCTATCTCCCCAGCATGTCCGGGATGCCTAGCCAGAGGTTGGAGAGGTAGCCCACCATCGTGCTCAACAGCCAGGGACCGAGCGCGATGATCACCCCGAAGACCAAGAGGGTCTTGGGAACGAAGGTCAGGGTCTGCTCCTGGATCGAGGTGATGGTCTGCAGCAGGGCGATCACGAAGCCCACCACCATGGCGGTGATCAGGATCGGCCCCGAGAGGATCAGCACCAGGAAGATGGCCTGGGTCGCGACGTTGATGACGACGGCGTCCGACATTTTACTTGAAGCTCTGGACGACGGCCTGGAGGATGAGGTGCCACCCGTTGGCCAGCGAGAAGATCAGGATCTTGAAGGCGGTCGAGATCATCTGCGGGGGGAGCATGCTCATACCGAGGGCCATGAGGGTATTCGCGACCACCAGGTCGATCACCAGGAACGGGATGTAGATGATGAAGCCGATCTTGAAGGCAGTGGCCAGTTCGCTGACCATGAACGCCGGGATGATGACGTGCAGCGGCACGTCGTTGGGCGTCTGCGGGGACGGCGTGCGCGACAGCCTCACGAAGAAGCCCAGCTCGTTGGGATTCACCTGGCGGAGCATGAACTCGCGCAGGGGTAACTGGGCCCGGTCGAACATGACCTCCTGGGAGATCTGCTTGTTCATGTACGGCTGCAGCGCGGTCCGGTCGATGGTTTCCCAGACCGGCGACATCGTGAACATCGTCAGGAAGAGCGCGATACCCAGCAGCACCGGGTTGGGGGGGATGCTCTGGGTGCCGAGGGCCTGGCGCAGGAAGCCAAGCACGATGATGGTCCGCATGAACGACGTGGTCATGATGACCAGGAAGGGCAGGATGCTGAGACCCGAGAGCAGGAAGATCAGCATGACGGGCGTGGCCATGCCGGGAGTGTCCAGCGGCGCCCGGAGATCCCAGCCCATCAGGGGGTTGGCGGGAAGCGCGGTTTGCGCGTAGGCCATGGGAGCGGCGAGGAGGGCGATCGCCAACCCCAACCCGATCTGCCGGAAGAGGCGGTTCAGGTTGAAGCGCGGCGGCACATGAGGCTCGGCGTCCGTCACCAGCTTCCCGAAGTCGGGGCCGTCATCGACCGCGGGCAGGTCCCCGGGGTTCAGCTCGGCGAGCGTGTTGAACTCGCTCTCGCCCATGCCGACCAGCCAGCGGCGCTCGCCGACACCCACGATGAGGAGGGCGCGCTTGGGATCGACGGGAAGGCGCTCGAGGATCGCGATACCCTTCCCCTTGGTCTTGGGGCCCACCGATTTCTTGGTGAACTTGAGGGCGATGTAGCCAAGCCCCAGCGTGATCGCGGCGACCACCACCAACTGGATCAGGTACCCCGTGAGCGAGAGCTCCGGCATGGTCGTGCGGGAGGCGAAGCTCTCGGGAGCCGGAGCCGTGAGCGTCCGCGTCTCGGTGCCGAGAAGCTGACTCATCGTCTGGTCGGATCCCGAGGCGAGCTCCGAGGCTTTGACCGTCAGGCCCGCTGCATCCCCGGTTGTGGGCGGCGGCAGGTCGGGCTTGCCCAGGCCAACCGGGTTGGCTGCCGGGGCATGGCGGTGGGACGCATCAGTCGGGGAAGTGGAGTTCATCACGGTCCTCTACTGGGAGTAGGCGCTGGAGAGCTCGGCCTGGAAGATCTTGGTGATCTTGATGCCGAAGTTCGAGCCGATCACCACCACCTCGCCCTGGGCCACCACCTTGCCGGAGGCGATGACGTTGACGGGCTCGCCAGCCAGCTGATCGAGCTCGATCACCGAGCCCTCCGCCACCTGCATGACCTGCTTGAGGGGAAGGCTGGTGCGGCCGAGTTCGACCGAGACGTTGAGGCGAATGTCGCGCAGCAGGTCGAGGGAGTTCCGCAGCCGGTCGGCACCCGCCATGGGACCGCCCTGCACGGGACCGAACTTGACCGCGTTGTAACCTTGGATATCGTTGCTCATGGGGTTTACCTCCCCTCGCGAAGGGTCTGTTGCATGTCGGGAGAAAGCATCAGGACCTTGATGGCCTTGCGGTCATCGAGGCTGACGGCGCGCGCCTTTCCGACCGCCCGGTCGTTGATGCAGACCTGAACGGTGTTGTCGGCGGGACGCGGGAACTCCAGGATCGCGCCTTCGGACAACAAGAGCCAGTCCGCCAGCGGGATCTCGGCGGATCCCAGCTGGGCGCTCACCTGGACGTAGACGTTGGAGAGCTGGCCCATGGCCGAGTCGAAGGAGACGTCGAAGTCCGGCTTGCGAGCCGAGATGATGTTGAGGACCGGCGGCTCCTTGGGGCCGTCGTCCATGGGTTCCTCGGCGGCGGCGAGCACGGTCGAGGCGGACTCCACCTCGTCGGAGAGGCCAAGCGAGCGGACCAGGGCCGTCAGTTCCTGCTGGAAGGACTGCGAGATCTGCTCGGTCTCGGCGGCGATCGCCGCGAAGTCGAAGCTGGGAGCCTCCACCTCGGGAAGCTTGGGAATCTCGACCTTCATGTCGGGCTCGCGCTGATCCGGCCGCGGATCCGAGAAGCCCACGGTGAAGTCCGCCCTGCCCAGGAAGAGCGTGGAGACCAGCACGAGGAAGCCGCCGGTGCTGAGGCCGTTGGTGAAGGCCAGGTCGGGATCGGCCACCACTCCGAAGGCGAGCAGCATGGAGCCGATGGACTCCGGCAGAGCCTCGACCCCCGAGAAGAGGATCCGGCCCGTCCCGATGATTGCCGCTCCCACCCAGAAGCCGAGGCTGAAGCCGTAAAAATAGCCGATCAGGGTCCGGAGCATGGGCCAGGCGCTGCCACCATACGGGTTCTGGCGGGGGTCGAAGACCTCCTTGCGCATGGCAGCGAGCCCCATGCCCGCGAGCGCGAAGACGAACGCATAACCCAGCGCGCCCCAGAGAGCGCCGCCGAGGAAGAGGCCCTGGCCGACGAAGGGGTCGAGCGCGCTGGAGGCGACCGGGGGGAGATCGACGGGGGCGCCCAGCAAGAGCTTGGCGGCCACCTGAATCCAGCGTCCCGGCTCCTGCATGGCGTTGGGGCTGAGGGTCAGGCCGTATCCCGAGGGGCTGCCCCAGAGGCTGATCAGCCAGATGGGCATCAGGAAGGCGTTGACGAGGAGGGCCTTGGCCCAGTGGGTGGGCTTGATGACCACGCGGGGGATAGCGGCTCGGTAGAAGAAGTGATAGCCGACGCTGGCGAGGAAGCCGGCGATCGCCAGAAGCATCAGGATGCCGACCACGGCGTGGATGCCGGCGCCCGAGCGGGCCGAGAACGCCAGCAGCATGCCCAGGGGCAGTAGCCCACCCCAGAGGGGAAGGGCCTGGCCTAGCAAGCCGACGGTGGGCTTCTTCTTTTCCTTGGCCATCTAGTCGGCCCCCAAGCGGACCACCTGGACCGCCTTGCGCAGGCCGTCGGGTGTCGTTCCGGGCTTGGCCAGGATCCGAGCGCCTCCCGCCGAGCCGCCACCGAGTTCGACCAGTAGCGGAGCTCCGAAGGGCTGATCGAGGACGATCACGTCCTCTTCTTCCAGGCTGTGAAGCTCGGCCACCGTCATGGTGGTCCGGCCCAGGTAGACCACCACGGGCGTCGGAACGTCGCCCAGGTAGTCGATCCGCTCGTCGATGGACTCGCCCTGATTCTGGGCGTAGGTCATCTCGGCAGCCGCCTCCAGCGACGCGGCCAGCGGGATCAGGTAAGGCTGCGGGATGGCCAGGATGATCCGTGCCAGTGGCTGCGAGGGCACGTGAACCCGGAACGAGGTGGTGATCATCGGGGTCTTGGCCGTCAGCCCCATGAAGATCTCTTGCAGCTCGGTGATGTCCGGGGCCTCCGGGAAGACGCCCAGCTGCGCCTCCAGGTTCGCGACGTCACTCCACGCCTGGGCCATGGCGTCGGCAAGGCGCTGAAAGCTCCCATCCACCAGGGAGAGGTGGTCGTCGGACATGGGCCGGTTCTGGGGAGCGGCGACGAGGCTCTTGGCGGAGGCCTCATCCGCCAGGATGATGGCGCCTCCGGGCTGCTCGACGAAGCTCAGGATGCCCCAGAGGGCCTGCGACTGGTAGCGCTCCTGCAGCGCCGAGAAGGGCTGGTCGTCCACGGAGGCCACGTGCCAGGACGCCGGGGGGACCATGCCCTCCTCGTCGACGAACTCGGTGAGCATCTGCTCGATGAGGGTGCCAAGGTAGTAGACCCCGCGCAGGTGGACAGCGTCCCCGGCGGGCCCTTGGTTCATGATCAAGGTGTTCAGTTCGTCTTGCATCATCAACCTCCTTGTACCCGGCGCACCAAAGGGAAAACGGGCGGCTCTCGCCGCCCGTTTCAGCCGCTAGACTGTATTCTACCGAATCAACTGGTTCAGGTCATCCTGCAGGGTGTTGCCCACCGAGATGATCTTGACGTTGGCGGTGAACGCCTTCTGCGCGATGGTGAGCTCCGGCAGGGTCTGGTTGACCGAGGAGTTGCCGGTTTCGAGGTTCTGCGAGACCAGCTCGGAGTTGCCGAGCACGCCCGAGCGGGTGGCGGCGACGCCGATCCGGTACGCGCCGGCGGCCTGGGTGTAGTCGAAGGCGGTACCACCGGGGTTGCGGCTGAGACCGTCGTTCGAGGTGAAGGCGGCCAGGGCGACGTAGGTGTCGATTGGCTTCTTGACCGGGCTGCCGTTGACCATCTCGATGCCCATGGGCGGCTCGCCGTTGGCGTCGATGACGATGCCCGTGCTCTGGAACTTCAGGTTGGCGATGTTGTCGTGGTTGACGCTCTGGTTGCCGACCGTGTCGTGAATGAACGGGACCTCGAAGGGCTTGAACTGCATGGAAACCGGCAGATCACCGAAGTTGAGGCCGTTGCCGCTACGCTCCGCGGGGGGGCGAGGCTCGCCGGGAAGGCCGTCGGAGGCGGGCGGCTGGTAGTTGCCCTGGACGCTCATGACGAAGTAGCCGGTGGACGGATCGACCAGGCGATAGACGCCCTGGGTGCCGGTTCCGATCGAGGACTGCGGGACGAACTTGTTGGGCTCCACGAAGGACTGGAACGAGAAGGAACCCGCCCGGGTGAAGACCAAATCCGCCATGCTGGTGGGGCTAGGGACCTTGGAGAGCACGAAGAAGCCGTTGCCGTTGATGGCGAGGTCCGTGGGACTGCCGGTAGCGGTCAAGGCACCTTGCGAGAAGTCGGTCTTGGTGGCCTTGAGCTGGGTACCGCCCACCGCGTACTGGATGGGGTTGACGGCCGCCTGGTTGGCCAGGGCCGGGGCGCCGGCGCGAATCTCGTCGACCAGCACCTCCGAGAACTGCACGCGGGTGGAGCGGTAGCCGACGACGTTGGAACCCGTCAAGTTGCCGGCGAGCGCCTTCAACCAGTGATCGATCGTCTGCAGGCTGTTGGTGGCGGTGGTCCGGATATCCGACATGCCTTCCTCCTAAATGAAGCCGCGCGTCCTGGACGAGGGGTTACTGGCCGACGTGGGTGATGTCGTCGAGCGCGTAGTAGGTGTCCCCGATCTTGACCTGGGGGGACTTGCCGGAGTAGTCGACGGCGGTCACCTGGCCCTTCTCGAAAAGGCCCTCCTGAGCGTTGGAGACCACGACTTCCTTGCCGATCAGGCCGACGGCGATGGCGCTCTTCTGGTTGGCCTGCGAGGCGAGATTGAGGTGGGACAAGCCGATGGCCGAGTTGATCTGCGCGTACTGCGTGATCATCTGCGTGGCGTCCATGGGGTTGTCCGGGGTCTGGTTGCCAATCTGAGCGACCAGGAGCTGAAGGAACTCCTTCATGGGATCCTCGGACTCCTCGATCCCCTTGCTCGTGACCTTACCGGGGGTCTTGGGGGGATTCCAGGTGATGGCCTGAATACCGAATTCCGCCATTCCGAGCTCCTTTCCACCTTGGTGCCGTGGATAGCCACAGGTGTCGTCATAAGCCGCAGGCGCTGGCGTAAGCCGCAGGTGCCGTCGAGGTGCGAGCGCCGGGTCGTATAGCGGCATTGTACCCGTGGATACAGGCTGTTAACCGTGTCGCAAGACACGCGAGCGCGCATTTACAATCATTTACCCCGGTGCTAGGCTCCACCCAAATCAGCGGTTGGGAGAAGGAGAGCAGAGATGAGCTTACTAGCTTGGATCGTCGTCGGCCTGATCGCCGGCTGGCTCGCGAGCATGGTGATGGGAGGCTCCGGAAGCCTCCTGATGGACCTCGTCGTCGGGATGATCGGGGCGCTGCTGGGCGGCTTCCTGTTCAACCTGGTCGGAGCCCCAGGGGCCACGGGATTCAACCTCTGGAGCATCTTCGTGGCTTTTATCGGGGCGGCTGTCCTGCTCTGGATCGTGAAGGCCGTTCAAGCCCGAACATGAGCAAGCTCGCCCCGGCCCCGGCCCCGCGGCCGGGGCTTTTTGCTGCCTGCTAACATTATTTTGACATTAACGATTTCCCTCAAGCTTAACGTCAGCTTGATCCGGCCACAACCTATAACTCAGGTAGCAGACGACGCTTGAAATTCGGAGGCATCCCATGGCAGCAACGCGAAACCTGATTGCTAAACTCGGGCTCATCCCCCTGTTGGCCATGACGGTCATTGCGACCGGCTGCGGACGCCAGCTCCCCTCCATGAGCAACGGCAACGCCCCCATCCAGCCCGTCGACCAGCTCAACAAGCGCCCGACCCTTCCGGCCGGCGTCGCCGTCCTCAACATGGCCATCACCCCCGGTACGCTCGAGGTTCCCGTGGGCCAACCCCAGCGCTTCGCGGTCGAGCTCAAGCTTTCCGACGGCCAGACCATGACCGATCCCCGCCTGGTTCAGTGGTCGGTCGCCGATCCCCAGGCCGGCACCATCGACGAGCAGGGCATCTTCACCCCGTCGAGCCCCCGGATCACTACCGTCCGAGCCTACGTTCAGAACAAGGTCGCCGAGGCCCAGCTCACGATCAAGACGGCCACCTACTCCTGGCAGCAGGTCGATTCCCGCACCACCTCCGACCTCTTCGACGCCAAGCTCCTCTCCCAGAACGAAGCCTGGGTCGTCGGAGCCCAGGGCACCATCCTGCGCTTCTACAACAACACCTGGCAGACCATCTCCAACCGCCCCGGCAACACCCTTCGCTCGATCGACTTCTCGGATCCCGGCACCGGCTGGATCGTCGGTCACACCGGCGAGGAGAAGACCCCCAAGAACGCCCTGCTGCTCGGCTACGTCGGCGGCCGCTGGGAAGAGTACAAGACCACCGTCCCCGGCGCCCTCTACGGCGTCTCTTCGGTCGACCCCCAAAACGCCTGGGCCGTCGGCCAGGACTCGAATGGCCGCGCCCTGCTGATGCGCTGGAACGGCCGCAGCTGGACCCGCGACAACACCTTCACCTCCAAGGGACGCCTGAACGCCGTCCAGATGCTCGGCGCTTCCCTCGGCTGGGCCGTCGGCGAAGAGGGCGGCGATGCCGTCGTCCTCCGCTTCGATGGTTCCACCTGGCAGAAGGATCGCCTTCCCTTCGGCTTCGGCACCTTCAGCGGCTCGGAACTCAAGGGCATCCACATGCTCAACTCCCAGCAGGGCTACGTGGTCGGTCGCAAGACCGTGATCGGAACCACCGGCCTCGTCAACAAGGGCGTGATGCTCGAGTTCGATTCCCGCGGCGATCGCGACTTCCGCTGGTCCAACTGGAAGGAACTCGACGCCGCCTCGCCCCAGACCAAGTTCCTCGATCAGGTTCCCCTCAACGGCATCCACATGCTCTCGGGCACCGAAGGCTGGATGCTCGGCGCCACCGTCACCCCCGAGACCCTCGACCCCAACCCGGTCCTCGACGTCTACGGCAACCTGCTCGCCTTCAACGGCACCAACTACCGCATCGAAGAGGGCTACTACAAGGTCAACCTGGCTCGCGAGTTCACTGGAATGGACGTCCTACCCCTCGGAGACGGCCTCATCGTCGGACGCCAAGGCTACGTGATGCAGCGTGCCTACGACTGGCGCCAGGTCCCGGTGATGCAGACCCCGGGCCAGGGCCAGACCACCACCGACCCGACCCTGCCCACCATCCCCTAAATTAAGAAGATCGCGGGCACAGAGGCCCGCGCCACAAAGCACAGAGGCCCGCGCCACAAAACACAGAGGCCCGCGCCACAAACAGCAGATCAGTGAGACAGGCTCGCCCGAGTGGCAGGCCTGTCTCACTGTAGGCATACTTTCAGATGGGTCCGTGGGGCGGGCCTCCGCGCCCGCCATGGCTTTAATCGCCCGCCATGGCTTTAATCGCCCGCCATGGCTTAAATTGCAGAATCCCCACAGGGCTGCTACAACGGAAGCATGAGCCCTTACGCCGCCCTCAAGCACCCGGGAGTGCTTCGCTACCTCATCGGGAACGCCTCCGCCCACCTCGGCCAGATCATGCTCGGCGTGGCCATCGGCTGGGAGATCTACGAGCGCACCGGCTCAGCCATGGCGCTCGGCTACGTGGGACTGGCCCAGTTCATCCCCGTCTTGCTGCTCGCCCTGCCCGCCGGACAGCTCGCCGATCGTATCGACCGGCGCCTGATCGTCATGCTGGCCCTGATCGCCTGGATCACCGCATCGCTCGGGCTCGCCGCCATTTCCTACTTCGACGGCCCCCTGATCCTGGTTTATCTCTGCCTGCTCCTGGAGGGCTCGGCCCAGGCGTTTCGGGGACCTGCGGCGTCGGCGATCCTGCCAAACCTGGTTCCTCAGGAGGCTCTGAGCCAGACGGTCACCTGGAACACGAGCATCGTGCAGTTCTCGCTGCTGCTGGGCCCCGCGCTCGCAGGCCTGCTCATCGGCTTGACGCATAATGCGCTGCCGATTTACCTGCTGGACGCAGTTCTCGCGGCCGTCTTCCTCGTGGCCCTCGCCGGCATTCGCCCCATCCGTCCCCCGGAATCCGCCCATGCCCCCGGCTGGGGGGATCTCCTCGAAGGCCTTCGCTTCGTCAGGCGTACGCCGTTACTGCTGGCCGCCATCACCCTGGACATGGTCGCCGTGCTGCTGGGAGGCGCCGTGGCCTTGCTGCCGGTCTTCGCCAAGGACATCCTGCACGTCGGGCCCCAGGGGCTCGGCTGGCTCATGGCCGCCCCGTCACTGGGCGCGTTCGCCATGGGCTTGCTGCTCACGCATCTGCCGCCCCTGCGCAAGAACGGTCCGATCCTGCTCGGGGTGGTGGCCGGGTTCGGGGTGGCGACCATCGGCTTCGGCCTCTCGCTGAGCCCCGTCGTCTCGTGGGGCATGCTCTTCCTGGTCGGCGCGTTCGACATGGTGAGCATGGTGATCCGCTCGACGATGCTCCAGCACTTCACACCCGACGCCATGCGCGGGCGGGTCTCGGCCATTCACAGCGTCTTCGTCGGGACCTCGAACGAGCTGGGCGCTTACGAGTCGGGGCTCACGGCCTCGTGGTGGGGGCCGGTCCGAGCCGTGGTCTTCGGGGGAATCGGCACGCTCGTCATGGTGGCCTTCGCCGCCTCTCGATGGCCGCAGCTGCGGAGGTTGAAGGGGCTCGAAGTCGACCCGGCCTGACGCAGTCTTACAGATCCGTCCGCTTGAATAGCATGACCGAGGCCCCTAGCGCCGCCAGGGTCCAGCCGAGGGTGACCGCCGCGAGCACCGCGATTCCGGTCGTCCCGCCCAGGGCCTGCGCGATCACGGCCCCCGTCGCTCCCACGAAGCTGTTGTTCCCGACCGCCAAGAGATAGAGCACCCGGATGGCATCCACCGGGTTGAGCATGATGGCGGTGAGCAAGAGGGTCTTCAGGGGAATGGCTGGCCCCGCCACCGTCAATCCGAAGACCAGCAGGTCGTAGAGGATCACGGCAAAGAACCAGACGCCGAGGCAGGTTCCCATGGCCCGGGCGCGCTCCCGCAAGAAGACCGCAATGCCGATCCCCAGCGCCAGAAATAGACCGATGAGCATCGCGGTCAATAGCACCAAGAGCATGAAGCTACCCAGGTAGCTCCCGCCAGCCTGGACGAGCACGACCATGCCTCCGAGCAGAAGGCCTCCCAGGAGGGTCGAGCCCAGGGCGCCGGCCATGCCGAGGTACTTGCCGATCAAGACCTGGCTGCGGTTCAGGGGCTGGGTCAGCAGAATAAAGAGCGTCTCTTCATCCGTGGTGAGGCTAAGTGCCGGGAGGATCATCGAGACCATGGGAACGGTGAAGAGGATCAGGTTCAGCAAGCTGGCCGAGACCTGGGAGAAGCCCCGGTACTCGATGGCTTGCGCGGCCGAGACCCCGTACGTGGAGATCGCGATGGTGAGGAACGCGAAGAGCAGGGCGAAGCCGAAGAGCCAGCGGCTATGCAGGACGTCGCGAAACTCCCGGAAGGCGATAATTCTAACGATGCGCATCACCACTCCCCGTGAGGGCCTCGCCGTAGCTCAAGAACCGCACGTCGTTCAAGTGATTGGCCGCGGCGTAGGCCTCGGCCTGTGCGCGCTCGGCAAAGGCCATGAGGCTTCCTCCCATGGGACTGCGGATATCCGGCGAGGACAGGTAGACGGCGCTCTGCGCGAGAACCAGTACTCCCTGCTCGCCAGAGGTGACGTACGCCGTGCCCTGGACGTCGTGCGAGGCCAGGAACTTGGCCAGTTCATCCACCCCGTCGAACTTGTGGATCTGCCCGCGCGAAGCGAGCAACTCGGCGCCAAAACGCTTGTCCGTGATGATCATGCGACACTGATCGCATGCGTCGATTCCCCAGGCAATGGGCTCGGGTCCCGACGAACATGCCAGCAGGCTCAAGATTCCAGTCACCCCGATCAGCCGCTTCACGAGCGTCATGCGTGCTCCTTTCCAACCACCCAGCGGTAGACCTCTTCCAGGGTGGGGGACGTCGTCCAAAACGTTTCAATCCCGATCTCCTCGTTCCGGAGGAGATCCAGGACGGCCAGGCCGTCCGACTCGCCCACCGCGATGCGAAGCGCCACGCCCGCCGTTTCGGCCGTGACGCCGCGCTCCCTCAGCAGCCGCTGCGCATGGGCGAGATCCTGGGTGGGCCTCACCCAGAGCGCCGAGGAAACACCCGAAGCCGTCAGCAGGCCGGGCACGGTATCCAGGGCGGCGATCGCCCCCTCCTTGAGCACCGCCACGCGATGGGCGAGCCGCTCGACCTCCCCCAGGAGGTGCGAGGTCAACAGGATCGTCGTACCCTCGGCGTTCAACTCCGCGAGCAGATCGCGAAACTCGCTGGACACGTGCGGATCCAGCCCGACCGTCGGCTCATCCAGCACCAATAGCGAAGGCTGCGCCAGGATCGCCTGAGCCAGGCCAAGGCGCTGAAGCATGCCTCCGGAAAGCTCGCCCACGCGGCGATCGCGGGCATGCGAAAGCCCGACCCTTTCCAGGGCACGCTCACCAGCCTCCCTGGGCAGACGCTTGAGAGCACCGTAAAAGGCCAGCACCTCATCGATGGTCTGGTGCCGCGCGAAGGCCACCCGTTGCGGCACGAAGCCGATCCGGGTCAACGCCTCGCGGCGGCGCCGGAGCAGATCGAGCCCATCGACCGTGATGCGGCCCTCGCTCGGCGATAGCAGCCCCACGATCGATTTGAGCAACGTGCTCTTACCCGAGCCGTTAGGCCCCAGCAAGGCGACGATCTCGCCCGGGGCCACCCTGAGGTCGACTCCGTGCAGCACGTGCCGCCTTCCAAAGCGTTTATGGACGTTCTCAACGTGAACCATCTGGGAGCCTCCCTGGAGCGTGATCCGCGAGTGCAGGCGACATCACCGGATGCGCATCCAGCAATACCGAGGGGGAGAGGATCGGAAACAACCTCTGCGCGAACGAGAGCGCCTTGACCGCGGGGCTGCCGACGAAGGCCGAGAGATCCCCGAGGGCATCCTCGACGG
>JAKFCW010000129.1:0-3344 GCA_036676455.1 Candidatus Sericytochromatia bacterium
CCATGAGGATATTGGTTTCCAACGACGACGGGATCTCGGCTCCCGGCATCCAGGCGCTCGCCCTGGCCCTGGCCACCGAGCACGAGGTGACGGTAGTCGCCCCGGACCGGGAGCGCTCCGCGACCGGCCATGCGCTGACGCTGCATAAGCCGCTCCGGGTTGAAAAGGTCTCCTTGGGAGGCAACATCAAGGCGGCGTACGCGGTGAACGGCACCCCTTCGGACTGCGTCAAGATCGCCCGCGGCCCCCTGATGCCCGAAGGCATCGACGCCGTCTTCTCGGGGATCAATCGCGGGCCCAACCTCGGCACCGACGTGATCTACTCGGGAACCGTTTCGGCCGCCCTGGAGGGCACCATCCTGGGCATCCCCTCCGTGGCCTTCAGCCTGGCCAGCTTCTCGGACCTCGGCTACGAGAAGGCCGCCGATTTCGCCCTCGAGATGGCTCGGCAGCTTTCCGACCCGGCGCACAAGCTTCCGCGCAAGGTGCTGCTGAACGTCAACTACCCGGCCATCTCGGCCGAGGACGTGGCCGGAGTCCGGATCACGCGCCTGGGTGAGCAGCGCTACACCGACTCCTTCGAGCAGCGCATCGACCCGCGCGGCAAGACCTACTACTGGCTTTCCGGCGCGGTGGTCGAGGCCGAGGAAGAGCCGGATACCGACGTCACGGCGATCCGGGACAACTGCATCTCGGTGACGCCGATTCACTACGACATGACCTTCCACCCCATGCGCCAGGAGCTGGAAACCTGGAGCATCGCTCCCCGGTTCGAGCGGAGCTGCAAGTGATCCCGGTCGTCGCGCTCAGCGCCCGCAACATGGACGGTCTGCCGGGAATCAAGGCCGGCATGACCGCCGCCATCCTGACCCATGACTACCTGCTGCGCGTACGCGAGGCCGGCGGCATCCCGGTGATGCTGCCGCCCATCGGCGAGCTGCCGGGCGAGATCCTGGACCGCGTCGACGGCTTGCTGCTGAGCGGTGGCGAGGATATCGATCCGGAGCGCTACGGCGCACCTCCCAGCCCCAAGCTGGGAGACGTGGACCCGCTGCGCGACGCGCTCGAGCTGGGGCTCGCGGCCGAGGCCGCCCGCCGGGGCATGCCGGTGCTGGCGATCTGCCGGGGCGTTCAGGTGCTCAACGTCGCCCTGGGGGGCACCTTGATCCAGGACCTGCCCTCGGAGCAGGCCAGCGAGACGGCCCACCGGCAGGAGGCGCCCAGCACCGAGGGAACGCATCCGGTGAGCCTGTCGCCCGGCTCGCGCCTGGCGGAAATCGCCGGGACCGACGCGCTTTTGGTCAACTCCTTCCACCATCAGGCGGCCAAGGACGTGGCTTCGCAGCTGCGCGTGGCGGCCCGTGCCGAGGACGGGGTGATCGAGGCGCTGGAAAGTCCAGAGGGCTTCATGATCGGCGTGCAGTGGCACCCCGAGATCCAGCATGGCGAGTTCTCGGGCAAGCTCTTCGCGGCCTTCGTCGAGGCCTGCCGGGCCTACGCGCTAGAGCGGGGGGCCTGCGCCACGGTCGATTGAGCGACTAGCACCTGGCACGCCCGCTCCCCTCACAGGGGGAAGGGCTTGTGATATACTTTAATCCCACAATAATTTGAGTTTGGGGCAATAGGCCGCAAGCGTTGGAGGAAACGTGAAAGTCACCCTCGAAAAGAAGGAAAAGAACCAAGTCCTGCTCGAAGTCGAAGTCGAAACCCAGCGTTTCGAGGCCGCTTACGACAAGGCCTATCGCAAGGTCGCATCGCAGGTCAACATCCCCGGCTTCCGCAAGGGCAAGGCTCCCCGTCCGGTCGTCGAGCGGCATGTGGGCCCCGAGTACCTGAAGCAGGAAGCCCTGGAAGTCCTCATCCCCGAGGTCTACACCAGTGCCGTCGAGCAGGAGAAGCTGGAGCCCATCTCCGAGCCCCGCTTCGAGGTGGTCAAGGCCGAGAAGGACGCTCCGGTGGTCTTCAAGGCGACCGTCGAGGTGCGCCCCGAGGTCAAGCTCGGCCAGTACACCGGCATCGAGATCGGCCACCCGGCCGTCGAAGTGACCGAGGATCAGGTCACCGAGCGGATCGACGCCATGCGCCGCTCCCGCGCCCAGCTCGAGACCGTCGAGCGCGCGGTCGAGATGGGTGACACCGCGACCGTGGACTTCACCGGCACCATCGACGGCGTGGCTTTCGAGGGCGGCTCGGCGACGGACTACCCGGTCGAGGTTGCCGAGGGTCGTTTCATCCCCGGCTTCGTCGAGGCGATGGTCGGCATGAAGGCCGGCGAGACGAAGGTCGCAGACCTGGCCTTCCCCGAGGACTACCCGACCACCGACCTGGCCGGCAAGGCCGTCAAGTTCGAGATCGCGGTCAAGGAAGTCAAGCACCGGGCGCTGCCCGAGCTGAACGACGAGCTGGCCAAGGCCGTGGGCGCCGATTCGGTCGACGCGCTGAAGAGCCGGATCCGCGAGCAGCTCTCGCAGGAGCTCGAGGAGAACCGCGAGTTCGAGCTGCGCAAGCAGCTCCTCGAGAAGGTCGTCGCCAACTCGGAGATGGAAGTTCCCGAGTCGATGGTCGAGCGCGAGGTGAACTTCCTGCTCAACCAGTACGCCAACAACCTGGCGCAGCAGGGCATCGATCCGAACCGGGTCTTCACCAAGGAGAACATCCAGACCTGGCGTGAGAACTCCCGCGAGGAAGCCACCAAGCGCATTCGCACCTCGCTGACGCTGGGTCAGATCGCCCGCCAGGAGGGCATCGAGCCCACCAGCCAGGAGATCGAGGATGCCATCGGCGAGTACGCGCAGTCGTACGGCATGTCGGCCGATCAGTTCCGCAAGCAGATCATCCAGTCGGGCGCCTATGCCCAGATCGCCGATGAGGTGCTGTCGAACAAGATCATCGAGTGGCTCTTCTCCAAGGCCCAGGTTTCCGAGACCGCTCCCGAAGCCGCCCCGGCCCAAGCTTAGTTCCCGTCGTGCCCGCAGCCTTGTCTTAGAAAGAGGTTCCTGATGTTGCCGATTCATGCTGGTTTGGTTCCGATGGTCATCGAGCAGACGAGCCGAGGCGAGCGCTCCTTCGATATCTTCTCGCGGATGCTCAAGGAGCGGATCATCTTCCTCAACACCCCGATCGATGACGCGGTCGCGAGCCTGGTGATGGCCCAGCTCCTCTTCCTCGAGGCCGAAGATCCCGCCAAGGACATCTTCATGTACATCAACTCGCCCGGAGGCGTCGTCACGGCGGGCCTTGCGATCTACGACACCATGCAGTACATTAAGCCCGATGTCTCGACGATCTGCATGGGCCAAGCGGCCTCGATGGGTGCATTCTTGCTGAATGCAGGCGCACCCGGC
>JAKFCW010000130.1:0-17531 GCA_036676455.1 Candidatus Sericytochromatia bacterium
TCTCCCGGATCATGCCCGCGATCGCACCCGCCACGGAGGCCGGATTCGACTTGGAAGAGACCTTGAGCAGCGTCGTGCCCGTCTTAGTTGCTTGTGAAATCACCGACGTTCCCTCCTCAATGCTCGGGACTTCCGCCCCCCATTGGGCCGGCCGTCCCGCTCGCGAGCCCAGCCGGGCCCGGACCCGTCGCCCTCATCCGGAGTGTCATGAGGGTCGATCGGTCGCTGAAGGCGGCCAGTTGCCGCTTTCGAGGGAATTATAAAGTTTCACGAAGCAAACGTCATCGGTCGATTGTATCGAAACTCCCCGTCCCCTTTCGTGCCATGAGGTGCCGCCCATGACCCAACCCCTCC
Source organism: Candidatus Sericytochromatia bacterium (assembly GCA_036676455.1). Taxonomy (GTDB): domain Bacteria; phylum Cyanobacteriota; class Sericytochromatia; order S15B-MN24; family UBA4093; genus UBA4093. The sequence goes on from JAKFCW010000130.1 coordinate 355, forward strand.
TGCTCATCCCCCTCGACGCCCGTCCATGCACCTACCGCTTCCCCATCGACCTCGCCGCCATCGCCGGACTGCCCGTCATCGCCCCCCCCGTCGCCCCCCCCACCCCCATGCTCGGCGACCTCCACCGTCCCGCCAACCCCGACGCCCTCCAGGCATGGCTCCAGTCCCACGCCCCCCACGCCTCCGCCCTCGTCGTCGCCCTCGACACCCTCGCCTACGGCGGTCTCATCCCCTCGCGCCGCGACAACACCCCCCTGCCCCAGCTGCAAGAACGCCTCTCCATCCTGCGCAAACTCAAGGCCCAGCACCCCGGCCTGCCCCTCTACGGCTTCTCCGTCACCATGCGCCTCTCCGACTCCAACGACGCCACCGAGGAGAAACCCTACTGGGCCCAGTTCGGCAAGCTCCTCTACCGCTACTCCTTCCACCTCGACAAGTTCGAGCAAGAGCACGACCCCCAGGACCAGGCGATCGCCCTTGAGGCCATGGCCCAGATCCCCGCCGAGATCCTCGCGGACTACCGCGAAACCCGCCAACGCAACTTCGCCCTCAACCGCATGCTCATCGACTGGACCGCCGAAGGCATCCTCGACCTCCTGCTGCTCACCCAGGACGACACCTCCCGCTTCGGCTTCAACGTCCGCGAACAACGCCAGCTGCTTGCCGACGTCCAGGCCAAGCACCTCGCCGAGCGCGTGCGCATCTACCCCGGCGCCGACGAGGTCGCCTCGGTCCTCGTCGCCCACCACCTCAACCGAATCTCCGGCCACACGCCAAAGTTCCACCTGTCGACCAGCACTCCCGACGGAGCAGGGATCACCGCCATGTACGAGGACCGCCCCCTCGCAGCAACCGCCGCGGGCCAGGTCGAAGCCGCAGGCGGCATACTCGTCGAGCGCCTCGAGGACGCCGACATCGCCCTCATGCTCAACACCCCCGCCACTGGCCAGGGCGACCTCGCCCTGCGCATCCGCCTGGAGCTTCCCGACACCCCGGCGCGCGACCTCGCACCCTTCGCCCGTGCCCTCGCCGAAAATACCCGCCCCGTCGCGCTGGCCGACGTCGCCTATGCCAACGGCGCCGACCCCGCCCTGTTCGAGCACTTCCAGGACTATCCGAAGCTCGCCGCCTTCGCCGCATGGAACACCGCCGGCAACACCCTCGGCACCGTCGTGGCCCAAGCGAGCGCGTTCCTGGCCATGACCGACGCGAGAGCCCAGGAGCAGTTCCTGCTGGATCGCATGGCCGACGACCTGCTGTACCAGGCCTTCCTGCGCCCCGAGCTGCAAAAAGAGCTCGCCGCCGGCCGAAGCATCGACGACCTGGAAAAGGAAGTCGGACCCCGCCTCGAGGCCCTCTGGCGCGCGCGCTTCCCCCAGTTCCCCATCGCCGGGATCACGGCCAGCCTGCCATGGCATCGCCTCTTCGAAGCCGACGTCCGGGTCCACCCCTGAGCTTACCCATGGCGGGCGCGGAGGCCCGCCCCACAAGCCCCCCTGCATGCACGACAGTCTTCTTGAAAGGGAGGCCCGCCCCACCCGCACCCCTGTATGCGCGACAGGCCTCGTGATATACTGGAAGCCTGCGAAAAAGCAGATAGCCAGGCCATTTTCAGCGCCCGGATCCCCCCGAAAGCGCAAGGAGCCAGCCCCCCATGACCACCGCGTTGACTCATTCCCCCGAGGAACTGACGGCGATCGCGACGCGCATCCGCCGCAACATCATCACCTCCGTCCGGGACGCCAAGTCCGGCCACCCCGGCAGCAGCCTCTCGGCAACCGACTTGCTGACGGCCCTGTACTTCGGCCACATGCGGCACGATCCGCAGAACCCCCGCTGGGAAGGCCGCGATCGCTTCGTCATGAGCAAGGGCCACGCCTCGCCCGGCCTCTATGGCACCCTCGCCGAAGCCGGCTACCTGGAGGTCTCCGAGCTCTCCACCTTCCGGGCCATCAACTCCCGCCTGCAGGGCCACCCCGACATGCACAAGCTGCCGGGCGTCGAGACCTCCACGGGTTCGCTCGGCCACGGCCTCTCTTACGCCCTGGGCATGGCCCTCGCGCTGCGCCTCGACGCCTCTGAGTCCCGCGTCTACGCCCTGCTGGGCGACGGCGAGTGCCAGGAAGGCCAGGTCTGGGAAGCGGCCATGGCAGCTAGCCACCACAAGGCCGGCAACCTGACCGCCATCATCGACCGCAACGGCCTCCAGATCGACGGCCCTACCGAGGACGTCATGAGCCTCGAGCCCTTCGCCGACAAGTGGCGCGCCTTCGGCTGGCGCGTCGTCGCGATCGACGGCCATGACTTCCCGCAGATCCTCTCCGCGCTGGCGGAGTCGCGTGAGCAGCCCGTTCTCGGGCAGCCCACCCTGATCCTCGCCAAGACCGTCAAGGGCAAGGGGGTCTCCTTCATGGAGAACCAGGTGAAGTGGCACGGCACGGCGCCCAACGCCGAACAGGCCGAAGCCGCGTTGAAGGAGCTCGTCTAATGGCCGGAATCGTCGTTACCACCAAGGACAAGGTCGCTACCCGGGTCGCCTACGGCGAGACCCTGGTCGCTCTGGGCCGCGAGCACGCGGACGTCGTCGTCCTCGACGCCGACCTCGCCTGCTCGACCATGACCGAGAAGTTCGCCAAGGAATTCCCCGCGCGCTTCTTCAACATGGGCATCGCCGAGCAGAACCTGATCGACGTCGGCGTCGGCTTCGCGCTGGCCGGCAAGGTCCCCTTCGTCTCCAGCTTCGCCATGTTCGCCGTCGGCAAGGCCTGGGAGCAGGTCCGCAACTCCGCGGGCCACATGCTCGCCAACATCAAGATCTGCGGCACCCACGCCGGCATCTCCCTGGGCGAGGACGCCGCCACCCACCAGGTCCTCGAGGACCTGGCCACCACCCGCGTCATCCCCGGCATGACCGTGCTGATCCCCTCGGACGGCCCCGAGACCGAGGCCATCATCCGTGCCGCCTACGCCTATAACGGCCCGGTCTACGTCCGCCTCGGCCGCCCCGCGCTGCCGGTCATCCCCCGCGAGAAGCCCATCGACTTCCAGATCGGCAAGGGCGAGTGGCTGCGTGAGGGCACGGACGCCACCATCATCGCCTGCGGCCTCATGGTCAACCAGGCCCGCCTCGCGGCCCTGGAGCTCGCCGAGGAAGGCCTCTCCGTCGGCGTCCTCAACATGAGCTCGATCAAGCCCATCGACCGCGAAGCCATCGTCAAGGCCGCCCGCGAGTCCGGCGCCATCGTCACCGCCGAGGAGCACAACGTCATCGGCGGCCTCGGCTCGGCCGTCGCCGAGGTCCTCTCCGAGGAACTGCCCACCCCGATCGTCCGGGTCGGCACCCAGGACACCTACGGCGAGTCCGGAACCCTCGACGACCTGCTCACCAAGTACGGCCTCATGCCGTCGGACGTCAAGCAGGCCGTTCGCCAGGTCCTGACCAAGAAGAAGTAGCGCCCGCGGCTGTTTCGTAAGGCAGCGAGCGTTAGCCGTGAGGCAATCGCCAAGAGGTTGAATCATCAAGCTCGCTGACCTGCAGAAACGACGTTAGCTCTAGAACTCGCAGCACCGTCCCCCCACCTGAAAGGAAGCAACAGTCAATGGAAAGAACGTTCCTCGCAGTCAAGCCCGATGGCGTCCAGCGCGGCCTGGTCGGTGAGATCATCCGCCGCTTCGAGCAGAAGGGCTACAAGCTGGTCGGCCTGAAGCTCATGCAGGTCACCCGCGAGACCGCCGAGTCGCACTACGGCGAGCACAAGGGCAAGCCCTTCTTCGCCGGCCTGGTCGATTTCATCACCTCCGGGCCCATCGTGGCGATGGCCTGGGAAGGCAAGAACGTGATCGCGACCGCCCGCTCGATGATGGGCGCCACCAACCCCGCCAACGCCGCCTCCGGCACCATCCGCGGCGACTTCTCCTGCGACATCGGCCGCAACATCATCCACGGATCGGATGCTCCGGAGTCGGCCGAGCGCGAACTCGGCATCTTCTTCAAGCCCGAAGAACTCGTCAGCTGGAAGCGGGCGAACGACACCTGGATCCAGGAGTAAACCTCTCGCTGGCTCCGGCGGGCCCCCCGAGGGGGGCCCGCTTTTTGCATCCATGGATTCCTCACGCTTCGCTCACGCTTCCCACTTGCGAGCTTTATATTTATTAATTAAGCTTGGAAACAACCTTGCGTTTTTGTGTTCTCCGTCGTCCCTCCTTCCGCCCCCACGAGGTGTCGATGCATTCGATCAACACTGCCTCCGGGTCGACCGAAACGCCAGGTTGTCAACTGATCCGTCAGGCCCGCAATCTGCCTGACCTCTTCGAGCGCGCCGCCTCCATCTTCCAAGAGACGAGCGGAGCCAGCTACGCCCTGCTCTACCTCGCCGTAAGCGACGAGGAGGCCATCGAACTCTCCTATGCCGGCACCCCGCCCGCGCGAACGCGCGAGATCCCCTGGCAAGGCTCGCAGAACCCCGCCGCTCAGCCGTGGCGCCAGCTCGAGGCCTCCGAGATCCTGCTCGTCCAGCACCAGCACCGCCCCTACGCCCTGGTCGTCCTGGGACCGCGCCATGCCTCGAACACCGAACCAGCGGCCCTGAGCAAACTCTGCCAGACGACCGGCGAGATGCTCGGACACGCCCTGCTCGCCACCCGGGCGCTCGCAGCCGACTTCCAGGAACAGCGCGCCAACCGTCACCAGCACCAGGCCAGGTACCTCGGCCAGCGCCTCAGACAGGTCTCCCACGACCTGCGAAACCACCTGGTCCCCATGCTTTACGCCACCGAGGAACTGCAAGAGATCCTGCACGCCCCGGACGCCCTGAGGCTACTCATCAACCTAGAGCGGCAGATCCTGCTCGCCGATCAGCTCTCCAAGCAGAGCCTCTCGACGCTTATCCCGGCAAGCCCCTCTGAGCAAACCAATCTCGTCACCGTGGCCCAGGAGATCGCCGAGAGCTGGCAGAGCGCGTTCGCAAAACGGCAGCAAGCCTTCACCCTCCAGCTTCCGCCCCACGCGGTCTGGGTCGACGGCACCCCCTCCCAGCACCACCAGGTGCTCGGCAACCTACTTTCCAACGCCCACAAGTACACGCCCCCCGGCGGCCGGATCCGGCTGGGCATCACCCTGCAAGCCGGCCATTGCATCCTGGAAGTCGCGGACTCCGGCCGCGGCATCGGGCCGCTGGTCCGCCGCCGCCTCTTCGAGGCCTGCGTCCGGGAGGATGCCAGCATCGAAGGCCACGGCATCGGGCTCACCCACTGCCGGGAGATCCTCACGGGCCTGGGCGGCAGCATCACCGTGACCAGCCAGCCCGGCCGCGGCGCCTCCTTCCAGGTCAGGCTGCGCACCCGCGCCGTCACCCTCGCCCTCTGCTGAATCCCCCTCGCCCCCAAGCAAAAACCCCGCAGGCCAGGCCTGCGGGGTCAAGTGGTTGAAAACTACCGCGGGGTCACCGGGAGGTAGAGGGTGGTCTTGCGGGCGCGCACGACGCCGACGCTCTCCATGACGATGGGCTGGAAACCGCCCAGACCCACCTGCACCTTGTACTCGCCGGGCTCGAGGCCACGGAACTGGAAGGTCCCGCGCGAGTTGCTCTGCGTCCGGAAGAGGTAGCCCGTGGACGCCTGGGTCAGGGTGATCAGCGCCCCCTGCATGGCCTGGCGGGTCGCCTTGCTGTAGACGGCTCCCGTGATCCGGCCCGTGCTGAAGAGATCGGTCACGTACTTGAAGCTGGGAACGGCCATGATGTGCTGGACGAGGAAGCCCTTGTCGTCGAGGATACCCCGGACGATGACCTTGCGGTTGAGGAACTTGGCGATCCGCGCGTCGCGCTTGCCATCCTTGCCCTGCAGGACCACGGAAGCATCACCCTTGAGGACCAGCAGGTAAGAGCCGTCCTGAATGGAGCGAACGTAGCCCATGCGGGTCTTGCGCTGCGGATTGAAGAAGCCCAGGCCGCCATCGACCAGGGACTCGCTCTCCACGGCGGCGAGAGCGACGGTCTCTGCCTTCACCCCGAGCGCTTCCTCGAAGTCGGCGATCTCCATGGCATCCAGCGCGCCCGAGCGATTGAGCTCCGAGGCCTTCGCGGCTTCGTCCGCCGTGAAGTCCATCGCGCTGGTGTCGGCCTCCTGGCCCACCGTGACCTGCCACTGGGGAGTCGGGGTATTTGCTGCGTGGCCGCAGGCCATCAGGGCCATGCTCAAGCAGAGCGCCAGGACCATGCTCCCGAACCGTTTCATGGATTGCATCCGCCGGGTCCTCCTTCGAAAACTGACATGCAGATAGACTGGGGTAAAATCATAACGTTAATCCTTGATTAAGGGAAGGCTTTATCCAGGTTAATACATTTCCGCACGGCCGGAAGCCGCCGGGCGGTTGCATGATTGCAGTGATGCCAGAAGGAGGATCGAGACGATGCCCATCCAGCCAGCAGACTGGGAGGCCTGGTACCAGGAGGGCGACACCCCCTGGGACCTGGGCGGCCCCACGCCGGTTTTCAGCCGCTTGATTCGCGAGGAGCGCTTCGCGCCGGGCAAGCTGCTGATCCCGGGGGCGGGGCGCGGGTACGATGCGATCGCCTTCGCCCAGGCGGGCTTCGCGGTGACGACGGTGGACCTGGCGCCCTCGGCCTGCGCGGCGATGCGCGAGCGCGCCAAGGCGGCGGGAGTGGAGCTGGAGGTCAGGCAGGCAGACTTCTTCACGCTGAACGAAACGGCGGCTTACGACCTGGCCCTCGAGTACACGTTCTACTGTGCCATCGACCCGGGCCTGCGCACGGCCTACCGAGACCAGATGGCGCGCCTGTTGAAGCCGGGCGGGCTGCTCGTCGGCCTGTTCTTCCCGCTCAACCGCCCCCTAGCGGCCGACGAGCCCCCCTACGGGGTGAAACGCGACGAGGTCGAAGCCTCCTTTAAGGAATGCTTCGACCTCGTGCATGCGGAGTTCCCCGCGGAGTCGATCAAGCCGCGCCGGGGCAACGAGATCCTGATGATCTGGCGCCGGCGTTGAAGCGCCTGCGGATTAAAGCGCCTGCGGCTTGATTAAAGCGCGTCGATCTTCGCGGCCAGGATGAAGTCGTTCTCGGTCAGGCCCTCGGCGGCATGGGTCCAGAGGGTGATGTCGACCCGGTTGTAGTGGACGTAGAAGTCGGGGTGGTGGCCCTCCGCCTCTGCGACCTCGGCCATGCGGTTGAGGAAGCCCATGGCCTCCATGAAGTCCTTGAACTGGAAGGTCTTGTAGAGGCGATCCTCGCGGGCCTCCCAGCCCTGGACCTGCTTGAGGAAGAGCTCGACGCCCTCCTCGTTCAGTTTCGGGATGCCGCCTTCGCAGGGCACGCAGCGCTTCTTGGTCAGCTCGGTCATGGTGGAAGTTCTCCTATTGAGCGGAATGGTCGAATCGGTGGGCCAGCCACTGGCCGAAGGCCTGGACGATGGCTGGCTGGTCGTGATTGAGGGGACCTTCGCCTCGAACGAGGGTCAGGACACCATGCTTCGCCCCGGATTCCCCGACGAGGGGCAGGACGTAGGCAAAGCCGAGATCCGCCTGAGGGCGGCCGGCCAGGAAGGCTTCCACGAAGGCGGGCCTGAGGCCGGTTTCGCTTGGTTCGAGGTCGCCCATGAGGAGCAGGGGGCTGCCGGCCTCGAGGGCCTTGGCCGAGAATCGCTGATCCAGGGGCTCGCTCGTGCCGGAAAGGGACTTGTAGGCGTCGGCGCCGCGGCCGTAGACGGCCTTGACGCGCAAGGCGTCGCCCTCGAGGAGCTCGAGCACGGCGACGTCCGCCATGCCTTCCTCGATGAGCATGTGCATGATGGCCTCGACGTTATGGTCGATGGTCTGGCGCTGCAAGTTATCGGTGAGCCCCACGGGCAGCGGGTAGGGGGCAGGCAGTTTGAACGGCACACTCATCAGCGGCATGTCGTGGTTGCTCCTTTGGTTTGACGGGGATCGCCCTCCAGTCTCCCATACATCCTCTGCTTGCTCAAGCCCTCGACTTCCCTCCGAACACTCGCTATTGTAAAGTTTTGAGATATAATGTTACGGTCTCCGTTACGTTTGCACTTGAGGGAACTGAGAGGAGCTAGCGAAGCCAATGAGAGAGTCGACATCCAAGACGGCCAAGACCCCCTCGAGCAGGGCAGCCAAGAGCGCGTCCGAGGCGCGATCGCCGAAGCCTCGCGCCGCCAAGGCCGCGGCGGGCAAGTCCCAGGCGGCGAAGGCTGCCCCCAAGGCGAAGGCCATGGCGAGCAAGCCCCAGGCGGTGAAGGCGGCCCCCAAGACGGCCACGACTCCTGCGGCCAAGAGCGGCAAGGCCAGCAGCCCCGCCAAGCCCGCCGCCAAGGCCACGACCGCCCGAACCTCTTCCACGGCGTCGCCCAGCACCACCAAGGCTCCCAACGCTGGCAAGCGCAAGTCCACGGCGACCACGGTGAAATCCGCCTCGCAAGGGCGCACGATCCTCTGCGTCAGCCGCGTGAAGGCTGGCCGGGCCTTCATGGAAGAGGCCGCACGGCTCGGCTGCCGGGTGCTGGTGCTGACCGAGGATGCGGCCCTCAAGGATCGCTTCCCCGAGTGCGTCGGCCGGATCGTGACCGTGCGCAGCCTCCAGGACTGGAACGCGGTGGCCAGCGTCGTCAGCCGCCTCTACCGCGAAGAAGCGATCGACCGCGTGGTGCCGATGCTCGAGGCGCAGGTCGAGCTCGCCGCGCGCATCCGGCAATTGCTCGGCGTCCCCGGACAGACGCCCGAGCAGGCGCGCCTCTTCCGCGATAAGCTCGCGATGCGCATGACGGCCCTGGGCGCCGGCATCCCCGTGCCGTACTTCGCCCCCGCCCTCGATCGCGAGCGGGTGAACAGCCTCCTGGAGTCGGTGGCCCCTCCGTACATGCTCAAGCTGCGTGACGGCCTAGGCTCCCAGAACGTGACCCGGATCGACTCCCGCGCGCAGCTCATGCCCGCCATCATCGCGAAGGGCCCGCGCATCGACGACTACCTGGTCGAGCAGTACATCCCCGGCGAGGTCTACCACGTGGACTCGGTGGTGGAAGGCGGGAAGATCCAGTTCTCGCTGGCGTCGCGCTACGGCCTGCCCCTCTACGACGTCCTGCAGGGCGGCAACTTCGTGACCTACACGGTCGCGCGCGGCTCCCAGCTCGAGGCGCAACTGCTCAAGATCAACGCCAAGGTCGTCAAGGCCTTCGGCCTGCAGCGCGGCGTAACCCACATCGAGTTCATCCGCAGCGCCGAGACCGGGGAGCTTTACTTCCTGGAAGCGGCCAACCGGATTCCCTCGGCCCGCATCCCCATGGTGGTCAACGAGGCCTCGGGTGTTTGCCTGTACCACGAGCTCGCGAAGCTCGAGGCGCATGACGCGTACCAGCCCCCCAAGCCCAAGGAGGGCCACGCAGGCTTCATCACCACGGTGCCCAAGCACGGCGCGGTGAGGCTGGACGCCTTCAAGGACAAGGAGATCGTCTGGCGCTCGGCGGATCCCTTCCAGCCCGGTCTCATCATCCGGTCGGACGACGCCAAGCGGGTTGAGAAGCTGCTCAAGGATTACGACAAGCGCTTCGCGACCTTCTAGATCGATCGCGCATGGCGAAAGGGTCCGGGGAAATCCCCGGACCCTTTCGCCTTGGTTGGTTAGCGCCCGATCTAAAGCTTCAGGTCGCCCCAGAGGTACTCGAGGGCACCGGGCGCGCGCTTGGCCCATTCGGCCTCCGAATGGGTGGCATGCTTGTCCACGACGTACTTGAGGTCGTGATTCTCGGTGAAGCCCTGCTGCTTCAAGAGGTCGACCATGTCGTTGGCATGGCGCAGGAACTTCGGGCTGAACAACGAGCCGCCCTCCTTACCGCCGCAATCGAGATAGATCTTGGTGTTGAAGGGCTTGGCGCAGTCGCGCAGGAAGCTGAAGATCGAGCGCTCGCCGAACCAGAACGACCCGGACATCGACATGATGCGCCCGAAGACGTCGCGATAGCGGTAGCCGGCGTACATGGCGGCCAAGCCACCCATCGAGGATCCGCCCACTCCCGTGTACTCGCGGTCGGGCAGGGTGCGGAACTTCTGGTCGATCTGGTGCTTGAGGTCGCGGGCGACCCAGCCGATGAACTTCTCGCCCTCGGCCTTCACCTTGAGGCGGTAGTCGGGCCAGGGGGCTAGCTCGCTGAGGCGGTACTGGTTGCCGTGGTAGATCGCGATGATGATGATCGGCGGGATCTTGCCGTCGGTGATCAGCTTCTCGCAGGTCTCGTCGAGGTACCACTCACCCGAGAACGAGGTGCGCTCGTCGAAGAGGTTCTGCCCGTCGAACATGTAGAGGACCGGGTAGCGGCGCGAGGTCTCGACGTCGTAGCCGGGAGGCAGGTACGCGACGATCTCGCGGGTGCGGCCCAGGGGGGCGACGGTGTACTTGCCGAGCGATTTGACGTTGCCGACGGTGGTCTTGGGCTTGGGATCGCGCGGGTGATTGTCGCGCCAATCCTCGATCGTGACCTCGAAGGCGCCCTCGTCGCGAATTCGCAGGACGCGGTTTTCGACGTCCTCGCCGTCGGCCTTGACCTCGACGCGCTCCCAGCCCCCGCGGGTGACCTTGAACTCCATGTGGGTGTTGGGAAGGACCCGCAGGGGAAGCTCGAAGCGATCCTCGCCGACGCGCTTGAAGGCGTAGCGCTCGCTCTGCGAGTTCCAGCCATTGATGTTGGCGGCCAGGAAGAGCCGGTCCTCGGGTCCCACCTTGGGAGCCTGCACCTGGAGGGTGAACGGGATCGGCTTGGGAAGCTCGAGGGTGAGGGCCCCCGTCCCGCGCCAGTTATATCGTCTCAAGGGAAACCCCTCCTAGAACGCGATCCATGTCGGTAGATAGATCGCTAGCTTACCATAATCAGGTAGGCGGAAAACCGTGTCCCTGCTCACTTACGGGCGAGCAAACCGTGAAACTTCAACCCGATCGCCCGGTACAAGAGCTTGGCCACCAGGAAATCCGGACCGTGCAGGTGCGCGATGGGCGCCAGCTCGTTGATGTCCATGCCGACGACCGTCCGGGACGTAAAGAGCTGGGAAAGCACGTAGCAGCCGTGCTGCCAGGTCAGCCCGCCGGGCTCCGGCGTGCCCGTCGAGGGCATGATCGAGGGGTCGAAGCCGTCGACGTCGATCGTCAGGTAGACATGCTCGGGCAGCTGGGAGATCGCCAGGTCCACGTCCGCGCAGAACTCGTCCCAGGGCTTCAGCCAGGAGCCGCCCCAGACCTCGGTGATCTTCTTCTGGGAGTGCAGGTACTCCCACTCGGGCTCGGAGAGGTTGCGGATGCCCACGCCCACGAGGTGCGTCAGGGAATGGTCCAGGGCCCGCTTCATGGCGCAGGCGTGCGACTCGAGGTCGTCGTCGTAGGACTCGCGCAGGTCGGCGTGCGCGTCGATCTGCAGGACGCCCAGCTCGGGGTAGCGCGCGCGGAGGATCTCGATCATGGGCGGGGTCACCGAGTGGTCGCCGCCGAGCATGATGGGGAACTTGCCGTCGTCCAGCAGCTTGGGCAGGATCCGGGCGATCGCCGCTTTCACCTCCGCGTGCGAGCTCAGGGACTGTTCCAGCAGCTCGGGAGCGACGGTCGCGATGCCCGCGTCGCAGGGGTTGAAGCCCAGCTCGTGATCGAAGAGCTCGACCTGCTGGGAGGCCTCCATGATGGCCGCGGGCCCCTTCTCGGCGCCACGGCCGTACGAGACGGAGGCTCCGAAGGGCATGCCGAAGACGGCCGCCCGGGACGAGGCGTACGCGCTGAGTTCAGGGTCGAGGCCGAAGAAGGTCGCGTTCAAGATTTCACCTGCGCTTAAGTCGTTCATTACGATGCGATTCGGATAGTGTACCTCCTCGCTTGCACGGGGATCCAGTGGCCTCGGAGGGTGCAAGCGGCAGCTTGTCAACATGACACGCAAGCAGCAAGCATGGGTTTCGCGGGCGACCCAGCGAAAGGGGCGCGGCTATGGTATCCTGGTGGATCGTCCCCCTTCAATTCGAGAGCGAGAGCCGATGATCGCATTCACCCAAGTGGCGAAGTTCCAGGGCAAGAAGTTCCTCTTCAAGGACGCCTCCTTCCAGATCAACCCGGGCGACCGGGTCGGCCTGGTCGGTCCCAACGGGGCCGGCAAGAGCACCATCTTCCGCCTCATCACCCGGCAGGAATCGCCGGATGAGGGGAGCATCACCATCCCGGAGCGCTTCGTCATCGGCTACTTCTCGCAGGAGCCCGGCGGCGACGTGGACGCCAGCGTCATGGAGGCTGCCCTCGCCGGAGCCGGTGAGGTCACCAAGCTCGAGGGCGTCATCACCGACCTCAGCAACCAGCTGGCCGACCCTGAACTGGACGCCGACCGCATGACCGAGATCCTCGAGGAGCTCGGCGACGCGCAGACGCGCTTCGAGGCGCTGGGGGGCTACGACCTCGAATCGCGCGCCGAGACGATCCTGTCGGGTCTGGGCTTCAGCCGCGAGGACTGGCAGAAGCCGGTCAAGGCCTTCTCGGGCGGCTGGCGCATGCGCATCGAGCTCGCGAAGGTCCTGCTCTTGAAGCCGGACGCGCTGGTGCTGGACGAGCCTACCAACCACCTCGACGTGGAAACCATCATCTGGCTGGAAGAGTTCCTCAGCGGCTTCGAGGGCGCCATCTTCATGACCAGCCACGACCGCGACTTCATGAACCGGCTGGTCCGCAAGATCGTGGCCGTCGAGAATGGCGGCGTGACCGTCTACTCGGGCAACTACGACTTCTACGAGCAGGAATCCCGCATCCGCCTGGAGAACCTGGAAGCCCAGGCCGAGCGCCAGGAGGCCATGCTCGAGAAGGAGGAGAAGTTCATCGCTCGCTTCAAGGCACGCGCCTCGCATGCCGCGCAGGTCCAGTCGCGCGTGAAGATGATCGAGAAGATGGACAAGATCGAGGTGCCCAAGGAGGCGAAGGCCGTCGACTTCCGCTGGCGCGACTGCCCGCGTTCGGGCGACATCGTGGCCACCCTCAATGGCGTCGGCAAGTCCTACGGCAGCAAGCGCATCCTCGATGGCACCGAGTTCCAGATCAAGCGTCTCGAGCGGATCGCGGTCCTGGGCGTCAACGGCGCCGGGAAATCGACCCTCCTGAAGATCATCGCCGGCGCCCTTGCCCCCGACGAGGGCGAATGCAAGCTGGGCGCGAGCCTCCAGACGGCGTACTTCGCCCAGCACCAGACCGAGATCCTGGATCCCAAGAAGACCGTCTTCGAGTCGGTGCAGGAAGTGGCGCCGACGCTGGGACGCGGCGTCATCCAGAACATCCTCGGCTCGGTGCTCTTCTCCGGCGACGACGTCGAGAAGCAGGTCAGCGTGCTCTCCGGCGGCGAGAAGACCCGGGTGGTGCTGGCACGGATCCTCGCCAACCCCTGCAACTTCCTGATCCTGGACGAGCCCACCAACCACCTGGACATGCGGACCCGCGAGGTTCTGCTGGAGGCGCTGAAGCAGTTCGACGGGACCGTGGTCTTCGTCTCGCACGACCGTCACTTCCTGCGCGACCTCGCGACCAAGGTCGTGCTGATCGACCACGGCCAGACCAGCGAGTATCACGGAGGCCTCGGCTACTTCCTCGAGAAGACCGGCAACCGGTTCCCTGGATCCGAGTACAGCATCCGGATCGGGTAATCCGGTAACCCAAAGTAAGGGAACGGGCGTGAACAAAGGCGCCTGTTCTCACCTGAGCGTCATCCCCGCGAAAGCGGGAATCCCCTGGGCTTTCGCGGGAGTGACGAACGGGGCCTGCGCCAGATACCAGATGCCAGCGGGGCGGGCCTCGGTGCCCGCCACTTCTGAGGTATAATGGCGGAATTGCTTTTTGAGGAGTGGCGATTGGAAACCCTGGCCGTATTTACCCCCACCCAACTGAACGCCTGGACCGACGCCCAGACCGTGAAGCGTGGCAACACGATCTTCAAGAAGGGCGGCGTCAGCACCATGCAGGTGCGCAGCGAGAGCGGTCGCCTGGTGGTCAAGGGACTGGTGGATGACGGCGGCTACGCCCCCCTCACAGCCATGGTCACCTGGGACGGCAAGGCGCTGTCCTCGACGTGCACGTGCCCGCTCTCGGACCGCTGCAAGCATGCCGTGGCGCTGGCCCTGGCCTTCCTGGACGCGCCGCCCCCGGCCGAACCGGAGCCCGAAGAGGCCCCGTCCGGCTTCCGACCCGGCCAGGACGTCATTCTCTACGGCCTGTGGGTGGCTCCGCCGCCCAAGAAGCTCGAAGCCCTCTACACGCGGCCGCAGTGCCTCTGGCTGGCGCTGGACGTCTCCAAGATCCGCGCCGACGGGACCCCGGGCCCGGGGCGCCCCATGCCGATCTGGGCCCCGCAGAAGAGTCCCGACTTCCGGGACGAGGACCGGGCCATTCTGGCCATCATCCAGCCGTATTACCAGGAGCACGGGCGCGACTTCTCCAGCCCCTACGCCCGCGGCATCCCGCTGCGCGAGGCCATGGTCGCGCCGGTTCTCGCGGCGCTGCGCACCAGCCCCTTCGTCTTCGGCGGGGGCCGCCAGCCCATCGCCATCCAGCCCGACAGGCCCCTCCACAGCCGCCGGCTCTCGCCCTGGGACGCCGAGGAGCTGATCTCGGAGGAAGACGGCACCCCCATTCCGCTGCCGCCGGGTCGCCTGGTCGGCTCGGATCCCGCGTGGATCCTGCTCGAAGACTCCTTCCGGCCGGTGATCGAGGCCGAGTTGCCGGCGCTGCCCGAGTTCGAGGACGACGAGCCGGCACCGGCGCCCGTGCCCGCGGCCGACGCCAAGACCCACGCGCCGGTGCCGCCCGTGGCGCGATTGACGCTGAGTGAGGAGAGCGATCGCCTCCTAGTCAAGCTGACCTTCACCTACGGCGGCTCCACGCCCATCGCTCCCACCGACATGCGCGAGGTGGTCGGCGGCGAGTGGCAGGGCGAATGGGGAGTCTGGCAGCGCGACGGCGAGGCCGAGGCCGCCCACGTCAAGCGGCTTTCGGCCTCCGGGCTGGACGCGCGCGGCAACGGTCACTGGCTTGGCTGGGGCGACGCGGCGCTCGGTTTCTTGGTCGACGAGATCCCGCAGCTGATCGCCGAGGGCTGGCAGGTCTTCGGGGAAGAGCGCCTGACCAAGCTGCGCGTTACCCGCAGCCGCCCGCGCGTCTCGCTGCGGCTCTCGAGCGGCATCGACTGGCTGGACCTCACCACCCGCATCGAGGTCGACGGCATCGAGCTTTCCGGCGAGGCCCTGCGCGACGTCCTGAGAGGCCGCAGCCGCTTCGTGAAGCTGGGCAACGGCGCCTACGCGAAGCTGCCCACCGAGTGGCTGGCCGCTCAGCGTCACCTGGGCGAGTCGCTGGGCTTCGAGATCACGGCCGGCGAGAACGGCCTGGAGCAGAAGCTGCCGCCCTACATGGCGACCTGGGTGAGCGATCTGCTGCAGGCAGCCGACGTGGCCGTGGCCGACGATCACTGGGAGACCTTCCTGCCCCAGCTCTCGGACCTCGAGTCCTTGCCGGAGCGCCCGCTGCCGCAGGGGTTCAACGGGGAGTTGCGGCCGTACCAGCGCAAGGGCATGGACTTCCTCAGTTTCCTGGCCGATCACGGCCTGCACGGGATCCTGGCCGACGACATGGGTCTGGGTAAGACGATCCAGGCGATCGCCCTCTTGCTGCGCGACAAGGAAGAAGGCAAGTCCGGCCCCAGCCTCCTGGTGGCGCCGACCTCGGTGGTCTACAACTGGGAGCGCGAGCTCTCGCGCTTCGCGCCGAGCCTGAAGACCCTGGTGCTGCACGGTAGCGCGCGCCGCGAGCGCTTCGGCGAGATCGCCGAGGCCGACGTGGTCGTGACCTCGTACGCCTTGCTGCGGCGCGATCAGGAGCAGCTACTCAAGCAGGACTTCCACTACCTGATCCTGGACGAGGCCCAGAACATCAAGAACCCACAGTCCCAGGCGGCGAAGGCGGCCGGCAAGCTGCAGGCCCGCCACCGGCTCTGCCTGACGGGCACGCCGCTCGAAAACAACCTCATGGAGCTCTGGAGCCTCTTCAACTTCCTGATGCCGGGCCTCCTGGGCACCGAGCGCCGGTTCCGGGAGAGCTACCTGGGGGCCATGCAGGGCAGCGATCCCGAAGCGATGACCGACCTGCGTCACCGGACGCGGCCCTTCATCCTGCGGCGCCTCAAGACCGAGGTGGCCCAGGACCTGCCGCCGCGCACCGAGATGGTGGCATACTGCGAGCTGGGCACCGACCAGCGCCGCTTCTACAACGAGACCCTGCTGCGGGTGCGCGGGGAGATCTTCGCGACCGTCGACCGGCTGGGCATGGGGCGGGCGCACCTGAACATCCTGGAGGCGCTGCTGCGCCTGCGGCAGATCTGCTGCGACCCGATGCTGGTGGCCCGCGACGACAAGGAGATCCCGTCGGCCAAGATGGACCTCTTCATGGAGATGGTCAGCGAGATCACGGCCGAGGGGCACCGGGTGCTGGTCTTCTCGCAGTTCGTGAAGGTGCTGCAGGCGCTGCGGACGCGGCTGACCGCGGCGGGCGTCGCGACCGAGTACCTGGACGGTTCGACCAAGGATCGCCTGGAGCGGGCGACGCGCTTCAACGCGTCGGACGTGCCGGTCTTCCTGATCAGCCTGAAGGCGGGCGGCACCGGTCTCAACCTGACGGGTGCGGACTACGTCGTGCACTTCGACCCGTGGTGGAACCCCGCGGTGGAGGATCAGGCGACGGACCGAGCCCACCGGATCGGCCAGACGCGTCACGTCTTCAGCTACAAGCTGATCGCGAAGGACACCATCGAGGAGAAGGTGCTGGCGTTGCAGGAGCGCAAGCGCCGGATGGTGCGCGACGTGCTGGGGACCGAGGAGTTCGCACGGCAGCTGAGCCGGGAGGACCTGGATTTCCTGCTTGCGCCGGTCGCCCCCTAAGAGGCCCAGGGTTGCTGAACGGGGGCATGCTCCGTTCGGCAGCCAACCTTGCCTTGCCGACTCCCTTAAGAAGTGGTAATATAACGACGTACGTCATATGGCGGCAAACCAACAAGCTTCGACGCCCGGGCATTCGCTTGGCAGCAAGCGGGTGCCTTTCTTGTCCATGAAGCGGTTTGCCAACCACCAAAAGAGGAGTCTCCATGTTCACCGAGCAAATGCTCACCTGCGCCGA
>JAKFCW010000131.1:0-13297 GCA_036676455.1 Candidatus Sericytochromatia bacterium
AGAACCACGTCAAGGTGGCCGAACTCGTCATCGAGAAGGCCAAGCGCCAGGTGGAGAACGGCCAGGACGTCGTGATCCTGCTCGACTCGATCACTCGCATGGCCCGTGCCTACAACAACGTCATCCCGCCGTCCGGCCGTACCCTCTCGGGCGGTCTCGACCCCAACGCGATGCACAAGCCGAAGCGCTTCTTCGGCGCGGCCCGCAAGCTCGAAGGAGCCGGCAGCCTCACCATCATCGCCACCGCCCTGGTCGAAACCGGTTCGCGCATGGACGACGTCATCTACGAAGAGTTCAAGGGCACCGGTAACTCGGAGCTGCACCTGGACCGCCGCCTGTCGGATCGCCGGATCTTCCCGGCGCTCGACGTCAAGCGGAGCGGCACCCGCCGCGAGGACCTCTTGCTCACGCCCGAAGAGCTGCGCAAGCAGCACGTCCTGCGTAAGACCCTGGATGCCGGAGAGACCTCGGAGGTCACGGAGTTCCTGACCAGCCGAATGAGTCGAACCAAATCCAACGCTGACTTCCTGATGGCAATCAGCGACACCTGATGAAGAATAAGCCCCCGGTGCAAACCGGGGGCTTAAAACTTGTTATTGAACTTGCTTAACAACCAAGGAGGCTAGCGGTGCTAGAACCAAACACCGAGCAGTCGCTTCCCGAGATCGGGACACTGAAGTACGATGGCGCCCCATCGAACCCCAAGGCGTTCGTGCCACTCAACTTCAATGGCCTCAGTCTAGGGTCCCAGTCCAAGCAGAACGGGCTGGGTGATCGGCTCCTCCGTGGGTTCGAGGCCCTGACGCAGTCCAAGGCCCCCGAGGCTCCGCCGGAAGCTCCTTCCGCCAACATGGGCGTCATCCGCTACAACGTCGCCTCCCCGATCCAGGCCTACCGCATGCAGCGCCAGCGCCGCCATGCCCGCCTGCAGGCCTACGGCCGCCCGCTCCTGATCGCCGCTTGCCTGGCAGTGGCGGTGCCCGTCGGCTTCAGCGTCGTGGGCAAGCTGGGCTCCTCCGAGCCGGTCGCGCAGGCGTCGGTCTCCGAGACCGAAACGAACGCCCTCGCGCCGACTCAAGCCGGAACGGCCCTCGAGCAGCCCGCCGCCTTGCAGGCGATCGCCGAGGCCCCTGCGGAGACCCCCGCCGAGACGGCCGCTGCTGTACCGCCTGCTGCCCAGCAGACTCCCAAGGTGGCGGATCGCGTGGTCACGGTGAGGTCCGGCGACACGCTGGGCCAGATCGCCCGCCGTAACGACCTCACCGCCCGCGAGCTCGCCAGCTACAACGGCCTCAAGGATCTCCACTCCCTGAAGATCGGCCAGCAGCTTCGCATCCCCCCGAGCGCCGCACAGCAGGCCCAGACCCTGGCAGCGAAGCCCGAGACCGTCGCCTTCAAGGCACCGGCGGTGCCGCTGGTCCTCGCTCCCAAGGCCGAGAAGCCTTCGCCCGATCAGCCCACCCAGCTGGCCGTTGCGACGCCTGCCGAGCAGGAGGCCGAGAAGCCCAAGCCCTCGGAGCCGACCTCGTACACGATTCGCTCCGGGGATACCCTCTCCAAGATTGCCAGCCGGCATGGCATCAAGACCATGACCCTGGCCAGCGCGAACGACCTTTCGGCCGACGACACGCTCTCCGTGGGCAAGGTCTTGAAGGTTCCGCATGCGGATGGCGTCTACGTCAAGCTGCGCTCCGGCGAGAGCCTCTCGCACCTGGCCACGCGCTACGGCGTGAAGGCCAGCGCCATCCAGGAAGCCAACGGGATCTCCGATCCGCGCACGCTGCGCGAGGGCCAGATGCTCTTCCTGCCGGGAGCCGTGCCGCAGGAGACCAAGCGCAACGTGCGCCGCGAGCGCGGTGACTTCAAGCAGGCCAGCCGCGGACTGATCGGCGACCTGGGACGCGCCGTGGGCAAGAACTTCGTCTGGCCGACCGCCGGCAAGGTTTCCTCGTACTTCGGGGAGCGCGGCGGCCGCCAGCATCACGGGGTGGACATCCCGCGCCCCAAGGGCTCGCCCATTCACGCGGCGAAGGCCGGCACCGTCATCTCGGCGGGCTGGAACGGCGACTACGGCAAGTGCGTGGACATCAGCCACGGCAAGGGCGTCGTCACCCGCTACGCCCACTGCTCCAAGATCACCGTCAAGGCGGGCGATACGGTGGAGAAGGGCGAACTGATCGGCCTGGTCGGAGAAACCGGCCGCGCCTCCGGCCCTCACCTCCACTACGAGGTGCGGATCGGCGGCCGACCGGTGAATCCCTCCAAGTTCCACTAGTCGAAGCGTTACTCGATGAGTTCCCCCGGCAGTTCCGCCGGGGGTTCTTCCATGGGGGGCTCGGCCTCTTCCGGCGGCGAGCCGCCGGGCGTGACCACGAAGTCCTGGTAGAGGTTGCCGCCTTCGCCTGCTTGCCCTGCATCCCAGTAGACGCCCCAGAGGTAGCGGCCGGGCGCGAGCCGGCCCTCGCCCATGCCCTTCTGGTTGATGGTCCCGTCGTAGGTGAACGCGTTCACGTCCGGGGTCAGCCAGTTCGAGATGAAGTAGGGCTTCCCGCCCGGCCCCCCGCGGTTGTGGATCCGGTAGCGGTAGCGCAGCGCCAGGCTGTAAGGCTCCCATTCGAAGCGCGCCGGTAGCGTGGTCGACGCCCCCATGCCGGGCTCGTTCTGCATGCCCACCAGGTAGACGTCGAAGGCCGGAAAACGCGCGCCGTACTGCTCGCTCACCGGCCGCACCAGCGTCTTCCAGTAGCCCACCTTGAAGTTGTCCCGGTCGTTGTAGTAGTGGACGAAGTAAGACCCCGTGGCGAGCCCGGTGGCCCGGTAGACGCCCTGCGCGTCCGTCTGGACCAGCACGTTGCGAAACGTGCCGTTGTTCACCACGCTGAGCGTGATCCCCGAAACCGGCTGCCCTTTCAGCAGAACCATGCCCACCACCTCGAAGGGCTCGGCCTCGGGCAACTCCGGGGTCGGATACGGATAGGGCGCGGGCGTGGCCGTGTCAGGGGGCGGTGAGACCCGCCGGCGCGGCGTGGGGCTGGCTTCGGGGGCCCGGGACGCCTCGGGGCTGGGGTGCACGCGGTACGGCCCCGGCTGGCCGGCCGGCGGCATGCCGCAAGCTCCGACCCAGAGCCCCAGAGCGCCCAGCACGATTCCCCCGCGGACGCCTCCGCGCAGAGGTCTCAAACGTCGCTCGTCGTGAGCGTCGATCCCGTCACGCGATCGCATGGTCCCCTCCTCGTCGACTCGTCGCCAACATCCTAGCGGGAGGGGCGAAGAGGGGCGTGTCCGGCCTGCCTAAAAGCTTTCGTCAGGGGAGAAGCGGGTGTTGTCGCGCATGGCGAGCAAGCGATCCGGGTAGTCGCTGCCCACCGCCGTCACGCCCAGCTGCAGGACCCGGCGCATCGCCTCCTCCTGGTTGGCCGTCCAGACGAAGACCTCCAGGCCCGCCGCGCGCGCCTGCGCCACCTCGAGCGCATCCACCCACTTCACCGCCGGGCCGATCCACCCCGCCCCGGCCGAACGGGCCAGGGCCGCCGAGTTCACGGGCCGCGCGTCGTAGAGAGCTGCCGTGCGCAGCGCCGGGTCCAGTTCCCTCAGCTTGGCGATCGCCCGGTGGTCGAAGCTGATCACCGCCGTCTGCGCGGCGAGGCCGGAGTGGGCGATCGCCCGCATAAGCTCCTCCTCGATCCCCGGGTAGACGTCGCGGCCATGCTTCAGCTCGACGAAGAGCCAGCACGGCCGTCCCCTCTCTCGGCCCGCCTCCCGGACCACCTCGAAGACCTCTTCGAGGGTCGGCAGCCGCTCTGCGCGGAAGCCGTCCCCGAACCAGCTGCCCGCGTCCAGGGCCTTCAACTCAGACAGCGTCAGGTCGCCCACCCGCCCCTTGCCGTCTGTGGTCCGATCCACCGTGGCGTCGTGAATCACCACCAGCCGGCCGTCCGCGCTCAGGTGCACGTCGCACTCGACCCCGTCCGAACCCAGTTCGAGGCCTCGCCGGAACGCGGCGAGCGTGTTCTCGGGGGCATGCCCCCCGGCGCCGCGGTGCCCGATGACGAGTGGCTTTGCTGCCAAGGTTAACCTCCCTTAATCTGGTTGCTCGATTCCGCCGGATGGCCTACATTGGAAGCATGAACAACGCCACGATTCCCCTGATGACCGCAATCTCGCTGCTCATGAGCGCTCCGAGCCTCGCCCATGCCCAGACCTTCCAGGACGCTCGCCCGCTCAAGGGGGAGAAGGCCCTGGCCGTCGAGCTGGCCCTCGGTGCCGGCGAGCTGAAGCTCGAACCGGGAGCCTTCGACAAGCTCTACTCCGTGCATGTGGAGTACGACCCCGAGAACCTCACGCCCAAGGCGCGCTACGGCGACGGCACGCTCTCGCTGTATACCCTCGCGCAGCGCAAGATAGGCGTCCCGGGCACCAACCGCTGGACCGTCTCCTTCACCCAGAAGCTCCCCCTGACCCTGCACGCCGACCTCGGTGCCGCCAAGAGCGATCTCGACTTCACCGGCCTGCGGCTCAAGGATTGTACCCTCTTGATGGGGGCCAGTCTCGCGACCCTTCGCTTCAACACTCCCAACCCCGTCGTGCTCGATCACCTGCGTATCGAGGCGGCGGCCGCCAACGTCCAGGGCCACGGCCTGGGCAACTCGAACTTCCAGAACCTGGAGTTCAAGGGCGGAGTCGGGAACTCCGAGCTGAACTTCGAGGGCGACTACCGGCGCAAGGGCCTGGTCAAGGCCTCTGTCACGGTCGGCCGCCTCGTCATTCGCGTTCCCCGCAGCCTGGGCCTTCGCGTCAAGGCCCCGGACACCTGGGCCACCCGGGTCACGCTGCCGCCCGAGCTCGTCCAGGAGGAAGGTCGCTGGGTGAGCCCCAACTTCACGACCGCTCCGGGGCGACTCGACCTCGAGGCGGAGACGCGCGTCGGCGCCATCGAGATTCACTGGGAGTAGCAGAGGAGTTCCTGGCCGAGATGAACCCCACCACCTTCGTGACTGCCGCCCTCGCACCCGCCGTCGTCCTGTCGGGTTGCGCGGTCCTGATTTCGGCGACCGAGACCAAGTACTCGGATCTCATCACCCGCCTGCGCACCCTCAACGAGGAGCGTCGATTGCTTGGCAACTTCGAGGACCTCTCCTCCGAGCAGCTCAGCCGGCGCGAAAGCCTCGATCGCCAGCTTGCGCTGATCTTCCGCCGGGCCCGCCACCTGCGCGACGCCTCGGTCATGCTCTTCGTCGCGGTCTTCATGATCATCGTCACCTGCTTCTTCCTCGCCTTGCAGCAGGACCTCGGCTGGGGCTGGCTGCGGGTGGGCACCAAGGCCACCTTCCTGGGGTCCATCGCGATGATCTTCGCGGGCCTCATCGAGCAGTTCCTCGAGCTGCGCCTCTCCTTCAGGGTCGTCCGCTACGAGCTGGAGCTCTTCGACGAGGCGAGCGCCCGCGACGCCGAGGCGCGCTTCCGCATCGTGTAAGCTTCCTGTGAGATGAAGAAGCCCCCGGAACCACTCGGTTCCGGGGGCGCTTCCGTGATGGGGGTTAGATGGCCTGGATGGCCTTGAGCGCATCGATCCGGCCGGCTCCGAAGTCCTCGTCGAAGCCCTTCTTGCCCAGGTCCACGGCGGTCGACATGAGGGCCTTGCGCGCCTGCGCGGGGGTGAGCCCGGGCTTCTTGGCCTTCATCAGGGCGACGACGCCCGCGACGACCGGGGAGGCCTGAGAGGTGCCCGAGACGGCGGCGTACTTGAGCGAGATCTTGGTCTCGGGGGGGAAGTACTCCGGGTTCTGCTTGTAGGCGGTGTAGGTCTCGCAGGCGTAGGTGGGGAAGGTCGACTTGATGGCGTAGCCGGGGGCCGAAACCGAGATCCACTCGCCGAAGGACGAGAACTCGGTGATCTTGTCGCTGGGGTCGGTCGCGCCGACCGCGATGACGCCGGGGGTGGCGGCGGGCTGGTTCTTGGGGTTGCCCTGGTCGCGCTCGTTGCCCATGGCGGCCACCACGACGACGTTCTTCTTGGCGGCGTACTTGACGGCCTCGTTCCAGGACGGGCTCTCGATGGGGCCGCCGAGGCTCATGTTGATGACCTGCGCGCCGTGGTCGGTCGCCCACTGGATGCCGTCGATGATCGAGCCGAGGTCTCCGCCGCCGTTCTCGCCGAGCACCTTGATGGGCATGATCTTGGCGCCGGGCGCGACGCCGGCGACGCCCTGGCGGTTGTTGGTGACCGCCGCGATGACGCCCGCCACGTGCGTGCCGTGGCCATTCATGTCCTTGGGGGTGTTGGTCTTGGAGATGGCGTCGTAGCCGGTGACCAGGTTGGCCTTGAGGTCGGGGTGACCGAGGTCGACGCCCGTGTCGAGGACCGCGACCGTGACGCCGGTTCCCTGGGTCAGGTCCCATGCCGAGAAGGCGTTCACCTTGCCCAGGTGGTACTGGTCCTTGGCGGATGGATCGTTGGGCTTGGCGTCAAAAAAGGAGGACCCTCCGGGTGCGGGCTTGCCGTTGAATGGAGCCGGGAGCGAGAGGTACCGGTTCGGTTCCACCCACTCGACCGAGGGATCACGCTTCAGCTGCGTGGCCAGCTCGCTGAGCGAGCGGCCGTCCGCGGTGACCACCTCCATTCCGAGCGCCGCGTTGGCCCGGAGGGTCCGCACCCCGTTCATGGACAGCTTTGCGCCGAGGCTGCCGGCGCGCCGCTTGACGATCAGTTGCTGGGCCACCGCCGAAGCGGAAACGCTATCGGAACTTCCCGCGCCTAGGCGAGAATCCGTCGCTCCGGGGACCTGCGCACAACCAATCGTACTCATGACCAGGGTGCCAACGAGCATGGCTGCCATCGAATGCTTTGCTACCACGTACGACTCCTTTGGGGCGAGGTGCCGGGGACGGTGACGCGAAATCCGCGTGGTAGGAGGCTTTCAGCTCGTTGCGAGGCGGGAAACCCGCTTCGTCAGCCAGTTGGCGGGCGATTGCCCGGTTGGCTGTGATCTGAATCTATCAAAGCTTAATCAGACAGTCAATGGTTCTTGACGAGTGATTAATCTTTCTTTAACAGAACGGCGTGGGCGCAGGCCATGCGCGATCGCCTCCTGCCTTAGTCATCGGAGGCGCGAAAGCGAACCTGACGTTAAGATTGGCTTGTCTTTTGGGTTTCAGGCGGTTTGGGGGAGAAGGGGCGGAGGTCAGACGGGAAGGGCGATCGCCCCCATGAGGCGACCCGATTGCGCCCCGTCGCGCCGGTAGGAGAAGAACAGGTCTTCTTGGCAGTGGGTGCAGAGCCCGCTCACATGCACGTTCGCTGGCTGCAGGCCCGCCGTGACGAGCTGCTGGCGGTTGGCCTCCTGGACGTCCAGCATCCAGCGGTCCCCACGGGCCGTGAGGCAGGCCGAGGGATCCGGCAGCACCTGCATGGCGTCCGCGACCTCCTGGCCGACCTCGTAGCAGCAGCCCCGGATGGAGGGCCCGACGGCTGCGATCATCCGGCCGGGATCGGCCCCGTAGGCGTCGTGAAGGGCGCGAACGGCCACGCCCACGGCGTTCTGGGCCGTTCCCCGCCAGCCGGCGTGCACGGCGGCCACCGCGCATACGTCCGGGGCGTGCAGCAGCACGGGGGCGCAGTCGGCCACGAAGACGCCGACGGCCAGGCCGGGCTGGTTGGTGATGACGATGTCGCCCTGCGTGCCTTCAGGGAAGGGCTCGAAAGTCGCGACGTTCACCGTGACGCCGTGGACCTGGTGGGCCGTGCGCGGAAAGGCCGCGAAGCCTGCGCGCTCGGCGAAGATCCGGCGGTTCTCCTGGGCCTTCTCGCGCTGGTCGCCCGAGGCGACGGCGAGGTTGAGGCTGGCGTAGTTACCCTCGCTCACGCCTCCTTGCCGGGTGGAGAAGGCGTGCGGGACGCTCAGCGCGCCACAGCGAACGAGGGATTCCTGGCGGGTGTCGAAGCCTTGGACGGGGACCTGGGACATCAAAGCGCCTTGTGGAAGACCAGGATGGCCCGCTTCTCCTGGAAGCCCATCTGCTCGTACATGCCCTTGGCGGCGTCGTTCTGGCCGTCGACGACCAGCTCGAGGGCGTTGAGATCATGTTCCCGGCTGAACTCCGAGGCCTTCAGCAGCAGCTGGTAGCCGAGCCCCTTGCCGCGGTAGGCGGGAAGGACGCCCAGCTCGAAGACGCGGGCCGCGGCGTCGTGGGTCTCCTCGTAGCGCTGGGGGTCGACCAGCACGGTGATGTGGGCGATTTCGCGTTCGCCGTCCACGATGAAGAAGCTGCCGCGCGGATCGAAGTCGGGACGCTGGTTCCACTCTTCCAGCTCGGGCTGGGTGATGGGGGCGAAGTCCCAGTGCTCGGCGAAGGTCGCGTTGAGCAGCTCGACGTAGGCGGCCTCGTCCATGCCCCGGCGGAAGGTCCGGAAGCGCAGGTTGCCGGGCAGCTCGGCGGCGGGCAGGCCTTCGAGGGCCGCGTGCCGCAGCTTCCAGAAGTAGCGCACGAGCTGGAACTGGTGCTTGATGAGGAAGGTCTGCGAGGTCTCGACCGCGGCAGGGATGGCGATGCTCAGGTAGCGGCCGTTCCACTCGCGGGCCTTGGCCTCGGCGGCCTCGAGCAGCATGGTGCCGATGCCGCTGCGGCGCTCCTCGGGGTGCACGTGAAAGGCGTCGATGTTGATCCGCCCCATGAGGTGCGGCTCGGTGTAGATGTGGATGTAGCCGCGCACCGCTCCGTCGCGCTCGGCGACGAAGATCTCGCTGGTCAGCTGCAGCTCGGAGGTCATGCCCGTCGAGCGGATCCGGTCCACCGTCATCGAGTAGAAGTCGGGGGAAATGGCCAGAGAGGCGTTCCGGATCTCGGCGACGCTGGGAAGGTCGCCGATGGTGAACTTGCGGATCTTCACCGAGGACGAGGACATGGTCTCCAAGGGGGCCTCCTTTAAACGACGTTGTCTAACAGGACAGCGGAATCCAACGCTCCGTTACTATACCCGGCCGGGGCCCTCATCGCGTCGAAGACGCGATGAGAACCGTTCTGGCTTCTACCCGTGGGAAACCAGGCCGCTGATCACGCCGACGCAACGGGTGCAGAGGGTCTCGTGGGCGTGATGCGTGCCGACCTCGACCGAGTAGGTCCAGCAGCGCTCGCACTTCTCGCCGGAGGCGCGCTCCACCGTGACGGCAAGGTCGCCCTCGGGGCCCTCGGCGGCCGCGGCGTCCGCGATGGTGACGCCCGAGACGATCAGCACCTTGGTGAGATCGTCTCCGAGGCCCTCGAGCAGCTCGCGCGCCTCGCGGGTCTTGGGCGCGAGCGTGACATGGGCGTCCAGCCCCGACCCGATGACCTTGGCCTGGCGGGCCTCCTCGAGGCCCTTGTTGACGATCTCGCGCAGCGCGAGGATCCGTTCCCAGCGCTCGGCGAGGTCCTCGTTGCCGAACTCCGCGGGGATCTTCGGCCAGTCCAGGAGGAAGACCGAGGCGGCCTCGGGCTTCTGGGCGGCGGGCAGGTAGGTGAAGATGTCCTCGGCCAGGTGAGACAGGACCGGAGCGACCATCCGCATCAAGGCCTGCAGGATGTGGTGCATGACCGTCTGCGCGGCGCGGCGCGACACGGCGTCGGGCGCCTCGGCGTAGAGGCGATCCTTGGCCACGTCCAGGTAGAAGCTGGAGAGGTCCACCACGGCGTAGTTCTGGATGGTCTGGAAGAACTGGAAGAACTGGAAGTTCTCGAAGTCCTCGGTGACCTCTTGCGTGATCTGATGCAGCCGGTGCAGGGCGTAGCGGTCGATCTCGGGAAGCGCGGCGTAGGAAATGGCGTCCTTGGGATCGAAGTCGTTGAGGTTGGCCATCAGGTAGCGCGCGGTGTTGCGGATCTTGCGGTAGACCTCGGAGAGCTGCTTGAGGATGACGTCCGAGATCCGCACGTCGCCGGAGTAGTCCACCGAGGAGACGTACAGCCGCAGGACGTCAGCGCCGTACTGCTGGATCACCTTGAGGGGCTCGACGGTGTTACCCAGGGACTTGCTCATCTTGCGGCCCTGGCCATCCATGACGAAGCCGTGGGTGAGGACCGTCTTGTAGGGGGCCTGGCCGCGGGTGGCGACGGCGGTGAGCAGGGAGGACTGGAACCAGCCGCGGTACTGGTCGGCGCCCTCGAGGTAGAGATCGGCCGGGAAGGTCAGCTCGCTTCGCGCCTCGAGGACCGCGCTCCAGGTGGTCCCGGAGTCGAACCAGACGTCCATGATGTCGCGTTCCTGGGTGAACTCCCGGCCGCCGCACTGGGAGCAGGCGAAGTCCTGACCCAGGAAGCCCTGGGCGTCGTACTTCCACCAGGCGTCCGAGCCCTCGGTCTCGAACTTCGCAGCGACGCGGTCGATGGTCTCGGGGGTGATCAGCGGCTCATGGTCGTGGGCGCAGTAGAAGACCGGGATGGGCACGCCCCAGCTGCGCTGGCGCGAGATGCACCAGTCGCCGCGGTCGGCCACCATGTTGGAGATGCGGACCTCGCCGAAGCCGGGCAGCCACTTGACGCCCTTGATGGCATCGAGGGTGGCCTTGCGGAAGCCGTCGATCGACGCGAACCACTGCTCGGTGGCGCGGTAGATGACGGGGTTGTGGCAGCGCCAGCAGTGCGGGTAGGAGTGCTGGAATTCCTGGTGGTGAAGCAGGAAGCCGCGCTCGCGCAGGGCCTCGATGATGATCGGGTTGGCCTTGAAGTAGGGCTGACCCTCGACCAGCGGACCCGCCTCGGCGGTGAAGATGCCGCGGTCGTTGAGCGGAGCCAGGACCTGCAGGCCGTACTTGAGGCCCACCTGGTAGTCCTCGAGACCGTGGCCAGGCGCGGTGTGGACCGCGCCGGTACCGGCATCCAGGGTGACGTGGTCGCCCAGGATCACGGGGCTCTTGCGGTCGAGGAAGGGGTGCTGGTAGGTGGTGCCTTCGAGGTCACGGCCCTTGAAGGTCATGCCCTCGAAGGGAAGGCCCTCGAGGCCCGCGGCCTGGAAGACGTCCTCGGCCAGCGCGGTCGCCAGCAGCACGCGGCCATGGCCCTCGATCTGGTAGATGCCGTAGTCGAAGTCGGGGCCGAGCGCCACGGCCAGGTTGGCGGGCAGGGTCCAGGGGGTGGTGGTCCAGATGGCGATGCTGAGGTCGCCGACCAGGTTCTTGATGGCGGGGTTGGGGCTATCGATCACCGGGAAGCGGACGAAGACGGAGGGCGATTTGTGGTCGGCGTACTCGACCTCGGCCTCAGCGAGGGCCGTGGTGTCGAAGGAGCACCAGTAGACGGGCTTCAGGCCCTTGTAGATGTAGCCGGCCTGCATCATGTCGCCGAAGACCCGGATCTGCGCGGCCTCGAACTTGGGCTCGAGGGTGACGTAGGGGTGGTCCCAGTCGCCGAAGACGCCCAGGCGCATGAAGTGGCCCTTCTGCTTTTCGATGGACGATAGGGCGAACTCCTTGCTGAGGGCGCGGACCTCGAGGGGCGAGAGATCCTTGGAGCTGGTCTTGAGGGCCTTTAGGGCGGCCAGCTCGGTGGGCAGGCCGTGCGTGTCGTAGCCGGGCACGAAGGGGGCCCGGAAGCCGCTCATGGCCTTGTACTTGACGATGACGTCCTTGAGGATCTTGTTGAGGGCATGGCCGATGTGGATGTTGCCCGAGCTGGAGTACGGAGGGCCGTCATGCAGGACGTAGGACGGAGCATCCTGGCGCTTTTCCAGCATCTGCTCGTAAATCCCCTGCTCCGACCATTTCGCCTGGATCTCGGGCTCGCGTGCGGCGGAATTGGCCCGCATGGGAAAGTCGGTCGTGGGAAGATTGACGGTCTGCTTGTACTCCACGGATGCTCTACCTTTCTGGAAAAGGGATGGTTTCCCGAAGTTAATTCTAGCTCAAAATGGCGATTGAAGCCATGGCGGGCGCGGAGGCCCGCCCCACAAGCTCTCACTACAAGCCCGCCCTACAAGCCCCCTGATGGGGTAGTTCCCCGATAGGGCAATCCCCCCGGGCGACGGCGCGGGGGGATTGCGAGGGCATAGGGTCTTGGGACGAGGAACTAGAAGGGCCGCTTGAAACCGGATCCGCGCAGGAACTCGGGGATGTCGGGCGAGCCCTGGGGGTCGAGCGCCGCGGGGGCGACGGGCGCCACCGGAGCGATCACCTGCTGGCGGACGGGCTCCTTTGAGGCCTGCGGGACGGCGACGGTCTGGGTCTGCACCTTGCCGTCGAAGCCGGTGGCGATGACGGTGATGCGGATCTCGCCCTGGAGGCGCTCGTCGACGACGGCACCGAAGATGATGTTGGCTTCGGAGTCGACTGAGGAGTAGATGACCTCGGCGGCCTCGTTGACTTCGTAGAGGGTGAGGTCGTTGCCGCCGGTGACGTTGAAGATGACGCCGGAAGCGCCGGTGATGGTGGCCTCGAGCAGGGGGCTGTTGACCGCGGTGCGGGCGGCCTCGATGGCGCGGCCCTCGCCCTGGCCGATACCGATGCCCATCAGGGCGGAGCCGGCGGAGGACATGACGGACTTCACGTCAGCGAAGTCGACGTTGATGATGCCGGGGATGTTGATGATGTCGGAGATGCCCTGGACGCCCTGGCGCAGCACGTCGTCGGCGATGTGGAAGGCTTCCTGCATGGAGGTGCGCTTCTCGACGACCTGCAAGAGCTTGTCGTTGGGGATGATGATCAGGGTATCGACGGCTTCCTTGAGGGCCTGGATGCCCTGTTCGGCTTGCTGGCTGCGGCGGCGGCCCTCGAAGGTGAAGGGCCGGGTCACGACGCCGACGGTGAGGGCTCCGACTTCGCGGGCCACCTCGGCGACGACGGCGGCCGCGCCGGTGCCGGTGCCACCGCCCATGCCGGCGGTGATGAAGACCATGTCGGCGCCGTCGAGGGCGGCGACCAGTTCGTCACGGGACTCTTCGGCGGCCTTCTGGCCGACGTTCGGGTTGCCGCCGGCTCCCAGCCCGCGGGTCAACTTCGCGCCAATCTGGAGGCGGCGTTCGGACTGGGCCATCGCCAGTGCCTGGGCATCGGTGTTGAGGGTCCAAAACTCCACACCGCTCAGACCGCTCGCGATCATGCGGTTGATGGCGTTGGAGCCGCCGCCGCCGACGCCAACGACTTTGATATCGGCGGAAAGTCCTGCCTTATCTGTGATATCGAACACGAAGCCCTACCTATGCCTTCCGTTAAAATGACCAGAACCGACCCAGGATCAGTCGCCGAATCTTGGCGAGGTTTTCGAAGATCCGCACTCCGAAGACAACGATCGCCGCCAGGTACAGATCGCCGCCCAACATGTCGCCGAGGTA
>JAKFCW010000132.1:0-13661 GCA_036676455.1 Candidatus Sericytochromatia bacterium
CAGGTAGGCGGGCAGGTGCGAGTGGCGGCTGACGGCGATGGGCACGCCACAGCGATCGAAGAGCAGGTTACGGGCGAGGTCTCCGCTGATGGCCGAGCCGCCCATGCCGCCGATCAGCACCTGGCGGGGCTTGGCGTTGGGCAAGGCGACCGCGCGGCCTCGCGCGAAGGCGGCCTCGGCCACCTCGGGCAGGCGGTACAGGTAATCGAACATGCCGCTGGGATCAGCGGCCGTCATCCGGGCGGGGTCGTTCAAAAGCAGCATGACTTCCTCTTCAACATTCATGAGCGGCGCGCACAGGGCGCAACGAGTTGAACTGTCCGGAACTCAGGCCCCTGGCCATTCGAGGAGCATTCCGGCGCCGCAGCCGCGATCTTACCACGCAAGCGTGGCTACTTCCAGACTTCCCCAAAGACGCGCGCCCAGTTGTTTCCAAGGATCTTGGCGATGCGCTCCTCGGAGTAGCCGCGCTTGAGCATTTCCTCGGTCAGGGCCGGCAGGCACTGGACGCCGGTCAGCCGGGTCGGAGGGGCCGTGATGCCGTCGAAATCCGAGCCCAGGGCCACGTGATCCTCGCCGATGAGCTGGACCATGTAGTCGAGGTGGGCGAGCACGTCGTCGAGATCGGCGCCGTTCTTGCTGAGGAAGCCGGGAACGAAGGTGATGCCCACGAGGCCGCCGCGTTCGGCGATCGCCTTCAGCTGCTCGTCCTTGAGGTTGCGCGGGTGATCGTGCAGGGCGCGCGCGTTGGCATGCGTGGCGACCACCGGACCCTGGCTGGCCTTCAGCGCATCCCAGAAGCCGGGCTCCGCGATATGGGCCAGGTCCAGCACCACCCCCAGCTCGGCCATCCGCTCGATCAGCTCGTAACCTAGTTCGGTCAATCCCGAGGGGTTGGGACCGACTTTGAGGCCGTCGGCGAACGGATTGCGACCGTTCCAGGTGAGCGCGATCATCCGCACTCCCAGGCGGTAGAAGGCTTCGAGCAGCGAGACGTTCCCGGCCAGGGGCTCGGCCCCCTCGAACGAGAAGCAGAAGCCCGGCCGCGCGGGATCGAGGTCCGAGACGCGGGTGATCTGGCGCAGCTCGGCGCGCTCGCGCTGCATGTCGAGGAAGGCGCTGATCATGGCCAGCGCCCGCACCGTTGCGCGCTCCCCCTGGTATTCGGGAGGCGTCCAGAGCGAGAAGACCTGGCAGTTCATGCCGGCCCCGAGCAACCTGGGCAGGTCGATGTGGAAGTCCGGAGACGGCTCCAGGAAATCGTGCCCCTCTTCGAGCACGCGGTCCAGCGTGTCGGCATGACCGTCGATGACGAGAAGCTGCCGATGCAGCTCCAGCGCCCGCTCATGGTAGGATAACGTCGTCGTCATGGCTCATCCCTTCTAGATTTGAGGCCCCGGTATGCCAATGCCCGTCCTCGGTTCCCTTCCATTAGACCTCAAAGGGCGACTCGACGCCATTCTCGCGAAGGCCCGCGCCCCCGTGGCGCTCGCCTGCCTCGACCTCGTCACCGGCGCCTCCTGGGGCGTTGAGCCCGATCGACCCTTTCCAGCGGGCCAGATGAGCGCCCTCGCGCTGCTCGTGCATGCCTTCGAGCGCGCTCGGCACGACGCGCCCGACCTCGATGGTCAGCGGCGCTTGCTGCTCCGAACGGTCGCAGAGTGCGACGGAGCGGCGATCGCCCAGCTCAGCGAGCGGCTCGCGCTGCCGGAAGCGGAGACCGTGACGGCGCGCGGCTTGCTCGAAAGCCTTGCTGGCCTGGAGAACGACCATCCCCTCTGGGACTTGCTGACCTGGGAAGGGGATCGCACCAAGTTCCCGCGCCGCTTGCCGCAACTGCCCATGGCCTACAAGGCGGCGGATCGCTGCGAGCCCCAGCTCGCGCATGCCGCGGGGCGCATAGGAGGCCCCACGGGCGTCTTGCTGGTCATCTTGACCGAGGCGGACCCTGCCGCCAACTCTGTGATCGGCAGACTCGCCCTCGCCGTCTGGGAAGACCACCAGGCCCAGCTGGAGCGGCAACGCGCTGCGACGGAAGGGCTGGAGGCCCTGCGGGCCTTCCGTTTGCCCGACCGGCGCCTCGGCCTCTTCGACGTCCGCGTGGCGTGGACGCAAGGCGCCCTGCACGTCTCCGGCGAGACCACCCTCCCTCAGGTCTTTCTCTCGGACGTCGGCCTTCCGTCGACGATCGAAACCCTGAACGCCGAGCCGGCGCGCGTCACCGCTCCCGTCCTGAACCTCCGCAAGGAGCCCCGCCACGGCTCCGAACTCGTCTCGCAAGCCCCGATGGGCACCCCCCTCGCGGTATTGAAGTGCCCGGAGGGCGAATGGTGGCGCGTTCAAACTCCCGACGGCTACGTGGCCTGGGCGCGCTCCACCAATTTGCGCCTCGAGGCGGGGGTAGAGGAAGGCCTCAGAACCCTTCCCGTCATGCTGGAGGCCGCGCGCGTCGACGGACTGGGCTCCGTGCCCCTGGCGGCCGGATCCGAGCTGACGATCCACGAGCGCCTCGAGGACGGCTGGCTGGCTGAGACCCCGCTGGGTCTGCGGGTCCGAGTCCCGGAGGCCGCGGCGATCGCCCCGACGGACCTTCCCGAACTTTGGCGCCGTCCCTCGGAGCTGGGGGCTCAGGCCGTTTCGCTCGCCGAGCGCTGGCTGGGAATCCCTTACCTCTGGGGCGGCAAATCCGGCTGGGGCCTGGACTGCAGCGGCCTCACCCAGCTCAGCTACGAGCTGGTCGGCATCCGCCTGCCTCGCGATGCCGACCAGCAGGCCAAGGCGCTGCCTGCGGTCTCGAACTGGGCGGACCTCGCCCCCGGCGACCTGCTGTTCTATCCGGGCCACGTGGCCATGTGGGCGGGTAACGGCTGCGTGATCCATGCCTCCTCCCCACAAGGAGGCGTGGTGCGCGAGGCCGTCTCCCAGTCTCCCTGGCTGCAGGAGCGCTGCACCGGCATGGGCCGCCCCACCTGGCCCGCCTGAACCCGAGCGCTATCTCCCTCTGCTAACCGGGGCAGAAGGCGTTGTGCCTGGATCGTTGCATGTGCTACCTTCTTCTTAAATCTTCACGAATTTTTATGACGGAATCGGGTGAAGGAGGTATGGCATGCGAGCGAAGAAGCTGCTTGCGATGGGCTTGGCCGGCTCCCTGGGTATCGTCCTGTCGTTGCCCGCCCAGGCGCAGATGCAGATGTCCGAGAGGACGCTATCGGTTCCGGTGGTCGCCGGGATGGTGTCGCCAGGCCCCACCCGGCTCTTCACCGTGCCTCGGGCCAACGTGCTGGGCCTGGGCGTCAACCTGATCAGCACGTCGATCTTCCTGGGAGCGACGGCGGCGGCGCCGCTCGGCGGCCAGCCCGCGGTGGGGCTCGGCATCGCCAGCAACGCCTTGAACCTGCGGGCCTCGATGGGCATGTCGGACACCTTCGAGCTGAACACGGGCATCGGCTACATCGCCGGCTCCCCGTGGCAGGGCCAGCTCGATGTCACCGGTAAGTGGGCCTTCATGAGCGAAGGCGCCGGTGCGGGCATCGCCTCGGTCGCTGGCCTCGCGGGCGGCGTCCTCTCCGTGGACGCCAACGGCAACCCGGCCCTGGGCATCCAGCTCGGCCTTCCCATCTCCAAGATGTTCGCCTTCAACGACGTCAACTTCTTCAACCTCACCCTCTATCCGAACTACAACCTCGGCCTGCTGCAGCCTGCGGCCATCCTGCCCGGTGGAGCGCAACCCGGCACGCTCAACTTCCTGGCGCTGGGCATCGGAGGCACCGTTGGCATGACCGATAGGCTGCAACTCATGGCCGATACCAACCTGGGCGTGCCCGTGACGGGCATCAATACCCAGTCGAACATCGGTGTGCGCTATGCCTTCACCCGGGACTTCGTGGGAGACGCCTTCGTCGGCTTCAGCCCAGGTGCCAACCTGGGCTTCGGACAGACCCCTGGCTCGTTCGGACTCGGAGCCCACTGGCGCTACTAATCTAGCTTCGTCACGGCCCCGCCCACGTGCGTTTCGCTTAGCCCGCGCCTCGCCCAGCATCCGCTGGGCGAGGCGCTTTGAGCCGCCATTGACGCTCCATGAAGCGGCGTGGTAGAGTTTGACGTGATAAACGCTTATCCAGAGCTGGCTGAGGGACAGGCCCGATGAAGCCCGGCAACCGACCCAATGGGCGCGGTGCCAATTCCTGCGGCGAGTTGTCGTCGGCAGATAGGCGGAGCAAGACACCCGCGCTCCGGCTCTTGGCTTAGGCTGTAGATGCTGTGGGTGCTTTTTTTTATTTTAAATATAAGAGGAGTTTCAATTGAGCCAGCCTCGCCGTACGCTTTTCACCTCGGAGTCCGTTACCGAAGGACATCCCGACAAGATCTGCGACCAGATCTCGGACGCCATCCTCGATGCCATCCTTGCCGAAGACCCCATGGCGCGCGTGGCCTGCGAAACCTCGGTCACGACGGGCCTCGTCCTCGTGGCGGGCGAAATCACCACCACCGCCAAGGTGAACATCACCCAGCTCGTCCGCAACACCATCCGCGACATCGGCTATACCCGCGCCAAGTACGGCTTCGATGCCGAGACCTGCGGCGTGCTGCAGGCCGTCGGCGAGCAGTCGCCCGACATCGCCGCCGCCGTCGACCGCGCCTGGGAGCTGCGCGGCGGTCTCTCCGAGTCCGAGATCGACGCCAAGATCGATGCCATCGGCGCCGGCGACCAGGGCCTCATGTTCGGCTTCGCCTGCAACGAGACCCCGGAGCTGATGCCCCTGCCGATCAGTCTCGCCCACAAACTCGCCAAGCGCCTCACCGATGTCCGCAAGGACGGCACGCTCAAGTACCTGCGCCCCGACGGCAAGACCCAAGTGACCATCGAGTACGAAGGCAACCGCCCCCTGCGCGTGGACACCATCCTCATCTCCACCCAGCACGCCCCTGACGTCGACCACGCCCAGATCCAGAGCGACCTGATCGAGCACGTCATCAAGCCGGTCGTCCCCGCCGAGCTGCTCGCCGACACCCGCTTCCTGATCAACCCCTCCGGCCGATTCGTCGTGGGTGGCCCCATGGGCGATGCCGGCCTCACCGGCCGCAAGATCATCGTCGACACCTACGGCGGCTACGCCCGCCACGGCGGCGGCGCCTTCTCGGGCAAGGACGCCACCAAGGTCGACCGTTCCGCGGCCTACGCTGCCCGCTACGTCGCCAAGAACATCGTCGCGGCCGGCCTTGCCGACCGTTGCGAGGTCCAGCTCTCCTACGCCATCGGCGTGGCTCGCCCCGTCTCCATCATGGTCGACACCCAGGGCACCGCCAAGATCTCCGAGGAGCGGATCGAGGCCCTCGTCCGCGAGCACTTCGACCTGCGGCCCGCCGGCATCATCCGCGAGCTTGACCTGCGCCGCCCGCTCTACCGTCAGACGGCCGCCTACGGTCACTTCGGCCGCACCGACGTCGACCTCCCCTGGGAGCGCACGGACAAGGCCGAGATTCTCAGCAAGGCCCTGTCGGAGTCCCCGGCGCTGGCCTAGCGCCGGGACCTCGCGCCATGAAACGCCTGCTCCGCTCAGCGGTTCCCTCGCTCGCCCTCGCCGCCACGCTCTGGCTGGGCGGCGGGGCGTTTGCGCCCACCGCCTGGGCGGAGGAGCAGGTGAGCGTCCGCCTGGAGCTTTCCACGCTCGCTCCGCAGTCCATCGTCGAGGCCCTGCATGAGCGGGCCAGCGACGACTGGCTGAGCACGCTCTTCCCCCAGTTCAGCCCCGAGGATCGCGCCCGGATTCGCCTCATGGCCATCGAGCGCACGCCCCGCGGCGTCCTCGTCCGCATCGACCTCAAGGAGGACGTCCGGGACACCTCGCGCTTCCGCGCTCCCGTGGAAGTGGGGCTGTCAGAGCTGGCCAAGAGCCTGCCGCGCCCGTATTCCTACACGATGAAGGAAGCGGTGCCGCCGCCGCCGCCTCGCCGTTTCCCCTGGCCCTGGCTCGCTGGCCTCGCCGGTGCCGGCGTCCTCGGAGCGCTTGCCCTGCGCCTGAAGCGCCCTCACGGCTTTCTGTCCCAGCCGCGTTTCGGCGGTCTGCCCATGGCGGGCGTCCTGCCCGCGGGAGTCGGGATGGGCGGCAAGTTCCTCGAGCTGCAATCGGCTCCTTGCCAAACGATGGGCGTCATGGTCCGTGAGCTGGCGCTCGCGGCATCCCCGGAGTCGCGGGAGCTGGCGATCGCCTCCACCGGCGACCCCGCCGCCGCGGCCGTCGCCACCGCCGCCCTGGGCATCTCCCTGGTCCGCGACGGCAACCGCGTCCTGGTCATCGACTTCCTGGCCGATGACTCCGTCCTCGCCGAGGTTCTCGAGGAGTCCGACGACGACTCCCTCCTCGCAACCGGCGACTTGGCCTCCCTCCGGCATACCGGGATCCCGGACCTCGACCTCATGACCGCCCTGCCCTGGCCCCAGAACGAGCAGCCCTTGCTGCCGCGCGCCCTGCTGGCGAGCTACGACTGGACCCTCTTGGTTCTTCCCGAGGGACGGTTCGTGGCAAAGGCTGCGACCTTCCCCGTCTTCAGCGGGCCGACCTCGAGCCTGGCTGCCCAGAGCGTCCGCTTCGCAGCCTGGAAACAGAAGACCCCCTTGCTGGGAGCCATCCTCGTGGGCGTTCCCCTGCCTGCCGAGGTCCGGGATCGGATGCTCGCACGCTCCTACTTCGAGCGCATCCGCAGCCTGGAGAACGTCGCACCGTGAGCCTCCGTATCATGGCGGCCGCCCTCGCGGCTCTCGGGGGCTTGTTCCTGGGAGCCCTCACGCCACCGGCGCTGGCGGCCGAGCGTAACCCCGTCCTCTTGATCCATGGCATCGATGACACCCATGCAGTGATGGAGCCCCTCGGACGCTACCTCGACGGTCGCGGCTGGCGCAGCTTCTCCTTTGATATGGTGCCGAATGACGGTCAGGTGGGCTTCGACGAGCTGGCCCGCCAGGTCAAGAGCCAGGTGGCCGCCGTCCGGGCGCAGACCGGGGCTGCGAAGGTCGACCTCGTGGGTTTCAGTCTGGGGGGAATGGTGGCGCGCGTCTACCTGCAAGAACTCGGCGGAGCCTCGGAGGTCGAGCGCCTGGTGACCATTTCGAGTCCGCACCACGGCTCATGGATGGCTTACCTGCGGTGGAACGTGCTGGGAGAAGAGCTGAGACCGGGGAGTCGGGTCTACCAGCGGCTGAACGCGAATCTCGCCGCGCTCTCAGGGGTGCGCCACACGGCCCTCTGGACTCCCTTCGACCTGATGATCGTCCCGTCCTGGAGTTCGGTGCTTCCGGGTGCGCGAGAGGTGAGGATTCCCGTCGTGCTGCACCCCTTGATGCTGCGCGACGCCCGCTGCCACGAGGCGGTCGAGGCCGCGCTTCGCGACTGATCCCTGTTTTAGCTAAAGCTCCTCATCGTCGTCCTCGGCGAAGACCTCCGGCGCGCCCTCGCCGAACCAGCGGTCGAGGACCGCGGAGGCTGTCGTCTGCCGCTGGCCGAGGCTGGCCGGCGCGTCGAACGCCTCCCAGGGCAGGGGAACGAGCCGCAGGACGCGGTGCTCGTCGACGAGGTCGATGCAGCTCGCGCCGTCGGGGTCCTTGCCCAGACGTGCGTAGTCGAAGGTGTTGAGGTTGAGGTAGATGCGCTCGTTGAAGACGATGGTGGACGAGTCGTCGTTCGCGAAGATGCTGACGACCTGCCCTTCTCCGCTGGCCGAGACCTCATCGCCGTTGAGATCGACGTAGCGGACGCGCACCAGATCCCGCAGGATACGGGCCATGTCCCGACGATGGTAGAGGACTCCCGCGTCCACGATGCACTGGCGCCGGTTCTTCTGTTCGCGCTGGTCCATGCCGCTTCCTCCTGAACTCAGACCCCGCCCTGGTCTCGCCGACCTCATGGTGATCGCCGAGAGGCAAACGGGGACAGCTGCCGGGGATGCACGATTATACCACGCGGCGCGCCTCGTTCGGCACTCCAGACGCCCTGGCGCTTGCTTGTCTGTTTCGCGAAAAGGGTGTCTCCGTAGCGACTATAAAATGTACTTGCGTTTCTGAGTCATGTGCGCTTGAATGTTCTCATGTTAAGCATTCAGGAGTTGCTACCGCATATCGAGCTCTTGGAGTCCGGGGAGCGGCGTGACGTGCTGCCGGCCCCGCGGCCGTACTCGGTCGTGGTCGTGGGGGCGGTCTCTCATGCCGAGGATCCGCGGAGGAGTGCCAGCGCACGCCTCATCCGCGTGGGCTGGGTCTCGATGACCTGCTCGGAGCGGTCGCAGGCCGTCTTCGGCAGCGAGTCCATCCTGGTGGGCCCGGGCGAGGACCTCGAGGCCGCGCGCATGGCGTTCAGCGTCGAGCGCGCCGGCGAACTGCTCGAGGCGCATCCCGCGGGGACGGTCGCGCTGCTTGGCGGGCCGTTGCCCTGCCTGGACGCGGCCTCGGAGGAGCTCCTCAACGTGCAACTGCAGGCCCTGAGCCGGGCCAGGGCGTCCGGGGGAACCTTGGTCGGCTACCTCCCGCATCCTTGCCCGGGGCTTTTCGAGGGGTTGCTGCAGCCCGGGGAGCGATCGCCCTGGATCCGCACTGAAAGCCAGCACTTCTGCTACGTGCACGTCGGCGAGGCGGTGCTCAGGCTCGAGGCCTACGAGATCGCTCCCGACCAGCACGACCGGGTGGTGGCGATCGCCGTGGCCCAGCTCTGCAAGGACCTGCCGCGGGAGGCCCGCCGTGGAGACGTCCCCACCGAGCTCCATACGCGCTGAGCCGCACGCCGATCCGCAAACGAAGCGGGGCTGCCTCATGCGCATGAGGCAGCCCCGAGTCGGCAACTACTGGAGCTTGCTCGCGATCTTCGCCAGCAGGCCTTCCTTCCAGGCCACCATTGCCTGGCGCTGGGACTGATCCAGGCTCGCGACGAAGTTCACCGCGGAGTCCGTGTTCCAGCCCTCGGCCAACCGCTCGAACTCAAAGTGCAGGTCGTGCTCCTTGCCATCCTTCATGTGCTTGGCCATGGCCTTGTAGTAGGCAACCCGGTTCGCGTCCCAGAAGGCCATGAAGTCGCTCTTCATCTGGGCGAACGCGGCTTTCTGCGTCTCGTTCATCGTGATCTGGCTGCCGGCCTTGTCCATCAGCTTCATGTACATCTTCGTGTGAGGGTCGTCCGCCGTCGACTTCTCGCTCATCTCCATCAGCTTGTCGGCGATCAGCGTTCGCTGGTCCGGCGTCAGCACCTGCCGGACCGCCTCCATGGTCTTCGCGTCCTGGGCCGCATCTTCCTTCAGCATCGTGGCCATGGCGGATTTCAGCGCGGCCTTGTCAACCGTCTGGCCGGTGACCAGTGGCTTGATCTCGTCCATCATCGACTTGCCGCGTGCCAGCGCGTCCTTGACGACGCCCTTCAGCTGGGTCTTCTGCGCGTCGCTGAGCGCGAGCTTGGCCAGGAACTCGGACATCATCTTCTTATGCTCGGACTTCTCGTCGACGAGCACCTGGTAGCTGGGCACGCTCAGCTCGACGCTCGGAGGAGCGACGAGGGGTTGCTTGGTGGCCGAAGGAGCGCTCACGCTACAACCGACCAGGGCGCTCGCGGCCAGGGCGACGGCCGCCAGCTTCTTCACGGGTGAACGGGTCTTCATGACGGTGGATCCTCCTGAGCATAGTCTCGGGTGAACGGGTCCATGATCGCCGTCACATTTTCAAGTCACAACGCGCGGCCGTGCGCTTCCTTGGCCCGCCCCACCCGGATCATGCGCCCGAACTTCCGCCCTTGGACCGGTCGTTCTTGCCGTACAACCCCTCAGGGGACAACTTCGTCCGCTGGGTGGAACTTCGTCGTGGCTTTTGCCAAGCCTGGGCGGCTAAGTTTCGGTAATGCGATAGTTAAGAAATATGGCAAGTTTGGAGGCCTGCTGCCGGATAAGCTCCTTTTGAGCCCCAGAGGAGATGGCCATGCCGATCGTGTCGCTTCCCCCTTCCGCTCCCGCCAAGATACCGGTCGCTCGCGTCGCCATGACGGCGCCCGCGGCGCTCCAGAGCACTCCGTCGCTGCCGCGCGATCGCTGGGTCTCCCAGACCCCGCTGATCCCGGAGCCGCCGGCCGAGCAGCCGGTGCGGGACCCCTGGCGCGAGGTGCCTGCGACCGTCGCCTCTTCCGCGCTTCACACCGTGGGAGCGGGCGCCGTCGGCGCGATCATCGGCGGCTTGGTGGGCGGCCCGCTCGGCGCCGCCGTGGGGGCCGGCATCGGCTCCGCCCTCGGTCAGGGGTTCATGCAGCTACTCCTGGGCATGGCCGATGGCGGCAACACGGTACAGCACCGCATGGGTGCCGCGCTTCCCGGCGCGCTGGCTCTGGCTGGAGGAGTCATCGGCGGCATGACGGTCGGCGCGATCGGCGTCACCGTAGGCGTGCTGGCCGCTCCGTTGGTCGCCCTCGCGGGCTTCGGCCTCTTCTTGGCCCGGGAGCGCCTGAGCTAACTCAGGCCCATGTTACGCCCCAGCCTAGCGCCAGGGCCACCCGGCACGCCTTTCGTCGGCGCGTCGGGTGGCCCTGTGGCTTCATGCGTTTTCGCCGCTTACCAGAACGGCCAGAACGGGCGCGAAGGTTCTTTCTCCAGGGTCACGACGAGCTCGGAGGGAGTATGGCGCCACATGGAGCCGGTCACCGTGCCCCATCCGAGGCCGAAAAGCCCGGCGGTCGCGAGGCCGGCTCCGAGCGACATGACCGGGACGCCGCCTAGTGGGGCGATCGTGGCGCCGGGGTGGGCCGCTGCGTAGGTCATGCCGTAGGTTCCGACGCCCAGCAGCAGGAGGTCGCCCAGCACGTGGCCCTGGGCCTGGCGTCCGATCCGGGTTTCGAAGGGTTTGTAGCCGCGGCTGCGTACCGTGAGGGTGTAATCGGAGTGGCGATCCAGCGCGACGCTGAAGAAGGGAACCTTTCGGCGGATGTGATGATCGTTGGACGCGCCATCGATGAGCACCTCGAGGTTCTCCTGAGGGTCCTCGACGGAGACGTTGAGTTGCGAGGGCCCGCGGGTGACCAGGGCGGCGCAGCCGGAAAGCGAAGCTGAGAGGCATAGGAAACCGAGGACGGCGGGAAGGGAACGGCGCATGGATCCTCCTGGGACGGGCGCTACCACAGCGTAGGGGCCTTGTACCCGCTTGGTTTCCCGGCAAACGTCCGGATCGCGTGCCTGGCCTCCTCGCTCTGGCGGCTATTGTCGTGGCGTGCATCGGGCGAATCGCCTGATGAGGCCGTGCCTGGGTGGATCGAGGGGTATAATGAGGCGGTAGCAACGGATCAGACGCGAGCCGCTCGATGCGAGCCGCCAGACCCCTTCGAAGGAGTTGATATGCGTTCACCCCTGGGACCTGCGATTGAGCCGATCGGGGACGGCCCCCCGCCAGCGCCCGCACCGCATGCGGAGTGGATCTTGCTGGCGAAGCATGGGGACTGCTTCGTGTGCCAGCCGGATAACCCGGGGGGCTTGCGAGCGGATTTGCATCGCGAGGGGAACGTGATTCGCTGCCGCTACGTGTATCCGCAGGCCCTTCAGGGGCCTCCGGGCCATGCCCATGGCGGCTCGACGGCGGCCTTGCTGGACGAAGTGATGGGGGCGGCCGCCTGGA
Source organism: Candidatus Sericytochromatia bacterium (assembly GCA_036676455.1). Taxonomy (GTDB): domain Bacteria; phylum Cyanobacteriota; class Sericytochromatia; order S15B-MN24; family UBA4093; genus UBA4093. The sequence continues at coordinate 11,627 of JAKFCW010000132.1, forward strand.
ACCGGCGTGACAACCTCCTGGCCGTTCATCTCGAATACGACTTCAAGCGCCCGATTCCCCTGGGTCAGGAAGTGCTGGCATCCGGGTGGGTTCGCATGGATGGCAACCGCTCGGTGAAGGTGGCCGCCGAGATCCGCCTGGCCGATGGGACGGTTGCCGTGCAGGCGACCGGGGTCTTCGCCGTGGCTCCGTCGATGTTCGACAAGCCATTCTTTGGATAAAAGCTGCAGGCGCTGGATAAAAGCTGCAGGCGCTGGATAAAAGCTGCAGGCGCTGGATAAAAGCTGCAGGCGCTGGCTAATCGTCGCGGGTGCTGGTTAGACCAGCATGCCGCCACCGGCGCTAGTGGGCCGGACCCAGGAGACGCTGAGGTCGGAGTTGAGGATATGGACCCAGCCGTCTTCGGCGAGGGTGACGGCAGCGCCGCAGTCCCGGCAAAAGTAGCCGGTCCATGAGAGGGCCTGCATCTGGCCGGTGCAACTGGGACATTGTTTCTGCTTGCTCTGTGTCGTCATGGCATTACCCTCGTGACCTGGGAAACAGAGCAAGCGTAACGGGCGAAGATTACGCGAATATTACGCAAACTTCTCGGCAAGCTTAATGGCAAGGGCTCGCCAGGTCGCCAGGTAACCAAAAACAAAAGAAGGTTTCACACCAACGTGACATGCCGCTGCTTTCGTCTTAACGCACGCCTGCTAGTATGAAAAGCGTGGAAGGTGAGCGGTCCAGGACGGGCCGGGAGCCGGAAGCCCAGCGTTCGGGGCGGATCCATCAGCCCTATTAGGCGGTTCGACCGTCGGGGAGTTTTCTCGGATCCAAGAAGAGTGCTGGCGTGCCCGCCCGCCTGTTTCCGTCAGGGCGGGGTGACCGGGAGAGGCCTGCGGGCCCTTTGGTCAAGGCACGAGCGCAAGGCGCAAGCCGGAGGCCCCCCGACGGGGGGCCTCCGGCGTTTTCTCCTTTGCATGAATCGCGGGCGCAGAGGCCCGCGCCACAAGCAGGGAGTCCAGTGAGCGACACCCGACACCGGGGGCCTGGATTCCTGCGTGCACGGGAATGACGACGCCGCAACTGGCTCGCTTGCCGCGATTGACAAGCCCCCACGATCCGGCGTAAATTGAAGCTATAAATCTGACCAAAATTGTCTGGATTGGTTGCCGCCCATTTCGACGGGAACCCCGGAGTTCCGAGGAGCTTGACCATGAGTTCATCGCTGCATGCGGTCGTCAGCCAGCCGTATAAGCACGGATTCGTCACCGAGATCGAGTCCGAATCCCTCCCGAAGGGTCTCAACGAAGACGTCGTTCGGGCCATTTCCGCCAAGAAGCACGAGCCCGAATGGATGCTCGATTTCCGCCTGAAGGCTTACCGCCACTGGCTGACCATGGAAGAGCCGCGCTGGCCCAACGTGGAGTACCCGGACGTCGACTTCCAGGACATCGTCTATTACTCGGCTCCCAAGAAGAAGCAGCAGCTGAGCTCGATGGACGAGGTCGATCCCGAGCTGATCCGCACCTTCGAGAAGCTGGGCATCCCCCTTTCCGAGCAGAAGCAGCTCGCGAACGTGGCCGTGGACGTGGTCTTCGACTCGGTCTCGGTCACCACCACCTTCAAGGAAAAGCTGGCCGAGGCGGGCGTCATCTTCTGCTCCATCTCGGAAGCCATCCAGAAGCACCCGGACCTGGTCAAGAAGTACATCGGCTCGGTCGTTCCCTACACCGACAACTTCTACGCGGCCCTTAACTCGGCGGTCTTCACCGACGGCTCCTTCTGCTTCATCCCCAAGGGCGTCACCTGCCCGATGGAGCTCTCGACCTACTTCCGGATCAACAACGAGGAGTCGGGCCAGTTCGAGCGCACGCTGATCGTCGCCGAGGAAGGCGCCTCGGTCAGCTACCTCGAGGGCTGCACCGCGCCCAAGTTCGACACCAACCAGCTGCACGCGGCGGTGGTCGAGCTGGTCGCCCTCGACGACGCGGACATCAAGTACTCGACCGTCCAGAACTGGTACGCGGGCGACGAGAACGGCGTCGGCGGC
>JAKFCW010000133.1:0-2624 GCA_036676455.1 Candidatus Sericytochromatia bacterium
CAGTGCGCGGGTTGATGCCGACTTCGCCGAGCTTGTCCTGGAGTGGGCTGACCTCTTGGGCGACGCGGGTATACAGATCAGGCTCACGTCAGGGTTCCGCAGCATTCGCGAGCAGAGGGCACTCTATGCCCGCCTCGGGCGGCGTGGACTGGCAGCGCAGCCCGGACGGAGCTTCCACAATTACGGCCTGGCGCTCGATTTCGTCACTCTTCATCCCCGAGATCAGGCTCGCGCCGGACAGTTGGCCGAGTCCCTGGGGCTACGGTGGGGAGGACGCTTTCGTCCTCCAGACCCGGTACACATTGACGCTGGAAACTATCTCTCGATTGAGCAGGCCCGCACTGAAGGCTGGCCTGGCTCCATCGTGACCCTGGAGGCCTAGGATGCCCGTCATTACAGATCGCCGGTCAGTCGCGGCCAACGCGAGCGTCGCCAACGTGCTGAGTGGTTCTCAGTACGAGTTCCTGCCCTTCGATGGGGTGGTCGAGTTCGGGCTGGTGGCGTCGGCCGTGGGCATGAACGCCACGGTGACCAGCGGGACCGACATCCTCCAGCAAGACCAGGAGATCAGCGCCGCCAACCGTCTGCCCATCTACCCCGACGACTTCGTGCTGACGGACGTTGCAGCGGCGGGTGAACGCCTCGTCGTGGGGCTGAGGAACACCACCGGGGCCGCGATCACCACCTTCGTCGTGGTGAAGATCACCCCAGCATGATCCCGGGCATCATCCTTCCGCGTCAGACCCTCCAAGACTCCAACACGCCGACGGGGGTTCTGGCCGCTGGTGACGAGATCGGGAACATCACCATCCCGACGACCGGCGTCTATGTCGTGGAGATCAGCGCCCACGCGACAACCGCGCTGGGCGGGCCTCGCGGCGTGCGCTTTCATATCCGGCAAGAACTGCCCGCGCCCGCCGCGACCTTCCACGACCAACTACTTGGCATCGCCCAGGCTGGAGGTCATGCGGCCTGGAGCGGTCGCATGCTCCTGCGCGGGCAAGTCCCCGACAGCCTGGGCGGGTTCTCTGAGCAGTGGGCATTCCGTGCTACACTCAGCGTGGGGCTTCTGGTGGGCGAGGGGCTGGCGGTGAACATGAGCCTGACGCCACTAGCCTACGTGCTGGGGCTGGTCGCAAGTCAGGAACGGCTCGACTACATCGAACTGGGCGAAGTGCACAGGCTGAAACTGCTTGTCTGAGCAGTGGAAGCGGCGGCTCGGGAAGCCCTACCCGTTGGCAGCACTCACGGGGTCCTGAGAGTTAGGGCCGCTGCCTTCCGCCCTCGCCGCCGCCCCCCCTAGCCTCTCCCCCCTTCTCACTTGACCTGGAATCTCCTTGTGGATAACCTGTGGGTGTGGAAGCCCTCTGGATGGCAGCAGGACTCGCCCTAGGGGCTGGCGTAGTCTACGTTGCGACCCTACGAGGTCGCCCTGGAGGAACCGCGCCGGAGGTGCCCGACGTGTCGCTCAGGGTGAAAGCCCTTGAAGCCGACGTTGAGCGCCTCCGGCTCGACTTTTCGGACCTCCTTGACCGGGTCGGGCACCTCTACGACCGAATCCGAAAACGACTCCAGCTTGCGGAACCCCTCGCCGCGCCGAACGGACCAGCGCCGCCTGAGCTCGTCGGAAAGGCCGCCATCAGAGCCCGCGCTCGAGTGGGAGGGTTGCTGAAGTGACGCTGTTCATCTGGCCCTTCCTGGTCAGCATAGGCAAGCTCCTCATCCCGAACCTGATCAGGACCGCCGTACCCATCCTCGCCAACACGGCCATCCGCGCGATCGCGGGCCCGCCGCAGAGCCCGCAGCAGGCCGCAACCTACGACACCGACTACGAAGAGGAGTACGAGGAAGAGGAGTACGAGGACGACGAGTACTACGAGGACGAAGAATGAGCCTGGAGATGCAGTTGGCAATTGCCAGAAGGCGCGGCGAGGTGGGAGTGACCGGCAGCGGGTTCATAGCCACACCTCCCGCCCCAGCACTCCCAACCCCGGCCCCCACCCCGTCGCTGCCGGGGCCCGGAATTCCTGCTGGTGAGGTCCGAGACACACGCTTTCGACAAGCGATCCAAGCACCCGCAGGCGCCACCTTCGGCGGATCCGCAGGAAGTAGATACTTCGGGGAGGGTGAGCGATGAGTCAGGCGATCAAGCGATCACAGGGCAGTGGCTTACTGCGCCGCGCGCTGCCCGCTGTAGGCCGCGGCCTGCGACAGGTCGGGCGACAGGTCGTGCGCCAGACAGGCCGACGTTTGGTGCGCCGACCGCGCCGACGTCGGCGAGCGCGCGGCATCAGCGGGACAGAGCTGCGGGGCTTCAAGAAAGTCGCTCGGCTCCTCTCGAGCTTCGGAATGCGGCCGCGCGGGCTGGCCGGCTCGATGCGCCGGGGTGGGCGCCGGCCCTTTTGAGACTAGACGGCGCGGCCCTCGGGCACATCGACATCGGGTAGTCTCGGTGCGTGGTGACCCGGCCGAGTGGGACGAGGACGAGGATGAGGAGTGAGCAGTGCGCGGGTTGATGCCGACTTCGCCGAGCTTGTCCTGGAGTGGGCTGACCTCTTGGGCGACGCGGGTATACAGATCAGGCTCACGTCAGGGTTCCGCAGCATTCGCGAGCAGAGGGCACT
>JAKFCW010000134.1:0-3256 GCA_036676455.1 Candidatus Sericytochromatia bacterium
ACCGTTAGACGGATCGCTCGGCCGGGTAAACAGAAGCAGAAGAGAGTAAGAGGTACCGTTCGTTGAAAACGTTCAAACAAAGCGTCGAAACCGAAGGCAACATCACGTTCATCCGGGTGGAAGGCTACATCGACGCCCACACCGCCCCCGAGCTCGAAAAGGTCCTGCAGGACATGATCGCCGACGGCCGCTACAAGGTCGTCCTGGATTTCCAGCAGATGGAGTACATCTCGTCCGCCGGTCTCGGCGTGCTGATGGGCGCCATCAGCACCTTCCGGGAGAACCAGGGCGACATGAAGCTGGTCAACCTCCCCTCCAAGGTCTACAAAGTCTTCGACCTCCTGGGCTTTAGCAAGCTCTTCGAGATCTTCGACAACCGCCAAGACGCCGTCGCTGCCTTCCAAGAGGCCTAGCTATGGAAGACGCGAGCCAGCTTTATCAGGCGAGCTTCACCAACGATACGGCCAACCTGGCACGGATCCGGGCCTTCGTGCGTGCCAAGGCCGAGGGCATGGGCTTCTCCCTCGAGGAACTCGACAAGATCGAGCTGGCCGTTGACGAGGCCTGCGCCAACGTCATCGAGCATGCCTATCCCCCCGAGCTCCATGGAGCCCCCAAGTCCCAGCAGCTTCACCTCTGCCTCAAGCTGGAGTTCGGCAAGTTCACCGTCATCATCACCGATCACGGCGAGACCTTCGATCCCAGCGTGATCCAGCCGCCCGACATGAGCGAGTACCTCGCCCAGTACCGGGTGGGAGGCCTCGGCATCTACCTCATGCGCTCCCTGATGGACGAGGTCGACTACCACATCCAGCCCGGCATCAAGAACGAGGTCCGGATGGTCAAGTTCCTCGTTCCCGAAGCCTCCGAGACGTGATCCTCTCGAGCCTCCAGAACCCCAAGATCAAACAGCTCCGCGCACTGCACGCCCGCAAGGACCGGCAGAAGCAGGGGCTATTCTTGCTTGAGACGACAAAGCTCCTCGAGGAAGCCCGCGCCTGGAACTGGCCATTAGTCGAGGTCTTCGCCACGCCCGCCTGGATCGAGCGCTACGGCGCCGACTGGAACGCTCCCGTCACGCAGGTCTCGGAGGCTATTTTCCCGCAACTGGTGACCACCGAGACGCCGGAGGGTGTGGTGGCAATCGCCCCCATCCCCCCCACTCCGCCGCTCCCCGAGCTCGCGTCGAATGCCCTCGTCGTGGCCCTCGACGCCCTGCAAGACCCGGGAAACCTGGGCACCATCATCCGGACGGCGGACGCGGCCGGAGCAACGGCCATCCTGGTCGGCAAGGGCACGGTCGATCCCTACTCTCCGAAGGTGGTGCGCAGCACCATGGGCTCGCTCTTCCACGTGCCGGTCATCCCGGTCGCCGAGCTTTACCCGGCCCTCGACGCGCTGGCCCAGGCCGGCGCCGCGGTCGTCGCCACCAGCCTCGGCGCCACGCGCTCGCTTTATGATCTGGACCTCACCGGGCCAGTCGTCTGGCTGATCGGCAACGAGTCCCAGGGCCTGTCGCAAGACGCCCTCGCGCACACGACCGAGCAGATCCGCATCCCCATGCCGGGGCACGCGGAGAGCCTGAACGCGGCGATCGCCGCTTCCGTCTGTCTTTTCGAGACCGTGAGGCAGCGCCCCCTCAACGGCTGAGCGGTAGCGTGAACCAGAAGGTCGAACCCTCACCCAGGACGCTCTCCACGCCAATCTGACCGCCATGCGCCTCGACCAGGCTCTTCGAGATGGAAAGCCCCAGCCCGGTCCCCCCGCGCTCGCGCGTCAGGCTCGAGTGGACCTGGAAGAAGCGATCGAAGAGCCGGTCCAGATCCGCCTCCTTGATGCCGATCCCGGTATCCCAGACCTCGACCCGGACCATGCCGTCGCCCGGCAATAACCGTATGCCGATCCGCCCGCCCTCGGGCGTGAACTTGATGGCGTTCCCCAGAAGATTCAAGAGCACCTGGCCGACGCGGTGCGGATCCATGACGACGTGGACCGGATCCCGGGAAATCTCCACCCCGAGCCCGACCTGGCTGGCGAGCGCCTGCGGCCTCATGCTGGCCGCGATCTCCCGCACCTTGTCGGTAAGACAGGCCGAACGGACGTCCAGCTTGAAAGCGCCTGCCTCCATTCGCGCGTAGTCCAGGAGATCGTCCACCAGGCGCTCGAGGCGCTCGGTGCCCTCGGCGATCCGCGCCACGAAGCCGTGATGCTCCTTGCCGAGCGGACCGCCGACCTCGTCCTCCAGGAACTCGGTGTAGCCTCGGATGGAGGTCAGTGGCGTGCGCAGCTCGTGCGAGACCGAGTTGAGGAAGTCCTGCTTCAAGCGGTCCAGCTCCTTGAGGCGTTCATAGGCCCGCTGAAGATCCTCCGCCGACTTGAGGCGCTCCGTGTTGTCCCGGAAGTGAATCTGAGCGGCGGGCCTGCCAGCGAAGCGGGTCGAGGCCGCCACGACCTCCACGTCCAGGACCGAGCCATCCAGCCGGACGAAGCGCTCCAGGATGGGCGGGACTGCTTGCGCTCCCGAAAGCATCCGCTGCATCCGCTCGCGCGCCATGGGCACGGAGTCCGGGTGAACGAAGTCCAACAAGGGGCGGCCGATGATCTGGGACGGGTAGGTGGCGCCGAGCATGCGCGCGCCGGCGGGGTTGATGTACACGACGATGTGGCCGTCATGGACGCCGATCCCCTCCGGCGAGCGCTCGACGAGGCGGAAGTAGTCGGTCCGGTCCTGATCGCCGTTCGAAGGGCTGGGAGATGGGGGGAAGGGCGGACGGGAATGGGCCATGGGGTTCCTCTGGATCGTGGATACGGGGACGCCCCCACCCGAGGGCGGGGGCGTCTTGCACTAGGACTAGGCCTCGGTCCCGACGGGAGCCTTGCTCTCCTCGTGGGTGAAGAAGACTTCTCCTTCATCGTTGAGGTCGGCGATGACGCGTCCCGACTTGGGAATCGTGCCCGACAAGAGGGCCTCGGCGAGGGGATCCTCGATGAGGCGCTGGATCGACCGGCGCAGGGGACGCGCTCCGTAGGTCGGCGAGTAGCCATCCTCTCCGAGCTTGTCCTTGAGCTTCTCGGTGACGACCAGGTCGAACTCGTTCTCGCGCATCCGCTGGTAGACTTCCTTCATCATGACGTCGGTGATCTCGCGGATCTCTTCCTTGGTCAGCGGGTGGAAGACGATGGTCTCGTCGATGCGGTTGAGGAACTCCGGACGGAAGGCTTGCTTGAGCTCGTCCATCACGACGTCCTTCATCTT
>JAKFCW010000135.1:0-13140 GCA_036676455.1 Candidatus Sericytochromatia bacterium
ATACGTCGCGTTGGTTGTTTCGTAGGCCGCTAAGACACGGCGGCGAAGGTCTTCTGAGTATACTTTCGGCATCGCCACAGCATCTCATCCCTCGCCGCCTTCAACAACCGTTCCTTGCTCTAGTAACCGCCGTAGCCGTCGTACTCATCGTACGGCTCATAGCCAGCCGCCGGGGGTTCGGCCGTCGGCGTCGCCCTCGGCTCGGGCTTGCTGGCTGCCCCCGGATCCGGCACCCGGACGCGCTCGACCGAGCCGATGGCCCCGCCGTTGGTCTTCTCGCCCGCGATGGCGTAGAGCCAGTCTCCCACCCGGGTCACCGTGTGGTAATCCCGTCCCTCCCGCAGCGCGCCCGCCGAGACGAAGCTCCCCAGCCCCGAGCCCTCGAAGGGAGCCGCCTCGATCGAGCTCAGCTTGATGTGCATGGCCTGCTCCTGAGCGCCTGCGATCACGTAAAGCCAGCCGTTCAGCTCGATGGCGATCGGGCTGTCCCGCTTCTCCAGCAGCCTTGAGCCGATCCGCTCGAAGGGTCCCAGCTCGCCGTCCGCGAGGATCGTCGCGCGCTCCACCTGGCCCGCGTCCCCGTTGTCACTGAGGCCGCCCACCACGTAGAGCTTGTCCCCGTGCACCACGGCCCAGTGCGCGTAGCGGTTCGCCGTGAGCGTGCGCCCATAACGCGTGAAGGGGCCCAGCCGACCGTCGGCGAGGACCTCCGCGCGCTCCACCGAGTTCAGCTGCACCGGACCGCGAATCCCGCCGATGACGTAGACGTAGCGCCCGATCCGCGTGACCGTGTGCTCGTCGCGCGCGACCTGCAAGTGGCTGTCGACCACCTCGAACGCCCCGAGATCCCCGCCGGCGGTGATCGGCGCGCGCTCGACGCTGTCGAGAGAACCTCGCTGGTCCCCCCCGAAGACATAGAGCCAGTCACCGACCCTCAAGCTCGCATGGTCGTCGCGGCGCACGCGCAGCGACGTCCCGGCCGGCCGAAAGGCCCCCAGCTCTCCGCCCGCCAGGATCGGAGCCCGCTCCACCGAGTCCATCTGCCCGTCGGTATCCGCCCCGCCCACCACGTAGAGCCAGTTGCCGATCACGTCCGCGGTATGGCTCCAGCGCGGAGTTGCCAGCCCCGAGCCGTAGAGCTCGAACCAGAGCGGTGGGGCTGGCTTGCCTGGAACCTGCCCGATCTCGGCCGGCACGGCCGGCGGCTGCGGCCCAGCCGGCACGGGCGCGCTCGGCGGCAGCTGGGCGGGAAACGCGCAAGCCGCCAGGGAGAGCGCCAGCCCCAGCGCTCCGAGTCTTCGAAGGCTTCTCTGCTTGCTCACGGCCATGGCACCTCCTCGTCGCACCCCATGCTAGCCATTGCCCGCGCTTGCGCCTTGGTGAATCTAGCCAGGGAAAGCCGGGCAGAGCGCTATTCAGCAGGCGATCAAGTGCGTGGCGCACAGTCCGCCAACCCGGCGCACGCTAAAATGAAGCTCCTCGCCCACACAGGAGTACCCGATGCCCCCCACGTTCCGTCCCCGCTTCGCCCTCAAGCTCGACCTGGCCCCCCTCCTGGAGGTCATCCGCCAGGAAAGCGGCAGCCTCGATCACGCGCTGGATCTCGTCACGGCCTACGCCGGCGCGATGCGCCGCGCCCGCTTCCGCCTGCTCGAGGAAGGCTGGGTCTCCTTCCAACGCGAGGACCTCGGCGAATTGCTCGCCCACCCTCGCTTCCAGTCGGCCGAGGCCCTGGAGCAGGTCATCGAGGTCTTCGAGCTCTCGCCGGCGCTCGCCCAGGTCATCGCATCGGACGCCTTCCAGGCACTCGACCTTCCCGCTCGCCCGTCGGCCGAGATCCTGCCCTTCCGCCGCGCCCGCCGCTAACTGGCCAGACGAGGGCATTCAAGGTAAGATAGCCCCTGGTTTCAATTCGCCTGTCCATTAAGGAGGTCCCCATGGCCCGTCCCGGCTCGGCCTGGATCATCGAAGAGCGCTTCGGAGAGCCCCAAGAGGGCTTCCACCCCGTCGTCATGCGCATCACGCGCCCCGAGGGCCCCGTCAACGCCATCCTCGGCTTCCAGGACGAAGACCTCGCCATCAAGGTCTCCAAGCGCTACTACCCCGGCAAGGACCTCATCCTCCTCGAGCGCGAACTCACCGACGTGCAAGACGCCGTCGCCCACTTCCAGAAGCACGGCAACGACGTCGTCTACCTCAGCGCCGAATCCGTCTTCTTCTCCCCCGAGAAGAAACGCCAGATCGAGTCCTGGGAGTAGATGCCCCAGATCGTCGCCGACCAACTCACCAAGACCTTCCGCGTCCCCAAGCGCTACGAAGGCCGATTCGGCGCCTTCAAGACCCTGTTCACCGCCGAGCACGAGGAGAAGGCGGCCGTCCGCGGCGTCTCCTTCGATATCGAGCCCGGCGAGCTGGTCGGCTACGTCGGCCCCAACGGCGCCGGCAAGTCCACCACCATCAAGATGCTCACCGGGATCCTCACTCCCACCGCCGGAGAGGTCCGCGTCGGCGGCCTGGTCCCCTGGAAAGAGCGCGAACGCAACGCCCACCAGATCGGCGTGGTCTTCGGCCAGCGCACCCAGCTCTGGTGGGACCTGCCTCTCCAGAACTCCTTCGAACTTCTCAAGCACATCTACCGCGTCGACGACGCCCGCTACCGGGCCAACCTCAAGCGCTTCGACGACGTACTCGGACTCTCGGACTTCCTCGCCACCCCCGTTCGCCAGCTCTCGCTGGGCCAGCGCATGCGCGGAGACCTCGCCGCCGCCCTGCTTCACGATCCGCCGATCCTCTTTCTGGACGAGCCCACCATCGGCCTCGACGTCGTCGCCAAGGAGCGCATCCGCGAGTTCATCCAGCTCATCAACCGCGAGCGCCAGGTCACCGTCATCCTCACCACCCACGACATGCAGGACATCGAACGCCTCTGCCGCCGCATGATCCTGATCGACAAGGGACAGGTCCTCTACGACGGCACCGTCGACAACCTCAAGGATCGCTCGGGGCGCGAACGCCTCATGACCGTGGTCTTCGCCGAACCCCCGCTCGACCTCGACATCCCCGGCACCCAGGTCGTCATGCGCGAAGGCGCCGTCGCCACCCTGCGCTTCGATCGCAACCGCATCTCCTCGGCCGAGCTGGTCGGCCTGCTCGGCGAGCGCTACCCGGTCGTCGACCTCACCATCGAGGAAGCCCCCCTCGAGGACATCATTCGCTCCATCTACCAGAGAGGCCTCGCGCCATGAGGCAAAGGGCAGGCCTCAACGCCTACCTGGCCTTCACCCGCCTCGCCTTCCGCCGCGAAACCACCTACCGGGTGGACGTGCTCACCAGCCTCCTGGGAGTGGCCGCCCGCCTCTACCTCCTCTTCGCCCTCTGGACCGCCCTCTACCAGTCGGGCGGAAAGGACGCGGCCCCCGAAGGCTTCACCCTCCCGCTGATCGTGACCTACTCGGCGGTTTCGCTGCTCTACGGCCTGGTGCTCAACGCCGCCACTGAGTCCGCCGACCAGGTCGAGGACAAGATCCGCGACGGAGACATCGCCACCGACCTCTTTCGCCCCGTGCGCTACCCCCTGACGCTCGTCGCCGACGGCCTGGGCGCCATGGGCTTCGGCCTGCTGCAAGTCCTGCCCGCCCTGCTGGTGCTTACGCCCCTCATCCACCTGATGGCGCCCCCCGGCCCCGAGGCTTCCCTGCTCTTCGCCCTCAGCGCCCTGCTGGGCATCGCCGTCAACTTCAGCCTGACCTTGATGCTCAACCTCACGGCCTTCTGGATCCTGGAGACATTCGGCATCCAGATGATCCTGCGCTGGGTCTCCATGGCCCTCTCCGGAGCGGTCGTGCCCGTCTGGTTCTTCCCGGGAGCGTTCCAGGCGATCGCCCTCGCCCTCCCCTTCCAGGCCATCTACAGCACCCCCCTTTCCATCTACGTCGGCAAACTCCAGGGCCAAACCGCCTGGTCGTTCGTCGGCCTGCAACTCTTCTGGGTGGTCATCCTGGCCGGCATCTGCGCCGTGATGTGGAAGCGCGGCGTACGAAAGGTGGTGGTGCAAGGTGGCTGACACGTCATGGCGGCCCTGGAAGACCGGAGAGCTCGTGAAACTCTACGGCACGCTCTGGATGGCCAACCTCAAGAGCCGCATGGAGTACCGCGCCAGCTTCATGCTCTGGTTCGGCAACACCGTCGCCTTCCATGCCGTGTCGATCGGCATCATCTGGGCGCTGTTGAGCCGCTTCCCATCCCTGAACGGCTGGGACTTCTCCGAGATGGTCTTCCTGTACTCCCTGGGTCTGCTGGCCCGCGGAGTGTACACGACCTTCTTCTTTGCGATCATGCGGATCCCCCACATGGTCCGGCAGGGCAGCTTCGACCGCTTCTTGATCCGTCCGCTGGACCCGCTCTTCCAGATCGTGCTGCAAGGCTCGCTCACGTCGATCAACGACATGATCGTGGGGCTGCTGGTCTTCTCTCAGGCCATCCGCATGGTCGACATTTCCTGGAGCGTGCCGCTGGCCATGTTCCTGGCCGCCGTGGTCATCGGCGCGGGGCTGATCCAGGCAGCCATCTCGCTGACGGTCGCCAGCGCGTCCTTCTGGGTGATCAAGGTTTCCGGGCTGACCTGGACGGTGCAGCAGATCCAGAACGAGCTGGTCCGCTACCCCGTCAGCATCTACGGGCGCGGCGTGCAGCTGGTCCTCACGGTCTTCCTGCCGGTCGCCTTCACCAACTACTACCCGGCCACCACGATTCTAGGAAAAGCCGACGGCTCGTTGCTGCCGGCCCAGCAGCTCGGGCTGCTGACGCCAGTCGTGGGGGTGCTTTGGTTCTGGCTGGCCTATGCCGTCTGGCAGCGCGGCGTCAACCGCTATCAGGGCACCGGTTCCTGAGGAAAAAAACGCCGCCCACGGGCGTCATTGCCTATCGAGCGAGTTCCTCATGGAGGGGTGCCAGCAGGCTCATGAGGTTGCGCGTGATCCGCGCGGTGGCCCCCCAGATCAGGTCGTTGTCCACGTGGAAATGGCAAATCTCCAGGGGCTCGCCGTTGACCATCTTGACCTCGCATCCGAAGGCCTCGGCCGCGGGGATGCTCTCCCAGGGAACCTCGATCAGCCGGTCGATCTCGTCGGGACTCACCCGGAAAGGATACGGGGCGCGGATCAAGCCCGCGTAGGGCCGGATGGTGAAACCGGTCGGCGTCCAGACCTCGTCGAGCTCTCCGAGCACCTCGACGTCGCCGGGCGCGATGCCGACCTCCTCGTCCGCCTCGCGCAGTGCCGTATCGAGCAGGGTCGGGTCCTCGGGGGACCACTTGCCGCCGGGGAAGGAAATCTGCCCGCGATGATGATTCAAGGCCTCGCTGCGCTTGGTGTAAAGCACTGAGACTCCGCCCGAGCCCACCAGGATCGGCACCAGGACGGCGCTGCGCACCAGCCCCGGCCGTTCCTGCCGGATTCCCACCCGCTCGGCCAGCTGCCGGCGCAGTCCATCCACCATCGCGTCCTCCTTCCCCTCGGGATCCACGGATCTTATTCCCAGCGGACCAGGCAAGACTCCATGGTCAGTCCCGGGCCGAAGGCCATCATCACCCCGTGATCCCCGGCCTTCGGCTGCCCGGATCGCTGGATGGCATCGAGCACGAATAGCACGGTGGGGCTGGACATGTTGCCGTAGTCGCGCATCACCTCCCGCGAGAAGGCCACATCGGCGTCGCTGAGGCCCAGGCGCTCCTGGAGGTGGTCGAGGATCTTCTTGCCGCCGGGGTGGATGGCCCAGAAGGCCACGTCCTGGCGCGTGAGGCCGTTACGTTGCAGGAGCTTGTCGGCGAAATCCTCGACGGCCAGGCCCAGGATCTTCGGCACGTAGGCGGAAAGCACCATGCGATAGCCATGATCGGTGACGTGAAAAGCCATGTGCTCGAGGGTGTCGTAATTGGTCAGGGTCATGGTGTCCTTGATGCGGATGGATGGGCGATCCGAGCGGCCTTCGAGCAAGATGGCGGCCGCGCCATCGGCGAAGAGGGCATTGCTGACCACCATCTCGTCGGAGTCGTCGTGCTGGAAGTGCAGCGAGCAGAGCTCGATGGCTAGCACCAGGACCTTGGAATCCGGGAAGGCGAGGACGGCTTCGCGTGCCCGGTTGATCCCCGGGAAGGCGGCATAGCAGCCCATGCCCAGGATGCAGGTGCGACGGACATCTGGGCGGAGGCCGAGGCGCTTGGCGAGCGTGAGGTCGAGGCCGGGAATCTCGAAGCCGGTGCAAGAGATGACCATGAGGGCATCGATCTCCTCGGGGCGGGTGCCTGATTGTGCGAGGCAGCGGCGGAGGGCCTCCTCGCCGAGGTCGTTGGCGTGATGGACGTAGAGATCGTTGCGCTCGCGGGTGGTGAGAGGGCGTTCGAAGAAGGTCGCGGGGTCGATGACGGCATGCCGGTAGGCGATCGCCGAGCCTGCGAAGATCCTCTCGGCCCGGGGGTTACTCCCGAGGAAGGGCGCGAGGTGCTCGTGGTAGGCGGTCATTTGCTCGTAGCGGCCAGCGGGAACAGCAGTGGAGATGGCGGTGATGTGTGGCATGGCGGTCTCCGATCGGTTCTGGGAGGGTCAGGCCAAGGACGTCCCCCGGGGAAGTCCGGCCCACGCGAGGCGAGCGAGGGTGTCGAGGGAAAACAAGCCTGTCGCGGGGGCGAGCGCCCCCTGGACCATGCCCATGCGCGTGGCGAGCACGGGGTCGCGGGCGATCGCCCTCAGGGCGTAGCGCGCGAGCCGCGGGCGCCGGCTGAGGGCCACGACCGTCTCGACGAAGCAAGCACTGGGCACGAACTCCCGCCGCACGGCCGAGGCATACCCCCGCAGCCGCGACGCGCGCAGATCCCCCTGCGAGAAGGCCGCCAGCAGCGTCTCGGAGGCGAGCTGGGCCGTGCGAAAGGCCCGGTACATCCCTTCTCCGGTCAGCGGGTCCATGAAGCCCACGGCGTCTCCGATCGCGAGCCAGCCGTCACCGACGAGGCGGCGGGGGCGGTAACGCCCGAGGCCCATGCCCCGCGGTGGCTTGACCACGCGGGCGTGAAGCAGACGTTCTTTGAGCAGGGGGGCCTGACGTAGGGCGCCGAGGAAGTCCTTGATCGCCTGGGAGGCGCGGCGGCTGGCGTCGGGGCCGTCGAGGACGAGGGCGATTGCCGCCCGGTCCTTCCCCTGGGGACCGATCACGACCTGCATGGTGGGGTCGAGCAGGTGGAATTCCAGCCAGTCAACCAGAGCGTCAACGCCCTCGACGGTCGCCACGACGGCGATGCGGCGCGGGGGCGCAGGCTCGCGCTCGGGGTCGGTGAGCGTGCGGGCGAATCGCCCTTCGGCCGAGAGGACCGCGCGGGCCCAGAGGGTCTCGGTCTGGCCGTCGGCCTTGAGGTTGAGGAGGTGGCCCTGGCCGTGAAGCGCGGGGCCGGGTTCGGCGGCGGGGGCGATCGCCTCGACCGCCACTCCTTGCCGGACCTCCACGCACGCGGCTGCCCGATTGATCAGCAGCCAGTCCAGGCGCTCGCGTGGCAGGGAAAGGCCGACCTGCCCGTCCGGGTAGCGCGCCTCCGCCAGCAAGCCGTCAGGGGTCACGAGGCGAGCGCCCCGGAAGGGGAAGGCGCCTTGGCTCAGGACCTCTTCTCGGAGCTCGAAGCGGTCGAGAAAGGGCAAGGCCCCGGGGCACATGGCCTCGCCGCAGACCTTGTCTCGGGGGAAGACGGCCTTATCGAGAAGGAGGACCTGCAAGCCGTGGCCGCTCAGGCAAAGCGCGGCAGCTGAGCCTGCAGGTCCGGCTCCGACGATCGCCACGTCGACTCGACGCACGCCCGCTCCTTTCACAAAACGTTACAACAGTATGCGAGAGCGAACGAGGGTTGGCAAGAGGAGGGCTAGCGCCTGCGGCTGTTGCTTAAGGCAGCGCAGCTGACCTGAAGCAACGACGTCGTTCTAAGGAAGGCGGGTGAGGGCCTCGCGCAGGTGCTCCTCGGCGGCACGATCGACGACCGCGAAGACCCGATCCCAGGGCTGGAGGGTGGTGTCGCCGCGGGGATAGAGGACGGTTTCGTCGCGGATCACGGCCAGTAGCACGCTGTCTCGCGGCAAGTCGAGGTCGGGAACCGGACAGCCCGCGGCGGCCGCGACCGGGGAGACCTGGATCATCAGCAGGCTCATGCCCTGTCGGCAAAGGTTATCAAGGGCCACGAGCTCACGCGCGAAGAATTCGGTGGAAAGCATGTCCGACATGAGACCTCCTCTCGTCACGGGGGGATGGCCTCATCGTCGCAAGAGGGCGTTTCGCGCGCATGAAAGGGTTATCAAGAAATCGTTAAAGGAGCCGGCGATGACGCCGGCTCCCCTCGGTTTTAGCGCGACGGGCGCTTCTTGGGGTCGGGGCGCTGCGGCTCGCGCGGCTCCGTCTCGGTCGGACGACCAGCCGGCATCTCGCGAACGCCCTCTCTGCCCATGGGTTCAATCTTACGCGTCATCTTCACTCTCCTCTCTGAACGGTGGGGCCGCCGGCCGTCCGGGAACCCTCCGTTGTCCGCCATGATGACGTCGAGACGAGCGAGCGTCATGGGGAGATCCGACGACGGATCCGAGGCGCATGGGAGTAGACGCCAGAAGGAGGGCCTAGAAGTTGAAGATGTCGTAAGAGCCTTCGGGAACCTCGACCCCGTCGGGGTCCAGCCATTCGGCCACCGGCTTCACGAAGTGGTAGAGCACCAGGCGACGGTGCGTGTAGCGGTAATGAATCCCGCGGCGAATCTGAGCCACCAGCTGATCGAGGTCTCCGCCCTCGGTCACCAGGACCAGCTCTGAGGCCGGTACGTGCTTCAGCGACCATTCCAGGCGCACCAGCGACGTGTCCTCGACGATCACCCAGAAACGAGGGTCCCCCGCGGGGTCCACCGCGGCGAGATCCGCCGGGTACTTGAAGCGCAGCTTCGGATCCACCGCCAGGCCTTCCACGTCGCGGAAGAAGAGCGCGTAAGCCGCCGCCTTCAGGTAGACATGCGAAAGCGTCTCGCCCTTTTGCTTGTAAAGAACGAGCTGATCGCGCCGCCCGAAGCGGAAACGCATATGCCCTTTGGTTTCAAGTTCGCTGATCACCCTCTCATCCTACCATGACGGCCAAGCGGGCGTTAGCGCATGGGTTTCATGGTAGAATCGCCTAGCGCGCGTCCACCGGCTCCCTGCTTCGCGCTCGCCCCCAGGCAAGACCGTTTCGATTGCCGATGCCCTGACGCCGATGGAGGCTTTCATCCCGGAAGGAGGACCTCGTGTCTCGACTCTCGCGCCCCCTGGCCTTCGCGATGCTCGCTTTGGCCCTGACGGCCTGCGACGCCGTGCCCAACCTCAACTTGCCGGGCCAGACGCTCCAGGGCGAGGTCTCGGGCGACGTCACCTCCCAGACCAAGGTTGCCATCACCGACACGGTCCCGCTCGACTTCAGCCAAGCCGAGGTCCTTCGCGTCTCCAACGGGAAGTTCAGCTACACCCTTCCCGACGACAAGCTCAACGTCTTCGTCGCCGCCTTCGAGGACAAGAACAACAACAACAAGTGGGACGACGACGAGCCCATCAGCTCCAAGACCAGCTCCTACCTCAAGGTCTCGCGCTCCGGGTCGACCTGGATCGTGACCGAGTACACGCAGGGAGTGTCCCAGAACGCCAGCCTCACCGACTCGACCATCGCCTTCAACGCCTAACCAAAAGGAGATCTTCGTGGAGACCCCGCACCTCTTCTTCACCCGCCTGGCCGTCATCTCCGGCATCTCGGACGAATCCTCGCTTCGCAAGCTCACCGCCAGCGTGCTTTCCGAGTTGAGGGCCATGGTGGCGCCCGGCGAGGCCAACTACGTGCGCCAGCAGTTGCCCCTGCCCCTCCAGGATCTCTGGGGCCCCGCCGTGGTGGATCCCCTCTCGGTGGACTTCACCTTCCCGCGCCCCGACGCGAATACCCTGATCGACCGGGTCAAGGCCGCGACCGGCCTTTCCGACGCCCGTCGGGCGGTGCAGGCCACCTTCGTCGTGCTCGACGAGGCCCTGAGCGACCCTGCCGTCATCACCCTGCTCCACTCGCTCTCCCCGAGCGTCAAGCAGCTCTGGGTCACCCGCGAAGCCGTCCTCAACGACCTCCGGATCTAGACAAACCCCCAAACCGAACGCGAGGAGAGCTCAGGACAAGCTCTCCTCGCGTACCCGTTTCTCCCGGAAATCCGGAGTCAAGATGTGCACCCACCCCTCATCCAGTAACGTCAGGGTGGTCATGCACGCGAGACAGAAGAAGCCGAACGGAGTGACCTGCTTCATCGTCTCGCGACACGTCGGACATGGCGGCGGTTGGATCACGACAGCCTCTCACATAGCAACCGAGGGATCGTCGCCATTATAAGTCAAAAATTGCAATCTGGATCGTCCAATATTTTGGACCAGAGGAGAAATGAAGCGGCCGGCCCCGATGGGGCCGGCCAAACGTCCAGCTTAGCCGCTAAATGAAGAGATCCATGAGCATGCCCCGCAGCTCGTTGATCGACGCCGTCAGCTCCAGGGAGTCCACCTGGCCCGACAGCACGTCCTCCACCAGCTTCGCGAGCTTGGCGTCCACCTCGCGCAGCAGAATCAAGGTGCGGTTGCGGCGATCGGTCCGCTTCTCCGCCTTGCCGAGCTTCTCGTTCGCCTCCTTCATGAAGCGCCGCACGGCTTCTCGGTAGGCCGCCACCTCCGCGGGGATCGGATGCTTCAGCAGCCGCTGCGCCTGGGCGTCGATCCGCTCGATCATCCCCTGCAACGTCTCGGCAGACGCCGACTGCTGGGCGCCTTTCAGGTGCTGCCCGAAGGAGGGCCGCTCCACCCCGGGGCGCGAGGCGATCCCCGACAGGGCCGAGATGAGCTTGGGGTCCTGCGAATTGTCTCCGACGCGCATCATGCCTCCTCTTTCCGGGCATTGTACCCCAAGGAACGCCTATCCCCCACGCCCCGCGTGCGCCCGCGTCCCCGGGTTGTCGTCCCCGGCCGATCGTGGTACGATCGAGCTGCCCCAACCACGCTTCCAGTGACCTTCATGTCCCAACTCAGCTTTACCAATCCCCTGCTCGAAGGGCTCAACCCCGAGCAGCACGACGCCGTCACGACCCTGAACGGCCCCGTCCTCGTCGTCGCCGCCCCCGGCTCCGGCAAGACCTCGGTGCTCACGCGACGCCTCGCCTACCTGATCCAGAACGGCGTCAGCCCGGACAGCATCCTGGCCGTCACCTTCACCAAGAAGGCCGCCACCGAGATGACCGGCCGCGTCGCCAAGCTCATCGGCAAGGACACGGCCGACCGGCTCACGTCCGCCACCTTCAACTCGCTTGGCCTCAAGCTCCTCGACGGCCGCTACGAGAAACTGGGCTTCACCGTCCCGAAGCCCCACCTGCTGCTGGGAAGCACCCAGCGCTCCATCTTCGAAGTCCTGCTGCGCGAGCACGGCGCCGAGGATATCCGCTTCGAGGACCTGGCAGCCTACATTTCCTGGTCCAAGAGCACCATGACCAGCCCCAGCCAGGTCAAGCGCATCTCGGCGGATCCCAACGAGGGCCGCATGGCTGCCCTCTATGCCTCCTACCAGAAGCGCCTCCTGAAGCAGAACCTCATCGACTTCGACGACCAGATCCGCCTGTCGATCGACCTGTTGCAGCTGCACGACGACGTCCGCGCCGAGATCCAGTCCCAGTACACCCACGTCCTCGTCGACGAGTACCAGGACACCAACAAGGCCCAGTACACGCTTCTCAGCCTGCTTGCCGCCCCCCAGAACAACCTCTTCGCCGTCGGAGACGACGCCCAGGGCATCTACGGGTTCCGCGCGGCGGACCTCGACAACATCCTCTCGTTCAACCGGGACTACCCGCAGGCCAAGAGCATCTTCCTGTCGAAGAACTACCGCTCGGCTCCGGCCATCGTCAAGCTGGCGAACCGTCTGATTGCCCACAACGCCAAGCAGATCAAGAAGACCATCGAGGCCATGCGAACCTCCCAGGGCCAGAAGGTGCGCCAGGTCCAGGCGCCCGACCAGTTCGTCGAGGCTCAGGAAGTCGTCGCGCAAATCAAGGACCTGATCCTGGCCGGCACTCCCCCCGAGGAGATCGCGGTCCTGTACCGCACGCATGCCCAGTCGGCCATCGTGATCGAGGAGCTGATCACCCATGAGATTCCCTACGTCGTGAAGTCCAGCGGCAGCTTCTGGGAGCAGGCCGAGATCGTCGACATGCTCAACTTCCTGCGCCTCGCCCTGCCCAAGCCGCATCCCCTGGCGGACGTGGCCTTCGAGAACCTCGTCCGGCGCGTCGGCGTGAGCAAGGAAAGCCTCTCCATGCTCAAGGTCGAGTCCGAGCGCGAGGAGATCTCGCTCTGGGAAGCTGCGTGCCGGGTCCAGCGCATCCCCCTCTCGACGCTGCAGCAGCGCAGCCTGGTCACGCACGCGGTCGCCATGGTCATGGGCTGGCGGAAATCGGGCATGACTCCAGCGGACCTCACCATGAAGATCCTCCAGGAGACCGGCTACAAGCGCAGCCTCGAAGGGATGAAGGGCGAGAAGGCCCGTCAGAAGCTGGACACCCTCTCGACGTTGCACGAGCAAATCAAACGCTGGAACCCGGAATCGCTGTACGCGCTCTTCCGGCAGGTCGAGAACCAGACCCGCCCCCGCAAGACCAAGAAGACCGAGGCGGTGCAGTTGCTCTCCATCCACGCCAGCAAGGGTCTCGAATGGGAGGCCGTCTTCGTGATCGGCATGGAGGAAGGCACCCTGCCTTACCAGATCGCGCTCGACGACGGCGAGCTCTCGGAAGAGCGGCGGCTCTGCTACGTCGCCATCACCCGGGCCAAGCGCTTCCTACAGCTCTCGTACGTGCGGGAGCGCAAGCGTTTCGGCCAGAAGCAGACCATGGTCCCCTCGCGCTTCCTCACCGAGATGACGGCGGCCCCGGCGCCCGCCTCCTGAGATCGAGGCGCTAGACGTCAGGCTTGACGCGCCGGACGGCCTTTGTTACGCTGAAGGGAACTGAAGGGGAGTAGCTTCGGGGAGTAACCCGATGGCCGGATCGCCATTCCCAGAACCCCAGGGTTCTCGGTCCGCCGCCCTGTC
>JAKFCW010000136.1:0-9121 GCA_036676455.1 Candidatus Sericytochromatia bacterium
CACCGACAACGCCGGCGGCATCGCCGAGATGTCGGAGCTGCCCGAATCGGTCCGCCACACCACCGACGCCCTCGACGCCGTCGGCAACACCACCAAGGCCGTCACCAAGGGCTACGCCATCGGCTCGGCCGGCCTCGCGGCCCTCGCGCTGTTCATCACCTTCACCCAGCGCGTCCAGGAGATGGGCGAACTCAACCCCGCCCTCGCCAACATCCAGTACACCCTCCAGGATCCCAAGGTCATCATCGGCCTCTTCATCGGTGGCGTCCTGCCCTTCTTCTTCTCGTCGCTCTTCATGGAGTCCGTCGGGAAGGCCGCGGGCGCCGTCATCCAGGAAGTCCGCCGCCAGTTCCGCGAGAAGCCCGGTATCATGCAGGGCACCGACAAGCCTGATTACGGCCGCGCCGTCGACATCGTCACCGCCGCCGCCATCAAGCAGATGCTGCTTCCCGGCTTCCTCTCGATCGCCGTGCCCATCGCCGTCGCCTTCATGGGCGCCCGCGCCCTGGGCGGCATGCTCGTCGGCGTCATCATCACCGGCCTGCTCATGGCCCTCATGATGGCCACCGGCGGCGGCGCGTGGGACAACGCCAAGAAGTACATCGAGCTGGGCCACTTCGGTGGTAAGGGCTCCGATGCCCACAAGGCCGCAGTCGTCGGTGACACCGTCGGTGACCCCTTCAAGGACACCGCCGGCCCCGCGCTCAACCCGATGATCAAGATCGTCAACATCGTCGCGCTCCTGGCCGTCTCGGCCATGGCCGCGTCGCTGATGCCCTAAGATCCCAAGGGTCTCTGAGGTAGCCATGACCATCGAGCTCATGCTCCGTGTGATTGGCTACCTCAGCCTTTTGGGGGCGATCGCCTACCTCTTCTACCTCTTCGCCCCGCCCGAGTGGATCGCGCGCCTCAAGGCGCACCTCAGAGCGCTCGACTTCCGCACGGAAGCCGAGAACCCCCTCGACCTTCCCGCCTGGGGCCGCTACATGTCGGACCTCGAAGGCTACGACTCCGAGCACGCCGCGCGCATCGCCGCCATCGCCCGCAAGCTGGGCCAGGCCGCCGACCTGCCCGCCCCCGTCCTCGAAACCCTCTCACAGGCCGGCTACCTCCATGACCTCGGCGAGGAAGACCTCGCCCCCACCCTGGCCAAAGCCGCCCCCCTCACCCCCGCCGAACGCGACGCCCTGCGCGAACACCCCATCCTCGGCGAACGCATGGTCCACGAGATCGGCCTGGGCCCCGAGCCCGCCCTCTGGGTGCGCTGGCACCACGAACGCGTCGACGGCACCGGCTACCCGGACGGCCTGATGGGAGAGGCGATCCCCCTGCCCGCACGCGTGCTGGCGATCGCCGAGGCCTACGACGCCTTCACCCACCGCCGCCCCTACCGCGAAGCCCTCGAACCCGACGAGGCCATGGCCGAGTTGCAACGCCTCGCCGGAATCGCCTATGATGCTTGGCTGGTCGGCCTCTTCGCCGAGCGCGTCTACCCCGGCCTGCTCGACACGGGCCCCCGCGGCACGGGCCCCCTAGGGGACGCCCCCCCGGGCGAGCCCCCCGTGGACGACGCGCCCTAACTCCTGCCCCGGAAAGGATTTCCCCTTGAACCAAAGCCCCGGCGGCTTCACCATGGACGCCCGCCAGCGCGCCATCGTCGCCAGCATCCTCATGGTGATGTTCCTCGCCGCCCTCGACGGCACCATCATCGGCACCCTCATGCCCACCATCATCTCCTCGATCGGCGGCCTTTCCCTCTACCCCTGGGCTCCTACCGCTTTCAACCTGGCATCGACCGTGGCCACGCCGCTTTACGGCAAGCTGTCGGACCTGTATGGCCACAAGCGCTTCATCTTGCTCGCCATCTCGATCTTCGCCATCGGCTCGGTGCTCTGCGGCATGGCCCAGACCATGCTCCAGCTCGTCATCTTCCGTGCCGTCCAGGGCATCGGCGCCGGCGGCCTGCTCACCATGAGCTTCATCATGTTCGGCGTGCTCTTCCCCCCCGAGATGCGCGGCAAGATGCAGGGCCTCTTGAGCTCGGTCTGGGGCGTCGCCTCCGTCGTCGGCCCCATCGCCGGCGCCTTCTTCATCGAGACCCTCTCATGGCGCTGGGCCTTCTACATCAACCTGCCGTTCGGCCTTCTCGCCGCCTGGCTCATCTGGGTCTTCCTGCAGGTCCCCGAGACGCAAGCCGCCCGCCCCAAGGTCGACTGGATCGGAGCCGCCCTCTTCTCGAGCGCCATCCTCTTCCTGCTCTACGGCTTCCTCGAAGTCGGCCAGGGCCCCGTCACCCCTTGGGAGATCGCGTCGATCGTGCTCGGAGTGGCCCTGACCATCGCCCTCGTCCTCTACGAGCGCCAGGTGCCGGATCCCATCCTCCCCGTCGCACTCTTCAAGAACCCGATCTTCGTCGCCTCCGTCAGCCTCGGCTTCCTCGCCGGTGCCGCCGTCTTCTCGACCTCCAGCTTCGTTCCCCTCTGGGTCCAGGGCGTGCTCGGCGAGTCGGCCGGCGTCGCGGGCCGCGTCCTCACCTCCATGTCCATCGGCTGGGTCACCGGAGCCACCGTCTGCGGGCGCTTGCTCAACCGCTACGGCTTCCGCAACCTCACCGTCCTCGGAGCCGTCATGATGACCGCGGGCTTCGGCCTCTTCGCCCTCGCCACCCCCGAGACCTCGTCCTGGCAGCTCACGGCCAACAACGTGCTTTTGGGGCTCGGCATGGGCTTCGTGGCCACCACCACCGTGCTGGCCGTCCAATCGGCCGCCCCCCAGCGCATGATCGGCGCGGCCACCTCCGGCAACCAGCTCTTCCGCGGCATCGGAGGCACCCTGGGGCTCGCCGTTCTTGGCGGCATCCAGCTGGGCATCTTCGCGATCCAGCTGCGCCTCCTGCAACGGACGAACCCCGCTCCCGAGCTTCGGCAACTCGCCACGGAGCCCCACCGCATCCTCGATCCGGCCGTCCACGCCGCGCTTCCTCCGAACGTCGTCGACGTGCTCTCGCAGTCGCTGGCCGACTCGATCCACATGGTCTTCGTGCTGTCGATGCTGATGCTGGCAGTCGGCATCTTCATCGCCTGGAGAATGCCCAAGGGCAATCCCGTCGACGTGGCCTCCCAGCGCGGCGACTAGCTCTCAATGAAAAGTCCCCCCTCGCTCGAGGGGGGACTTTTCATTGAGGGGGGTTAGCGACCCTACGCGCCGCCGAACATCGCGGCCTCGACCTCCTGGCGCATCTTGGGCTTGAACTGGGTGTCGTAGAAGTGGCTGAGGCCCATGCCGACGATTCCGCCGATGGCCATGCCGATGAAGGTACCCGCCACGGGGATGATGCTGCCGATCATGGCTCCGATGGTGCTGCCCGCGACGCCGGCGACCGTGTAGGCGGCGCCGTCGGCGACCGTGGCGGCGAAGAACTGCTTCTCGGTAACGTTCCCGGCCTTGAGGTCCAGGAAGTTCTGGACGGCCGCCAGAGGGAAGGAGATCAGCGCGCCCACCAGGCCCGACTTGAGCATGCCCATGGGATTCAGGGCCTGGGCGAACTTCCCGAAGAACCCGGCCTTGGTGATGGTCCCGGCTCCCAGCGAGGCGTTGAGGGTCGCGGCCTTGTACATCTGGCCGACCCTGACCACTGGAGCGGCCGCTCCCGCCACGACTCCCAGCGGAGGCGTCTGCACCTTGGGACGGGTGTTGGGAGGGTAAGGCGTGGAATTCAAGTTGATGGCCATGGCGAACCTCCTGCTGCGGATGCGCTACATGACTTGTCGCCCGTTTCCCGAACATGAGGGTAAACGTGCCTTCAAACTTGATTTAAGGTGATGCTAAATCACCCCCGAGGCTAGAAGTTGCTGCCGAAGGGATTGGTCATGCCGCCGTTCCCGAAGGGGTTCTGGAAGGCCGGCGGGGGCGGGGTCATGACGGGGCTCAGCAACTGATCGGCCGGAGTCGGGGTGGGAGTGAGGGCCGCCTTGGGGGCGTGCTCCTGGATGACGAGATCCACGCGCCGGTTGAGCGCCCGGTGCTCGGGGGTGTCATTGGGGAACAGCGGCTTGTACTCCGCGTAGGAGATGATCTGGAAACGCTTGGCGGGAACGCCGCGCTTCACCATGTAGTCGACGATGCTGGCGGAGCGTTCCGCGGCGAGCACCCAGTTGGACTTGTTGGGCGAGGGGATGTTGTCGGTATGCCCCTCGACGCTGATGGCGTTCGACATCGTGGCGATGGTGGTCGCAATCTTGGCGAGCGCGGGGTAGCCCGCGGGATTGATGGCGGACTGGCCCACGTCGAAGAAGGCGGTGTCGTAGAGCGAGATGACGAGGCCGCGCGAGGTCATGTCGACCTTGACCTGGCTCTTGCCCTCGAACTCGGTGACGGCCCGCTTGACCTTGTCCTGTAGCTCGGTGAGCTCCTGGTTGGAGGACGGAGTCGAGGCGAAGAGATCCTTGGGAGTCTTCTTGAGGCTACTCGCCAGGGACTGCTGCAGCTTCTCGAAGTTGGAGCCCGAGATGCGCGCGGAAAGCGCATACATGACCACGAAGAAGATCATCAGCAGCGTGATCAGGTCGGCGTAGGTGATGAGCCATCGGTCGGAGTCCTTGTGCTCATCCTCGCCGTCGCGTTCGAGACGCCAATCGCGGGCTTTCAAGGCTTAGCCCTCGTCCATCTGGGGAACGACCATCTCGTCGGAGGACATCGGAGAGGTGCCGCGCTTGCGCTTGCCCTTCACGTCCTGGATCATCTTGCGGGTCTTGGGGGGCAGGGCGACCTTGAGGCGCTCGCGAATCACGCGGGGATGCGCGCCGCCCTGGATGAGCAGGATGGCCTCGATCATCACCCAGCGGATGCGCAGCTCTTCCTCGCTGAGCTTCTTGAGCTTGCTGCCGATCGGGATGAATATCAGGTTGGCCGCACCGACGCCGTAAAGCGTGGCGAGCATGGCCTCGGCGATCTCGGGGCCGAGTTCCTCGGGGTTCGAGAGGTTCCCCAGCACCGCCACCATCGACAGGACGGTACCCAGGATGCCCAGCGTAGGCGCGAAGCCGCCCAGGGTGTCGAACACGCCGATATTGTTCCGGTGCCGGCCGCGGATCGAGACGAGATCCGCCTCCATCAGCTCCTCGATCTCCTTGGAGTCGAAGCCTTCGGCAACGTACTGGAGGCCCCGGCGGAGGAAGGGATCCTCGATGTGCTTGAGTTCGCCCATGATGCCGTTGAGGCCGGACTGGCGCACGCGGTCCGAGATGCGGACCAGGGTCGCGACCACCGAGGGCAGCTCCAGCTTGGTGGGGCGTACGGCCTCCCACATCAGGCGGGGCACCTTGAGGACGACGTCAGCAGGGAACGCCAGGAACGTCGCAGCGATCGAGCCGCCGATGACGATCACGAGGGCGTGCGTGGAAAATAGCGAGCTTACGGTAGGCCCCTGCATCGCCATCGTGACGAGCAGGAAGAAGACCATGACCACGACGCCGAACATCGATCCCACGAAGATTCTCCTCTATGTGCACCGGGAACCGGCTTGCCCTGGGTATTCTACCCGAGGCTCCAGGTCACCAAACGGTCGAAAGATCGCCTAAGCGAAGGCTGCTCCAGCGCTCCAGGCAACAGGGTAAGCCTCCATCCCTCAAACGGCAAGGGTATCGGTCACAACGGAACAGGCGCTCGGGTAGCGACGGCGAGATGGGGTATCATGAGAACGATTAGGGCGCTGCTCCTGCGGGAACAATGGGGCCGTTGTCGCATAGGAGGATTCTTTCGCATGATCAGACGCTTGTTGGCCCTCTCGCTCGGCCTCTCCACCCTGGGCGCGCTCCTTTCCGACCCGGCCCTCGCCCAGATGAAGCGCTCCCAGAGCGTTCAGTCCTTCTCGGAGGCCGTGGTCCCCGACAACAAGCCCACGCTGGCCATCCTTCCCGGCGGCGGCATCTACAGCCCCCACAACGACATTCTCTTCGGCAAGCTTCAGACCGCCCTCATCCAGCTCGGTCGCTTCAACATGCTGGAGCGCTCGCAGGTGCAGTCGCTGGTGGGCGAGCGCGACCTGGTGCGCGGAGGCTATGCCCGCGCGCAGGAGATTGGCAAGCTCCTCAACGCGAACAAGCTCCTCGTGGCGGAGATGACCAGCGACCCGACGGCCCAGGCCATCCGGGAGGGCAAGGGTTATCGGTACGACAGCTATGCCCGAGCGAGCATCCGCTTCATCGACGTGGCGACGGGCGTGGCGTATGACGCGTTCGAGGTGAGCGCCGAGGCGAGCGACGCCACGTCCCGCGAACAGGCGCAGATTCGCGCCATGGACAACCTCGTGTCCAGCATCGTGCAGGGCGTGCGCGAACGCGCCAAGCTCAACGCGCTCATCACCAGCCGGGACGGACGCCGCCTGGTGCTCGATCAGGGCCGCAACAAGGGCATGAAGTCCGGCCTTTACTTCCAGGCCATCGATCGCTTCGGCGCGGACCAAGGACGTCTGCGGGTGGTGGACGTGAACGACACCTACTCGGTGGCCGAGGTCGTGCGCGGCTACTATTCCATCAAGACCGGCGCGACGGCCGTGGAGCAGCCCTACGGTGGCAGCCCCTTCGGCATCGGCTACGCCAACCGCTCGCTCATCACACGCGACGGCCAGGTGGAAGGCGCCTTCAACGGACTCGACCTCCACTTCAACCAGTCCGGCTACGGCCTGGGCTGGGGCCTGGAGCTGGGGCATGTCTCGCATCGCGGCGGCGTCAGTGGCTTCGGCGCCTTCGCGCGCCTCGAGCCGCAGCTCGAGATCATCCCGGAGCGCTTCTGGTTCTACCTCACCCTGGGCGGTGGCGGCAACTTCCTGCTCGCCAGCATTCCCAGCAACGGGGCCACGGCGACCTCCGGTTCGCTCAATGCCCTGGCCTCTCTGGGAGCGAACGTCTCGCCCTTCGGCGGCCTGAACCTCTTCGTCGACGGCGGCTACATGTCTCCTTGGCAGGTGGGCGGCTGGACCGAGGATCTGGGGGGCGACAAGTCGAAGCCTGTCGCCGACCCGATGCCGGGCCCGGTGATCGGCGGGGCCTTCGCCCGAGCGGGCGTGACCTGGACGTTCTAACCTCATGTGACGAGGGGCCGGCTCATCGAGTGAGCCGGCCCCTCGTCGTAGGCGTCATTCCCGCGAAAGCGAGAATCCAGGACGTTACCGTCCGTTCGGCGGAATCCAGCGATGGGCGTCGAGCTGCGGGTCCGGGTTACCGGAGGGCAGGGCGGGCTTGTCCGAGGCGAAGCGCTGGAGGTCGGCCAGGGGCTCCAGGCGATTGACCATCTGGAGCTGGTAGTTGGCCCGCAGTGGGTCGTTGAGCTGATAAGCCAGCTGGGCCAGGTAAAAGCGGGCCACGGCGTTGGCGGGATCGAGTGCGACGGCGTGCTCGAGACTGCGGGCAGCTTCGGGCATGCGGTTCTCCTCGTACGCGAGGATGCCGAGCCAAGCGTGCGGGTCCGAGTGCCGGGAGTTGAGGATCATCGCTTGGCCGAAGGCCTGCTGGGAGAGCTGATTCTCGCCCAGGTGGTAATAGAGTTCGCCCAGCGAGACGTGGAGGTCGAAGTCGCGCGGCCGATAGGTGACGGCGCGCTGGAGATGCGCCTCGGCCTCAGGGTACCGCTGGGCTTCGAGCAGGAGCTTGCCGATGCGGGCGTTGGCCTCGGCATGGTCAGGGTTGAGCGTCAGGGCCCGCTTGAAGGACTTGATGGCTGCGTCCCGGCGACCGGTTGCGGCCATGGTCGTGCCGTCTTGCAGGTAGCGCTGGAGGCGCTGCTGGTGGTGGCCAGGGCCGATGACGACGCCGAGTAGTTGGTTCCAGGCTTCCGCCATCTCGCCGAGCAGGCCCTCGGATTCACCCTTGGGGGCCCGGCGAACCTCCTCGCGCTCGGCGAGGCGGCGCAGGGAATCGCGCAGGCGCGAGAGTTGCTGGTACTGGGGGTGATTCTGGAGGCCTCGGGCGTCGAGTTCGGCGAGGAAGCCCCCGAGTTCGGCCTCGGCCTGGCTGAGGTTGGCGAGGTCGGGATCCTGGAACTTGTCGCGGGCCTTGGTCCACGACTCGGAGAAGTTGAGGCTGTCGGTGGGAGCCTTGTTTTCGAGGGGGCGGGTGAGCTTGGTCTGCGACCACTGGAGGGTGGTGCGGTGGCCGCGGGTGATGCGGCTGTGGTCGCCGGGCAGGGTGGGCCCCGGAGCGGGCATGGGCGGAGCGGCCGCATTGCCGATGGGCTGGCGGTTGACGTGAGTGACCTCGACTTGGAACCTCGGATCGACCCGCATTCCGCCTCCCGTCAGCGCTCCCTAGATCCCGATCTACCCGCTGAGCGCCTGCCATTAACTTACGCTTGCTGGATTTCACGAGCATAGCGGGGAAGTTTAGGAATCGCTAGCGTGGAAGTCCTTTACAGCGGGCGGGGGGTTTTGATAAACTGTGCTCAAGTGTTCGCGCCGGATTAGCACAGCGGTAGTGCATTCGATTCGTAATCGAAAGGTCGTGGGTTCGATTCCCACATCCGGCTCTGGGAGCCCCGTTTCCTTAATGGCATTCGCCTGGATCGGTGGTCTCCCTTTTTCTTTTCTCCCTCGGGCTTGAGTCGGTCGGGCTCAAGTCTGAACGTGAAACGAATGAAACAGATGAAACGCGTTTTGTTTCATCGAGACCCGCCGAGGAGACCTGGCGGGTCTTTTTCTTTTGGCCCATGAGACCAAATAACTTAACATGGGTAGGATGTCACTAACCGGCAGCTGAGCATATTAGGCTTTATTGAGGGTAGCGTATTGGTATGGCATCAGCATGCGAGATTCACTTTCGTCTTCCCCCCAATTCCCTGGGGTGGCTTGAGATTGACCTGAGGGTGCACTCCCAAAAGATCAGCCTCGACATCTCTGACCTGGGGGACGGTCTTGCTGAACTAATCATTGCCGTCATCGCTTTCTTCTACTTGCGCACCTCGCAGTCCATCCTCTTTGAGCTTGAGCCCGGAAACCCTGTGCTGCTGACCTGACCCCCGGAAACTTGGCCAAAGTGAATTGCAGTCCTCTCGGGAATAAACCAGATGGAGGATCGCATGAAACGCAGTCGCTACACCGAGGAACAGATCATCGCCACGCTCAAGGAGG
>JAKFCW010000137.1:0-62356 GCA_036676455.1 Candidatus Sericytochromatia bacterium
CGTGACCGTCGACGCCCTGATGCAGGAGCTGATGACGATCCAGTCGTCGGGCTCCAAGAAAGTCGCGATCCTCGGGACCCGCCACATCTCCCTCACCCACCAGCAGCTGATCGAGATGCTCGCCTACGCCCTGGCGTTGACCGGCAACAACGTGCTCACCTCGGGCGCGGCCGGGACCAACTCCGCGGTCATCAAGGGCGTTCAGCGCGCCAATCCCGGCAACCTGATCGTGGTCCTGCCGCAGACCCTGTCCCAGCAGTCGGCCGAGAGCCAGGAGCTGCTGAGCACGCTGCCCAACGTGCGCGAGCACGGCGAGCGCCGCCTGCTCACGCTGGCCCAGGCGTCGCAGATGTGCAACCAGGAGATCATCGACAACTGCCAGCAGCTCATCTGCTTCCTTTACCACTCCAGCCACACGCTGCAGGAGTCGGTGAAGTACGCCCAGGAGAAGCACAAGGTCGTCACCTCGTTCTACTTGGACTAGCTGCAGGCACTCTGGACTAGCCGCAGAAGCAAAATTGGGGGGCCGGGATCTAAATCCCGGTCCTCTTGCTTTCTCCCCACCCCATGTTGCTTTCCGCTCGCATTCTTACGCGTTTAGCCGCCGGCGCCAGCCTGAGAATGGCTGTTGACGCCCCCTGGCTCCGGAGAGATGCTGCGTCACGAAACGTTACGTTGACGGGCAACGGATAAGCGCCAGCAGCGACGAAGGGGGGGCAGGATGACTTACCAGTTCTCGATCTATAGCCGAGCCGAAGCGATGCTCCTGCTAGAGCTTGCCTACGAGCATCGCAAGAGCGTGATCTCCCGCTGCCGGGAGACCAACTTCTTCACCGAGATCTCGGTGCACCCCGAGTTCACGGAGCTTCAGGACTACTTCGACTTCATGTTGAGACGGCTGCGCGAGCAGCAGCGGCAGCTGGAGGCCATCTACCGGCGGAGTCCCAGCGAGAACAAGCGTCCCGCACCGGCAGCCGGCCAGGATCCCTTCGCCGTCTGGCAGAACCACATCATGATCTAGTGCTAACGGATTACAAGGGGTGGCGGGCGGCCAGCCAGTCGGCTCCGAGGTGAATCGTGTAATCGGTTCGCATGTCTCCGACTCCCGCCACCAGGACCCGGCCGAACCCGAGGGTTTCCACCAGGTGCTGGGCGCCCTCGGGATTTCCGCGTTGCGAGATGACCTGGGTCTCGGCCTGCAGCGGCCGGGACTCTTCTTCCTTGACCCGGTAGCCCGCGCTCGTCAGGTCCGCGACGGTCGCTTTCCACTCCGCGGCGGTGATTCCCACGGGTCGCATGACCGTCACGCTCGGCGCCGATTCCTCGGTCGTCATGGCGGGCTCCTTGCCATAATGGGCGACCAGGAAGGAGTCGATCTCGCGCGGCTCCGCCAGCCAGTACCACCCGCCGGCGATCGTGCCGGACTTGCCGGGAAGTACGGTCAGCTGCAGATCGGCCTGCGGGTCGAGCGTCCTGAGCCAGCCCGCGATCTGGAGCATCTCGTAGGCGGAGAGGTCGGTCGCGGCGTTGTTGCGGAGGATGCCGAGCAGGATGGGTAGCTTCAGGAGGTGGGAGGGCTGCAGCAGCTGCGGGGCCAGCTCGAGGATGAAGCCTTGCTGGCGCTGCACGCGGCCGAGGTCGCCGAGGTCGTCGTGGCGGAAGCGCAGGAGCGCCTCCACGTCCTTGCCGTCCAGGAGCTGCCTGCCGGGCTTGAGGTTGATGGCCAGTTTGCCGGCGTGGTCGTAGTAGACCAGGCGCTTGGGCACGTCGGCCTCCACGCCGCCGATGGCGTCCACCGCGGCGATCAGGCCCTGCAGCGAGACCAGGAAGAAGCGATCGACCTTCACGCCCAGCAGCTCGGAGACCGTCCGGGCTGCGAGCTCGGGGCCTCCCCAGGAGTTGGCGGCGTTGATCTTGAAGGTGGCGTGCCCCGGGATGTAGGTGCGGGTGTCGCGGGGGATGGAGACCACGCGGATCCGGTTCTCGCGAGGGTCCAGGCGGAACAGCAGCATGGTGTCGGTGTTGCCGCCCAGCGAGGCGCGCCCGTCTTCTCCCACGGCATCGGTGCCCATGACCAGCAAGGTCATCGGGCGATCGAGACTGGGCATCAGGGACGGAGCGACGGTTGCGGGGGTCATGGACCCGGGGGTGTCGACGGACGGCTGGGGAGCGGGCTCCGGGGTCAGTCCCAGGCTTTCCGGCACCAGGGCGATCGCCGACGACAGCGACAGGTGTCCCGTCGTGATCCCGGCCCAGACTCCGCCCAGCAGGAGGACGAGCAGCCCGAAGAGGAGTGCATGGCGGCGTTTAGAGGGTTGCGGGGCGCTGGGGCGTGGCATCTCATGAACCTCCCGGGCGATGGCCGGGGGGAGAGTCAGTCTCTTGGCGATGACTGGGGGGGCGAGGCGGAACGAACGCTGAGCCAATAATACAAGATAGCTCCCACCGGGACCAAGAGGAGAATCAGCCCCACGTAAAGAATTCGCTCTTCCGGGGGCAGCGAACTCCGCAAGGCGTCGAGCACGGCCCAGAATTGCAGGCCCGCGATGCCCACCAGCAGGGCCAAGAGCGAGATCGCAGAGAGGGCGAAGCTGCCGTCCACTCCGAGACGGGCCAAAGCGGCCAGGCTGGCGAGGATGCCCAGCAGCGACAGTACCAGCAGCCCCATGCAGAGCACGGGCCACGGGATGCCGGAAGCGGTTTCGCGGGGTCTCGACATCGCTTTCCCCCTCTCATCCGACGCTGCCCATGGGACCACGGCGGCGCCGGCGCCTCATTGGGCAATCCGACGAAACGGCCGCGCCGAGGCTTGCGGGCATGCGCTAGCCCCACGAGGGCATGGGGTAGGAGGGCCGAGGGGCCTTGGCGGGCTTGGGGCGCTAGCGCCCGATGATCTGGATGTCGCGGTCGCCGATGACCAGGGTGCCGCGCGTGGCCTTGACCTGGACGCCGTCGGCCTCGATCTTCAGGCCGCGGGTGAAGACGCGCGATCCCTTCTGGAGCGGGCTATCCTTCCCGTCCAACATCAGCTTCAGCTTCCGGGGGCTCGCGTAGAAGGAGACGTTCTGGAAGGGCCATGAAAGGTCGGTGCTGCGCATCAGGACGGGGCGCTCCTTGACCAGCAGCGAGAGGCCGCCCTTCTTGTAGTCGAAGGCGTCGAGCTTGGTGGCCAGTAGCGTCCAGGCGTCGATCTCGAGCGGGGAGGCCGTGGAGGCGATCGCCAGCCCGTCGCGTCCGGAGCGGCTAGGCTCGGAGTTCATCTCGACCAGGCTCGCCACCGGGTGCAGCGTGACGGTGACGCGCATGCCCGCCGAGGCGTTGAACGCCTTCAGCGAGGTCGGCATGCGGCCCACCGTGTCCTCCAGGTCCTTCAGGGTCCGCTCGTAGGCGTAGACCCGGCGGGCCTCGGCGAGCAGGCGCTCGCGCTGAGGCTCCGAGAATGAGACGGCTTTGGCCAGGAGGTCGTCCAGTGCCTCGCCCCCGGTCGTCAGCTGCCGGCGCCAGTCGGAGGCTCCGAAGCGATCGAGCAAGAGGGCCATGGCCGAGCCGGTCAGCGAGAAGCGATCGCGCCTCACCGCGTTGGGGTCGATGGTCTGGTGCAGCAGGCCCGAGATCTGCCGGATCTGCTCGCCCTCCCTGGCGTAGCCCGTGGCCTTGAGGAAGGGCGAGCGCAAGGGCTGGTAATCCTGGCTGCCGGCCGCCGCGAACATCAGCTCGGCGAAGCGGGTCGAGCCCTCGATCGCCTCGGCCTGATCCTCATAGGAGCCATGGGCCTTGCCCAGCAGCTCCTGGCGCTCGCGGCGCATCGCTACGAACCAGAGGGCGTTGCGTCTGGCCAGGTCCTGGTTCTCGGCGTGGAGGGCCACGGCGAGCATCTTGTTCTCGACGTCCGCCATGGCCATGTTCGCCACGTTCTCGATGGGATAGGCGTTGAACTGTGCCTCCGAGCGCTTCTGGTAGGATGCGAACTGGCGGAAGCCGTGCTGGATGTAGCTGGCGAAGAGCGCGGAGACGAAGTCGCGCGACGTGACGGCGCCGTCATAGAAGAAGAACGGATACGGCAGCAGGGTCGTGCGCGACCCGTTCAGGACGATGCCTAGCGAGTCGACCTGCTCGAACTCGGGCGAGCGCCCGTAGCGAACGTAGACCGGGGCGTTCAGGGGGAGGGGGGTCTCCTGGGTGACCTTCACGAAGCCCTTGGGGGGCTTGGGGTGGTTGATCAGGAAGGCGACGCGACCGCGGTCGTAAAGCGCCAGGGGGCGCTTGTGAAGGTCGAAGCCCGCCCAGACTTGGCCGCCTTTCTCCCGGGAGAGATGGTAGGCCTCGGCAAGGCCCGCGAGGAGTTCCTTGTCCTGTCCCGAGAGGGCGGGCGCGGCGATCGCCGGCGCGGCCGTCCACGCGGAGCATGCGAGCGAAGCCACGGCGGCGATCGCGAAGAGCAACCGACTCACACATTCTCCTTTCCAGACCCGGCCAGGGGCGAGCAAGCGCGGGGCGGGGGCTCAAGAGACCATGGGCGACCCTCGTCATTGTACCCTTGCTCTCGTCCGCTTAACGCATGGCTCAGAGGAGGCCTGGTCGTTTAGACCCCCCCGGTGACGGGAAGAATAGCCTTGCCACCTCGGATGCAGATCGATAGCCCTTGGAGGGAGGAACGTGACGACGCAACGCGGCTTCACCATCATGGAGACTGTCGTCACCGCAGGCATCGTGGCTGTGGTGCTTTCGGCGACCATTGGCGTGCTCGCGCGCTACACCGACACCGATGTCCGCTCCCAGAAGTACCTGCGGGCCCAGCACCTGGCTCAGGCCGAGGTCGACGAGGTGATGGCGCGCCATGCCGTCGAGAACAGCCTCGTGAGCGACGACAAGGGACGCTCCCGGTACTATGCCATCCCCCAGCCCGGGCTGGGCTACATGGTCTCGCAGTACTATTTCCACAACTTCCCGCTCACCTTCCCCAAGGGCAACTACCCCTACGATCACGGCTCGGGCGGGGTCATCGACAAGGACGATCCGGCCGCGTTCGAGACGCTCTTCTCCACCAAGACTGCGGCCGACCCCATCGAGGTCCAGCCCTGGAGAACGACGCGCGGGGCCAAGAACATCGAGGACAACTCCGCCTACCTGCTTCGCTACCAGCTGCTGGGGATCGAGGCCAGCATCGACTCCGACGACCTGCACCTGCTGATCAACATGACCTCGGACTCGCCGCGGGATGCGGCGGGCAATGCGCTCACGGCCGCCCAGCGCAACGGCCTCTACAACAACCACTTCTGGGTTCCCGGAACGGCCAATACCACGAACACCACCCCCAAGGGCGCCAACGTCTACAACCCGCTGATCGCGGACTCCAGCCCCTCGGTGGCGCTGAACGGCACCTGGTGGCGGGAGAACGTCCGGCGCTTCAAGACCCCCTATGACGGCTACAGCCACTTCGTCTCCAAGGTCCTGATCGTGCGCGTCTACGACCGCCAGGATCCCCGACGCGAGATCGGTCATGCCTACGGCGTGCTCACCGGGAGGGTTCAGCTTTGAGACGATCGGAACGAGGCTATTCGCTCGCGGAGCTGATGGTGGGGCTCTTCGCCTTCTCCATGATCCTGGGCTCGATCATCTTCCTGCTCACGCGCTGGCAGGAAACCACCTCGCTGACCCGGATCCAGCGCAGCCTGGCCACGGATGCCCGTGAGGCCATCCAGCTGATCATGAAGGACGTGCGGGAGGCCAGCTACATCTATCACTGGGGCAATCTCGACGTCACGATTGCGACCGACGAGATCCCGGGCTCCAGCGCGTTCGACCCCTACCAGGTCAAAACCGGCTACCTGCAAGGCGGTGGCTCCAACCCGGATGGCACCTGGATGCCCGCCGTGACCGTGACGGACTTCGCCGCGGGCGCCAAGGCGAGCGTCGGGAACCTGGTCGGGGCCTTCGGGCTCGGCGAGGACGAACTGGACAAGCGTCTCGACGGCAATTCGGAAGAGAGCAACCACACGCTGGCGCTCGTCAGCCTCTCCGCAGGTGGCATGGGCCGGCCTACCTACATCGTCTACTTCGCGGCACCCGTGCCGGATTCGGACGATCAGGTCCACAGTATCTATCGCTTCCAGTTCCAGCCCACGGCCGAAGAACCGGCGGATACCTGGTATCCGATGGACCGGACGTTCGCGGCCCAGGCTCCTGCCACGCGCTCGCTGCAGATCACGGCGAACCCCGGCGGGGCCGGGGTCATCACCAAGGTGACGGGCACCATGGCGGACGTTGCCGGCACCTGGCGCCTCCAGAAGCTCTTCGATACCGTGAACGGCAACTCGGATGATCCTTCCGTTCCGTCGTACGTGCGGGGCTTGTTCACCGTCCGGCAGCTTCATCCATGGTCGAACGAGACTCCCATCTCTCCACTGCTGGTCGAGGCCACGATCGTTCCCTCGCAGCGTTACGGGGGCCGGATCGCCAGTTTCGCCTTGTTCGATCGGGCCTACGCGCGCAACGTCGCGTTGCCGTCCGCTGAGTGAAAGGAGCCTTCGCAGGCATGAAGGGTAGAGGGCAGGCAGGTTTCACGATTCCCGTCACGATGCTCATGGTGAGCGTCCTGATGGTGCTGTCGACGGCGATCGTCGCCATGACGGTGGCCTCCTTCCGGGATGCCGCTCGCACGCGCAACCGCGCCGAGATCCTGAACGTCTCCGAGATCGGCCTGAAGCTGGCGATCGCCGAGATCATGCCGGGCCTCGGAACCCTCCCGAATGCCTACTGGTCGTTCGCGACCACCAGCGCCAACCCGGCCGCCAGCGCCTCGGTCTCCGCGGCCGCGCCGCCGGTCCCGGGCCCGAACAGCAAGGACCTCACGCATGAGGTCCAGCTCTTCGCCAACGTCCGGAACTGGTCTCCCTTCGCCGACTGGACCGCCTGGACCGCGCTTGGCGGCTACCCGGCCAACGTCAAGACCGATGGGCCGACGTCCGTGACCTACCCGGAAGGAGCGTTCCGGGTATGGACGAACGGCTGGTGGCCGGTGCCCCGGAACACGGACTACGACGACTCCTACTTCGCCGAGGACGCCAGCGTGCTTGGCGGCAAGGCCTACCCTAACCCGCTCCCGGGGAAGGACACGAGCGGGAACTGGCTGATCAACAACCCGGACGACGACGACCAGCTCGCGTTTCCCGTGCGTATCGGCACCAGCTCGGTCCCGGTCCAGAACCTCTACTGGTACTGGCTGACCGAGATCAAGCCGAACACTCCGACCAACACGCAGCTGAGCGCTGATTTGGACGGAGTCCACTCGCCGCCGCGCTTCGGGCCGCCCATCGATGCCAATCCGCGCGCGCAGCGGGACGTGGGCATCGGGGCCTGGCCGAACCGCGTGGAGTACTCCGACGGGGCGAACTCGGGCATCGTCAATTACGACAAGGGCAACACGGCCTTTTCGCTTCGGGCCGATCGCTACAACTTCCTCAACACCCCGGTCCTCAAGAAGATCTACACGGTCGATCACCGCGGCACCAAGATCCGCGTGGCGGTCTACCTCCGCATGATCCTGCGCGAGTACTTCATCGATTCCGCGAAGTCCCCCGTGGATTACCCGGATGACTTCCAGGCGCACATGCGCACGGAGCGGCCCGGCGGCGGACCCAACGTCATCTTCTATCTGGTGGCGGTGAACGAATCCACGCCGAACCAGCGCGGCGTGCGCGTGCAGCAGGCGATCTACGTCCCGATGGGCCCCGCCAACGTCCAGGACATCGACGCCACGCTGAAGGATTCCTCCACGGAAACCCGCTTCTCGACCACCGACGGGATCATGATGCCGGGAACCTTCGACCTGCTCATGGACAAGCAGCTCATGGCGGGAGCGACCATCTCGGGGCGCCTCTTGCCGGCCTCGGGAGATCTCTCTTACCAGGTCCCGACGGCACAGGCCTACACCAACAACCCCAACGAGATTGCCGCCAAGGCGAGGGTGAACAGCTGGCACCCGAACTGGGTCTACCTGATCGAGTGGAACGGCCTGGGGCCGTTGCTCGTCGACGTCAACCCGGATCCGGCGATCGACGAGTCCTACCTGTCGACCAACTCCGCGCTGATCTGGAAGGTCCCCGGGAGCAACCAGTGGCGGCGGACTCCCTTCCGCGATGCCACCACCAATGCCGCGCGGATCAGAGGGCCGGTCCTGGGCGCCGTTCCCCCGGACCCGGCGGCCGGGAACGGGGCGACTCCCTCGGCCTTTGCGGACGTCTTCGGGCGCTTCGAGATCGGCCACGTGAGCGACGTCGTCGTGCCTCCCGAGGTGGGGCCCCTCTTGACCGCGGAGACGCGCTGGCGCGGCCCGGGCGAGGACGCGTGGGGCCGGGTGGGGAATCGGCCGGCGTCGATGTCCTACATCCTGACGACCGAGCTGCAGATTCCCGATCAGAGCAACTCGAACGCGCGCTACAGCCGGCCCGTCACGGCCACACGCTCCAACCAGGTCATCGCTCCGACTCCGGCACCGTAACGTAAGCACGCATTTGGCCGTTCCGACCGTGAGGTTCGGAACGGCCGTTTGCTAGAATGGCCGCAGGAGGAGCGCATGATCCCCTTACACGACGACATCCCCTCGCGACGCCGCCCGTTCGTCACGTGGCTCCTGATCCTCGCGAACATCCTCGCCTTCACCTACGAGCTCACGCTGGGACCCGGTGCCCTCGAGGCTTTCCTCCGCTCCTGGGCCGTCATCCCCCAGGACCTGACGGCCGCGTGGCGGGCCTTGCTGGCCGGAAAGCCCGACCCAGGGGCCTTTACGCCGGTGCTGACGGCCATGTTCTTGCATGGCGGCTGGCTGCATATCGGCTCGAACATGCTCTACCTCTGGATCTTCGGGGACAACATCGAGGATCGCATGGGGCATGTCGGCTTCCTGATCTTTTACCTGCTGGCCGGCGTGGTGGCCACGGCCCTGCAGGTCGGGCTCAACCCCGCGAGCGGCGTTCCGAACCTCGGGGCCTCCGGGGCGATTGCCGGGGTGCTTGGCGCCTACCTCGTCCTCTACCCGGACGCTCGCGTGCTCACGCTCGTCTTCCTGGGCTTCTTCATCACCACGATTCGCCTCTCCGCGCTCTGGCTGCTGGGCATCTGGTTCGCCTTGCAGGCCGTGCGCGGCTTCGCCGAGTTCGGCTCCGGTGCGGGGGACGTGGGGGGAGTGGCCTGGTGGGCGCATGTCGGGGGCTTCGTCGTGGGCATGATCGTGGGATTCCTGCTGCGCGGCTTCACGCCCAGGCGCCAGCGCAACCGCTATGCGGATCGCTGGTACTCCGATCGCTGGTAGGAGTCGCCACGCCTGGCGTCATTCCCGCGGAAGCGGGAATCCACTGGACTCCCGCTTCCGCGGGAGTGACGAAAGGGTGGGCGGGAGTGACGAAAGGGTGGGCGGGAGTGACGGTTGGGGACGCGAAGCCACCCTATTCTTCCGGGAGGGGTTCCTCGGGATCGGGCGCTTCCTGGGGCAGGGGGGTGCTGAGGTCGAGCGTGCGGCGGAGGCTGTGGCCGATGCCTGCGTCCGAGCGGATCTCGATTTCCCAGGAGTAGTTGCCGGCGGCGACCTTCTTCTGGAAGAGGGCGCTGGGCGAGGTCGTGAACTCGCTGCCCCAGAACTCCTTGGTGCTCGGCTGGCCGCCGGTGGTCGGGTGGTAGATCACCACCCGGTAGCGGGTGGCCTTCAGGTGGGTGGCCCAGTGGAAGGGCAGGGGGGCTTTGTCGCTCACCTGGTAGTTTCGTCCCGATTCGGGATAGATCAGGCCGTTGAAGGAGACCTCGAAGGGGGAGAGGCGTCCGCCAGCGCCGGCGGTCACGTTCACGCCCGGGGTGCGCCAGTCCGCCACTTCGTTGGGGCCGATGCGGTTGCCTTGGCCGTCGAGGACCGGGGTGGAGAGGTACTGCACCATGTAGGCGCCCTCGGGAAGGCCCTGGAAGGTGTAGACGCCCGCGTCGTTGGTGGTGGCGGTGACCAGGCTGCCCGAGGGCCGGTAAGCCGCGAAGGCTCCGTTGGCATCTCGTTTGAGCAGGTGGACGGTTTTGCCTGGTGCGGGGCGGCCGTTCCATTCGATGGCGCCGATCACCTTGCCGCCCTCCACTCCCGAGGTGA
Source organism: Candidatus Sericytochromatia bacterium (assembly GCA_036676455.1). Lineage (GTDB taxonomy): Bacteria > Cyanobacteriota > Sericytochromatia > S15B-MN24 > UBA4093 > UBA4093. The sequence continues at coordinate 10,127 of JAKFCW010000137.1, forward strand.
AGAACGGCAGGTCACAGCCCGTCAGCAGGACGCTGCCGAGGGCTGCGGCCAGCAGTCTAGAAGTTGACTGTGGACGTGATGGCATAGCCCATGCCGTCGTAGTTGCCGGTTAGCGTATCGGACAAGCGGTCGAATTCGACGACGAGGTTGGGGATGTAGGGGTTGGGGATGCCGAGCTGGACCGTGACGCCGGCCTTGGTACCCATCAGGGATCCGGGTCCCGGGGTGCCTTCGGGCGTGGAGATGGTCTGGGGTTCGACGGCGGCGACCAGCAGGGACCAGCCCACGACGGGAAGCTTGGGGTAGAAGGCGTAGGCGGCCGGGACGAATTCCATGACGCCCTGGGACGGGTCGGAGTTGGTGTAGAAGCCGCCCGACAATTCGGCGCCGAAGACGTTCGAGGTGAGCATGGCGGCCATGTAGGGCACGTCCTTGGCGAGCGCGCCCTGCAGGGAGAGGCCGAGCTTGTCGGAGCCGAGGTTCAGGGCGGCGGTGAGGTTGTAAGCGGGGTCGCCGGTGAGTTCGACGGCGCCGATGGAGTTGTGGTCGACGTCGGCGAGTAGCTCGACGGAGCCCAGTCCGAAGTCGTAAGAGGCGCCGCCAAAGAGGTAGATGGTGTTGACGGCGGCCGCGAGGCCGATCTGGCCCAGCTTGAGGGAGGTGCCGAAGCCGACCTCGGTGCCTCCGCGGACGGTGGCGGCGCTAGGCTCTTTGAGGCCGGCGCCCATGATGCCGTCGCCCCAGTGGGAGGCGTAGCCACCGGTCCACATCAGGGAGCCCATGGCGAAGCGTCCGGCCTTGACGTTCATGGCGCCCAGGTGGGGGTGCTTGGTGGTCATGGAGACGGTTCCGCCGAGGCTGACGCCGCCGGTGGGTGCGGCGCCGCTTTGGGTGGGGTTCGACCGGCTGATGACCGGGGTGGCGCCGGATCCTTTGTTCGGGCTGCTGTTGGCGCCGGAGATCGAGGCGGCGTAGGCGGTGCCGTCCTCGGTGGTGCCGTTGAAGTTGGCGTAGAAGTTGGTCTTGACGTAGGGCTTGAGGCGATCCTCGGGGTCGTCGAGGATGGTGAGGCCGACGCCGCCGCGGACCTTGCCTCCGTTGTTGCCCATGTTGCCGATGCTGGACTTGAGGGACTTGACCTCGCTTTCGAGGCCCTTGAGCGAGGATTCGAGGGTGGTGACGCGCTGGTTCAGGGTGGCGAGCTCGGTGGCGAACTCGGTCTTGAGGCGGTCGACGGTGGCCTTGTCCTGGTTGGTGACGCGGCCGGGCTGCTGGGAGAGGTCGTCCATGCGGTCCATGACGTTGACGAGGGCGGCAGCGAGCTCGAAGCGGGTGACGGGTCGCTGGCCGCGGAAGGTCTTGTCGGGGTAGCCGCCCATGACGCGGTACTTGTCCACGAGGGCCTGGATGGCGCCGTAGGCCCAGTGGTTGGGGCCGACGTCGAGCAGCTGTGCGGCTTTGATTTGGGCGGAGGCGGGCTCGGCGGCGAGGAGAGGGCCGAAGGCTCCCAGGGCGATCGCGGCCATCACGGTCAGCGCCATGGGGCCCTTGGAGCCAGATGCGCGTCGCGCGATCGGCAAGCGGCCCAGGTTCCTCAGTCTCAACGGAGTGCCTCCTTACGGTTGGGTAGGGGTGGCCAAACAGGCGTAGCCCGAGTCTAGCGGGCGCCGGTCAAGGGGTCTGTGACGGGGACTACCGTCCGTCTGATGGTGGGGCGAGCGGCCCCAGGCATTATTCCGCGGCGAAGGGCGGATCTAACCGGGTCTTGGGCGGATTTCCAGCGAATAGGATCATTTTCGGCCCGACGGGCCAAGATCTTGCGTGCAGGAGGGGCTACGGGATCGCCGGGGCCGCCCATGATAGAATGGAGGCGGCCTGTACACCGGCTCTGGTTTGCCTCGCAAACCTGCCCTGTTGGCCGCTTGCGGCGATCACGGCGAGAGGCGGTTCGGCGCTGTCCCTTTAACTGGGCGCCCTGGGAGAACGCGGGGCGTGATTGGTGAGAAATGCCTGACAAGTTCTTCTTTACGCTCATCGCGATCGCCATCGTGGGATTGCTGATCCTGATCCACGAGGCGGGCCACTTCCTCATGGCCAAGGCGCTGAAGGTGCCGGTCAAGGAGTTCGCGCTCGGCTTCGGCAAGGCCATCTGGCAGCGCCAGTACGGAGAGACGAACGTCCGCGTGAACGTGCTGCCCCTGGGGGGCTACTGCGCGTTCCTGGACGACGACAAGGAAGCGGGCTATCCCGAGGACGATCCGCGGCTGCTGCGCAATCGCGCCGTCTGGCAGCGCTTCCTGGTGGTCTCGGGCGGCGTCTTGTTCAACTTCCTCGCGGCGTACGTGGCGCTCTTCATCGCGGCCGTCACCATCGGCTTCGCGGAGGTCAAGGTCACCGACGATCGCCTGCACGTGACCCAGGTCATGGCGGGTCAGCCGGCGGCGGTCGCGGGCTTCCAGTCGGGCGATCGCCTCGTTTCGATCGAGGGCTCTCCCGTCACCGACGGCGACGCCTTCATCGCGACCGTCAAGGCGCGCTCCGGCCAGCCCACCACCATGGTCGTTGCGCGCGGCGAGAGCACCCTTCCGCTGGAGGTCACGCCGTCCGCCGCCGGCAAGATCGGCGTCGGGATCGGGCCGCTGGCGACCCGCGAGTACGTCCGTCCCGGCAACCCGGTCGTCGCGAGCTGGACCCAGCAGGTGGATCTCACCGTCAAGTCGGTCGACGGCCTCGTCCAGCTCGTGACCGGCAAGGTCAGCCTCAGCGAGGTCGGCGGCCCCGTCGAGATCGTCCGCGCCGGCAGCTTCGTCGGCCAGAACGACGCCCGCAACCTCCTCAGCTTCACCGCGCTGATCTCGCTCTCGCTTGCCATCATGAACGTCCTGCCCCTGCCGGCCCTGGACGGCGGCCACATGGTCTTCCTCCTGATCGAGGGGATCTTCCGCCGGCCGGTGCCCCGCAAGATCGAGGAGCCTATCATGCAGACGGGTCTCGTCCTCTTGCTCGGCCTCATGAGCCTCCTGCTCATCAAGGACATCGTCAACCCGATCAAGTACCCGGAACTGCCGCCCAAGCCTCCCGCTGAAGCGCCTCAAAGCAAGTAACAGGAGCCCTCATGGAATCCACCGTGCTCAACACCCAGAACTCCCAGGCCCTCTGGCAGGAAGCCAAGGACCTCATGCCCGGCGGGGTGAACTCGCCCGTCCGCGCCTTCCGCTCCGTCGGTGGCGATCCCTTGTTCTTTGACAAGGGCCAAGGCGCCCATATCTGGGACGTCGACGGTAACCGCTACATCGATTACGTCGGCGCCTGGGGCCCCGCCATTTTGGGCCATGCCCATCCGGCGGCCGTCTCGGCCGTCAAGGAGACCGTCGAGAGCGGCTTCGGCTTCGGGGCCCCGGGGCCCCTCGAGAACCGGATCGCCCAGGTGATCCGCGAGGCGTTGCCGTCGATCGAGGTCGTTCGCCTGGTCAACTCGGGCACCGAGGCGACCATGAGCGCCCTGCGCCTGGCGCGCGCCTTCACCGGCCGCGAGAAGATCGTCAAGTTCATCGGCTGCTACCACGGCCACGCCGACATGCTGCTGGTTCAGGCCGGCTCGGGAGTGGCCACCCTCGGCCTTCCCGACAGCCCCGGAGTCCCGGCGGCCTCGGTGGCCAACACGCTCACCGCTCCCTACAACGACAAGGCGGCGCTCGACGCGCTCTTCGCCGAGCACGGCGATCAGATCGCGGGCGTGATCATTGAGCCGGTGGTCGGCAACGCCGGCGTGCTGGTCCCGCAACCGGGCTTCCTCGAGCACCTGCGCGAGCTGACCCAGCGTCACGGCGCGCTCTTGATCTTCGACGAGGTCATGACCGGCTTCCGGGTGGCCTGGGGCGGCGCACAGCGGCGCTTCGGCATCCAGCCCGACCTCACCTGCCTGGCCAAGGCGATCGGGGGCGGCATGCCCATCGGCGCCTACGGCGGCCGCCGCGACATCATGGAGATGGTCGCCCCTGCGGGCCCCATGTACCAGGCCGGCACCATGTCGGGTAACCCCGTCGCCGTCGCCGCGGGCCTCGCCACCCTCGCGGAGCTGGCCAAGCCCGGCGTCTACGCCAAGCTCGAGGACACGACCCAGGCGCTCTGCGTCGGCCTCGCGGAAGCCGCCGGCGAAGCCGGAGTCCCCGTGCAGATCAACCAGCTCGGCGCCATGTTCACGGTCTTCTTCACCGAGACTCCGGTCTCGGACTGGGAGACGGCCAAGCTGGCCGATACGGCCAAGTTCGGCCGCTACCACCGGCTGATGCGCGAAGCGGGTATCTACCTGCCTCCGTCGCAGTTCGAGGCCAACTTCGTCTCCTTGGCCCACGGCTCCGCCGAGGTCTCGGCGACGGTCGCCGCCGCCCGAAAGGCGTTCAAGGCGCTCTAGCATGCGTCGCCTCTGGCCGCTGGGCCTGGCTCTCACCCTCCTGGCGGGATGTGCGGATGCTCCGACCATCCCCCAGGTGAACCCCCTCCCAGAGGGACGGCTGAGCTCGGACTACGGTGTGCGCTCGGTCGATCCCGTGACGGGCGAAGCCAATCCTGGCGGCCATCATGACGGCTACGACCTGGCGGCGGCCATGGGCACTCCGATCCGCGCCTCCAAGGCCGGCAAGGTTACCTTTGCCGGCCGCAAGGGCGGCTACGGAAACGCCGTCATGCTCTCGCATGCCGGCGGCTGGTCGACGCTTTACGGCCATGCCAGCCGCCTGGCGGTATCGGTCGGCCAGGAGGTCGCTGCCGGCCAGGTGGTGGCCTACGTGGGCAGCACCGGTCATTCGACCGGGCCTCACCTTCACTACGAGCTGCGCCGAAACGGCATGCCCGTCGATCCGGGCCTCTTCACGGCCTCGGCGCCTGCGCAGTCCCGGCCACGCAAGGCAGAGGCCCTGCGTTCCAAGCCGACCCCGCCGCCGTTGCCGCCTCAGGAAACACGTCTTTCCGACCCGGCGTCCGAGGCGGAGGACGTCGCGGGGCTTCCCGCGGATGCGCCGCCGTTGCGCTACCCCGAGGATCCGGACATGCGCTCGGCCATGCTGGCCCTTGACGGCGCCCCGTTGAGCCCCGAACCCGCCACCCCACCGACCCTCTGGCAGCGGATCCAGCGCTGGGTCGCTGGTTTCATCCAGCAGGTCGCCGCCCTCTTCTCCATGCGGCGGTCCACTTAGCCAAAACCCGGCTGCTTTACAAACCTTGACCGTCCTCCGTCGGGGTCGTAATGTCGAGGCATGACGAAGGCCGCAGGACCATGGGAACCGGAACCTCCGCAAGGGCCTCGCGATCCTGATCCCTTGCCGTGGATCGGGATCGCCATCGCTGCGCTCGGCTTGCTGAGCTACCCATGGGTCTCGCCCTTCACTCAGGGATGCGATCTCTTCGGTATCCCGGTGATCCTGTGGTACCTCTTCGGGGTCTGGGGCTTGCTCATCGTGCTGGGCGCGCTGAGCCGGACGGATCGCTAGCATGGGGGCCTCCTTGCTCGTCATCGGCTTGGGCGTCGCTTATCTGCTCGTGCTCCTCGCGGTGGCCCTCTTCGCCGAGCGGAGCCGTGAGAGGGGCGCGCCCTGGCTTCAACATCCGCTCGTTTATACCTTGGCGCTGGGTGTTCACTTCACGGGCTGGGGCTACTTCTCGAGTGGTGCGTCGCTCTTCACTCAGGGGCTCGGCGATCTCTTTCTCTCGATCGGGGCGACGCTGGCGTTCTTGGTGGGCTGGCCGGTCATCCTCAGGATCATTCGCCTCTGCAAGGAGCAGCGCATCACCACCTTGCCCGAGGTGCTGACCATCCGCTACGGCCCCTCGCGCACCTTGAGGGTCCTGGCGACCTTGCTGCTGGTCGGGGGATCCTTGTATTACCTCGCCCTTCAGTTCGCGGTCGTCAACCAGGCGGGAAGCCTCGTGATCCTGGGATCCAACGCACCCACTCCCCCCGCGACGGGAATGGGAGGCCTGCTATTGGCCCTGGGGGCCGCAGGCTTCTCGATCGTTTTCGGTGTGCGCCGGGTGGATGCCGCGGAGCGCCATGAAGGGATCGTCGTCGCGCTCGCCCTGGACAGCCTCGTCAAGTTGCTGGCCCTCGGTTCGGTGGCCCTCTTCGTGGTCTTGAGGTTTCCCGAGCTCTTTCGCTCTGGCCCGGCATGGCCCACCCTGGAAGTCGGCGCTCCTGCCAATCCCTATCCGGTGAGCCTGGCCTTCCTCATGATAGGCCTGGCCTCCGCCATCCTGCTGCCGCGCATGTTTCACGTCACGGTGGTGGAGAACGTCAGCCGCAAGCAACTGCTCTTCGCCCGCTGGGGCTTCCCACTGTTCATCGCTCTGCTCACCGGCTTTGCGGCGCTGATCGCATGGGCCGGCGTGCGTCTCGGCCTTTCCGCGGCGGCCCTGGAGGGAGCTCCGATCCGGGTTCCCGAGCTCGCGGGCATGCCGGCGTTGGCCCTGGTCAGCTACATCGGCGGGATCTCGGCCGCGGCCTCCATGCTGATCGTGACCCTGGTCGCGCTCTCGAACCTCATCGCGACCAACCTGGTGCTGCCTCCGTTGTCCGCGATGGGATCGCGGATCGGACCCTGGCTGCGCCCGATTCGCTGGGCGATCATCCTGCTACTCGCCTTGCTGGCCTGGGGGGTCTGGATCGTCACCCGGCTGGATTACCTCAACCAATACGGCCTCCTGGCCATGATCGCCACGGCGCAGGTAGCTCCGGCGGTCTACCTGGGGCTGCTCTGGCCCCGCCTCAGAGGAGGGCCGGTCACCTGGGGCATTGCCCTCTCGCTGGTGGCCTGGCTCTACACGGGCCTGCTCCCGGCGTTCGCCGACGCGCTCCCAGGTGGCGCTTCCCTGCTGAGCACGGGGCCCTGGGGCATCGGCTTCCTGCGTCCCACGGCCATGTTCGGGCTGGTGGGGTGGGACCCGTACGCTCACTGCTTCTTCTGGAGCCAACTGGTGAACCTGGCGGCCGTCTTCTTGCTTTCGCTGCGCATGCCGGATGACGCCGTCGAGGAGGCTCGGGTCCGGGCCCTGCTGGAGGGCGGAAACGAGCCGATTCCCGTGCAGCAGCAACTCGCCTCGCGCATGGAGCCCAACGACGTCCAGGAGTTCCTGGGTGCCTTCCTGGGAGAGGAGCGGGCCGAGGCCGAGGCGGGCAGCATCCGTGCGCGCATGGAGGCCCTCGAGCTACCGGGCGAGTCCAAGCGGCTCATGGTTCGCAATGCCGTCGAGCGCATCCTGAGAGGGCCGCTGGGGCATGACGGGGCGGCGCGGGTCGTGCAGCAACGCTTTCCGGTCACCGAGCAGCTCCTCCCGGACGTCATGGAGGCGTTCCAGGAACTCGAGGAGACGCTGCAGGCCAGCGAGGAGAACCTCGCACGCCGGGTCCGCGAGCTCTCCTTTCTCAACGAGGCGGCCGAGATCCTGGTGACCGAGACGGATGCCGAGTCCCTGACCAATGCCGTCTGCCGGCTCATCCGCGAGGAGTTCCACCTCGATCACGTGGCGCTGTTCCTTCTCGAGAAGGACGGGCTGCGGGTCGCCTCCGACGATTGTTCGCAACTGCCGTCGTTCACGCTACAGGCCCCGCGGGGCTCGGTCCTCTCCGAGGTGCTACAGAGCCGGGAGAGCCGCCTCCTGCGCGCGGGCGATCCGGATGCCGAGCACGAACCGCTGATCGCGCGTGCGCGGTGTCGGGAAGTGGCGTACATCCCCATCGCCTTCGAGCGCGATCTGCTCGGCGTCCTGGCCATCGGGGCCGGGGCCGGGACCGTGCACCTCTCGGATGCGTTCTTGCGGGTGCTGGGCGTGCTATGCAGCGAGCTGGCGATCGCCCTCTCCAACGCCTCCTTGCGCGCGGACCTCGAGGAAAGGGTGATCCGCCGGACCGAAGAGCTGGCGCGCGAGCGCGATCGGCTGGCCCAGGCCAACGAGAAGCTCTCCAAGGCCATCGAGGACCTGCGCAACCTCGACCGGGTCAAGGGAACCTTCCTCAACGCCGTCTCGCACGACCTGCGCATCCCACTGACCGGCATCCTCGGCTACGCGGAGTTTCTCGAGGACGGCATCGGCGGCAAGCTCAGCGAGCAGCAGCTGAACTTCGCGAGCCAGATCACCCACGAGGCCCATCGGATGACCGGCCTGCTCAACGAGCTGCTGGACTTCGCCCGCATGGAGGCCGGGAAGTTCAAGATCGAGCCGCGTCCCATCGTGTACTCCGAGCCGGTGACCAGCGCCGTCAACACCTTCCGCCCCGCCATGGCGAAGAAGCGGCTGGAGGTCGTGGTCGACCTGCCGCCGGACCTGCCCCTGGTGCATGCGGATCCCGAGCGGGTGATCCAGATCGTGAGCAACCTCTTGTCCAATGCCGTGAAGTTCACGCCCGAGGGCGGGCGCATCATCGTGCGCGCCTATCCCGAGGGGGAGCGGGTCCTCACGGAGGTCTCGGACACGGGAATCGGCATCACGCCTGAGGAGTTGCCCCACATGTTCGAGCGCTTCTACCAGACCGAGGCGGGCAAGGCCATGGGCGGCACGGGGCTGGGATTGTCGATCACCAAGAGCCTGGTCGAGGCGCATGGCGGCACGATTGAGGTGCAATCGCACCCCGGAGAAGGCACGACGTTTCGCTTCTCGCTGCCGAAGGCAGTCTGAAGCAGCCGCGGGGACTGCCGGAGGGCTCACATCCAGTGGTCGAGCGCCTCGAGCAGGGGCACGAGCCACTGCCGCTCTCGCGGCACCGCGAAGGCGTCCGGCGTGTCGGCGTGGCGCGAGCGGGTCCAGAGGCGCTCGAAGACGCTGGTTCGCAGCGCGACGGCGGTCTGGGGGCGGTAGAAGAAGAGGTTGAGCTCGAGGTTCTCCTTGAGGGAGCGGGTGTCCCCGTTGGCGGATCCGAGGCTGGTCCAGGCGTCGTCGGCGGCCAGGTATTTGACGTGCAGGAAGCGTTCGTCGTAGGTGGCGATCCGGGCGCCGGCCTCGGAGAGGGTGCGGGCGTCGTTGAGGTTGAGGAGATGGAAGACGTCGTAGCTCTTCCAGTCGGGCAGGAGGATGCGGACGCTGACGCCGCGCTTGCAGGCCCGCATCAGGGCCTCGATCAGGGCGTCGTCCCAGAGGTAGGGGAAGGCCACGTCGAGTGAGTGCTTGGCCCCGTTGATGGCGCTCAGGTAGGCCCGGCGAATCTCGTTGCCCCGCGGAGAGCCGGGGGCGGTGAGGGAGACCTGGATGGGCTCTTCGCCCCAGGGAACGCCCAGCGTGGTCAATGAGGCGGTCTGGACGTCCTGCCCGGGGCGATCGCCGCCGGGTTCCTTCCAGCGGGCCTGCAGGTCGCCGCCCCACGAGGAGGCGAACGTGTGGGTGATCTGGTAGGCGGCAGACCCCCAGACCTCGATCATGACGTCCTCGTAGTGGTAGCGGTAGTCGTCGCCGATGTTGACCCCGCCGGTGAGGACCCGGTAACCGTCGGCGATGAAGAGCTTTCGGTGGGTGACGTTGAAGCCGAAGGGGCTCAGGTACCAGGGGTTATTGATCTGGACGGTCACCCCGCCGTCCTTGAGGCGATTGAGGATGCGGTAATCGGTCCGGCCGTACTCGATGCCCAGCGAATCGAGGCGGACCCGGACGTCGACGCCCGCGCGGCGGCGCTGGATGAGGGCCTCGGTCACCTCGCGACCCGTCGGATCGTCGCGGAAGATGAACATCTCGACGTAGAGGGAGTGCTGCGCGTCGGAAATCAGGCGGAAGATGGCGTCATGCGCCGCCTCGCCGCCCTGGTGTAGGCGCACGAAGTTGTTGGTGGTGACCGGCAGCCGGCTCGAAGCCGCCAGCACCCGCCCCATGTCGGCACCGACCACGGGACGATCGTCGTCCCAGGCGATGGGGGCGAGCAGCGGGGTACATGCCGTGGTCAAGATGAGGGCGATGATGGCGCCCAGCCAGGCGGGATGGGGCATGGCGTGTTCCTTGAAGCGATGCCAGGCGGCACCTCATGCTAGACCAGGATAACGCCTGTTTGTTTCATGTGATTTGCAGGAGAAGGCTGGCGGATTAGAACAAGAGCTTCTTGCGGCGCATGCTGATGGCCTGCAGGAGGCCGATGGCGGCCAGGTTGGTCATCAAGGCGGAGCCGCCGTAGCTCATCATGGGCAGCGGGATGCCGACGACCGGCATGAGGCCCATGGCCATGCAGAGGTTGACGAACATGTGGAACAAGAGCATCGAGGCGACGCCCGAGGCCAGCAGCGAGCCGAAGCGATCCTTGGCATTGTTGGCGATGAGGATGGCCCGGATGATCACCGTCAGGTAAAGGGCGAGCATCACCAGGCCTCCGATCAGGCCCAGTTCCTCGCCGACGACCGAGAAGACGAAGTCGGTGTGCTGCTCGGGGATGAAGTGCAGCTGGGTCTGGGTGCCCTCGAGCAGGCCCTTGCCGAAGATGCCGCCCGAGCCGATGGCGATCTTGGACTGGATGACGTGGTAGCCGGTGCCCAGGGGATCCGCCTCGGGGCTGACGAAGGTGCGGATGCGGTTCTTCTGGTACTCCTTGAGGATGCCCCAGGCGATGGGGACGGCGAGGCCGGCGCCGAGGTTGGCGAGCCAGACGCCGGCGGGCACCAGCCAGTGCTGCTTGCGGGTCTTCCAGAGCCAGGTGCCGAGGCCCAGCAGGTAGACCCCCCAGAGGATCATGCTGGCGCGATGGAAGGCGGGAGCGTCGAAGAGCACCTGCGGCATGCAGAGGATCAGGGCGACGACCGGAGAGACCATCTTGAAGAGGGTGGCGATCGGCAAGCCGGCCCAGAAGAGCATGCCGAGCGTGATGGCGACGAAGACCAGGGACGTGCCGAGGTCGGGCTGGGCGAAGATCAAGAGGAAAGGAACCCCCACGGTGAGCATGGGGATCATGAAGCCTTCGGGAGAATGTACGCTGCGCTGGGACAGCACGCGCGCGAGGATCACGATCAGACCCAGCTTCGCGTATTCGGAGGGCTGGATCTTGATCGGTCCGATGGACAGCCAGCGCTGGGCTCCCAGCGCGGAGTGTCCGGTGACGTCGACGGCGACGAGAAGCGCGACCATGATCCCGTAGAGGATCCAGGCGGAGCGGCCTTCCATCCAGTTGTAACCCCAGAGCACGAAGAACGTGAAGGGGATCATGGCCATCGGGAGGTTGATGGCCAGTTGCTGGAAGGCCGCCCGGGGGTTCGCCGAGTAGATGGCGACCACCCCGAAGGCGATCACTCCGAGAACGCCCAGCATGAGCCAGACGTCGAAGTGTCGCCAGGATCGGCCGAGGTTCGGGAGGAGCATGGGCGCTTTTACCGCTAATGCTTTACTTAGCCGCGGCGCCGGCTTCCGCCTCGACGGCGGGGGCCTCGACCTTTTCGGGGCGGACGCGGCGGATGGGGATGTTGGCCATCAGGGCGACGGTGTCGTCGGCCCGATCGAGGCTGACTTCCAGGGCGGCCTCGTCGATCTCGACGTACTTCGAGAGGACGGTCAGCAGCTCCTTGCGCATCTCTTCCATCATCGGGGCCGGGATGTCGGCGCGATCGTGCATCAGGACGAGGCGAAGGCGGTCCTTGGCGACGGACTTGGCGGAGGTGTCGGACTTGCCGAGCAGCTTCTCGAGGAATGACGGGAACACGTTACTTTCTCCTTCCTGGCCTAGCCGGCGACGAAAAACTTCTTGAGCTTGCCGAGGAAGCTGGTCTCTTCCTCGAGGTTCATGAAGGGGACCTCTTCGCCGCGGAGGCGGCGCGCGATGTTCCGGTAGGCCTGGCCGGCCTTGGAGCCTTCGGTGAGGGAGGCGGGCTCGCCCTTGTTGGTGGAGGTGATGATGCTCTCGTCGTCGGGGACGATGCCGAGCAGTTTCACGGAGTTGCCGAGGACTTCCTGGACGTCTTCGACGCCGAGCATCTCGTTGTTCTTGACCATCTTGGGGCGCAGGCGGTTGACGATCAGCAGGGGATCCTGGATGTCCTGGGCTTCGAGCAGGCCGACGATGCGATCGGCGTCGCGGACCGAGGAGACCTCGGGGTTGGTGACGACGATGGCCTGGTTGGCGCCGGCGGTGGCGTTCTTGAAGCCCTGCTCGATGCCCGCGGGGCAATCGATCAGGATGAAGGTGTAGCCTTCCTCCTGGAGGTCGGCGACGAGCTGGATCATCTGCTCGGGGGTGACGGCCGACTTGTCGCGGGTCTGGGCGGCGGGCAGCAGGCCGAGGTTCTGCATGCGCTTGTCCTTGATGACCGCCTGGCGGAGCTTGCAGCGGCCTTCGACGACGTCGACGATGTCGTAGACGATGCGGTTCTCGAGGCCGAGGACGAGGTCGAGGTTGCGCAGGCCGATATCAGCATCCAAGAGGGCGACCTTCTCCCCCATCGACGCCAGCGCCATGCCCAGGTTCGCGGTGGTGGTGGTCTTGCCGACCCCGCCCTTTCCGGAAGTGATGACGATTACCTTAGCGGTAGACATTGCGTTGGTTCCTCCTGTTGGACCGGGTTTAGAGCGGGGAGATGTGGATTTCGCCATCCTTGATGCAGGCGATCTCGGGGGACTTGCTGAGCGGGGGCGCCCCGGCGTCGGGAGAGCGCGCGATCAGGCCGGCGATGCGAATCTGGGTGGGGCGCAGGTTGGTGGCGATGATGCGGGCGCCCTCTTCGCCGGTGCTGCCGGCGTGCGCCACGCCGCGCAGGGTGCCGAAGACCACGATGTCGCCGGCGGCCACGACCTCGGCACCGGCGTTGACGTCGCCGGAGATGACCAGGTGGCCGTCATGTTGGAGGCGCTGGCCGGAGCGCACGGTCGTGCGCAGGTAGAGGGCGTTGTTGGGCGGGAACTGGGGGGCCTCGGGCTTGTCGGTCTTGTCGGCCTTCTCGCTCTTCTCGGGAGCGGGAAGCTTGTCATGGGGGGTGAGGCCGAGCTTGGAGGCGCCGTCCCGGGTGGGGGCGTAGGTGGCGACGATCGCCATGGGCACGAGGCCGTAGTCGCCCTTCAGGCGGCCGATCAGCGCGTCGAGCTCGGGCTCGGAGACGGGGCGATCGCCCAGATCCAGGGTCGTCTGGGCGCCTTGCCAGAAGGTCTTGGTCTTGGCTTCCTCCAGCTTCTCCTCGAGGCCCGAGATCACCTCGGTCCACGGGCCTTCCGCCGGCAGGACGAGCAAGAGGCCGTTCCTAAATCCCTTGACTGCGATTTCACCCGACACGTTCACATCCTCCACCTTGTCGAAATACCTAGCCTCTCGTTGCTACAGGTCAGCTTCGCTTTACTAGCGATTAGCCGCTGGCGCTACGCAACAGCCGCGGGCGCTTTCTAATCGCCGGCCACCGGGACCACCGGCGCCGCCGAACCGCTCGCCGCCTTGGCCGCGTTGGGGTCCGGCACCCCGAAGAAGGTTCTCAGCAGCTTGCCCGCCACCGGGCCCGCCACCGCGCCCCCGCCTCCGGCCATCTCGAGCATGACGGCGACGGCGATCTTGGGCTGGTTCGTCGGGGCGTACGTGACGAACCAGGCGTGGGTGGGCTTCCCCTTGATGGCCTCCGCCGAGCCGGTCTTGCCCGCCGCGGGGTAACCTGGGATCCGGGCCGCCGCAGCCGTTCCGCGCGAGACCGTCTCGGCCAGGGCCGTGTGCAGCATCTTCCAGGTCTCCGGCTTCAAGGTCGTGGTCTTGCGCACCTCCACCGGATCGAGCCCCTCCGGGCTGCGAACCAGGACCGGGCGCATGACCTTGCCGTTGTTGGCGACCGTGGCGATCTCGACGGCGGCCTGGATCGGCGACATCTGGATGAAGCCTTGTCCGGTCGACATGTTCACCGAATCGCCGGGGTACCATTTCTCCTTCAGCGCCTTCTTCTTCCACTTGCCGTCGGGGATCAACCCGTCTCGTTCCGAGGGCAGGATGATGCCGGTCTTCTCGCCCAGGCCGAACATGTGCGAGTAGCGCTTCATGCGATCGGGGCCCATCTTCAGGCCGAGCTCGTAGTAGATCGTGTCGATCGACTTGACCAGCCCTTCCTTGAAGGGGACGTTGCCGAAGCCCCCCGGCTTCCAGTCGCGGAAGAGCTTGGAGCCGACGTAGAACACGCCCGTCGAGTTGTAGCGCGAGTTCGCGTTGGCGAAGCCCTCCTCCATGGCGGCTGCGTGGGTGACGATCTTGTAGATCGAGCCCGGCGGGTAGACGCTCGAGATGGCGCGGTTCAGCAGGGGACGCGAGGGAGAGTTGATCTCCCGCCATGCCGTGGGGGTCAGCCGGGTCGCGAAGACATTGGGATCGAAGTCGGGGTTCGACGCCAGCGCCAGGACTTCCCCGCTGAAGGGCTCCAAGACGACGACCGAACCCTTCCTGTCCCCGAGTGCCTCCTCGGCCGCCGCCTGCAGCTTGGCGTCGATCGTGAGCGTGAGATCCTGCCCCGGAACCGGCGGGACTTCCGCCAGCTTCCGCATGGGCCGGCCTCTGGCGTCCACCTCGACCTGCTGGCGCCCCGGAATACCGCGCAGATGGGCGTCGAAGACCTTCTCGATCCCCATCTTCCCGATTATATCACCCGCCCGATAGCCTTGATCGGTCATCTTTTCTAGCTCGCGCTCGGTGACCTCGCCCGTGTAGCCGATGACATGCGACGCGAAGGCCCCGCGCGGGTAGAAACGCACGACCACCGGGTCGATGGAGACGCCGGGAAGTTCGCGCTGGTGCTCGGCGATCCGGGCGATGACGGTCTCGTCGACGTCCTCGAGCATGGGGATGGGCAGGGCGGAAGGGCCCTTGCGCTTGAGCTTGGCGCGCATCTCGGATTCGGGCAGGCCGAGGATCTTGGCGAGCCGGTCGGCGACCTCGACGCGCTGCTCCTTCTTGAGCTGGACGGGGTGCAGGGCGATCTGGTAGGAGAGGCGGCTGGTGGCCAGGATCTGGCCGTTGCGGTCGCGGATCTGGCCGCGCGGCGCGGCGAGCAGGTTGATGCGCAGGCGGTTGCCTTCCGCGCGCTCGAGGTACTGCTCTCCGCTGAAGACCTGGAGGTTGATCAGCCGGAAGCCGATCACCGAGGCGGCGGCGACGGCGACGGCGATGAAGGCCGGAAAGCGGCCCGGGACGACGCCGTTCACTGCTGGGCCTCCCGCAGCGCCCAGGGGTTGCGGGTGCGGTGGAGGATCCAGCGGATCCCCAGGGAGAGGGGCCAGCCGATGAGGGCGGTGCCGGCGGCGACGGGCAGGGCGATCGCCATCCGCTCGCTCCAGGGCATGCTGAAGCCCTGCATGCCGAGCGCGACCCCGATGGCCGTATCCTGGATCAGGCTGAAGATCACGATCAGCGGGGTCACGATCATGCCCTGGCGGTCATGCAGGAAGGGGCGCAAGCCTCCTGCTCCGAGGCCGATCATGCTCTTGAGAATGGCGTAGGTCATGCCGCCGCCCAGCATGAGGTCCTGGAGGGCGCCCGCGGCGAAGCCGATGGCGAGCCCGCCTCTGGGGCCTGCGCCCACCGCCCACGAGATGACGATGGCCAGCAGGATGTCGAACTGCCAGGTAAGCAGGTCGTTGAGGGGAGATCCCTGGAGCCAGGCGCCAATCAGGATCAGGAGGGCAGCAGCGGCAAATCTCATGCTAACTCGAGAGCTTGGGCAGGACGACCGGGTTGAGCGGGGGGAAGATCATGACTTCCTCGAGCCGATCGAGGTCGGCGGTGGGGACGAGGGTGACCTCGGGGGTGATGGCGCCGGGCCGTTGGTCGACGCGCACCACCTTGCCCACGGGGATGCCCTTGGGGAAGATACCACCCAGGCCGGAGGTGAGCACCAGGTCTCCGATGCGGAAGTCGACCTGCTGGGGCATGTAGCGCATGGCCAGGGTGGCGTCGCCCTCGCCGGTCACGATGCCGGGTGAGCGCGAGCGCTGGTCGATGCCGGCCACGGTCTGGCCGGGGTCGGTCAGCAGGGAGATGATGGAGGTGGAGGGGCCGGCGACCAGGACGCGGCCGACCAGGCCGCGCGGGCTCATGACCACCGAATCGGCGCCGATGCCGTCCTGGGTGCCGCGGTCCACGACCAGGCGCTTGCGCCAGTTGTCGGGGGTGCGGGCCACGACCTGCGCCGCCACGCCCTTGCCGCCCTGCCGCTGCCGCAACTCGACGAGCATGCTGAGACGCTTGTTCTGGGAGTCGACCTCCATCTGGCGGGCCAGCTCGGATTCGGCGAGGGTCAGGGCCTGTTGCAGGCGCTCGTTGTCCTTGCGCAGGGCGTCGAGGTCCTGGAAGTAGGCTGCTCCGCCGCGCACCGTGGTCACGGCGGACTGCGTGAGGGTCCAGCCGGGCTTCAGGGCCTCGGTCAAGACCGCCGTGCGGCCTGAAGCCCAGCCCAAGGCCCCGGCCGCGAGGACCAGGGCGAGGGCGAAGCCGATCTCCCGCGCGGGGAGGCGTTGGAACAGGCTCACGGGACTAGGATTGGGTGCCGAGCACTCGCTTCAGCGTGTTGAACTCCTCGAGGACGCGACCCGTTCCCAGGGCCACGCAGTTGAGGGGCTCGTCGGCCACATGCACCGGCATCTCGGTGTCGTGCGAGATCAGCTCGTCCAGGCCCTGCAAGAGGGCGCCACCGCCCGCGAGGACGATGCCCCGGTCGATGATGTCGGCTGCGAGCTCGGGAGGGGTCTTCTCGAGGGTGTCGCGCACGGCGTCCACGATGGCGGTCACTGGCTCCTGCAGGGCCTCGCGCACCTCGGAGGAGGTCACGATGACGGTGCGGGGCAGGCCCGAGACCATGTTGAGGCCGCGAACCTCCATCGAGCGCTCCTCGCCGCGGGGGTAAGCCGAGCCGAGACGGATCTTGATGTCCTCGGCGGTGCGCTCGCCGATGCTGAGGTTGTGCTGCTTCTTGAGGAACTGCACGATGGCGTCGGTCAGCTCGTCGCCCGCGATGCGGACCGAGCGCGAGACCACGACGCCGCCCAGGGAGATGACGGCCACCTCGGTGGTGCCGCCGCCGATGTCGACGATCATCGAGCCGGTGGGGTCCGAGACGGGCAGGCCCGCGCCGATGGCCGCGGCCATGGGCTCCTCGATCAGGTAGACCTCGCGGGCGCCCGCCTGAAGGGCGGCGTCCATGACCGCGCGGCGCTCGACGCCGGTCACGCCCGAGGGAATGCCGATGACCATGCGGGGCTTGAAGACGCCCTGGCGATCATGGACCTTCTGGATGAAGTGCTTGAGCATCTGCTCGGCCACGTCGAAGTCCGCGATCACGCCGTCCATCAGGGGACGGATCGCCACGATGTTGCCGGGCGTGCGGCCCAGCATCTGCTTGGCTTCCTCGCCGACGGCAAGAGCGACGCTGCGGTTGTTCTGCTGGATGGCCACGACCGAGGGCTCGCTCAGCACGATGCCCTTGCCGCGAACGAATACCAGCGTGTTGGCGGTCCCGAGGTCAATGCCCATGTCCCGACTGAAACGGCTGAAGAACATAATAGAAACTCTCTCTCCTCTTGGTCGCTGAACCGGGCTGCGGAACCCTTGGTCGATGGTGGAAGCCGCGTTGTTCCAGGGATGCTTGCACCTTCTATATAACCCGCCACCCCAATTGCCGCAAGGCTAGGTTGACCTGCATGATGGGCAATCCGACGATATTGAAATAGTCGCCCTCGATCCGCTCCACGAACAGCGACGCCAGACCCTGGATGGCATACGCGCCCGCCTTGTCCATGGGCTCTTTCGAGACCACGTAGCGCGCGATCTCCTCGTCTTCCAGTACCCGAAACCGCACCTGCGTACACTCCGCACCCGACAGGTCGCGCGAACGCTTCGGCGCCACCAGCGCGTAGCCCGTGTAGACCTGGTGCGTCTGGCCGCTCAACTGCGCGAGCATCCGCTTTGCGTCCGCGGCGTCAACCGGCTTGCCCAGGACCGACTCGCCCAAGACGACCACCGTGTCGGCGCCGATCACGACGTCCGCCTCGGGGTGGCGCGCGGCCACGTCGAAGGCCTTGCGCTCCGCGAGGCGCTGTGCGATCTCGCTCACGCTCCACTCGGGCTGGATCGTCTCCGGCGCGTCGCTGGGATCGACGACGAAGGGAATGCCCACCTGGCGCAAGAGCTCCTGGCGACGCGGGGATGCCGAGGCCAGGACGACCGCGGCAGACTGGATGGAAGGAAGTTCGATCATTAGACCATCTTACACGACTCCGCAGCGGATCGCGGCGGGCATTACGGCGCGACGCGCGGCGCCGGCGCGATCATGCGCCGATCCGTCGCGATCGGGGCTCCTCCCAGGGCGAACTCCATGGTGGCCAGGTAGCGGCCGTAGCTGGTGGCGAGGCCCGTGGCGTTCTCCCAGCGCCAGAGGCCCTCGAGGCGCAGGTTGGCGCCTTCCCACATCTTCTGCATGCCGCCCGTGGTGACCTGCTTGGCCTCGTAGTTGCGCCCGCCGGCCGCGTTGGCGTCCCCGAAGGCGGAGTACTGGAGGTAGATGCTGCTGTTTTCGCCCGTCGCCTGGGACATGTCCACGTACCAGCCCTGCCGCGGCAGGGACTCCAGCCCGAGGCGCTGGTCGATGAGGTACTCGAATAGCGCGAGGCTGTCTCCCGCCTTGAAGCGGGCATGCAGGCCGTAACGCCGTCGTTCGGTGTTGCTGCCGGGCTGTGCGTAGCCTGCGGGGTACGCGATCTCATGGCCCCAGAGCATGCTCAGGCCGATCTCGTCGGTTTCGGATGCCCGGTAGTCCAGGCGCGCGAAGACGTTCTTGGCGCCGTTGTCATCCATGCGGTTGGGGCCCGAGCCGTTCACGAGGCCGGTGGCGTAGGCGAGCCCGCCGCTTTGCCATTGCAGCATGGTCCCGATGTCGTACCAGCGCCCGAACGCCGAGCCCTGGTACAGCCCTGCTCCTTGCGCCGAGAGGAACTCGGTCACCGGGGTCGGCACCGGGGCCACGGGCAACGGCGGCTCGTACGAGGACGTCCGGTAGCTGAAGGGGAGCTCGAACTGCCCCACGCGCAGGTAGCCGTTGCGCGCCGGGTCGTTGAGGTTGACGTAGGCGTCCTCGAGGATCGGCACGTAAAGCGGGCTGAGGCCCAGGCCACCCGACTGGCGCCACTGGATCCGGTCGAGGGCGGCCTGGTAGAGGTCCGGATAGCTGTAGGCCTGGTAGATCTCCTGGCGCAGCGAGCCCGAGATCACGCCGGTCACCTCGGGAGCCAACTCCTGCATGAAGCGGGCCGTCAGCGTCGGGATGCGGCCGGTGAGGTGCGTCTCGATCAGGTTGAAGTCCGGCACCGTCAGCTGGGAGCGCGGCACGTTCCCCAGCTCCACCACCGCCTTGACCTCCAGGCCCTGGGCGTTGGCTGCCGGCGACATGGCGAGGAGAGCCGCCAGGGCCAAGACGATCGCCCTTGCCGGTCCTTGAAGGGCTGCAGGTTTGCGGGGAGAGGCTTTTACGTCAATGTTGGGCAATGGGCACCTCGCTAGATCGATATCCCATCTTACCGTGCGCGCGGAAGCATGCGCCACTGACAAGGAACCGGGCTTCTCGCGGGCTGGGGGTCCTTCGCAGCGATTCCAGGGATCCCCGCGCTATCGCGCGGCCCCGGAATCGAACGCGCAGTCACTCCCAGCCCGCTTCGAACCCGGGTTTGAGGGTGGGAGGCAAGGCGGCATCCCCTTTCAGCCGCCATTCCCGCGAAAGCGGGAATCCAGGCCCACGGTATCGTGTGACGCTCACTGGACTCCCGCCTGCGCGGGAGTGACGGGAGGGGATAACGGGACTGATGATCGTGCCGGCCTCAGGCCTTGGAAAAGCGCTCGCTGATGTGCTTGCCCGTCGTGATCGAATGGTACTCCTGGCCGATCGCGTTGTAGCGCTTGCGGGTCTCTGGGCTCATCTGCGAGCCGTTGGCCATCGCCGAGCGGTACTTCGGGCGCTCGTTCATCCAGTAGGTGGCCACCGCCCGCTCTTCGTGAAGCAAGGGCTGGCCCTTGTTGAGGTAGAGCCGTCCGATCATCCCTTCCTGCAGGCAGTGCATCTGCTCGTGGACCAGGATCTCGACGAAGGTCGCGAAGCTGCCCTGGAGTAGTCCTTCGGGCAGGTAGACCTTGTAGGCCTTGTGGTCGTAGAGGCCGTTGAAGCCCGCGGCCATGGCGGTGTTGAACTCCACCGGCGCCGGCTTGAAACCGTACGCTTCTCCCAGGGCCGGGACGAAGTAGCGCATGAACTCGTAAGCGATCCGGCGGTTGGTCTCGGGCTTGCGGGGATCCCAGACCTCGCGAGACGCGCGCAGGATGGCCTCGCGCTCCATGTCGGCGATCGCCGCGTCTCGCTTCGGGTCGAAGAGGCGGCTCAGGGTCGCGCGGAACTGCTCGGGCGTGCGGATCAACTGCCCTTCCGCCAGAACCGCCCCCGTTGGTTCTGCCCCGTTGGGGCCGCCCTGGAGCTGGGAGCGCGTGAAGCCGCCGCTGGGATCTGCGTGCGGCGTCAGGGACTCAGATTGGCCGGCGCGATAGCTCGGATCGAAGCCCGCCTCGAACATGATCTCCGCCATCCACGCGGCTTCACCCGTGAGCGGGCGGCGCTGGGGCGCCACGGGGGCCGGCGGCACGGGGCTGACGGGCGCGATCTTCACCGGGGCGATCCGGCCAGGAAGCCCCGCAGGCGGCATGTTGGGAGTTGGCTGGGTGAGCTTGCGGACCATGGCCTGGCCTCCTCTATGGATCTTCTACCCGTGGCGGCTGCCGCCCCTAACGAAAAAACGTCATAGCCGCCCGAGCAACCCCATTCAAGGGGATGCGATCCGGGAATAATACGGAATGGCGCCCGCCCCCGCCGCCGTGGACGCTGAACCGGAAGAAAGAGGCCCCCCGCATGGATACGACCCGCCAACCCCAGACCGCCGAGACCCTCTCCCGCGGGCTTTCCCCCATGGGAACGCCGGTGGGTGGCGCGCTCCCCGCAGCCGGCTCGCTGACGCCAGCCACCCTGCATGAGCGCGTGATGGCCCTGAGCACGGATCTGGTGGCATGTCGGCGCGACTTCCATCGCTGGCCGGAGCTGAGCTTCCGCGAAGTCCACACCGCCGCGCGGGTCGCCTCCGAGCTTCAGGCCATGGGCCTCGAGGTCCAGACCGGCGTCGCCAAGACCGGCGTGGTGGGACTGCTGCGCGGCGGAAAAGCCGCGGGCCCTGGCGGGAAGACCCTGCTGGTGCGGGCGGACATCGACGCGCTGCCCCTCGATGAGCAAAACGACGTTTCGTACCGCTCGCGCAACCCGGGCGTCATGCATGCCTGCGGACACGACGCCCATATGGCCATGCTGCTCACGGCTATCCGAGTCCTCGCCGAGCACCGCGACGAGCTAGCCGGCAATCTCAAATTCGTCTTCCAGCCCGCCGAGGAGGGCCCCGGGGGCGCCGACCTCATGATCGAGGAGGGAGTCCTGTCCAATCCCCGGGTGGACGCCGCCATTGGCTTCCACATCTGGAACGAACTGCCCGTGGGCGTGGTCGGAGTCCGTCCCGGCCCCTTGATGGCGTCCTCGGACGAGTTCGAGATCGTGATCGAGGGCCAGGGCACCCATGCCGCGGACCCGCATCTCGGCGTGGACGCCGTGGTCGTCGCGGCCCACGTGCTCACCGCCCTCCAGACCATCGTCTCGCGCTCGGTCTCTCCCCTGGAGTCCGCTGTCCTCTCGGTCGGCAAGATCGTCTCGGGCTCCGCGCACAACGTCATCGCCCAGAAGGCCCACATGTCGGGCACGGTCCGCACCTTCAACGAGGAGCTGCGCGCCTCGATGCCCGGCCGCATCCAGCAGCTCATCGAGGGCGTCTCCATGGCCTTCGGAGCCACGGCCCGCCTCGAGTACCGCTACCAGTACCCGGTCCTGTCCAACTCCCCCGAGATGGCCGCGCTGGTTCGCGCCGCGGCATCGAAGGCGATCGGTTCGGAGCGGGTCGTCACCGCTGACGCCACCATGGGCGCCGAGGACATGGCCTACTTCCTGCGCGAGGTGCCCGGCTGCTACTTCCTGATCGGCTCGGCCAACCCCGACAAGGGTTTCGACAAGCCGCATCACCACCCGCAGTTCGACATCGACGAGGATGCCCTGCCGGTGGGCGTGCAGGTGATCGTCCAGGCCGTCCTCGACTACCTCGCCGACTAACCGCGACCCGACCTCACCTTCGCCCTCACCGGTTGGGAGCCAGCGGGATCAGCGCCTGCGCACGCGCGACTTCCGGTAGCAAGCCAGATAGCCCCTGGGCGTTCTGGGCGAGTCGGCTCAGGGCGCCTTCCAGGTTGTCGGCACTCCGAATTCCCTCGCCGAGCTCGCCAACTCCGGATTGGATGGCCGAATTCGCCGATCCCACCGCATGGGCAAGCTGCTCGACCGAGGCCATCCAAGGAGACCATTCCCCCTGATCCGGAAGCGCCGAGGAAAGCGCTTGGACACCTTGCTCGAGCGTTCGAAGCTCGCTGGCAAAGCCGTCGCTCGCCTGGACCTCGGCGAGCATGCCGTGGGACCAGTGTTCCAGGCGGTCGCTCACGATTCCGACCCGCTGTTTGATGCCATCCAGGTTATCGCCGGCTCCCTGAGCCACCGAGGTCGCCTCGCGGATCGCACGTTCGCCTTGCTGAGAGGCCGTGATGGCACGGCTGGTCTCCGCTTGAATATCGTGGACCAATCGTGTGATGTCCTGCGTGGCACCTGCTGTGCGCTCGGCGAGCTTGCGCACGTCATCGGCAACCACGGCGAATCCGCGCCCGTACTCTCCGGCTCGCGCCGCCTCGATCGCCGCGTTGAGAGCCAGCAAGTTGGTCTGGTCCGAGATGTCCTCGATCATGCCCACGAAGGCATTGATCTGTTCGGCTTGCTGCCCGAGTCCTCCGATCGCCTCGACCACGCCGTGGATCCGGTCTCCGATCCCCTCGATCTCGAGGGCGTTCTGCCGCGCCACGTCGGCGCCGACCATGAGGTCGGCGTAGACCTCATGGTTGAGTGCATTCGCGGCTTCGGTGGACGAGATGAGTCCTTGCATGTGGTCGCGCCGATCCTCCAGGAGGCCCTGGAGGTGACGCAGCGGGCCCTCTACCCCCGCGCGGATCGCGGGGTGCTCAGCGATGCTCGCCGCCTGTTGCTGCAAAAGGCGCTGCCCGTGGGCTCGGAGGTCTTGAATCTGATCGAGGCTCGAACGAAGGTTGGAAAGGCCTTCCTGGAGCCGTGAGGAGGCCCCTGCCAGCGCCAGCGCGTGCTCCTCGCTGAGCGTCTGCGTCTCGGAAGTGCCGACGTTGAGCGCCTGGAGGCCCGCGCTGATCCGATGCCGCTCTCCATCCTGCTGCAAGCGTTGCGCGTCGAGCAGACGCTGCAGGGCGCGCACATGCCCGGGCCGTACCGGGCCCTTCGGGTCCGGAAGCTCTGCGGCGGGAATGTCCGCGAGGAGCGGCTGGAACTCAGCCCATAGCGCGCGCTCGGGCGCGCTGAACAGGCGCTCGATGGCGCCGGCACTCAATGCGAGCGCGATGCCCAGCAGTAGCACGGCCGTCGCGAGCGTCGCGAGGTTCGGACCGAAACGCTCGAGAGCCCATGCGCTCAGGACGCCTGCCAGCATCAGGGGAGCGTGGGCCAGCATCAGGCGCTGAGCGGCGGCGGAACGTCCCTGCGCGCGCATGACTCCGAAGAGCAGACCGGTGGCCAGGAGGGGGAACGCAACGGCAATCGCGAGCGACGTCACAGCGGCTCCTTTCGCCGGGCAGCCCGGCGGACATTTTGTTCTACGTAGTTTTAATTAATAGGACTAGCTAGAACATTCTGTCAAGCTAAGTTTTTCGCGCTTGGCGCCAGCCCGTCGACTCGCCCTTCCTCGGCGCAGCCCCGCTGATGCGGAGTGTTTGCGGCCATGAAAAACGGAGGGCTCCCCTGGCGGGGGCCCTCCGGCGCTGAATCGGGAAATGACTTACCTGGCGCTCATGATGGTATCGACCTGGGAGGCCCACTGGGGGTTCCGGATCGAGATGCGCTTCCAGAGGCTCGCGATACTCGTATCGAGCTGCGCGCGATCGGCCGCGGCCAGCTCCAGGACGTTCTCGGCGACCCGGGTCTCGCGCTCGGCTCCGCCGCCGCTCCAGGCGGTGCGCACCGACGGGTACTTCTTCCAGACCTGCTGCTGCCAGGTGCTGACGTCCCTGGCGATCGCCTGACGCTCCGACGCGTCCAGCGCCTGATACGCCGTGTTCAGCGCCGTGATCTTCTCCGCCGTCACCGGCGTCCACCCGGCGATCGACTTCGCGACCTGCGGGTACTGGGACTTGATGCGCCCCATCAGGGCTTCCTGCTCGGCGACCGATAACCCCTTCCGGGTCATGACCGCCTTGATGGTCTCGGTCTTGGCGGCCTTCGCCGCTTCGGTGCTCACGTGTGCGACGGCTTCCGGGCCGCGCTCGGCCATTAGGAACCAGGTGCCCGCGCCAAACGCAGCGATCATCCCGGCCAAGGCCATGCGACGAATGGGCATCTAAGACGTTCTCCTCTCGAAACCTTGTTAACAAGAGGATCTTAGCGGACGATGACGCTTCAAACAACAAAGGGGCGGGCGTTAGCGCCGGGTTGAGAACCCCGTGAACTCGCCAGTGGGCGCTTCCCAGCGGACCTCGACGTGGTCGACATGCGCGGCGGGAGGGCCGACGTGGCAGAAGGCGACGAGGTGCTCGAGCGCGTCGGGGGAGCCCTCGGCGATCGCCTCGACCCGCCCGTCGGAGAGGTTGCGTACCCAGCCTGTCAGGCCGAGCTCGCGGGCGCGGTTCTCGGTGGATTGCCGGAAGAAGACCCCCTGCACCCGCCCCGAGACCCAGAGATGGACCCGACGCACCCTCAGGCCTCCGAGGGAATGCTCGACTGATCGGCCTCGCGCTGAATGCCGGCAAGCCCACCCATCCAATCGATCACGACCTGCGCGAATTCCTCGCCCTGCGCGTCGCCCATGAGGTTGTGCCCGGAGCCCACGAAGCGCACCCACTGCTTGTCCTCGGAGGCCAGCGCGTCATAGACCTCGCGCGACTGCGGGTTGAGGATCACCGCGTCCTCGCTGCCCACCGCGACCAGCATCGGGCGCGAAACCTGCGCAGCGACCCGGACGTTGTCGGCGCCTCCCCCCAAGTAGGGGAAGTTGGTGACGGGCATCTGGGTCTGCAGCGCCAGCAGCGCCTCGGCACGCGCGATGGCTTCCGGCGAATGGAAGCAGTCCTTGATCTTGAACTGGTAAGGCACCCGCACGTGAACGCCGAAGAACTGGTGCAGCGGCCTCGCCACCAGCCGGTACGCACCCTCGTAAAGCACGAACTCGATTGGCTTCGTAACCTGCTTCAGCTGGGCCGGAGGGGCCACCGCGACGCCCCCGAGGAAGTCAGTGCCGTGCTTTGCCAGCATCCGCAGGGTCGAGAAGTTGCCGACGCTGAAGCCCAGGAGGAAGAGGCGGGCGGAATCGACCTCGGGATGGCCCTTCAGGGCTTCCACGGCCCGGCTGAGGTCGTCGAGGTGGGATTCTTCGGTGTAGTAGCCCCGCTCACCGGCGCTGGCGCCGTGGCCCCGGAAGTCGAAGGTCAGCACCGCGTAGCCCGCCTGAGCGAGGCGCGCGGGGAAGTCCATGAATTCTTCCTTGGCGGCGAGGTAGCCGTGGGCCAGGACGATGCCCGGATGGGGCGCGGGGCCCGACTCGGGCAGGTAGAGCTTGGCCGCGAGGGGGACGTCGCCGGGGATCTGCAGGTCGATGACAGGCACGGGGATCCTCCTTGATGGGGCGATGCTTGCGGGGGCTACTTGAGCTGGCCGGAGCGCAGGATGGAGATCAGCAGCCAGAGGCCGAGAAGCCCACCCATGACGAAGGTGAAGAAGCTGAGGGCGTGGAAGCCCATGATATGGGGGCCGGACGGGATGGGCGCCAGCAGGGCCGCGCCCACGATGAGGGCGGCGGTCAGCAGGCTGAAGGCCACCTTGTTGCCGATGACCGTCATGGTCCGCTCCAGGCGGGCCAGGTTGCGGACCTCGTACTCGATGCGCAGCTGGCCGGAGTTGGCGGCCGCCAGCAGATCGTCGATCCGGCGAGGCGTCTTCAGCAGCAAGTTCTTCCAGTCCACCGCGATGCGCATCACTTCCTGGGCGCTCATCATGGAGGTGAACTGACGCTGGACCATCGTGCGGATGAAGGGCTCCGCGACGTTGATCAGCATGTAGTCCTTGTCGAGCTGCCGGCAGATGCCCTCGGTGGTCACCAGGACGCGGGCGATCATGAGGAACGAGGTTGGCATGCGGACCCGGTACTGGACCATGAGGTCCATGACCCGCTGAAGCAGCTTGCCGATCTGCACTTCGCCGACCGGCTTGCCCAGGAACTCGCGCATGACGTGGTCGAGCTCGATGGTGAGGCGCTGCTTGTCGATGGGGCCCTGCGGGTGGCCGTACTCGAGGATCCGGTCGGTGGCGCGCGCGGCGTCGAACTGGATCATGGCCAGCAGGAAGTCGATCAGGATCTCGCGGGAGCGGGGATCCAGCCGGCCGACCATGCCGAAGTCGATCAGGACCAGGGTGGGCATGGCGCTGAGATCCCCGTCCCGGAACTGGAACATGACGTTCCCGGGGTGGGGATCGGCGTGGAAGAAGCCGTCCACGAAGATCTGGCGCAGGAAGGCGACGGTGAGGTTCTGGGCGATGCGCTGGCGCTGGGGCAACGAGAGCGCGATCTGCGGCTCTTCGCCGTTCTTGCGCGGGAACAGCGCCGAGACCTTGGCGCCGTGCATGAACTCGATGGCCATCACGCGGCGGGAGGTGTACTCCCAAAAGACGGTGGGGGTCCGGACCAGAGCGCCGTAATCGCGGTGGAGGTTGCTGCCGATGGTCTCGGTGTTGGCGGCCTCCAGCGTGAAGTCGGTCTCGTTGCGGATGACGACGGAGAATTCCTCGGCCAGTCCGGAGATGTTGTTCCACTTGCCCCAGTTGGTGCGGGTGGTGATGAGGCGGGCGAATTCCAGCAGGACCGCGATGTCGGCCTCGATGACGTGGTCGATGCCGGGGCGCTGCACCTTGATGATGGCCGGGACCAGCTCTCCCTTGGGATCGCGGATCTTGGCCTTGTAGACCTGTCCTAGCGAGCCGGCGGCCAGGGGGATGGTGTCGAACTCGGGGAAGATGTCGTAGACGGTGCGGGCCGGCTCGGTGTGGCGTGCGTTGTACTCGCCGAGGATGACGGCTTCCATCTCGGTCCAGGGGGCGGGGGAAACCTGCTCCTGGAGCTTGGCGAGCTCGTCGATGTACGGCTGAGGCAAGAGGTCGGCGCGGGTCGAGAGGACCTGACCGAGCTTGACGAAGGTGGGGCCCAGCTCCTCGAGGATCTGCCGCAGGACGGTGGGCAGGGGCAGGGCGAGGTCGATGTCGGGATCGTCGGCCTCGGCTTCCTGTCTCAGGAAGGAGGAGACGGCGAGCTTCTGGCGCAGGCCGGGAGGCACGAAGTCGAAGAGGCTGAGCTTGAAGATGAGGGCGTCCCAGCCATACTTGAGGAGGATCGAGGCGATCTCGACCCGGCGCTGATGGGGGGTAGGGGGCAGTCCAGGGGCGCGGCCCTTCCCCGATGGGGTTTCAGCGATACTCATGCGTTCCTGGTCGGTGATGCGGGGGCGATGATTCGGCGGACACGGGCCCCGCTTGAAGTGGCGATGACGTCTCCCTCAGTTTACCAGGACATCACGTTCTCGGCAAAGCGGGCGTTGTCGGAGGCTTTCCACTGCGCCGTGCTGTCGGGACCGGCCTCGTCGGAGAACAGGGACGCGTCGGCGATCGCCACGACTTGGCTGCGCCCCAAAGGCCCCATCGCGGCCAGCGTCTGGGCGCCCACATCCCAGCGCAAGATCCGGATCGCCTTCGGATCCGTGCCCAAGAGCGCCTGGGCTGGGGCTGAAACCGAGAGCACGCCCGCGGTGAAGACGGTGACGCCGGTGGAGATGCCCGAGGCGAGCGGGCTGGGGCTGATGGAGGTGAGCGTGAGCCAGGATTGAGGCTGTCCTTCGCTGCCGTAGGTGCGGACCTGGCCGGACTCGAAGGAGATGCCGGCCTTGCTCGACAGCGACGTCAATGCCGCCAGGTCGATGCCGTCGTAGCCGCCCCATTCGCCCAGCAGGACCAGCTTGGTGCCGGCGTGGGCCGCGCGCATGTACTCGGTGTAGGCCTCCTCGTTGAACCATGCGGGGCAGCTGAGGACCACGACGTCGACGTTGGCGGGGATGGGGCCGGCGGAGAGCGTGGAGACGGAGAACCCCTTGTTGACCAGGTGGCTCTTGAGGCCCTCCATGGGCACTGGAGCCGAGAAGCGCTCGTCCCAGATGACCGTGACGGGCGTCTCGCGCTTGGCCAGGGTCACCGCTCCCGATTGTGCGTCGACCTCCATGCGGCCGTAGCCGGTCTTTTGCACCCTGACCTTGCCCGTGACTCCTTGCAGCTCCACGCGGCCCGCGGCGTCGGCAATGGCTCCCTTGCCGTCCGAACTGGCCACCGCGCCCGGCAGCGCCAGGCCCGCCTGATCGGTGATCACAGCCTTGAACGTCACCCCGCCCCAGGGGTTCCAGCCGCAGCCTCCGAGCGCCAGGGCCAGGCCCAGGATCACGGCCGGCCGGGAGGGAAGCGGCTTGGCAGGAGGCTTAGCGGGCTTCTCGATGGGCGGCTTAATGAGCATCATGGGCCCCCTTGCGCATGGCTTGCGTGACGTTGAGGCGCCCCAGCCCGAAGTAGGGATCCGGGCCCACCGGCCCCAGGTCGTCGGCCGTCGCCTGGAGGCGGGTGCGGACCTGCTCGGCCGTGAGCCGGGTGTCCGAGGCGAACAAGAGGGCGGCGGCGGCCGTCACGTGCGGAGCCGCCATGGACGTGCCCACCATGCCCCCGTAGGCATGCGGAGCGCTCACGCCCTTCTTGTAGTCGGAGGCCGTGAGGTACGTCGGCCAGGTGCTCATCACCGACTCGGAGCCGTCCCCGCCGGGCGCCGAGATGGCCAGCTCGGGCCCGCGGTTGGAGTAGGACGCCAGCTGATCCTTGATGGTCGTGGCCCCCACCGCGAGGCTGACCGGCTCGGCGGCCGGGTAATCCACCCCGCGTTCACGGTTGCCGGCCGCCACCACCACCAGCACGTCCTTGCTGAGCGCGTAGCGGATCGCCTCCTCGAGGACCGCCGAGGAGGTCTTGCCTCCCACGCTCAGGTTGATCACCCGCACCCGCAGGTCCGGGCGGGCCGGATCCCGGTAGTCCACCGCCGCGCGCACGCCCCGGGCGATCGTCCGGTCGTCGCCCACTCCCGAGTTCCCGATGGCCTTCACCGGCAGGATCGACGCGTTGGCCGACCCCATCACCCGGGCCATGATGCCGGCGATATGCGTGCCATGCCCGTTGCCGTCACGGCCCTTGTAGTCGATGCGCGAGTCGTACGTGTCGTCGCCGACCATGTCCTGCATCGGCAGCAGGCGCCCCGCGAGATCCGGGTGCCGGGGATCGACGCCCGTGTCCACCACGGCCGCGGCGACCTGCCCCGCGTAGGGGGCTTCGACCTGCGAACCCACGCCGATCTGCAGGAGGTTCCAGCTATCGCCCGTGCCCTCCGCGGTGGCCACCACCACGTATTCCGCCTGGATCTTGTAGGTGCCCGCGGCGGGAAACTCCAGCGGCCGCCAGACGCAGCCCGGCAGCAAGCCCAGCAGGCCGATCAGGCCGAGCGCCAGCCTCGCCCCGCGTCGCGGAGAGAGCAGCGAAAGCAAGCGTTCGGAGCGCATGGCGAACCTCCTTCGGAAGGACCTCCCCCCAGCTTATCGGGGGGGCTTCGAGGGGGCCATGGAAAGCTTGACGAAGGGACTTGTTCACCATGCCAGAAGCGAGGGTATAGCCCCCTCATGTCAAAGGAGGTTCCCATGGCCGTCGAACGCCCCCGCCCCTTGCGCCGCCGCCACCAGCAACTCGCCAGCCTCGATTCCTTCATCAAGGCCTGCTACCCCCTGATCGTCGTCACCACCCACGAGGAACGCCGCTTCCTCACCGGCGTCCAGGAGCGCTACGGCGCCCGCGGCGTCTACCAGTGGACCTACACGAGCGGCCTGGTCAACCTCGTCGACGGCCGGCTCGTCCATCCTGACACCATCGGCGACCCCCTGGCCGCCCTCAAGACCGTCATGAAGATGCCCCAGGGCCTCTACACCTTCTGCGATCTGCATCCATGGCTGGGAGAGACGCCCGCACCCGAGCGCAACGCCGTCGTCCGCCTGCTGCGCGACCTCTACTACCAGATCCGGCGCTTCCGGGAGACCAACAAGGCGCTGCTGTTGCTCTCCCCCGTGCTGGCCATCCCGCCCGAGCTCGAGAAGGAAGTCGTCGTCTATGACTTCCCCCTCCCCGATCGCGAGGCCCTCGGCCACCTGCTCGATGAGCACATGGAACGCGCCAAGCGCACCGCCGAGGCCCAGCTCCTGCTCAAGCCCGAGGACAAGGAGCTGCTGCTCGAGGCCGCCTTGGGCCTCACGCTGGACGAGGCGGACAACGCCTTCTCGGCGGCGCTACTCAACGATCGGGTCCTTGACGCCAGCGACCTGCACACCATCCACGCCGAGAAGCAATTGATCATCCGGAAGTCCGGCATCCTCGACTACACGCCCGTCGAGGAGGGCATGGAGGCCGTGGGTGGCCTGGAGAACCTCAAGGACTGGCTGCGCAAGCGCCGCCGCAGCTACACCGCCGAGGCACGGGCCTTCGGCCTGCCCCAGCCCAAGGGGCTGCTGCTGACGGGCGTGCAGGGGTGCGGCAAGTCGCTGTCGGCCAAGGCGATCGCCCAGGACTGGAAGCTGCCGCTGTTGCGCCTCGATGTGGGCAAGGTCTTCGGGGGATTCGTGGGCAGCAGCGAGGAGAACATGCGGCGCGCCATCAAGCTCGCCGAGGCCATCAGCCCGTGCGTGCTCTGGGTGGACGAGATCGAGAAGGGCTTCAGCGGCATGCAGGGCAGTGGCGCCTCCGACGGCGGCACCGCCATGCGCGTCTTCAGCACGTTCATCACATGGCTGCAGGAGAAGCAGTCCAACGTCTTCGTGGTCGCCACCGCCAACCAGATTGCCAGCCTGCCCCCGGAATTGCTGCGCAAGGGCCGCTTCGACGAGATCTTCTTCATCGACCTGCCCTCGGAGGCCGAGCGCCGGACGATCTTCGGGATTCACCTGGCCAAGCGCCGGCGCAACCCCCGGCTCTTCGACATTGCCGCCCTGGCGGCCGATTCTGCGGGCTTCTCCGGCGCCGAGATCGAGCAGGTGGTCATCGCGGCGCTCTTCGAGGCCTTCGACGCCGGCCAGGAGCTGGGCATGCCGCACCTGCGCGATGCCATCCGCAAGACGGTTCCTCTGTCGATCACCATGCAGGAGGGCGTCTCGCGCATCCGGGAGTGGGCTAGCAAACGCGCGGTAAGCGCCTCGCGAGGGCCGGCGGGCTCCGCCTGAGCCCCTCGGGACGCTGCTTTAGACGGCTGTTCAGAAGCCCTGAACTCGGTGACGGATCCCACAGTCGCGACGCAAGTTCGGCGCTATTGTAATGAGGGTCGACGGGTGATATAGTCGGTTGGCAACCACCACCATGCCTGTTTGTTGACGTGATGCTGTCCGACTTGACCGCCAATCTGGCTACCGTTCGCGCCCGACTTGAGCGGGCGGCTGAGCGCTCGGGCAGGGATCCTGCAAGCATCCGCCTGGTGGCGGTGACCAAGCAGGTGGACGCGGATCGCATCCGCGAGCTGCACTCCCTGGGCGTTCGAACGGTCGGGGAGAACCGGGTTCAGGAGGCGCTTCGCAAGCAAGCGGAGCTGGCGGATCTGGACCTCGCGTGGCACCTGATCGGTCACCTGCAGACCAACAAGGTCAAGCAGGTCATCGGAGCCTTCGATCTCGTTCACGGAGTGGACTCCGTGAAGCTCGCCCGAGCGCTGGACGCCCGCGCGCAGGAAGTCTGGCAGGGGAAGACCCGCCAGGACGTCCTCTTGCAGGTCAACGTCGCGAGGGAAGCGAGTAAACATGGTTTTTTTCCGGAGGATCTACCGGCTGCCGCCCAGGAGATCCTGAGCTTGGAGCACCTGAACCTTCGCGGCCTGATGACGGTGGCGCCCTACGCGGCGGACCCGGAATCGGTCCGGGGAGTCTTTAGGCGGCTGCGCGACCTGCGCGACGCGTGCCAACGCGTGGCCGGAGACCGCACGGAATTGAGCGAACTTTCGATGGGGATGAGTCAGGACTTTGCTGTCGCCATCGAAGAAGGGGCCACGATCGTCCGGATCGGCACGGCTCTTTTTGGAAGACGACCGGCTATACAGCAATTCTAAGGAGGCATGATGAGCGCCGAGATCTGGAGCAAGGTGAAGACCTTCGTGGGACTAGATGGGGACCTCGACGAGGTTTACGAAGAGGATGAGACGGTGACGAACGAGCCCAAGAAGCCGGCCCGCAACATCGTGGGCCTTCCCGCCCCCAATTCCCAGGAGATGGTCGTCCTCGAGCCCCGCAGCTTCGACGACGCCCTCGGGATCATCGAGAACCTGCGCTCCCGCCGCGCGGTCATCCTCAACCTGAACGGCCTCACCGCCGAGCAGTCGCAGCGCCTCGTCGACTTCGTGTCCGGCGCCTGCCACGCCCTCGACGGCAACCAGGAGCGGATCGGCGACGCCATCTTCCTGTTCGCCCCCTCCAACGTCAAGATCAACGCCCTCCACGCCGAGCAGTCGTGGATGCCCGGCGCCAGCCAGGCCGCGGCCGCCGCGACCACCGCTCCCTCCAAGGACCTCTTCTGGCGCGTTCGCTAGAACGATCCCAGGAGCTCAACCGTGCCTTCCAAGCCCCAGCTCGCCTTCATCGGAGGCGGCACCATGGCGGAGGCCCTGATCAAGGGCCTCCTCAACCAGGGTCTCTTCGAGCCCTCGGCGCTGCTCGTCAGTGACCCGCTAGAGGCACGTCTATCCACCCTGCGAGAGACCTACGGCATCCAGACCACCTCGGACAACCTCCGGGCCGTGGAAGCCGATGCCGTCCTCTTCGCCGTCAAGCCGGCGCAACTTCCGGACGTCCTGCGCGAGGTCGGGCCCCACTGGCGCCCGACCTGCCTGGGTCTCACGATCGTCGCGGGCTTCCGGCTCGACCTCTTCGCGCCTTACTTCCCCCAGGGCACTCCCCCCCTGGTCCGGGCCATGCCCAACACCCCCTGCGTCATCGGCGAGGGGATCTCGGCGATCGCCCCCAACCCCGACGTCACGCCCGACCAGCTCGAACTGGCCCGCACCATCTTCCGCGCCGTCGGCGAGGTCCTCGAACTCCCCGAGCACTACTTCGACGCCGTCACCGGCCTCAGCGGATCGGGGCCCGCGTATGTTACCCTGATCATTGAGGCCCTCATCGAGGCCGGCGTCCAGCAGGGGCTGCCGCGCCGCATCTCGCGCGAACTGGTTTGCCAGACCGTGAAGGGGGCCACGATGCTCGTCCAGCAATCCGGCAAGCACCCCGCGGAGCTCAAGGACCAGGTCACCACCCCCGCCGGGACCACCGCCGCCGGACTGCACGTGCTCGAGCAAGCCGCAATTCGCGCCACCCTGGCCCAGGCGGTCAGGGCGGCCACCGAACGCTCCATGGCCCTCGCGCCCGCCGCGACCCCGGAGCCCCAGCGGCAACACTGAACGCCGGCGGCCGTCTTGCGGCCACCCGCGCATCATCGTCTCCGGCTCTTGGGAAGAGGTAAGTCATGGCCTTTATCGTCACCGTTCTCTACTCGCTCTTCCGGCTCTGGTCGCTGCTGCTGCTGGTCTGGGTCGTCCTCTCCTGGATCCCCCAGATCCCGCGCCACCACCCCGCCGTCCAGTTCGTCGGCCGCATCATCGAGCCCACCGTCGCCCCCTTCCGCCGGGTCCTGCCCATGTCCATCGGCATCGACCTCAGCCCGATGATCGCCTACTTCGTCTACTCCATTGCGATCCGCCTCATCGCTGGCATCCTGATGGGAGCCGAAGGCGCACTCTAAGCCCGCCGGCTGGCCTCCCCTTAAGCCTCAGAGGGCCCCGCGAGTCGCGGGGCCCTCTGAGGCTTAACAGCTCAATCGTAGCAGTCGAAGAGCCATGCAATCCGGCCGTCATCCCGGACCTCGATCCAGCCGACCTGCCCCTTCGCGTCTCGGATCTTCACCCACCACTCGATCTGCGGCTCTTTCGGCTCCAGAGCCAATCGGCGTCCCAGCACGGGATCCTCGGATTCCCACGAAGTCGCCAAGCGGACCTCTTCCCCTTCCAAATCGAGCCAGACGGACGGGATCAGCTGCCCCTTGAGCCTCACCATGTGGCCGGTCTCCCCCATGGGGTGGAGGATCTCGAGGCGATCGCCCGGCACCACCCGGTACTCGGGCCCCACCTCTGCCCCCCTGTCATCGTGTGAGCGAATCGAAACCACCTCCGTCACCTGCACCACGACGGGCTGCAGGACCCGGATCACCCCCGATAGCGCCGTGAAGGTCTGCTTTGACGGCAGGGTGAAGACCACCGGTGACGCCCCTCCCTCCCCGCGATGGACCCGCAGGGGCTTGGCATTCTCCCACTCTTGCCCGTATTCCAGGCATCCCCAGGGGGGAAGCTTCGCCTCGCTGCGAAGGGGAGCCGCATCCGCCCCTAGAAAAGCCATCCCCCCGAGCCACCCGGCAACGAGCGCAGAAAAAAGACGATGGGCCATGGGGACTCCTTTCGAGGGCGTGTCATCTCCGTGCTAACCATTATTCCCCCCGATGGCGGGATTGCTTCCTTGCCTAGTAGAACGCCTTCGACCCTGCTAAAATGAGGGGGTCGCGGCGGTTTTGGGGTCACTTACCCCGTTTTGCTCGAAGGAGAGCCAGCGCAGCTATGGAACGCGCGGAAGTCGTCATCGTCGGAGGCGGAATCATCGGCGCCTCCATCGCCTATCACCTCGCCAAGCGCGGCGTGAAGGACATCGTTCTGCTCGAACGCGAACTCTTCTTTGGTGCCGAATCCACCGCCAAGTGCGCCGGAGGCATCCGCTCCCAGTTCGGCACCCCCATCAACATCCAGCTCTCCCTGCTGTCCATCAAGCACTTCGAGACCTTCGCCGAGGAAATGGGCATCCCCGTCGACTTCCGCCAGGTGGGCTACATGTTCATGTCCCCCACCCCCGAGAACTGGGAGCGCGCCAAGCAGGTCGCCGAGCTGCAGCGCCGCTACGGCGTCCCCGTCGAGGCCCTCACGCCCGATCGCATCAAGGAGATGGTCCCCGCCATCGACACCTCGGACCTCGTCGGCGCCCACTTCTGCGGCATCGACGGCCTCGCCGATCCCCATGGCTTCCTCCAGGGCTACCTCAAGGTCGCCCGCCAGCTCGGCGTCCGCGTCCTCAACCAGCGCCCCGTCATCGGCTTCGTGACCGAGGAAGGCCGCATCACCGGCGTCCAGACCCCCCAGGGCACCCTCTCCACCGGCCTGGTCATCAACGCCGCCGGCGCCTGGGCCGGACAGCTCGGCAAGCTGCTGGGCATCGACATCCCCGTCGTCCCGGTTCGCCGTCACATCGCCACCACCGCCGCCATGCCCTGGATCGATCCCCAGTGGCCCATGATGGTCGACAACGGCTCCGGCATCTACATGCACCCCGAAGGCGCCGGCCTCCTGATGGGGCTCGCCAACAACGCCGAGCCCGCCGGCTTCAACACCAACCTCGACGAGGACTTCATCGGCGAGATCGTCATGGCGGCGATCGCCCGCATCCCCCGCCTCGAGGAAGGCCAGGTCGCCACCGCCTGGGCCGGCCTCTACGAGGTGACCCCCGACCACCACGCCATCATCGGCTACCATCCCGACGTCTCCAACCTGATCGTCGCCGCCGGCTTCAGCGGCCACGGCTTCATGCAGGCCCCCGCCACCGGCCAGCTCGTCGCCGAGCTGATCCTCGACGGCAAGCCCTCCATCGACCTCACGCCCCTGCGGATCGAGCGCTTCAGCGAGAACCACGCCATCGAAGAGCTGATGGTCATCTGAGCCCCAGACGGCTCACCGTGCAGTAACGCAAGCCGCCCCTCCCTCGGGAGGGGCGGCCGCTTTCATGCTCGGCTGGGCAGTGTCGCCCACCTCAGGGTGGGGATTAGCGGGGAAACGCGAACATCGCCTCGGCCAGCGGATCCTGCTGGCTCGGATCCGCCGGGAACGGCTCGTAAACCGAGTCCTCTGCCGGCACGATCGCCTTCAGTGCCGCCGTGGCCTGGGCAGGGTCCAGGTCCTTGCCGTCCGCGCTCAGGTAGAACGCCTTCTCGTAATCCCCCTCGAAGCTGGGATTCTCTCCGCTGGGCACCCACCGGAACGCATCGCCGGTCTGGGGCGTCTTGAGCCCGACCAGCGCCGCCGCGCCGCCTGCCTCCAGGAAGTTCGCCGTGAGGGCGAAGATGCCCGAGTCCTGGGGATTGCTCTCCTTGTGCGAGTACGCCGAGACCTTGAGCGCGAACGACGGATCTGCCGCTGCGGCGCCCTTGAGGGACTCGAACTCCCAGTGCGCCCTCACCTTCTGGGAGGTCTGCCCGCCAGTGATCACGCTGGTGTCGTGATAGCCGTCCGCCGAGGCCTTCCCCGCGTCGAGATCGAAGGTCGTCGCCAGCATGAACCGTCCCATGCCGGAGGTGCCGACCTGCGGCTTGAAGACCGCCTTGCCCTTGGTCCGGCTGGTGAAGCTCATGCCCATGATCTGATTCTCGCCGGTCGCCGAGGAGCCCTGGCCCACCGAGATCACCGAGTAGCCGTCCTTGACGTCGAGCTGCACCGTCAGGTTCTGGCCATCCGCCCCCTTGAAGGTGAAGGGCTTGCCGGGAGTGAGATTGAGTTTGGTGACGCCGTCGAGGATGCCGTCCACCAGCTTGGTGGACTGCGCGTAGACGGCCATGTGGCCTTCCAACTGCTGGCTCATGGAAAGCAGGGCGGCCTGCGTGCGGTATGCCGAGACGGACTTGAGCGCCGAGACGGTCTTCAGGGTCTGGGGCATGGCGATAGCCACGGTGCTGGGAATGCCGTAGGCGTTCTGGGAGGACGTGGCGGCCGGGTTGCCGGCGCAACCCAAGATGCTGACGCTCAGCGCGATGCCGGTCCATGCTCGCAGCTTCATTCGACGGTTCTCCTTGGTCATGAGGGCTTACACGCCCCATTTACCCGGCGTGCGAGCGGCCAAACCATTGAGGGGCGTGGGGTTGGCGATCGCCCTACTGCGGGAACTGGTAGATCGGCAGGGCCAAGACGTCCATGGTGCTGGGATCGGCGGGGAAGGGCTCGTAGATGGTCTGGCGCTTGGGCACGAGCGCCTTCAGAGCGCTGTGGGCCGAGGCGGGGGCCAGGTACTTGCCGTCGGATCCCAGGAAAAAACCCGTATCGCCGCTCTCGTCGCTGGGGATGAGGGTGAACGCGTCGCCCAGCGAGGGGGTCTGGACGCCCAGGATGGCCGCCGCGCTGCCGTCGTCGAGGCAGTTGGCCACCAGGGCGTAGACGCCGGACTCGTCCGGGACGCCGGGAAGCGAGAAGAAGGCGGAGGCCCGCATGGTGAAGTCGGCCACTCCGGCGGGAGGATCCGGGTTCCGCTTGAACTCCCAGTGGACGCAGAATTCCTGGGGGTCGTCCTGCATGGTGGTGTCGGAGTAACCGTTCGCCGAGACCTTGCCCGCGTCGAGGTCGAAGAGCGTCTCGAGGGCGAAGCTGCCGGCCCCTGGCATCGGCTCGCGGGAGCGAAAGACGGCCCGCCCTTTCCGGGGGCTAGTGTAGGAAATGCCGATGATCTGGTTCTCGCCCCTGGCTGAGGTTCCCTCGCCGATGGAGATCACGGCGTGATCGGCCTTGACCTCGAGCAGCACGGTCATGGTCTCGCCGTCCTCGGTGAAGGTATGAGGTTTGCCGGGCTCGAGCGCGGTCTCCTGGAGGGTCGATAGGACCGCGTCGATGAGGTCGGTCGAGACGACGTAGATCCCGAGGTGGGCGCCGATCTGCTCGGAGAGGGTGAATTCGTCCTCGGCCTGCGTGCGGATCGCCGAGGTCCGGTACGCCGAGACGGTCTTGAGGGCGGAAACCGTCTTCAGCGAGCCCGGCATGGCGAGCGAGACCGAGGTCGGCATGCCGTAGGGGTTGGAGCTGCTGGTCACGGGATTGCCGGTGCATCCCACCACTCCCAGGGCCAGGGCGACTCCAAGCCATGCGCGTTTCTTCATGCCGTTCCTCTCCCTTGAAGGCCGTTGCTGCGGGTCCGCTTCCTGATTCTCATACCCGGCAAGCAACCAAGCCAAGCGCGCGAGGCTGGGGCCATGAACGACGCCAGCCCCGCGGCCGGTCGGCTGCGGGGCTGGCGTGACGGAGGTACGCCTTAGGCCAGGGCTTTGGCCAGCTTCTCGAAGGCCCAGTCGAGCTCCTCGCGCGTGATGACCAGGGGAGGTGCGACGCGCAGGACCACGTCGTGGGTTTCCTTGCAGAGCATGCCGTCGGCCATGAGGCGCTCGGCGAAGGGGCGAGCCGCCTTGTTGAGCTGGATGCCGATCAAGAGGCCCTTGCCGCGAACCTCGACGATGTGGGGGCTCTTCAGGCCCTTCAGGCGGGTCAGGAAGTAGTCACCCAGCTCGGCCGAGCGCTCGACCAGGTTCTCGTCGCGCAGGACCGCGAGGGCGGCGCGGGCCACGGCGCAGGCCAGCGGGTTGCCGCCGAAGGTGCTGCCGTGCGAGCCGGGCTTGAAGACGTCCATGACCTCGCTGGAGGAGAGCATCGCGGAGACGGGGTAGTAGCCGCCCGAGAGCGCCTTGCCGATCACGACGATGTCCGGGCGGATGCCCTCGTGCTCGAAGGCGAAGAGGCGGCCGGTGCGTCCCAGGCCGGTCTGGATCTCGTCGGCGATCATGAGCACCCGGTTCTCGCGGCAGAGGCGCTCGGCCTCGCGCAGGAAGCCGTCAGGCGGGATGATCACGCCGGCCTCGCCCTGGATGGGCTCGAAGAGGAAGGCGGCGGTGTTGGGGGTGATGGCGGCCTCTAGGGCCTTGGCGTCGCCGAAGGGGATGACCTTGAAGCCCGGGGTGAAGGGGCCGAATCCGTCCTGGTACAGGGGCTCGGTGGAGAAGGAGACGAGGGTGGTGGTGCGGCCGTGGAAGTTGTTGGAGCAGACGATGATCTCGGCCTGGTTGGCGGGGATGCCCTTCACGTCGTAGCCCCACTTGCGGGCGGCCTTGACGGCGGTCTCGACGGCCTCGGCGCCCGAGTTCATGGGGATGACCCGCTCGAAGCCGGTCATCTCCACCAGCTCCTGGTACAGGAGGGGCAGCTGATCGTTGCGGAAGGCCCGCGAGGTCAGGGTGACCCTGGAGGCCTGCTCGGTCAGGGCCTTGAGGATCCGGGGATGGCAGTGGCCCTGGTTCACCGCGGAGTACGCGCTGAGGCAGTCGAGGTAGCGCTTGCCCTCGACATCCGTCACCCAGACGCCCTCCGCGTGATCGATCAGTACCGGCAGCGGGTGGTAGTTATGGGCCCCGAGCCGGTCTTCAAGTTCGATGAATTCAGTGGTCTTCGCGGAGGTGAGCATATTTGATCTCCTTGTCTGGCGACATCAGCGCCCGCGGAGGGAAAAGGGCGCGACTCCATTATACCAAGGCCTAGAGCGATCTTCGTTGAGCGATCTTCGTTGCTACAGGTCAGCTTCGCCTTCCTACATGTTAGCCGCGGGCGCTATTCGTCGTCCTCCTCTTCCTCGAAGACCTGCAGCGCGTCGGTCAGCATGGATTCGAGCTCGATCATCGCGAGGAAGTCCTCGGCGTCCTCCTCGGAGCCGAACGTGTCAGTCAGCTCCTCGAAGGTGACCTCGGCTCCGTCGGGGAAGGGCTGACCGAAACGCTCCTTGCGCCGCTCCAAGAGCGCGTCGAGGACCAGGAGGGCCTCATGCAGGTCGATCGTCACGGTGAGCGAGGGTTCGTTGTGAGGGACGATGATGGCCAAATCGAGGGTCCTTTCGGGGTGAGAGTGCGACTCCGAGGGTTGGGCATGGGCGGGACAGACGCCTGCCCGGCGAGTCAGCCGAGCAGGCGTGATTTGATTCTATCACCTCGGCCGACCCCTTTAGGTCACAGGAGCCGCCGGATCGCCTTCTCGAGCGTCGTGTAGCCGGCGACTCCCGGGAAGACCTCACGGATGCGCCCCTTGCGGTCGATCACGAACGAGGTCGGCACGCCCTGGATGCCGCCGTACAGGCTGGCGATCTCCTCGTTGCCGCGCGCCAGCGGGTAGGAGACGGCAAGTTCCTTGGCCAGTCCCGAAAGCTCCTTCGCACCGACTGGATCCAGGGCCACCCCGATGACCTCGACCCCCTGATCGCGCAGGGACCCATAGAGCTTGACCAGCGCCGGGATCTCCTCGTGGCAGTGAGGACAGCCCGTCTCGAAGAAGTTGAGCACGACGACTTTCCCCTGATAGGCCGCGAGATGGACCGCCTCCGACGGTTGGGTGCCTGGCAGCGTGAAGTCGGGGGCCTGGCGGGTCTGCAAGTTCGTGCTGCTGGCCGGCGGAGCGTGAGAATCCACCTGCGGCGCGAGCGGCCCCGCCGCGATCCCCAGCCCGAAGCCGACCACCCCTCCCAGCAACAAGGTCCCAAGTGCTTTCAAGGTCACCCCTCCTTCTGACGACGCCTCGCATGCAGCGGAGGAAGCCCCGCCCTTGGAGGGCTTCGGGATGATGATGCGCTTCATGGGGGCAGGCCGCATCATGGCGTCTGGCTGAGTCCGGCGGGAGATTTTTGGCGGCTCCCAAAGACGAAGCCGGGGGGCCGCCATGCGGCCCCCCGGCTCAGGTATCGAGCGTCTAGAAGACGAGGTGGCGGCCCTTCTGCCGGCGGCAGAAGATCGCGATGGTCGTCTCGGCGTCGCCGACGCCCATGTTGCCCGAACCGCCGATGCCCGACGCACCGAACTCCTCCCACTCGAGGGCCGAGTCCGTGCCGTCGTTCTCCTTGAGCATGCCGCCGAGGATCTGGCGGGCCTTGACGAGCTTGGCGTCGTCGCGGGTCCAGATCGAGTTGGCCAGGTCATGCGGGTTGGTGATCAGCGAGAACTTCAGGTAGTCCTCGAAGGAGTCGAGCTCCATCGCGCAGAGGATCGGCGCGAAGTACTCGGTGGTGGCCAGGGGGAAGGTCTGCTCGCCCTTGCCATCCCAGTCGCAGGTCACCGATACGTCCGGGGTCACCTTGATGATCACCGGGGCGATCACCTCGGCGTTCGCCGCGTAGTCCGCATCGACCTCGTAGCCGAAAGCGGAGCCGGTCAGCTTGCCGCCTTCGCGCAGGATCTCGCAGCCCGCTTGGCGCGCCGCTTCCTGGATGTTGGTCACGGTCTGGGCCTTGTGGACCATGTTGGGGCCGATCACCTTGGTCTCGTCGTTGCCGACCTTGGCAGGGTTCGATATCTGCCAGCGGTCCATCTCGGCGTTGACGTAGCCGATCAGCTTCTTCAGCGTGGCCGGCGAGGCCGCGATGCCGTGAAGGGTCGTGCACTTGTGCGACGAGAAGCCAAGTTTCGAGTAGGTCAGGCGGATGGCGATCCGCTCCAGCTCCGCGTCGGAGTAGCCGTCGTCCACCCAGGACCAGTTGCTGCCGCCGCCCTCGAACTTGGTCGGGCGCAGGCCGCGGGCCTCGGTGATCTTCAGGGCGGTGTGCTCGGAGCCGGTCACGGAGACCACCGCGATGCGGGGATCCGCGGACAGGCTCGTGATGCCCGCTCCGCCCTCGAGCTTCTGGACCGCCCGGGGATCGGCGCCGGCAGCCAGGAGCATGCGGATCATCACCGTGTTGGAGACCGCGCCGAAGGGATGGCCCTTGAAGATCATGGGCGCGCCCGCCATGTAGCAGCCGATGATCTGGATGCCGGGGATGCCGTAGATGAAGTTCATCGGCGTGATGACCGCCGACACGCCCGCGGGGATGAAGGCGTTCTTCCAGTAGGTCTGGTTCGCCACCATCTGGGGAACGATCTCGCCGCGCATCGCCTTCTCGGCGTTGCCGCCGATGTGATCGGCCGAGCGCTTGGCCTCCCAGTAGTCCTTGTCGCCCTCGAGCCGGGTCTTCGGGATCTCATGGCGGATCTCGCGCATGACGTCCTCGTAGAAGTACTCCATCAGGCGCGACCAGTTGGAGACCACCCACTTGCGGTACGCCACCGTCTCGGTGGACCACTCCAGCGAGCTCCAGAAGTCGTAGGCGTAGGAGACGGCCTCTTCGACGTCCTCGGCCTGGGAATCAGGCACCGAGGCGAACGGCACGCGCCGGTCGTACAGCGACGCGAAGGTCATCGTCTTGCCGCTCTTGGGCGCGCGCCACTGGCCCGCCGTGAAGTTGTGGACGGCGATGGGCTCGGACTGCGGGGTCGCGGGCAGCTCGCGGTAGGGGAAGACGTACTCGCGCAGGGCCTCGAGCTCCTCGTCGCGCAGGCCCGGGGTGAACAGGCTCCAGCTCGCGCGGCGGTTCCGGTACCTCTCGGCCAGCGGATCCAGGCCGAGTTGACCGCGGTCGTTGAAAACGCGGATGTCGGTTATAAGCTGATCCAGGTCGAACGTCGTGCCCGAGTTCGGCAAACGGCGCGCGACTGGCGGGGTCATGGTCTGGGACATTGAGAGGTCCTCCTATAGGCATCAGGCGACGCTCGGCACCGAGCCAAGCCTCTCCATTCTACTCGATTCCCGCCTTTTAGCCCAATATCAGGATGGAAGCCGATGGAAGCCATGGCGGGCGCGGAGGCCCGCCCCACAAGAGGCCCGCCCCACAAGCAGATCCCATGGATGCACCCTGAGCAAAAATGGGATTGACAGCCTCTCGGAAATTAGTTCTAATTAGGACTGTTAGCCCGATGTCCCCCTGGAGGTCCCCCATGATCACCCTGCGCCGCGCCCACGAAAGAGGCCATGCCAACCATGGCTGGCTCGACACCTACCACACGTTCTCCTTCGCGGACTACTTCGACCCGCGCCACATGGGCTTCTCGGTGCTGCGCGTCATCAACGACGACACCGTGGCCCCCGGCATGGGCTTCGGCACCCATCCGCATGCCGACATGGAGATCGTCTCGGTCGTCCTCGAGGGCGCGCTCTCGCACCGCGACTCCATGGGCAACTCCTCGGTCATCCGTCCCGGCGAGGTCCAGCGCATGAGCGCCGGCACCGGCGTGCGCCACAGCGAGTTCAACCCGTCCAGCGACGAGCCCGTCCACTTCTTCCAGATCTGGATCCTGCCCGATCGCCAGGGACTGCCCCCCAGCTACGAGCAGAAGGCCTTCCCCGAGGCGGAGAAGCGCGGCAAGCTGCGCCTGGTGGCCTCCCCGGACGGTCGGGACGGCTCGGTCACGATCCACCAGGACGCCAGCCTCTACCAGGCCCAGGTGACCTCCGAGGAGTCGCTGGCACAGCCTCTCACTGCCGGCCGCAAGTACTACCTGCACGTGGCGCGCGGGTCGGTCGTCCTGAACGGCGAGCGCATGGCCGCTGGCGACGGCGCCAAGCTGGTCGACGAGGCCGAACTGCGGCTGGAATCGCCGGATTCCGGTGAGGTCTTGCTCTTCGACCTGCCCTGATCCGTAGCCCCAGACGCGCGACGGCGCCCCCAGGATCTGGGGGCGCCGTCACACACGACAAAGGGAAAGCGTGGGACTCGAACCGAGGCTCGAGGCCACGCTTTTCTCTTCGTCCGTTAAATTCGCGTTAATGCTGATCCGGTGATCGATTTAACCAAGATTTAATCTATACGCGCTCGAGCTTGCGTCCGGAGAGGCGGGCCAGCGTCTTCCAGAACCCGATCCCGACGGCGGTCTTGACCCGGAAGACGGCCCGGGTGTGGGGCGGGTAATGCTTGTCGATCAGGAGCTGGCGGCTCAGGTACTCCTGGCGGCGCATCTTCTGGAAGGCGTTGCGCGAGGAGCCCCCGCCCAGGTGGACGACCTCCGCGTCGTGGACGAAGTGCACCGGGTAGCCGGCCTTCTGCATGCGCATCTGCCAGTCGATCTCCTCGCCGTACATGAAGAAGGCGGTGTCGAGCAGGCCGACCCGGCGGATCGCGTCCATCCGGACGAGCAGGCATGCCCCCGTCACCCAGTCCACCGGCCGGGTGTACGAGTGGTCCCAGT
Source organism: Candidatus Sericytochromatia bacterium (assembly GCA_036676455.1). GTDB lineage: Bacteria > Cyanobacteriota > Sericytochromatia > S15B-MN24 > UBA4093 > UBA4093. The sequence goes on from JAKFCW010000137.1 coordinate 54,286, forward strand.
AGCTGAGAAAACGCGTCTGGGAGCTGGGTTTCTTCCAGAACTGGGCAATCAGCTTGTTCTCGACGAGCGAGCCGAAGGTGCTGTAGAAGTTGCGCGCCGACGGCTGCAAGCTGCGGTCGGCGTTGAGCAGCTTGGGCCCGCAGGCACCCACCTCGGGGTTGGCCTCCATGTAGGCGATAAGCCGGTCGATCGCCCCCGGTTGCACCTCGGTGTCCGAGTTCAGCAGCAGCGCGTAGCGGCCGCGGGCCTCCAGGATGGCCTGGTTATTGGCCGCCGCGAAGCCGAGGTTGTCGGAGTTGGCGATGCGCAGCACCCAGGGGAAGTGCTCGCGGACGTACGCGACCGAGTCGTCGGACGAGCCGTTGTCGACCACCCAGCAGGTATACGGCGTGCAGACCGTGGCCTCGACGCATGACAGGGTCCGGGCCAGGAGGTCCCGGGTGTTCCAGTTGACGATGATGATATCGAGGACAGGAGCGCTCATGCGAAATTCCTCCTTCCTGCGAGCCAGCGCCCCGGAGGGCGCGCGCTCAACCGTTGGGCCAGCGCCTGCGCGATGACCGCCGCCCGGAAGCGCCAGTCGTTCTGATGGGCCATCTGCCAGCGCCTGCGAAGCTGATCGGCCTCCACCGGCTGGATCGCCTCCTCCAGGGCCGCGATGAAGGATCCGGTGTCGGGGGCGATCCAGGTCACGTCCCGGAACTCTCGCAGGTCGGCGAACGGGGTCATGACCACCGCCTTGCCGGCCGCCAGGTACTCGTTGATCTTGAGCGGGTAGATGGCCTCGGTCTGGGGCGATCGCACGAACGGAATGATCGCCGCGTCGAAGGCCTTGAGAATTGCCGGCGCCTCCGCGGGGGGCCGCTTGCCCATGACGTAGACGTTGGGCAGCTTCCCCAGGATCGCCAGCTTCTCCTGCCAGTACCCCTCGCTCGGTCCCACCAACACGATCGACCACTGGGGCCGCGCCAGCGCCAGGCGTTCGATCAGGGCATAGTCGAAGCGCGATTCGAGGTTGCCCAGGTAGCCGATTCGCGGCCCCGGGATCGCCCGCAGATCGTCGGGAATCGCCAGCTCCGGATCCAATGCCCGGTGGAAGGACGCGAAGTCCACGCCGTTCGGCACGTAGGCGATGTCCGGCCGGATCATGGCCCGATCCTGGGCCAGTTTCCGCGAGCTGGCGAAGACCAGGTCCGAGCCTTCGAACAGGATCCGCTCGAGCTCGAGCCCATGGCGCGCCAGGTACGGCTCGCCGAGCACCTCGTCGAAGCAATGGTAGGCGCTCAGGCACTCTCCCAGCGTGCCTATCAGCCCTGCTCCCATGGGCAGCTCGAACGAGATCCAGAGGATCGGCTCCGCCATCTCCAGCTGCTCCATGGCCCGCCGGATGCTGCGGCGCAGGACCTGGGAGTTGGCCACGAAAGCGGAGTCGTAGAGGATGCCCGAGTCCAGCCCGTTGATGGGCAAGGTGGGAGGCGGCGTCAGCACCCAGCCGTCCAGCCCCGCGACGCCCCAGGAGCGCAGCGGGTCCGCCTGGCGCAGCGTCCGCGCCAGGCGCTCGGCCATCTCGGGGTTCTGCCGGTGCGTCCAGAGATCCTTCACGCTCAGCGGACGATCCACGAAGAGCACCCGGTTCTCGCGGGCGAACTCCCGCATCAGGTAATGCCCCGAGCTCGGCAGGTGCGTCTCCCAGGGCGTGATGCTGAGGCAGACGATGCTCGTCTGGCTCAGCATGACGACCCTCCCGCATGCCTCTTGCGAGAGCGCGCCGAGCGCGCCTCCGATACCTCGAGCATCAGGTCGCCGAGCACATCGGCGCCCCGCTCGTAGCTGTACTCGGCCAGCACCTTCCGGCGCGCGGCCGCTCCCAACTCGCGAGCACGGCCGGGTGCCGCCATCAGGGCAGCCAGCGCCTCGGCCAGCGCTTCCGTGTCGCCAGGCCCCACCACCATGCCGCAGCCCTCCAGCACCTCCGGGATGTCCGCCAGCCGGGTCGAGACCACCGCGCAGCCCATGGCCATCGCTTCGAAGAGCTTCATCGGCATCTGCCCCTGCGAGGCCGGCTCATGCCGCTGCGGCAGCGCCACCGCATCCGCCACGGCCAGGAACCGAGGCGTCTCCTCGGGGGGCTGGGTGCCAAGCAGCCTCACGCGAGCGTCCTCGGCTGCCAGCGACTGGGCATAGGGAGTCTTGGGGCCCACGATCAGCAGCTCCCAGCGCCTTTCCGGCAAGCGCTTCAGCGCCCGGACGATCTCGCCGACGCCCTTGTTGGGCTGCGCGATGCCCGCGAAGACCAGCGTGAACGCGTCGCAACCCAAGCCCCGGCGCAGGGCCTCGCGGTCGAAGCGCGCGGGGTCGAAACGCTCGGTGTCCACGTACTGGGGCGCCAGCACGAACGGACGCCCCCCGTCGGGGAGCTGCCTCCGGTAACGCTCCATGAAGAAGCGCGAGACCGTCGTGACGCCGTCGGCCAGGCCGATCAGGCGGTCAAAGGCCGCCGTGAACAGGTAATTGTTGGGCTGCGCCAGCTGGGGCAGCGCGTAGACGGCGTTCTTGAGGGCGTGCCGGGAGTAGGGGGGGATCATGAACGGCTCCCAGTCGTCCACGTCCACGACCAAAGGCAGGCCGCGCTGCCGGGCAATCATGAGGGCCGTGCCGTAGGAGGTCGGGCGCGGCTTCATGGCGTAGATCACGTCTCCGTTGGCCATCGCGGCCAGCTTGCGGGCGTCCTCGAGGAAGCCTGGCAAGGAGCGGGCCGGCAGCGCCGCGTAGGGGAAGTCCCGCGGGGCCAGCGGGTCGATCTCCGCCGGGTCGAAGTGGTAGCCCAGCACCTGTACGTCGAAGCGCCGCGCCAGCACGCGCGCCAGCAGGCGCACCCGGTAAAGCGGGGCCGTCGATTCGTCCGAGGCGATCAGGGTGATTCTCATCCCGGCTTTCCCTTCGTGCTCGCCAATAGGCCGGCGGGTGTCGCCCCGGCGGCCAGTTGAGGCCTGCCTTGCTGCCTAGGCGCGACCTCCCGGTGCTGGCTGAGTAGCGCCGAGAGCCCGATGGCCATGTAGAAGAACTCGGTCAGCGGCTTCTGCACCAGGATGTCATTGGAGAAGGCCCCCACGATGTAGCAGCTGAAGACTCCCAGCAGACCCAGCGCGACCGCCTTGAGGAAGGGGTCCTTGAGGGCGAAGTAGCTGCGTAGTGTCGAGACCCAGATCGACCCCAGGAACCAGAAGAAGATCAGCAGGCCCACCCAGCCCAGTTCCAGGCCGTACTTGAAGTAGAGGTTGTCGGTGGGCACTCCGATGGTGGTGCCCGCGATGGGCTCGCCGCCGGTGATGGAGAGGCCTGAGGCGCCCGCCGTGTAGAGCCCGCCCCCGAAGGGCCGCTCCCAGATCAGCGGCATGTAGGTGTCGATGTAGCCCATGCGCACCTGGAAGGAGGCGTCCTCGACGGGGTTAGTCGCCGTCATGAGGCGGTCGAAGAGCCGCGTATCGCCGTTGAGGGCCAGGGCGCCCAGCCCCAGTCCACCGGCCACCACGCAGGCCATGGCGAGCTTCCAGTTGCGACTGACCAGCAGCATCACGCCGACGCCCGCCACCACGGCCACCATGGGGCCGCGCGAGTACGAGAGCACCATGGCGTAGAGGCAGGGCATGGTCAGTCCCAAGAGGGCCCAGAGCTTCCAGCCCTTGGAGGTCAGGGCCAGGCCGATCAGCAGGAGGGCGGCGGTGATGTTGATGAAGCCGAAGGTAGCGGCGTCGCCCACCGTCCCGAAGACCCGCACGTAGCCCTGCAGGACGTGGGTGCGGTAGGCCTTTGACTCGATCAGCCACTGGTGCTCCTGGTAAAGCAGGCCATGGTGGTGCTGCCAGATGCCGTAGAGCGCGTCGCCCACCATCAGGAAGAGGAAGACCTGCATGAAGCGCTTGATCTTCGGAGTGCCGCGCATGTAGAACAGCACCAGGAAGAACCCCAGGAAGCGCAGCGTGTCGCGGGTGCCGTAGATGCCGAACTTCAGGCCCGGCGCCGAGGGGTTGAAGACCTGCAACAAGAGGTAGCCGGCCATGGCGATGACCGGCAGGGTCAGCGGGGACTTGAACGCCCCCCAGCGGCGCGTTCGCAGGAGGTCGAGCCCCAGGCGCAACGCCATCAGGCAGATCAGCCCATCCAGGACGACGCCCATCTGGTTGGAGTCCAGGTTGGGCATCAGGCGCTTGATGAAGATGACGACCGTGGCGTACGCCAGCACCATGTAGAGCCCGAACTCGATGTTCAGGAAGACCACCAGGGCCAGGGGAAGCACCGACAGCAGCACGATGTGCAGCCGCTGGAACTCGGCCACCGAGTGTGCGACGGCCAGGATGAACGGCAAGGCGAAGAGCAGCGGCACCAGCAACTGCTTCAGCCTGGCCCTGGGGCCGTGGGTTCCCTCGCTCTTGCCTTCAATGCCGGCGTTGCGCATGCGCAGGGCCATGCTACACCTCGGGCTCGGGCTTCCTGCGCAGGTCGAGGAGGTAGCCGATCACCCCGCCGAACAAGAGGCTCACGATCAGGCCCAGGGCCAGCTTGACGGGAAGCTTCTGGCTCTCGGGTTTGATCGGCGGGACGGCCTGGTCGATGATGGTCAGGGGCAGGGTCGCCGCTCCCGAGGCCGCCACGCGGGTCTCGCCGGCGCGCTCGCTGAGGCGCTGGTATTCGGTGGCGGCGATCTCGACCTCGCGCTGCAGCTGCGCCAGGGTCACCTGCGCCGAGGAAGCCGTCTTCACCTTGGGCTCGAGATCCCGCAGGGTGGCGTCGATCGCCGAGAGCTTGGCCTGGTTCTGGGCCAGCTCCACCTTGAGGGCGATCCGCCGGGCGACCACGTCGGCCATGCCCTCCTCGCCGCCGGCCACCCGCCGGGTCGTCACCGATAGCTGGCCATTGGCCTTGGCGATCTGGCTTTCGAGATCCTTGACCGAGGGGTGGTTGCTGCCCAGGACGCTGCGCGCGTCCGCCAGGTTCTCGCGCAGGGACTTGAGGCGCTCGCCGGCGGCGTCCACCTCGGGGCTGTTCATGACGGCCGCGGCCAGCCCCGGATCGGCCTTCAGCCGCTTCAGCTCGCTCTCGACCATCGACAGGCCCGACTGGGCAGCGGCGATCAGCTGCTGGGTCTCGTCGCGCAGCCGCCGCGTATCGGCCAGCTGCTCGGAAAGCGCCAGCTGGGCCTCGGGCAAGGAGGCCTCCTTGAACTGCTTCAGCGCGTCCTCCGCCGTCCTCAGCCGCTTCTCGGCCTCCTGGGCCTGCTCGGAGATGAACTGGTTGGCCTTGCCGGCGTCGCGGCCCGTCATGCCCGAGTAGTAGGCCATGAACTCCCGCACATGGACGTTGGCCAGCTCGGCGGCCTCCTCCGCGGAGAGAGCGGTGGCCGAGATCTTGAGCAGATCCGTCTGGTTCACCCGCTCGATTTCGATGCGCTTGGCCAACTTCTCGGGAGGCAGATCCAGCTTCAGGGTCTGGAGGGTCCGCTCGAGGACCGCCCGGCTCAAGAGGATCTCCGTGAGGTTGCCCATCAGGGCGCCTGCCTTGAACCAGTCGATCGGGGCCCCGGTCGCCGAGATGCCCGAGGCGATCCCGGTGTTGACCGTGGTCTCAGCCTTGTAGGACTTGGGGGCGGTCTTGACCATGGCGAAGACGGCGACCTCGGTCACCAGGGCGATCGCCGCGATCAACGGCCAGTGCCTCCGGAAGATCCCCCCGATCGCCGACAGCAAGGCCCCTTCAGATCCGTTGACCAGGACCGGGAACTCCTCTTCAGGTGCCGGCAGATGGGCGGAGCGCCGCATCAAGGCCCCGTACGTCACCAGGGCCTGCGGCGGATGCTCGGCCTGGAGCTGGGCGGCCATGGCCTCCAGCGTCGGGACGAAGCTCGCGAGGGCCTCGCTCAGCGGCTTGGCCGTCCCGAAGTGCAAGTGGTCGAGCAGCGCGGTCGAGACCGCCACCTCGGCGGCCTCCGCGAAGCTTCCCGCTTTCTCGCCGAAGTCCAGCGCCGCCTGCCACAGCCCCTGCGCTCCCGCGCTGACCAGGGGCAGCGCCGCGCCGCCGCCGCTTGCCAGCGCCCGGGCCACCAGGTGCTTCAGGAGGGGGAGGTGCGCCTCGAAACGCTCCAAGGCCCTCTGCGATTGCTGCTTCATGGTCTACCGCTCTCCTTTTTGCGCCGCGCTCAAGGACTTGCCACTGGGCTTCTCAAGCCAGTCCGACTGCCCCATCCGCTGCATCAGGGTGGTCCACGCCCGGTTGTACTCTCCCTCGGCGGTGAGCAGGTCGACATGCGACTGGCTGACCGCCAGGCGGGCCTTCAGGAGGTCGTTGATGCTCGCCCCGCCCCGCCCGAAGAGACGCTCCAGCACGACGACGTCGCTCTGGGACGCCTTGATCGCCTCGCGGCGCAGCGCCAGGAGCTTCTTCTGGGCACTGAAGGCGGCGTAGGCCTCCGTCACCCCCGTCGCCACCTGCAGCTTGACCAGGCGCAGGTTCTCCTCGGCCGTACGCATCCGCGCATGGGCCGCTCGCATCATGAAGGCTCCGCCGATCAGCTCGCCCACGTTCATCGTCAGGTAAGCGCCGGCCGTCGGCCCCCCGAACCCGACCGCTCCGGGCGTCTGCCCCGGGGCCAGCCCCAGGCCCGAGCCGTCCAGCTGGCGCACGATCGAGACGTTCGCCGTCAGCGAGCGCAGGGGCCAAAGGGCCTGGCTGCCTGCCTCGGCCTGCGCGCGCGCCAGCTCCGACTCGGCCACCTTCACCTCGGGGCTCTCTCGCATGGCCCGCGTCAGCGCCTCCTCCAGCGTCAAGGTCGCCGGGGGCTCGGGAATCACCACCCTCGGAGCGGCCAGCGCCAGACCGGGGCCCAGCAGACCCGTCCCCAAGGGGCCGAGCATCGGGAAGCCCAGGGCCAGGACGAGCGCCGACAGCGTCTTGCGGATCATGCCTCCTCCTTTACTCTTCACCTCGATACGGCTCAGCGGGCGCCTCGCCGCAGCAGCAACGCCGGCAAGGTCTTCAGCAGAATGGCCCAGTCGCTCCAGAAGTTGCGCGTCACCGCGTAGACCGTGTCGAGTACCATGCGCTCGTGCTCGCTCAGGTCCGAGCGCCCGCTGATCTGCCAGAGCCCGGTGATGCCCGCGGGGCAATTGAAGCGCATGCGCTGCCACTCCTCGGCCAGCTCCTCGGCCTCGTAAACCGGCAGCGGGCGGTTTCCCACCAGCCGCATGTCCCCCTTCAAGACGTTCAAGAGCTGCGGCAACTCGTCCAGGCTGGTCTTGCGCAGAAATTGCCCCAGGCGGGTGATCCGCGGATCGTGCGATAGCTTGAAGAACGGCCCCGAGCCGTAGGCGTTCTGCGCTTTCAGTTCGGCAAGGCGCGCGTCGGCGTCGACGTGCATGGTCCGGAACTTGTAGAGCTCGAAGACCCGCCCGCGCAATCGGCCGCGCCGGTCCTGTCCTACCCGCAGCTGGGAGTAGAAGATGGGACCTGGCGAGTCCAGCCGGATGGCCAGCGCCAGCAAGACTAGCAGCGGCGCCAGCACCAGGAGAGCCGTGAGCGCGAGGGCCATGTCGAGACCCTGGTGCAGCCTTTCGCCCCAGCTCTCGCGCCGGCTCGAACCCAGGACCTCCGGGTCGAACTCGGGCTTGAAGCCGCCTTCTCCGAAGCTGCCCGCGGAGGTCAGGACGACGTCCGTGAAGCGCGCGGCCTTGCCAACCCGGACATGGGGCAGCAAGACGGCGCCTGACAGCTTCGCTCCGCGCTCCACGCGCGCGCCCTCCAGCAGGATGGTGCCGTCGCCCAGGACGGCGTCGCGCTCGACGCGGCAGCCCGGCCCGATCCAGACCCGGTCGGCGACCTTCGCGCTCGGATGCACCCGGGCCGTCGGATGAATCGATCCGCTCGAAAGCTCCTGGGCATGGGCCCTCAGGAAGCCCTCGGGCGTGCCCAGCCGCGCCAGTCCGGGGTGACGGACGCGCCGCAGGGGCAGGCCGGCCTCTTGGAGGGCTTCGGGGCAGAGCGGGCCTTCCTCGCTCAGGGCGGCGAGCAGGTCGGGCTC
>JAKFCW010000138.1:0-24498 GCA_036676455.1 Candidatus Sericytochromatia bacterium
CCATGGTCTTGGACTCTTCGACGGTGATGACGCCGTCCTTGCCGACCTTCTCCATCGCCTCGGCGATCAGGCTGCCGATCTCGGCGTCCTGGGCGGAGATGGTCGCGACCTGGGCGATCGCCGCCTTGCTCTCGACGGGCTTGGACATGGACTTGATCTCGGCCACGGCGACCTCGACGGCCTTGTTAATGCCGTTGCGGATCATGATGCCGTTGGCGCCGGCCGCCACGTTCTTGAGACCCTCGCGGATCATCGCCTGGGCGAGCACGGTCGAGGTGGTGGTGCCGTCACCGGCCAGGTCGTTGGTCTTCGACGCGACTTCCTTGACCAGCTGGGCGCCGGTGTTCTCGACGGGATCCTCCAGCTCGATCTCCTTGGCGATGGTCACGCCGTCGTTGATGATCTGGGGAGCGCCGAACTTCTTCTCGAGCACGACGTTGCGGCCCTTGGGACCGAGGGTCACCTTGACGGCGTCGGCAACGGCGTTGACGCCCTTCTCGAGGGCGCGGCGGGCGGCTTCATCGAACAGAATCTGCTTGGCCATGGGGGGTTATGCCTCCTAAAGCGTTGAATGCGAAGCGGGGGTGAGACGACTACTCGACGATGCCGAGGATGTCCTTCTCGTTGATGAGCAGGTACTCGTCGCCGTCGAGCTTGACCTCGGTGCCGGAGTACTTCGCGAAGAGAATCTTGTTACCGGCGGCGACGTCCATCTTGGAGCGCTCACCGTTGTCCAGGATGCGCCCGGGGCCGACGGCGATGACCTCGCCCATCTGGGGCTTCTCCTGCGCCGTGTCGGGCAGCACGATGCCACCAGCCGTCTTCTCCTGCTTCACGACCTTCACGACGACCCGATCGCCGAGGGGACGGATCCGCGTTGCGCTAGCGGTACTCATGCTTTGTAAACCTCCTCAAGATGTGAGATGCGATTCTGTTAGCACTCGTGTGGGTTGAGTGCTAACAACCGCCATCCTAAAACATGGCCTTGCCCTTGGCAAGTGCCTGGATGAAAAATTCCCAAGCGCCGGTTTCAGGGGATCGCGGGCGGCGACGCCCGCGCCCCTGACAACTGTCTCGGGGAGTCCGACATGGGGAACTCGCACAGAGGTAGGCGTGTGGGGCGGGCTTTTGGATGGGCTCACGGGAGTTTACCTTTCTGGGTGTTTGTGGGGCGGGCCTCTGCGCCCGCCATGACTTCCATCCCCCTTCCTTGCCGGTTTCCCCAGGCTTGACCCGCGACGCTCGATCGCAGTAGAATCGAACACATGTTTTATCCCGTGCGCGCCGCCTGGGCCTTTGACCCGGGGACCGCCATGTTGAATGGGTTCGCTCGATGACGCCAAAGCTTCCAGCCCGCCAACTCGAAGTCCTCGACTTCCTGCGCATGTCCTTGCGGGAACAGGGCTACGTCCCCTCGATCCGCGAGATCGCCTCCGCCCTCGGCCTGCAGTCCACCTCCACCATCCACCATCACCTCACGGGCCTCGCCGAACGCGGTCTGATCCGCTGGGAAAAGGGCAAGAACCGCGCCATCCAGCTCCTCGACGAGCCAGCCCCCGCCCCGGGCGAACTGCCCATCCTCGGCCGCATCGCCGCTGGCGCCCCCATCGAGGCGCTTTCCGATGGCCGCGACACCCTCGACCTCGCCGGACTCTGGGCCCAAGGCGGCAACTTCCTGCTCGAGGTCAAGGGCCAGAGCATGATCGACGATCACATCGCCCCCGGAGACCTGGTCGTCGTCCGCCCGCAGCCGAACGCCCACGACGGCGAGATCGTGGTCGCCCTGATCGAGGGCAACGAGGCCACCCTCAAGCGCCTCTACCGCGAATCCGACCGCATCCGCCTGCAGCCCGCCAACCCCGATATGGACCCCATCTACGTCCATCCCGACCAGCTCCAGATCCAGGGCAAGGTCATCGGCGTCATCCGCCAGCTGCACTAGACTCCCACCCTTCTGCGCAGACCGGACCCCCAGGCGGGGTCCGGTCTGCGTTTCCATGCGGGTTTTTGCCGTCGCTTCCCCGCGCGAGCGACGCTTGACGCGGCTTTCCCGGAGGAGTAGCTTTCGCGTTACAACGCGTTACGAGGCTGATCCGGTGACGTCGAGCCCGGCCGCGCGCCGCAGGCGGGGAGTGCCGGAGAAGCCGTAGGAGGAGGCAGCCATGGCGGAGCGTGAGAAACGAGACATGACCGTTCGCGAAGCCGGTCATCTGGGCGGCGAGAAGGTCAAGGAAGAGTACGGACCCGAGTTCTACTCGGAAATCGGCCACAAGGGAGGCGAAACCGTCAAGGAGAAGTACGGGCCCGAGTTCTACTCCGAGATCGGCCACAAGGGCGGTGAAATCGGCGGCAACAAGGTCAAGGAAAAATACGGCCCTGAGTTCTATTCCGAGATCGGCCACAAGGGCGGCCAGAAGGTCAAGGACCTGATCGAGAAGGGCAAAAAGGCGGAAGGAAGCAACGAGTAGCCTCACCGCAAGAAGGGGTGGGGGCTTCGGCCCTCACCCCTTCTACTCGCCTTGATCCTGGGGGACGCGCGGCGGCGTCCGAACCGGCAAACGCTCCGGAGCGCGCTCGACCTGGGTTTCGCTTCCCAGCGGGGCTTCCTGCGCGACCCGCGGCTCGCCCCCGTGATAATGCTGAACGGTCGCGACGAAGAGACCCCCGCGGACGACGTCGCAGCCCGACATCAGTCCTGCCATCACCAGCAATCCGAGGATCCGTTCCCAGCGCATCGTGACCTCCCTTTCGAGAGGAGTTATCGCGCGCGCCCCTGTGGGAATGACGTTAAGTCACGAGCAAGCTTTGGTTATCGGGGCCCTACTGAATCTTGACCACGACCATCGTGATGTCGTCGCCCTGCGGACCTCCGTCCACCCAGCGCTCCACCGCCTTCACGATCTCGCGGTGAATCTCCGGGGCGCTCCGGCCATGGTTCAGCTCGATGACGTCCTTCAGCCGGTCGAGCACGACCTCGCTGCCGTCCGCGGCCTCCGTGACCTCGTAGAACATCTCGCCCTCGGGATTGGCCGCCTCGGTCACGCCGTCGGTGTAGAAGACCAGCACATCGCCTGAATGTAAGGGAACCTCGATCTCCTGGTACTTGGCAATCTTCGAGGCACCGAAGGGGAAGGACCCGGGGATGGGGAGGTCCTCGACGCGGCCCGTCTCGGCGTTGTAGTAGTGAGGCGCCTGGTGGCCCGCGCAGGAGTAGCGCAGCGTCTTCGCCTCGGGGTCGATCACGCCGTAGATCAGCGTGGTCTTGCGGTGCTTCTTGTCGTCGATGGTCTCGACGATCATCCGGTTGATGGCCGTCATGACGGTGGGCAGGTCGGGGTTGGTCCGCACCTGGTTGAAGAAGCAGCTCTTGGCCATGGCCATGACCATCGCGGCCTGCACGCCCTTGCCGGCCACGTCGCCCACCACCACGCGCAGCAAACCGTCATGCAGCGTGACCAGGTCGTAGTAGTCGCCACCGAACTCGTAGGCCGAGACCGACGAGCCGATGACATCGAGGCCCTGAGGCGCCGGTGCTGCCGTCGGCAGCAGCGACGCCTGGATGTTGCGGGCCGTTTCCAGCTCCGCGTCCAGGCGCGCCCGGTTGACCTCGGCCTTGGTCATCTCGGCAATCCGGATGACGCTGGCGAGCTGCTGGCCCATGTTGACGAGCAACTGCTGGTCCTCGGTGGCGTAGTCCAGCTCCGAGAGCTTGGGCCCGAAGTTGATCATGCCGAGGATCTCTCCCTTGATCTCCAACGGCACGCAGAAGGAGATGCCCAGCGCGTCCATGTGCGAGAGCTGGCGGGTGGTGGCCTTCGACGGCCGCATGCCGGTCCGGCGCGCGCTGAAGAGCTCGCCGATCTCGGGCGTGTCCGCGGGAATGGCGAAGCCGTCCGGGAAGAGGTTGAGGCCGCTGGTCCGGTAGACCTGGAGGTCGCGGGTCCGAGGATCCCGGATCATCACCGACATGTGCCGTGGGTGCATGGTCTGGTTGGCCAGCTCCAGGTACTTGTCCACCACCGCGTCCAGCTCGGGGTTCTCCTTCGTGTACTGGGTGTAGGCACTCAATACCGAGCGGAAGTCATAGCGGTTGCGGAAGAAGAGCCGGTCGATGACCGCCTGGACCCGGTTGCGCACCGGCACGAAGGCCATCGCCACCACGGCCGTCGCCATGATGTTGCCGGCAGTCGAGCCCGAGGCCCCGAAGAGCAGCTCGATGCCACCGCGCACCAGGGCGATGGTCAGGAAGTACACTCCCGCCAGCGACGCGACCACGGACGCGTAGACCATCGTCCGCTTGATGACCAGGTCGATGTCGAACATCTTGTGCTTCACGATCGCGTAGGCGATCGACAGCGGGAAGATGACGAAACAGAGGAACGACAGGTTGATCAGGAGGTTCGAGGTCTGGGAGACCTGCCCCGCCACCAGCGGAAGCACGAAGACCAGCGTACCCGGCAAGAAGGCCGTCGCCGCCCCGAAAAGGGCCGTCTTGGCCTGGGCGCGCGCCAGCGCGGTGCGCCCCTTCACGGCCGAATGAATGATCCCGCCAATCAACCAGAGCAGCCCTACCAGTAGCCAAACGGACATCATGTCGATTCCGGCGAGGTAGGCGTCCACGGCCTCGGCGCTCGCCGCATGGCCGGCATGCCGGAAGCTCAGGTTCCAGGCGATCGCCCCCAGAAGGGCAGGCACGTAGGCCAGGTAGGCCAGCCACGGCCGCTTGAAGACGAAGCGCTTGGGCTCGGGGAAGACCAGCGCGAGGTGGATGAAGCTGCTGCCCATCAGCCAGAGCACCAGCAGATACGCCCGCGTGAACCATTGCGTCGTGTCGAAGTCGCTCGTGAGCGTCAGGAACAGCCCCACCGCGATCGTCATCCCGAGGTGGGCCTGGGCCGCCGGGTTGCCCGGCCGCATCCAGAACGCCGCGCCACCCACCACCAGGTAGAGCACGCCCGCCAGGATCATTGGCAGGAACGAGCTGAAGAAGTCCTTGAACGTGAAGCGCTGGGTCCCCACGACCGCCGTCTGCGTCTTGCCTTCCCGGATGAACTCGTAGGTCACCGGAGTACCCACCGGAAGCTCCCGGACCAGCTTCGTCAACTCTTCGGGAGTCTCCAGCGCCTCTCCGTTCGCGCTCAGGATCCGATCGTAGGTGGCGAGGCCCGCGCGGGGCCCGTTCCAGTTCGTGTCGTTCTGCGCCGAGACCGTGAGGGTCGGCTCGAAACGGAAGCCGGCGAAGGGCTGCCCCACCAGCCTGAGGCTACCGATACTGGCTATCAGGCCGATCGCCAGCGCCAGGATGGCCACCAGCCGCAGCGGGAGGATCCAGAGGGAAGTCTTACGGGGCTTGGGGTGAATAATCGGGCGTATCATAGCTCTTGCATACCCTGGAAGCGAGCATTCGATTAGAGTTCGAGCGTGGATGCCCGGGACGGATCCTTCAGGTACGCCCTCAGCTCCGCATCCACTTCCGGCAAGAGTGCCAGCGCCTCCAGCTGCGCCATGGCCTTGCGCCGGAAGAGCTGGGCTTTCATCCGGCAGTACGCCGGCGCCCCGAGCCGCGCGAGCCGATCCCAGAGGTCCTCCCCGGCCTCAGTGCCCGCCAGCCAGCCGCGGATGCTCTCGCTTGGGTCCTGCGCCAGCCCATAGAGGATCGGCAGCGTGATCTTCCGGTTTCGCAGGTCCGAGCCGCTGCCCTGGGGCGTCAGGTAATCGGCGAGATCGCTCATGATCTGGTGGAAGGCGCCCAGCGACTCCCCGTACGTCGAAAGCCTTGCGATGCGTTCGTCGGGGGCTTGGGCTGCGATCGCCGGCGCCATCGCGAAGTAGGCCACCGAGGCGCCCGTCTTCCGGGTGATGGTGGCCATGTACTCCTCGATGCTCGGCACGGCCGGATACACCGCCCGCAGGTCCCCGTCCTGGCCGAACGTCATCAGCCGCCCAGCTCTGGCGAAGGCCTGGACGAGTCGAAGTTTCGGCTCGGAAGGTAGGTCGAGCCTTCCGAGCACTTCCTGCCCCAGGAAGGACAGGGCGAACCCGGCATTGACCGCGCGTTCCCATCCCCAATCTCCCTGGAGATCCCCATCCTGGGCGTCATCCGTAAGGTCGGCGAAGCCGTAAAGAAGTAGGCATGCGCATGCGAGGCCTTCGGCGACCTCGGGATCCAGGCCGAACTCGGCGCCGAGGCTGAGCGGAAGGTGCAGGACCGGCCAGCGCGAGTCCCGCGCGAGCTGCGCGTCGGCCTTGCGGAGCGGGTAGGTCAGCATGCCGCGCATCTCGAACGGAGCACCGAGGCCGTCGATGACGGCCTCGGTGCGCGAGACGACCGATGAGGGAGTCGGGAACACTAGAACCCGCCGCCCGGATCCCCCGCGACCCACGCCGGAGCCTGGCCCGTCTTGATGACGGACTGCAGCACCTGGGCCGACTTGCCGGGGAACTCCGGATCGTTGAGCCGCTCGGCGAACGCCTTGAAGTGCTCGGGTTGCAGCTGCTTCACGTAGGCCTCGAGGTTCTTGCTCGCCACCTCGGGTGCGACCGACTGGTTGCCCACCTTGAGCAGCCAGCCCATCTTGCCTGCCGGCTGGCTGGCGGAGATGGCCTGGGCGAGCTGCTGCACCGCCGCGCGGTTGGCGGGGTCCACGAAGGGCTTGCGCAGCTCCTCGGGCAGCTTCTCCCAGAGGCCGGCCTGCTTGAGTGCACCTTCCGGATTGGATGCCAGGGCTGCGCGGAACTGCTGGGCCTTGCCGTCCGTGCCTCCCAGGAGGCCGAAGGTGTCGCGGACGCCCTCGCGGGCAATCTCGATCTTGATGCTCAGGCCCGCCGAGGCAGCCGAGGCGCGGCCGGCGCCCAGGTCCGAGACGATGCCGCGGACGAAGTCGCGATCCTTGAGCATGTCCTGCTCGTCGGCCGAGAGCTTGTCCCAGAGATTGGCTCCAAGAGCGGCCTGCGGGTTGCTGAGGAGCTGGTTGACGAAGGTGGAGTCGCCCACGATGGCCTTGGCCGTGATCTTGGAAGTCGCCTCGGCCAGCGCATCGCCGGCGGGCGTCTCGGCGCCCGAGGAGATTCGGCGCTTGTCGGCCTGCACCCCGTTCATCTCGGAGATGGCGTTGAGGGTCTCCTGCTTGAGCTGGCCGTCCAGGACCAGGTTGGTAAACGTGTCCTGCAGGTCGACGCCGGCCTTCTGGGCGAGCTGGGCCACCTCGGTGCTGGTGTACTTGCCCGATTGCGCGTTGAGGAAGAGCAGCTTCTCGGGGGCGGCCTTCATCAGGCTGTCCGGGTCGTTGAGGTAGGCACGGTAGGATTCGGCGAAGTCGTCGATCGGATCGACCTTGGCGTACTGCGAGACGAAGTTGTCGTCGCGCTTCGCCTTGACCACGCCCGAGTCGTACTTGAGCATCTCGCCGGTACGGTTGTCGACGCCGTCGGCGGCCTCTTGGGTGCCGTCCTGATACTGCTCGGTCCAGCCCGAAAGCTGCGCGAACTCCTTGATCTTGGCGGGATCCCAGCGACCGCCGTTCATCTGGACCATGTGCCCGATCTCGTGGGCGAGCATGTCCTTGGCGACCATCGAGCCCGAATGGGTGAGGACGATCTTGCCCTCTCCTGCCTGGCTCTTGAACTGGGCGATCTGGTTCTCGTTCATGAGCGGCTTGAAGATCTTGATGCCGAGGCCGCGGAAGAAGTCGCGGATCTTGGTGAAGAAGCCGCGAATGCCGCCCGGCTTGGGTTCGGCATCACCAGCCGCCTGAGCACCGAAGTAGGCGCCGCCGCCGATCGACCCGGAAGTCAGGTCCTCGCCCTTGAAGAGGCTCTTGACGTTGGAGTGGTAATCGCTGCCCTGCATGGCGAGCGTACCTTCGCGCTCGAAGACCATGCCGGAAAGGGCCTGACGGTCGGCGGGCGGCATGGCCTTGATCACGTCGTGAAGGGCCGCGAGGTCGGAGGCCGACCACTTGGCGCCGGCGTCGGCGATGGTCACGCCGCCGGGCACCAGCGAGGAAATCTCGCGCTTGAGGTTCGTGCGAATCTGCTCTTGCTTGGCTGCCGTCGGCATGACGTCGGTGATGCCCTCGGAAAGGACCATCTGGCGGACGCCCGAGGAAAGGCCGGAGAGCTTGCCGGCGGCGCGGTCGCTCAGGACGGCAGCTCCCGGAGGCTCTGCGGTCGGCAGGGAGGCTTCCAGGAGGTCGCGGGTGCCGCGCGGGCCGTCAGGCGGCAGGCTCACGGCTGCCGGGTTGAGTGGAGAAGTGCCGAGAGGGGCCGTCTGGCGCAGGGGCCCGGTCATCGGGCGAGGGGAATTCACGTTGATGTCGGCCATGGGGACCTCCTATCGGCGGCGTCGCTTACGATCTTATGCCCTGCGAGCGCTTGCGGTTATCGCAGGATGACGTGGATTAATGCATCTATCGCCGGCGCTTAACGGAGGATTGCCTCTTTTAACAGACAATTAATTCCATGGATGTTCGTTAACCTGGAGATTAACTGGATTTACGCTTGGCGAGCATCATGCGCTCTCCGGCCTGGCAGCCCTCCAGGCCCGCATGCGGCTGGACGTCGCGATCGTGGCGCTCCAGCCAGGACGGCTCCGCCCCCCAGAGCGTGTCGAGCTCGTCGCTGCGGTACTGCACCACCCAGAGGGGAATCTGCTCGAGGTGCTCGAAGAGGACCTTGACGGCCTGCTGGTATTCCTCGAGGGTGCCGTAGAAGGGGTTTCCGTCGTAGAAGGCCTTGAGATCGGGAACCGACTCCCCCTGCCACCACGCCTCCAGCAGCCAGTCGCGCATGTCGATGGCGACCCGCGGGGGCGGCAGGTAAAGGTAACACGCATCCGCCTCCACCTGCTGGGCCAGCATGACCGAGTCCCCCAGCATCGTGAGGTTGGGCTGGCCGTTGTCCCAGACCCACTGGTTGACCCGCTTCATGTAGTAGCCGATGGCGGTTCCGCCCGGCAGGGGCTTCTGGCCCGTCTCGGCGCGGTCCAGCCAGTTGTTCATCACCCAGCTCACCGCCACGGCGACCAGGCCCGCGCCGGTCGGCCCTACCGACTCGAGCTGGTCGCGCCAGTACCCCAGCCACGCGGCCTGCTTCGACTCGAAGAAACCCCGCTCCACCCATGCCGCGAAACGCGGATGCTGGGCCAGATTGGGCTCGGAGTCGGGGGTGAAACGTGCCATCTGGGCATCGCTGAGGCGGGTGGAGTTGTTCTCGTTGAGGGCCTTCGACCCCCAGTAGGCCCCCTCCAGCCACTCCGAGCCGAGGACCCGCAAGCCCTGCCGCTTGAACTCGTAGAGGGAACTGCCGGATCCCATCAGCGGCTCGTAGAGCGAGTGGACTCCGAACTGAGCCAGCTCCTCTGAGGCCAGGCCCGTGAGCGGCGTCCGGGGCAACGTCTTGTGTTCGAATTCTGGGCGTTTTTCAGGGCTATGCATTGCTTTTCACCGCGCTATCCCCCCTGAGAACTCGGCTTTTGGGCTATTATACCCATGCCAACCGGGTTGGCCTTGACCAAAAAAGCCGAGTTTCCCTTCGGCGATGCTCCCTTCCCACCGCCTGCTCCTGGAGGACCTATGGAACGCGTCGACCCCGCCACCTTCGAACTGCTCGACGATCGGCAGATCGATCCCACCGCCTGGATCGCTCCCAACGCCACCGTGATCGGGGCCGTCACCATGGGACCCCGCTCCTCGGTCTACTACCAGTCCGTCGTCCGCGGGGACATCGCCCCCATCCGCATCGGCGCCGACACCAACGTCCAGGACGGCTGCATCCTGCACGTCGGCTCGGAGGACCCCTGCATCCTGGGCGATCGCGTCAGCCTCGGCCACGGTGCCATCGTCCACGGCGCGACCGTCGAGGACGATTGCCTGATCGGCATGCGCGCCACCATCCTCAACGGAGCCGTCATCGGCAAGGGTTCGGTCGTCGGCGCCGGAGCCGTCGTGCCGGAAAAGATGATCGTGCCCCCGAACTCCCTGGTCGTGGGCATCCCCGCCAAGGTCGTCAAGCAGGTCCCCGAGGGGCTCTCGCGCATCATCGGCGTGACCGCCGAGAACTACGTGGTCTACAGCCAGGCCCACCGCCGACTCAACGAGGGCAAGTAGCTAGGGGGACTTGGATCCCAGAAACGCGTACTGGATCAGGGAGAAGGGGGCGAAGCGCCCGACGAACCCCGCCTCGCGCAGCATGCCGTCCAGCTCGGCTTGCGCCAGGTACTGATGGCCCTGCTTGAGGACATTCTCCCCCCAGTTCAGCAGCGGGCCCGCCACCCCCTGGGGATCGAAGTCCACGATGAGCAGGCGTCCGTTGGGTTTCAGGACCCGGCGCATGGCGGCCAGCGCGATGTTCTGCGGCTCGAGCTGGTGTAGGGACGACGTGCACAGGACCACGTCGAAGGTCTCGGCCTGAAAAGGCAGGCTGGTGGCGATGCCATGGATCGTCTGGATGCGCTTGTGGCTCGGGACCTGCGCCAGCATCTTGGCCGACGCGTCCAGCACCGTCACATGCGCCTTGCTGGCCTGGACGATCGCGTGGGCCACCGCACCGGTTCCACCGGCCACGTCCAGCACGCGCTCGGTCCCGTCGAGCCCCAGGATCGCCACCACCTTGGCGGGATCCACGATCCAGGGGTGGTTGACGCGGTCGTAGACGGGAGCGAAAAGATCGACGATCCAGGGCGACATGGGCTACCTCCTGTTGCGGCCCATGGTAAGCCCCCCGCGTCGCGCGCGCAACCGCAGGGTCCCTACGACCCGCTGACGCGGTTCTTCCCCCTCCGATAAGCGCCGAACTACCGACCAGCCCCTAAACTAATGTAAAAAACAGGCAAGCCTGCAGGCATGCGCACTAAAATACTCTTGGAGGCCCTATACTCCAGGAGGTGTTTCCGAAGATGAGTCTAGTTGCTTACCTTCAATTGATCGACACGGCGATCGCCCATGCCGATTCCCCCCAGGCTCGCGGTCTGCTGATCGAATACAAGCAATGCGTGGAATGCGCCCTCGACGAAGAGTGGGCGGCGCTTCAGATGGCGGTGTAATTATGCAGAGCTCTCTGCCCAAACGTTCCCATATTGGTACCGGCGAACTCCCCTCGCTCGTGGATCGCGTGCTCGACGAGCGTCACCCGATCAAGATCAACGACGCCGAACTCGACCAGCCCCTCCCCACGACGGACCCGTTCGAGCGCCTCAAGGAACTGATTCGCAAGACCAAGCACTAGCGCTGGCGGCACGAACCCGCAGGGTCTTCCGTGACGACCTCACAACGACGTGAGTCGTCGCCCTCGCGGGCCCCGAGTAACGCGCGACCCTTCAAGTAGGCGGCCTGGAGCACGGCTCCGGGCTTTCGCTTTTGGTACCATGGGGAAGTCGCCTCGCCGTCACAGTAAGGAACTCGCTCCATGTCCAAACCCTCGATCGTCTTCATGGGAACCCCGGCCTTCGCGGTCCCGACCCTGCGCGCCCTGATTGACGCCGGCTATCCCGTCTTGGCCGTCCTCACCCAGCCCGACCGTCCCGTCGGGCGCGGCCAGAAGCTCGCGATGCCGCCCGTCAAGGCCCTGGCCGTCGAAAACGGCATCCCCGTTCACCAGCCTCAGCGCCTGCGCGGCGACGCCGAGATGATCCAGACCCTGCGCGACCTGGCGCCCGACCTCATCGTCGTGGTCGCCTTCGGCCAGATCCTGCCTCGCGAGGTCCTCGACATCCCCCGCCACGGAGCCATCAACGTCCATGCCTCGCTGCTGCCGCGCTTCCGGGGCGCCGCGCCGATCCAGTGGGCCCTGCTCAACGGAGATGCCGAGACCGGCGTCGATACCATGCTCATGGAGGAAGGCCTCGATACCGGCCCCATCCTCCTCGAGGCCAGAACTCCCATCTCCGAGGAGGAAACCGCCGAGTCCCTCACGCAGCGCCTCTCCGAGATGGGAGCGTCCCTGCTGCTCGAGACCCTTCCGCCCTGGGTGGAGGGCCGCATTCAGCCCCGCCAGCAGGGCGAGGGCGCCCTCTACGCCCCCATGATCAAGAAGGACATGGGCGTCCTGGACTGGACCCAGCCCGCACGCGACCTGCATAACCGGGTCCGCGCCCTCCAGCCCTGGCCCGGAACCAGCACCACGCTTGGCGGCCAGCTGCTCAAGATCGGCAGCACCCGCCTCCTCAATGGCGCTGCCTCTGCCCAGCCCGGTACGATCGTGGCGTTGACCCCGGAAGGCTGGCAGGTGGCGACCGGCGACGGGCTGCTCCTGGTTACGACCGTACAGGTGCCCGGCAAGAAGCCGCAGCCCGCGGCGGAGGTGGCCCGCGGCTGGCGCGAGGTCCGCGAGGGAGTCGTCCTCGGCAGGTAGGCTCACATCGCTTCAAATTCGATCAGGTAACATTGTTACGATTCGTGTAGCGTCGGGTAGGTTATCAACAGGCGGACCTTAGCCGCATGGCGGGTGGCCTGGCAACGTACCGAGCGACTTGCAATTATGTTGATGCGTGGCTTTTCCTCCTTGTCAACAAGGAGAAGCGCCTGCCGATCCGATGCAAGCAAATAAAAGTTTGCAAAGGAAATTGACAAGATTGTTCATAAATCTTATACTTTCACGTAGGGAACGAGAGAGGGATAACCTTCGCTCCCTAGGTGACAGGAGGATCGCTTATGCCGCGGATCTTGGTGGTCGACGACGACCCTAACTCTCGCAAGATCATCGAACTGATGCTCTTGAGCCAAGGCTACTCCCTGCTCTTCGCGGAGAACGGGCGCGAGGCCGTGGCACGGGCAAGCGAGTCGGCTCCTGACCTCATCTTGATGGACGTCCTGATGCCGATCATGAACGGCCACGACGCCACCCGTCTGATCAAGGCCGATGCGCGCACGCAGGCGATCCCGGTGGTCGCCTTGACAGCCCTCGCCTTCGCCTCGGATCGCCAGGAGGCCCTAGCGGCCGGCTGCGACGGCTATCTCTCCAAGCCCTTCACCCGCCGGGAATTGCTCGAGGTCGTGCGTCACTACCTTCCCCCCGAGAAGGCCCAGTCGACCTCTCGCCAGGCACTCGCATAAGCGTTCAAAGGCCCCGCAGCTTCTGCCGCGGGGCCTTTGACCATCAGGGGCGTCGCTTACGTCTGGGCTTCCGAGACCAGCGGACGGTAGCCGGTCTTGACCGGTAGGGTCTCCAGCAGCTCGGCCATGGTCTGTCCCAGGACCGGGTGCACGAGGTCCGGGGCGATCTCGACCAGGGGCACCAGCACGAAGGTCCGATCCTGCATGCGGATATGCGGGATCTGCAGGCGCGGCTCCGAGAGCAGCTCGTCGTCGTAGAGCAGGATGTCCAGGTCGATGGTGCGCGGACCCCAGCGGATGGTGCGCTCGCGCTGCAGCTTGGTTTCCATCCCCTGCAGGGCGTCAAGCAGGGGCATCGGCAGGAGGCCGGTCTCGGCCTCGACGACTGCGTTCACGAACCAGCCCTGGTCCGGGTACTCCAGCGGCTCGGTCTCGTAGAAACTCGAGACCTTCTTCACCTCGATCAGCGGGTGCTTGTCGAGGAGTTCGACGGCCCGCTTCAGGTAGTCCTCGCGATCGCCGACGTTCGATCCGAGTCCCAGGTAGACGGTTGGCATGCTCCTCATCCTTTCTGTCGCGTGATCTCGACCGAGACCCGCCCGCGAACTCCCGGGTGCGGCACCCGCGGCTTCGCTACTTTCACCGTGACCCCCAGGGCCAGCGGCAACTGCAAGATCCGTTCCGCGATCTCCTCGGCCACCGCCTCGACGAGCTGGTAGGGAGTCTCCTCCACCACTTGTCGGGCGATCGCCTCCAGATCGACGTAGCTGATGCTGTCCTCCATCCGGTCGGACTTGCCTGCCTTGCGCAGGTCGCAAGCCACGCTCAGATCCACGATCAGCGTCTGACCGAGCGTCCGCTCCTCGGGGAAGACCCCGTGGTAGCCATAGGCCTCGATCCCCTCGACGTGAATCCGATCCGTCATGGCCGGCCTCGCACGATGGCGTCGGCGACCCGAACGGTGCGCACGGCTTCCTTCACGTCGTGAACCCGGACCATGTCGACGCCTTGGCTCACGCCCAGGGCCAGGGTGGCCATGGTGCCTTCCAGCCGCTCATGGACGGGCAGGTCCAGGACCTTCCCGATGAAGCCCTTGCGGGACGTTGCCAGGAGCGTGGGGCAATCTTCCACGTGCAGCCGGTCCAGGTGGCGCAGCAGCGTGAGGTTATGCTCCACGGTCTTCCCGAAGCCGGGGCCCGGGTCGATCATGACCTTCACTCCCCGTGCTCGCGCCTTCAGGACGGCGTCCACCAGCACGGCGCGCACCTCGGCCACGACGTCGTCGTAGCGCGGATCGTCCTGCATGGTCCGGGGCGTGCCGCGCATGTGCATGGCGATCGCCGGGGCCCGGTGGCGCGCGGCGACTTCGAGCATCTCGGGGTCGCGCAGGCCGGTGATGTCGTTGATGAGGGCCGCTCCGGCCCTCAGGGCCTGGTCGGCGACCTCCGGCTTGCAGGTGTCCACCGAGATCACGGCTCCGCGCGCGGCCAGCGCACGCACGACCGGAAGGATGCGCGACAGCTCCTCGTCCGCCGAGACCGGCATGCTGCCGGGCCGGGTCGATTCGCCCCCGACGTCGAGCACGTCCGCACCATCGGCGAGCAAGCTCTCGGCATGGGCGATCGCCAGCGCCGGATCCATGCGCCCGCCGTCCGAGAACGAGTCGGGAGTGACGTTCACGATGCCCATCACGTAGGTCCGCTCGCCCCAGGCGAAATTCCGGCCCGCCAGCGTCCATGGGTCGGGGCGGGTGAGACGCGGATAGGTTTCGGATTGAAGCAGCGCCATCGTGATCCTTGTGCGGCCAAAATGTCTCAAATCGGGGCCTGTAGCCGATCTCCAGGTGGCCCTATTATAGCACTGCTTTTGCGAGTGGCAGTGATTGACACACAAAAGCCCGCCGCGTTTTTGGCGGCGGGCCCTCGCAAATGTGCGTCACTCCCGCTCTCAACTCCCGTCATCCCCGTGAAAACGGGGACCCTTGGATTCCCGCTTTCGCGGGAATGACGGCCAGGGTGAGCTAGCGTTCCATGGCCGTGGCGACGCCCTCGGCGCTCGCGGCGGTCACGGACTCCTCGCGCGAGGCCAGGTTCTTGATCCGCACCTGCCCCTTTGCCGCCTCGTCCTCACCGATGATGCCGATATGCGTCGCCTTGAGCTTCTCGGCCTGGGCGAACTGCTTGTCCAGCTTGCGCTTGGCGTAGCTGAGTTCGACCTTCTTTCCGCTCTGACGCAGGCCGTGAGCCAGCTTGAAGGCAGCCTTCTCGGCAGCTTCACCCATGGCCACGAGGTACAGGTCGACTCCAGGCTCGATAACCTGGTCGCTCAGGAGGATTGCCAGCCTCTCGACGCCGAAAGCCCAGCCGACTGCGGGGGTTGCGGGGCCGCCGAGCTCTTCGACGAGGCCGTCGTAGCGTCCTCCGGCGCAGACGGTGTTCTGCGAGCCGAGTTTCTCGGTGGCGACGATCTCGAAGACGGTGCGGGTGTAGTAGTCGAGCCCGCGCACGAGGCGAGGGTTGAGCGCGTAGCGGATGCCGACGGAGTCGAGGTAGCCCATGACGGCCCCCTGGTGCTCCCGGCACGCCTCGCAGAGCACGTCCTGGAGGCTGGGCGCCTGGGCGTTGATCTCCTGGCAGGCGGGCACCTTGCAATCGAGCACGCGCAGGGGGTTGCTGTCCATGCGCGTCAGGCAGGTCTCGCAGTAGTCCGCCTTGCGGGTCTCAAAGTAGGCGACCAGGGTCTCGCGGTAGCGCGGACGACACTCGGCACAGCCGAGGCTGTTGAGCTGGACCTCGAGGCCCTTCACGCCGAGGGCGTCGAAGAGGTCGATGGCCAGCGTGATGACCTCGGCGTCGAGCTTGGGATCGGCGGTGCCGAGGGCTTCGACGCCGATCTGGTGGAACTGGCGCTGGCGGCCCGCCTGGGGGCGCTCGTAGCGGAACATGGCGCCGCCGTACCAGAGCTTGACGGGCAGGGGCTGGTTGTTGCCCAGCTTGCCCTGGAGGAAGGCGCGGACGACGCCGGCGGTGCCTTCGGGGCGCAGGGTGATCTGGCGATCGCCGCGGTCCGTGAAGGTGTACATCTCCTTGGAGACGATGTCCGTGGCTTCGCCCACCCCGCGGGTGAAGAGCTCCGTGGCCTCGAAGATCGGCGTGCGGATCTCCTGGAAGTGGTAGCTGTCGAAGAAGTGGCGGGCCCGGTCTTCGATGAGCTGCCAGAGTGCGGTTTCGGGGGGCAGGACGTCACGCGTCCCGCGCTGGGCGGTGATGGGGCTGGCCACGGGAGTCTCCTTGCTAGGCTTTGAGTAGTTTTTTCAGGAAGAAGCCGGACCAGAAGATGAAGAACCCGATGGTGAAGTATTTCATTTCGGGTCCCATCCCCTGGGTCATGCCGAGGTAGAAGGCGAAGGGCATGTGGGCGATGCCCACCAGCATCAGGGCGTTGGGAAGTAAGGCTTTGACGTTCATGCGCTCATGATACCAGAAAGGGCGCGCCATTCGGCGCGCCCCGGGGTGTTTCGCGGTCTACGGCCGCTGCAAGAAGCCGATCAGGCCACGCTTGGTGGTGTCGCGCTTCATCGCGGCGATCGAGGTCGTGAGCGGGATGCCCTTGGGGCAGGCCTTCACGCAGTTCTGCGAGTTGTTGCAGTCGTTGATGCCGCCGACGCCCATGAGGGCCTCGAGGCGCTCGCCCGAGAAGTGCTTGCCCGACGGATGCATGTTGAAGCGTCGCACCCAGCTCATGATGGCAGGTCCCATGAAGGGGGACTTGTCGTTGACGTTGGGGCATGCCTCGTAGCAGACGCCGCAGCTCATGCACTTGGAGAGCTCGTACATGACCTCGGCATCTTCGGGCGCCATGCGAGGGCCTTCGCCCAGGTCATAGGTGCCGTCGATGTCGATCCAGCCGTGGATCTCCTTGAGCTGGTCGAAGTGCTTCTGACGGTCGACGATGAGGTCGCGGACCATCGGGAAGGCCTTGCTCATGGGTTCGAGCGTGATGGTCTCGCCGTTGGGCGCGACCTTGTCGACTAGGGTGGCGCAGGCCTGCATGGCCTGTCCGTTGACGACCATGGAGCAGGCGCCGCAGACCTTCTCGAGGCACGAGGCTTCCCAGACCACCGGGGTGGTCTTTTCGCCCGAGGCCTTCACGGGGTTGCGCTGGATCTCCATGAGCGCGCCGATGAGGTTGAGGCCCGGCTGATGGGGGATCTTGAACTCCTCCCAGCGGGGGCTCTGGTTGGGGCCATCCTGGCGCCGGATGCGGAGAGTGACGGTCTTGGACATTACTGGCACTCCTCCTTGGTCTTCCTATCTTCCGTCACGGCGGACGAGGCGTTGAGCTTCTCGTCGAGCGACTTGGGGGCCGCGGTGGCGGAGGCCACCTCGTGGGCCACGTCGTACTTGCGAGGACGCGGCTTGATCAGGCTGACGTCGACTTCATCATAGGAGAAGCGGGCGCCGTCAGGGGTCCACTCGGCGATCGTGGTCTTGAGGAACCGAGCGTCGTCGCGGTCCGGGAACTCCGGCTTGTAGTGCGCGCCGCGGCTCTCGTCGCGCAGCAGCGCGCCCTTGGTGATGATCTTGGCCAGCTCGAGCATGTGCCCGAGGTGACGGGTGAAGGGCACGGCCTGGTTGCTGTAGCCGGCGGCGTCATCGATGTTGATGTGCTGATAGCGCTCGCTGAGCCCGTCGAGCTTGACGAGGGCCGCTTCCAGGTTCTTGTTGACGCGGACGACCGTGACGTTCTCGGTCATGATCACGCCGAGCTCCTGGTGGAGCTTGTAGGGGTTCTCGCTGCCACGCATCTTCAGGATGCCGTCGTAGCGCTCCTGGGCACGCTTGCGAGCCGCCTCGACGATCGAGGACTTGATCTCGACCTTGGCCTGGTTCTTCATCCACTGCGCGGCCTTGGGGCCGGTCACCATGCCGCCGTAAACGGTCGACAGCAGGGAGTTCGCGCCCAGGCGGTTGGCGCCGTGATACTGGTACTCGCACTCGCCGACCGCGAAGAGGCCGGGGATGTTGGTCATCTGGTCGTAGTCGACCCAGAGGCCGCCCATGGTGTAGTGCATGCCCGGGAAGATCTTCATGGGGACCTTCTTGGGATCGTCACCCACGAACTCCTCGTAGATCTCCAGGACGCCGCCGAGCTTGCGCTCGAGCATCTTGGGATCGAGGTGGCTGACGTCGAGGTAGACGACGTTCTCGCCGCCGACGCCCATCTTCATCTCGACGCAGACCTTGAAGATCGCGCGGGTGGCGATGTCGCGGGGCACCAGGTTGCCGTAGGCGGGGTACCACTCCTCGAGGAAGTACCAGGGCTTGCCGTCCTTGGGGACCCAGACGCGACCGCCCTCGCCGCGGATGGACTCCGACATCAAGCGGAGCTTGTCGGCGGCCGGGATGGAGGTCGGGTGGACCTGGATCATCTCGGGGTTGGCGTACTTGGCGCCCTGCGCGAAGACCGCGCCCTGAGCAGCGCCCGTGTTGATCAGCGAGTTGGTCGACTTGCCGAAGACCATGCCGATGCCGCCCGTGGCCAGCACGGTGGCGCCGGCGACGAAGGGCTTGATCTCCATGGTGCGCATGTTCTGCGCCACCATGCCGCGGCAGACGCCGTCGTCGTCGATGATGGCCTCGAGGAACTCCCAGCCCTCGTACTTGGTGACCTTGCCCGCCACCTCCCAGCGACGGACTTGCTCGTCGAGGGCGTAGAGGAGCTGCTGACCGGTCGTGGCGCCAGCAAAGGCCGTCCGGTGGTGCTGGGTGCCGCCGAAGCGACGGAAGTCGAGGAGGCCTTCGGGAGTGCGGTTGAAGGGCACGCCCATCCGGTCGAAGAGGTTGATGACGCCGGGGGCCGCCTCGCACATGGCCTTGACGGGCGGCTGGTTGGCGAGGAAGTCGCCACCGTAGACGGTGTCGTCGAAGTGAATCCAGGGGGAGTCACCCTCGCCCTTGGTGTTGACGGCTCCGTTGATGCCGCCCTGCGCGCAAACCGAGTGCGAGCGCTTGACAGGAACGACGGAGAAAAGATCGACGTTGACCCCCGCCTCGGCGGCCTTGATGACCGTCATGAGGCCCGCGAGGCCACCGCCGACGACGATGATCCGGTTAGCGTCCATGCGTGATCCCTTCCCTCATGTCTTGAACGGCAGGCGCCGAGAGCGCCTGAGAAATCGAATGTTGGGTGGCGACTTCATCGATGCGGAACGCGTTGAGGGCGAAGTAGCCGACCGCCGTCAGGGCGATGAAGACCACGATCGAGATGATGCCCATGACGTACTGCGAGCGCATGGAGACCGTGAAGCCCCAGTCGATGCAGAACTCCCAGAGCCCGTTGGCGAAGTGATAGACCGTGGCCACCAGTCCGACCAGCATGAAGGCGTAAAGGACGGGGTTCTGGACCACTTCCACGACGTTATGGAACGCCTCGAGGCGAGGCTCGCCCATCAGGAAGCGCTGGCTGATGCCATGCCAGAACACGAAGAACAGCATGAAGAAGCCGGTCCAGCGCTGCAAAGCGAAGTTCCAGTTCCGGGCGTACGGGTACTTGAGGGGGTTGGTCTTGGCAATCCAACCGACCCAGATACCGAACAGCGAGTGATAGATCAGGGGGGCCCAGATCAAGCTGAATTCGACCACAGGCAGGAACGGCATGGTCTCGAGCAGTTCCACCTTGGCCATGAAGGCGTCCTGCCCTTGCATGGCGTAAGAGTTGACCAAGAGGTGGACGATCAGGTAGGCGCCCAGGGGAATGACTCCCGTGAGTTGGTGTAACTTCCGCAATAGGAAGTAGTTGCGCGTCAGGATGCCCATCGAGCTCGACAAGTCTCCTTTCAAAAAACTGGCGGCGTACAACGCGTGCGCGGGGATTAAATCACTCTTAATCTAGCACCTTTGCTGGCTGATCACCACGAAAAGCTGACAATCGTTACAATCTCAAACCCCTCGCTCACCCCCAGACTGCTTGGCCATGCCCATGAAAGCCAGACAGCCCCCCGAGACCATCTCGGGGGGCTGTCGCTTGAACCACGGTTACTTCAGGCGCCGGTTGGCGGCCTCGATCAGCATGAAGGCCCCTTCCTTTTGCTCCGCGAAGAGCTGGTCGACCTCGCGGAAGCTCGGATGGAAGCTACTGCCCATCTCGGTGCAGAACCCCAGCGTGCCGAAGCGGGTATAGGCCCAGTCAAGCCCGGAGCCGTACGAGAGGTAGAACGTGCGCGCGATGGTGTCGGCGCGATAGCCGTTCGAGGCGCTCATCCGCTTGCCGATCTCGCGGAAGACGGCGTCGTCGGGGCTGAGATCGCGGGTGTAGCCCGGCGGCCAGATGGTCGCATTGCCATAGGCATGGTAATCCATCCAGGTACCGAACTTCCGCTTGGCGAAGAGGTTGCGGATGGCCTGAGTCTCAGGCTCCGAAAAGGGAGCTCCGCCCCGGAAGGTCTCCTGGCGCGGCGACGCCTCGCCCTTCTCCCAGTAGGCATCGTAGTTTCGGTTGAGATCCACCCCGACGCCGCCGGAGTAGGGCTGGACGTTCTTGCGCCAGAACATCTCCCCGTCCTCGACCCGCGAATGGCCGTCAGGATTGACCATCGGCGCGATCCAGACCTCGCGGCTGTCCAGTAGCTGGGTGATCCGGGCGTCCTTGCCATAGCCCTCCAACAAGAGCTTCGCCAGCCGGTACGTCACCTCCACCGGAGCGATCTCACGGGCGTGGTGACCGCTGGTGAAAAGCGCCGCAGGCTGCTCTTGCTCCGGCCGCGACGTCAGCTTCAGGGCCCAGATCTCGCGCGAGGCCTTCCCCTGCTGCTTCTCCCAGGAGTCCCCGACGTCCTCGAGAGAGGCGAGCTTGGGATAGGTCGCGACCAGCCCCTTCAGGGCGTGAGTCAGCTCCTCGTAGCTCTGGTAGCCGGCCGGCAGGCTTTCCGTCGGGCTGCTGGGCAAGGTCACGCTGTGCAGCCCCTGGCCCGCGGCGTAAAGCCGGGTCTGATCGTCGAGAAAGCCTTCCACGTACCCGGGTTGGACCGTGTGGATGTCCATCCCCAGCCCAACCAGCCGATCCAGCTGGGCTTTGTTCCGGTAGAAGAGCCTGACGCGCGGGCCTTCGGTCGAACGGGAGGTGAAATGACCGGAGGCATCGCGCTGAAGGGTGGGCATGGAGAGGCCACAGCCCGCCAGCATCAAGGCGGCAAGGGAGAGGGAGAGAGGGCGGACGAATCGCATCGAGGCTCCTTTCTGGATGGCCTTTGCGATTGTCGCCGAAGTTTACTTAAACTTGCTAGTTTCTTAACCCAAAATTAAAGTTCTTGTCCCTCCCAGTCCGGGGCCTCGGATTCCGTCATGGCGATCGCCGGGATGGCCGAGAAGAAGTCCAGCATGAAGCGGTTGAACGTAGGGGCGTCCTCGTCCTGGGGCAGGGCGCCGGTGTTGGGCAGGACCCGGCTGAGCCCGCGCGGAGTCAGCTGGGCGAAGGCCTCGGCTTCCTCGAGCAGGTTCTGGTACGTGTTGTGGGCGCCCCAGAGGATCCCCAGCGAGGTGCGGATGCGGGGCAGCTCGTCGCGGATGGAGCGGTTCAGCATGCCCGAGACGAAGGAGAGGGCCGACTCCTCGGCTCCGGGCTGATGCGCGCTCGTCCAATAATGCCGCAGCATGGCGTCGTTCACCAGGCGAGGGTTGTAGTAGGTCTTCTCTTCGAGGTACCAGCGCAGGGAATAGCGAGAGGCCAGCGCGTCGTAGAAGGCCTCGCGGATCACGGGCGTGGTGAGTAGCCGGTAGCGCCGGCGCGCGCGCATGCCCGGAGGCTCCGCCAGGGTCAGCACGCCGGTCGGGTTCACCAGGACCAGCCCCCCGAAGAGTTCCGGGTGGTTGGCCAGGAGGTGGACGGCCCAGGAAGCGGTGAGCGACGAGGCGATCGCCAGCGTCCCGCAGCCCGGCACGTGGCGCACGAAGTCCTCGATGACCGCCTCCATCAGCTCAGCGGTGTAGGGCCCCGCGGGCTTGTCCGACTTGCCGAACCCCAGGAGGTCCACGGCGTAGACCCGGAAGCGCTCGGAGAGCGCCTCGAAGTTCGACTTCCACTCGTAGGAGCTCGCGCCGGCGTAGACGCCATGCAGCAGTAGCAGGCTGGGGCCTTCCCCCCGAACCGTGTAGAAGAGGTTGCCGAATGGAGTCTCATGCCAGGACTCGCTGCCGCCGAGCTCGCTGACCAGCGGATCCACGGCTTGCCAGGTCCTGCGGTGAAGGGCCTGCTGGAGGGCGATCGCCCCTCCCACGCCCAGCAGCGTCTTCGTGGATGCCTTCATGCCGTCACCCCCTCCCTTTCCGGCTCGCCGGCCATCGGGGACCGCCTTGGGAAGCTTCCGGGGCCATCCTACTTCGCCGGAGGCCGGGTTGCAATCCGGTTGCTAGGACGCTTTGGGCCTCAAGCGCACGCGGCTCTGGACTTCGAGCGGATAGCTCGAGGGCGGGTCTCGTGATATAAACAAGCGAGCGTAATTCGATTAACCTTTGGAGGGCTGACACGATGAACCGGAACCTTCGACTCCTCGGCGTCTCGCTTGCGGCCAGCATGATGCTCACGGGCCTGGTGGGCTGCGAGCTTCCCGGCGCCATCGGAGGCAATCATGACCAGCAAACCGACGGCAATCAGAACGACCAGACCGTCAAGAATATTCACCAGGGCACCATCAGCCAGAACGAGACCTGGAAGAAGGCCGACGGCCCCCACATCATCCGGGGCGAGGTGCTGGTCGAATCCGAACAGGGCGTGACCCTGACCATCGAAGCGGGCACGGAAGTGCACTTCGAGAAGGGGGCGTCCCTCTTCGTCGGCTACGGCTCGCTGGGCTACCTCAAGGCCCAGGGCACCGCGGACCAGCCCATCGTCTTCACCTCGGCCTCCGCCAGTCCCGCCAAGGGCGACTGGATGACCATCTACCTGGGCAGCGGCGCGGCGAACTCGGTCCTCTCCCACTGCACGATCAAGTACGGCGGCAGCGCCTCCTACGGCGCCGTGACCGTTTCGGGCGAGAACAACACTCCCTCGATCACCAACTGCACGATCGAGCAGAGCGCGGGGTTCGGCGTCGATCTGCAGGCCCACTCCGCTTTCAAGGTCTTCACCGGCAACACCATCAAAACCTCTGGCGCCAACCCCATTCGCCTGGGCGCCAACGTAGTCGGGACGATGGGGGCGGGAAACACCTTCACCGGCAACGCGATCCAGGCCATCGACGTCGACGGAGAGACCATTACCAAGAGCGCGACCTGGCTCAACCACGGCATCCCGTACCGCCTGCAGGGAGAAACCGCCATCGAGAACGCGGGCGCGGTGCCGGTGGTCAAGATTGCCGCCGGCAACACGCTGGAGTTCGGCGCCGGGGCGAGTCTCTATGTCGGCTACGGCTATCACGGAGCCCTCTACGCGGTGGGCGACGCGGAGAACCCCATCACCTTCACGGGGATCGGCAAGTCCGTCGGCTCCTGGGCAGGCCTCCACTTCAACGCGCATGCCGTGGACGGCATCGACCAAAACGAGACCACGACGGTGATCCAGCACGCGATCGTCGAGTACGCGGAAACCTCGACGAACGCCATGGTGTACATCGAAGACTCCAAGCCGATCTTCAAGAACACCACCTTCCGCCACGGGGTGGAAGGAAGCCATGCGGTCAAGCTGCAGGGGGACGCCGACCTCATTCCGCTGCACGATGATTTCATGGGCGCCGCCGCCAATAACACCTTCGAGGGGTTTGTCGGTCTGGAGGTGCTACACCCAGGCCTGTAATCTCGCCAGATTGTCGGGGGCCGTCTCACCGGGATGAGACGGCCCCTTGCTCATGTTGGACCGCGGACAAGGGGCTCCTGAAGCAGCCCCGCCCGTTCTCGCGGCTACCCTTCTCCGAGTAGCAGGTCCTTGGCGCGTGAGAGGTCGCGGAAGTAGCGGTCGCTGAGCTTGGGGTTCACGTCAGGGTGCAGCCAGCGCGCGAGGTCCTTGTAGGCCTTCTGGACGTCCTCGGCCGTGGCGTTGGCAGGCAGGTGAAGCACGCCTCGGGCCCATGCGCGCTCGTCGGGGCCTTGCCCGTAGTACTCCGCGAGGCGCGGATCCCCGCTGGCTTCCGACCATCCCTTGCGGTAGCCGGCCCGGTAGCCTTCGTGGTAGCCCTCCTCCTTGCCTTCGAAGAAGGAGTGCTTCTCTATCTCTCGCAGCTGCTCGGCGCAGCGCCGGCGTTCCTCGCGGCGCACGAACTCCACGGCGCGCTCGACGGCGTCGGTGCTCGGCTGGGACGGGGGGGCGGGCTTCTTGCGGCGGCTCTGGTCCATCGGGGGCTCCTCGTATCGGCGGGACTTCCTCATCGTACCGCAAGACGCTTACGAACACGCGTTGTGATGGGCGACGGGTTCTCCTAGGATGAGGCCGAGGCGCCCGTGGCGCTCAATATGGAGGG
>JAKFCW010000139.1:0-15121 GCA_036676455.1 Candidatus Sericytochromatia bacterium
CCTCTCAGAAACCGTGGACTTCGTCTCGGCGCGGGGCATCCAGGGCGAGTTCGGCGTCTTGACCGGTCACGAACCCTTCTTCACCAAGCTCGTCCCCGAGCTGCTGTCGTTCACCCAGAACGGCAAGAATGAAGTGGTCGCGGTCATGGGAGGGTTCCTGGACGTTCAGCCGAACAAGGTCACCATCCTGACCGAAGCGGCTGAGCGCGCCGCCGAGATCGACAAGCTCCGCGCCGAGAAGGCCAAGGAGCGCGCCGAGATCCAGGCAGCCAACGTCAAGGACACCCAGGTCGAGGCCGCCCTCTCCCGGGCCCTGGTCCGCCTGCGGGCCGTCGAGGTCCTCGAGTCGACGCGCGGCTTCCGCCACTAGCGGCTTGCCCCTCTAGCGACTCAAGTCCTCCAACGCCCCCGGATCGCACGATCCGGGGGCGTTGCTCATGACACA
Organism: Candidatus Sericytochromatia bacterium; assembly: GCA_036676455.1. GTDB lineage: Bacteria > Cyanobacteriota > Sericytochromatia > S15B-MN24 > UBA4093 > UBA4093. Next base: position 446 of record JAKFCW010000139.1, read on the forward strand.
GCCGCAGGCGCTTTGACCTAGCCGCAGGCGCTTTGTTAAATCCCCATCAAGCCTTCGCTGGAATTCCGTTGAATCCCGCATCATGCCCGCCCATGCTGGGGATAATCTAAAGAAGGGGACGTCCCCCGCTTGAAGTCAACTTCACACCGAGGAGCGTCGCATGAACGTCAAGATCAAGTTTGGAGATACCCTCAGCGAACTCGCCCAGAAGTTCAGGACCTCCGTCTCGGATCTCGCCAAGGCCAACGGCATCAAGGATCCCAACCGGATCTTCGCGGGCAGTGACCTCAAGCTGCCCGGCGACTCCTCCAAGGCCGACGGCAGCTCGCGCTACCAGGCCTACCAGGGTGCCTCGGGTGCCAAGGGCTCGTCCGCGGCCGGCTCGCCCCCACCCATGCCCGCGGACTTCCCGCTCAAGCTCGATCCCGGCGAGGTGGCGCGCTCCCTCGGAGTGCCCGAGGAGAACGTCAGGCAGTACCTGCCGCACATCGTCAACGCCATGGCCGAAAAGGGCATCACCGACCCCAACGCCGTGATCGGCATCCTCGCCACCATCAAGACCGAGGTCCCCAACTTCGCCCCCATCGAGGAGTACGCCTCCGGCGCCGCCTATGAGGGGCGCGGCGACCTGGGCAACACCCAGCCCGGCGACGGCATGCGCTTCAAGGGCCGCGGCTTCATCCAGCTCACCGGCCGCGCCAACTACGAGGAATACGGCCGCAAGCTGGGCGTCGACCTGGTGAACAACCCCGACCTCGCCCTGGATCCCAAGATCTCCGCCCAGATCATGGTCGAGTACTTCGCCGAGCGCGGCGTGGACAACAAGGCGGCCTCCGGCAACTGGGAAGGCGTCCGCCGCGCCGTGAACGGCGGCATGAACGGCTGGGACACCTTCATCGCAGCCGTGGGCGACCTGCGCAGCTCGCTCGCGTGATCCCGCGCTAACCCACCCAGCATCACCAAAACGGGGCTGCCTCACGCGCGTGAGGCAGCCCCGTTTTAGTGAGGTATCGCAAGCAGGGCCCGTGGGGCGGGCCTCTGCGCCCGCCTTCACGCGCTGAACTACGCGTAGAGGTCGCGGGCTTCGGTCTCGTTGGTGCCCCAGAGACGGCTGTTCCCACCGGTCAGCTGGTACTCGACGTAGTTGCCGGCAAGGAAGGCCCCGAACTCCAGGGGCTGCTCGGCGTAGAGCTCGAAGTTCTCGGCGCCGGTGTAAGAGATGTAGCCGTGGGATTGCGGGGTGTTGCCGCGCCAGGTCTCAGTCAGCTCGCCTAGCGCGCCGCCGGGCGGCAAGGGGAAGTTGACCATCCGGTGCTGGAAGGCATGCGTCATCTCGTGGACCGTCAGGTAGACCAGGTCCCCGGGCGTGGCGTCCTGCAAGAGGCCGGTGGTGACGGAGTAAAGATAGTTGCTGTCGAAGGAGTAGCCGCCGCCCACCCAGGGCTCGTCGAGGACCTGGGTCGTGATGGGAGGCAGGTTGTAGATGTCCGAGACGATCTGCTTGACGCGCTCGACCAGCCGGAGCCGCTGATCGTCCGAGAAGACGCCGTACGTGACGGCCATGGAGACCTCGGGGTCGTTGCGCAGCGCAAGCGCGATGCTGTCGAAGTAAGGGGCCATCACCTGCTTGGTAAGCAGCTTCATCCGCTCGGGGGTGCCCGGGATGTCCTCGAGACCGAGAACCCTCGGCATGGCCGGCAAGGCGGATGTGGGACGAGACGCATAGGCCGAGCTGGGGACGAAGGCGTCCTGCCCGTAGACGCTCGAGGCGGCTGCGGCCGGCGACGCCGCGGGCTGCGACGCAGCAAGCTGCGGGTAGCCCGCCGACGGGTAGGCCGCGGGAGCGTAGGAGTAGCGGTTGGTGGGAGTCGCGGAATACATGGGTGAGGCCTCCTCGCCGTCTGACAAGTATCTTGTCGGGGGGGCGAGGAGGCCTCTTGCGTCTTGATCCGGAACTTAAATGAGCCTTAACTGCGTTTCCGCTCCGGCGGGGAATGACGGGGCTTTCGGACTTAGCGAACCTTCAGGGCCTTGGTCTTGGGGGCATCGGCGATCTCGAGCATCAGCTCGGAGCCCTCGCGGGTCTGTTTCCAGAACTCGGCCACGCGGGAGAACGGGGGATCGAAACCGTCCCGGCGGCTGCCGACCTCGTAGGTGAAGCCGAAGGTGCCGTTGGTGTGGTAGACGTAGTCGTTGTGCTCACCGGCGTGGGGGTAGAGCTGCGAGCTCTGGTGGGCGTCGTACTTGCCGGCCTCGGCGAGCTTGTCGGCGATCGCCTGCATGCGCTTCTGATCCGGAGCGGGCTCACTGGTGTACGCCCAGGGGTAGAGGACGATCTCGGAGTAGGAGTGGTACGAGAGCGAGACGGGGAACTTGAACTGATCGTGCAGCTTCTTGATGGCCTGGGTCTCGGGCTCCGAGAAGGGGGCGCCGCCGACGAAGATCGGGCTCTTGGGATCGCGGCTGGTGCCGACGCCCGCCCACTGGTAGCCGTAGTTGCGGTTCAGGTCCACACCGAACATCGGCGCGCCGCCGTAGCTGGAGTTCGCGTTCTTGCGCCAATCCAGCCCCTGGGCCGCGCGGGCGTGACCATCCGGGTTGAGCATGGGCACGACCCAGATGTCGCGCGTCGCGAGCCACTCGGTGATCTTGGCGTCGCGGCCGTTACCCTTGATCAGGTGCTCAATGAACATCAGGGGCAGCTCGACGGTGGCCAGCTCGCGGGCATGCGTGCAGCCGGTGAAGAGGACCGGGGTCTTGCCGGGAGTGCCGAGTCGGACGGCCCAGATATCGCGGTCGGCCTTGCCCTGGGTCTTCTCCCAGGTGTCGCCGATGTCGACCAGCTTCGCGATCTGGGGGTTGGCGGCGGTGAGCGCCTTCAGCTCGGTGAGCATCTCATCGTAGGTGTGGTAGGCCGGGTCGAAGGTGTTGTCGAGGTAGCTCGAGCCGCCGACCTGGACGGGCGTGAGGGTGAAGCCCTTGGCCTTGAGGTCGCGCGCCTGCTTGGCGGTGACGCCGGCATCGACGGCTCCCATGCGCACGGAGAGGATCTCGGCGCCGGTGGCCTCGATGGCGGTAACCTGCTTCTGGTCCTGGATCTTGATCTCGACGGTGGCGGGAAGGCCATTGGACTGCGCGAGGACCTTGTCCAGGCTCTGGGAGGTCTGGGGCGAGAGGAAGCTCTGTTGGCTGCAGCCAGCCATGAGGGTGACGGCGAGGGCCAGACCGAAGGGGCGCAGCGTACGTTTCAAAACAACCTCCATCTCAGGGAGCGGATCCAGGAGTTAAACTTGAGTTAAGCCACCGGGAAGAATTATCGTCGTCCCCAAGGCAAAACTTGCGTCAAGATCGGGGTAAGGAAAGTCCAAATTTGAGGACCCCTTGGCTAGCCGATTCGGACTAGCGTATACTGATAAGCAAGCGATGATCAGGAGGCGCACGGTGTTATCAAACTTCTCGGCGAAGGCCATCGAGGCGATCGAACGGGCCCGCGAAGAGGCCAAGCGTTTGGAGTTCAATCAGGTCGATTCCGACCACTTGCTGCTGGGTCTCCTGGCCGAGGGGAATGGGGTCGCCGCGCGGGCGCTCAAGACCATGGGCTACGATCTGCGCAAGGCCCGTTTTGCCGCCGAGCAGATCTCCGGGCGGGGCTACATGGGCACCGACCTTGATCAGCTGACCTTCTCGGCGGGCTGCACCACGATCTTCGACGCGGCGCTGGCGATCGCCGGCAAAACCGAGCCGGTGCTGGTCGACACCCAGGACCTACTCTTCGCGATCCTGCGGCAGCGCGAGTGCCGGGGCGCCGAGCTCTTGCGCCAGATGCGCGTCGACCTCGACGCCTTCGAGAGCCGCCTCATGGAGATCCGCAACCAGGACCTCGCCTGCCCCACCCCGCCGCCTCCCGATCCCGCGCATGCCATGCTGCCCCAGCACTTCAACCCCCGCCTGCTCTCCGAGCTGGGCGAGCAGGTCTGGGAGGCGGCCCACCAGATGGCGCGCGCCTTCGGCCATACCATCGTGGGCACGGAGCACCTCCTGATCGCCCTGCTGGCGGTCGAAGAGGGACTGGCCTCCCAGGTGCTCCGCGAGAACGGCCTCACCCGCGTCGAGGTCGAGGCGGTGGTGCACCGGGTGATCGGGCGCGGCTCGGGCACCCTCCCCACCAAGCTCATGCTCTCGCGCATGGCGGGCGCCACCTTGGAGTCGGCCTGGCGCGAGGCGCGCCGGCGCCACCATGCGCAGGTGGGCACCGGCCACATGCTCTACGGCTTGCTTCAGCTGGATGCCGGCGGCGCGCTCGCCATTCTCGACATGCTGCGAATCAACCTCGCCGGGGTTCAATATGACCTCGAGCAGGCCTTCGACGAGGCCCCCGAGGCCATCGAGCCCGCCCTCTCCCGTTCGCAAGAAACGGTCAGCCTGGTCGAATGAACCCGCGAACCGACGCGCGGACGGCCCAGATCCTGGGGGCGTTCAGCGACTTCCCGCTCTGCGCCCCGGATCCCCTGGCCGAGTTCGCCCAGCGGGCGCGCCAGGTCCTGCAGGCGCCGATCGCCGCGGTCTGGCGGGGCGACTTTAGCCCCGGCCAGCTGCTGCTGGATCGCACCTGGAATCTCTCGGCGGCCGAGGCCATCACCCTCTGGAGCGAGATCGAGACCGCACTGACCTTCGATTCCCCGACCATCCTCGAGCTCGAGGCGTCCCCCTGGAGCTACCGCTCCCCCGCCGCCAAGCGCATCGATAGCCTGATCTACCTCCCCATCATGTCGAGCGATCGCTTCCTCGGAGCGTTCATCTTCGCCCGCCCACGCAACGGCGCGGGGTCTTTCGACCGCGAGGACCTGCAGGGACTGCGCCTGCCGCTGCAGGCGGTGGCATTCGCCCTGGACAACGAGCGACTCGCGGCGAAGGCCGACGTGATGACCCAGCGCCTGGAGCTTCTCACCAACGCCATTCCGGTTCCGGTTTGCTTCCTCGATGCGACCCGGACCCTCACCCAGGCCAACGACGCCTTCAAGAACCTGCTCGGCTTGCCCGAGAACCTAACGAGTGACGGACCCTACGGGGTCTGGAACCACGTGAAGGAGCAATTCGCCAACGCGAGCGAGCTCGAGGCGAAGCTGCAGGAAGTCATGGCCCATCCGGAACATGGCCTCAGCGTGGAGGTGGAATTCGCCGGGGAAGAGGATCTCCACTTCCGGTTGCTGGGCATTCCCTTCATGGATCGGCAGGGACGATTCACGGGAGGAGCCATGATCGGCTTCGACATCACCCCGGAGCGCCGCCTGATGCGTCTGCAGCAAGAGAGCATCGACGACCTGGACGCCAAGGTCCAGGATCGGACCCGGGAGTTGCACCTGGCCAACGAGGAGCTCGTTTTCACCAACGAGAAGTTGCGCCTGGCCAACGAGGAGCTGCGCCGCACGGATCAGATCAAGACCGACTTCATGTCGAACATGAGCCACGAGCTGCGCACTCCGCTCAACCAGATCATGGGCTACGGGTCGATGCTGCAGGACGGCGTGGCCGGGACGCTCTCGCCTGAGCAAGGCGGGTTCGTCGACAACATCATGGAAGGCTCGAAGAAGGTCCTGAAGCTGGTGAACGCCATTCTGGACCTCACCCGGATCGACGCCGGCAAGTTCACGCTGCACCCCACCTGGAACGACTACCCTGAGTTCCTATCGAACATCGTCGCAAAGTTCGGACCTCAGATCCGCTCCAAGCACTTGAACGTGTCGCTCGAGCTCGCGGAGGACATCTCGACCCTCTGGTTCGCCCCCGAGGAGATCGAGCAAGTGCTTGCGAACCTGGTGGGCAACGCCGTGAAGTTCACGCCCCAAGGCGGCACCATCGTCCTGCGGACCTACCGCGAGGGAGAAGGCATCGTCACCGAGGTCCAAGATACGGGCATCGGCATCTCGCCGGAGGATCACGAGCGGATCTTCGAGCGCTTCGTGCAGGTGGACACCAGCCTGACCCGGGACTTCGAGGGCACCGGGCTGGGGCTCGCCATCGTCAAGCAGCTCGTCGAGTTGCATGGGGGCGCCGTCTCGGTCGATTCCGAACTGGGACGGGGGTCCTGCTTCAGGTTCTGGCTCGGCCAACCCGCAGTCTTGTCCCCCAGCACAGGCAGCTAACCCTAATAACTTGCCCCCCGTCGAGGGGAGACCACAGGGGGGGCGCCTGCGGCTAACAGGCTATGTATGGCGAAGCCACGGCGTTCCTTACCGGCGACTTGGCTAGCGGATGCCTGGCTGCGTGGTAGGCGTCCCTTCCAGGGATACCGCGATCGGCGTGGACTCCACGTTTCGAACGATCGCACGGTTCACGATGGCCTCGGCGTTCACCCGACCCAGCGACGCGGAATTCGCGTCCAGCAGTTCGACGTCGATCGACGCGAAGCCTTCCGGCATGTCGGGAATCCGCAGGACGGCCGCGCCCGACTGGAAGCGCACGGCGCTCCGGGCAATGGTCCCCTGGCGGGGAGCGGCCAGCAGCGAGGCGCCAATCTGATAACGTAGGCTGTGAATGACGGCGGGCAGGGCCTCGGGCACACGACTGGATCCGGGCTCGCGAAGCGGCACCTTGAGTTCGATTCCGCCCTGTCCCTCGGTATAGGGGGCCTTGGCCCAGACCTGCTCGACGACGGAGCTCACGTCGATGACGCCGGCGGCTTGCGCGGCCATCGCGTCGCCGGTCGAAGGGGCCAGCGTGGCCAGAGCATTCGACCAGCCCAAGAGGACCGGGGGCCAGAGCACCGCATCGCGGGGATGACCGGCGGCCGCTACCCGGACGGTGGTGAGGGCGGTTTTCAGAGCAGTCGATAGCTCAGTCGCAGCAGCATTGGGGCTGCCGACGCCAACTGAGTCGAGCGTGTTCGCGCAGGCCTGCAGGGCGAGGCCGTGGCTGACCGGCACGCGTTCCCCGAGGGTTCTCCATTGTTCGGTGCTGGCGCTCCAGGCATCGTTTCCGGGCACCTTGATCTCCGCCAGGGACGCACCGAGAGCCCAGGCGACGGTGGCCGTGCCGCGGGTGAGGTTGAGCGCGCGATCTTCCTGGCGCTTCTCGCCGCGCGGAGCAAGTAGCAGAGCGGCATTTCCGGGGGAGTAGAGGGCGATCGCCGTGTCCTCGTTGACAGGCAACGGCACCCGGACATTGAACCGCTTTTCGTTGTCGACGCTTCCACGAGCCAGCACGGCACCTGTTCTCAGGTTGACGGCGGTGACTTCCTGCTTGGGCTGGGCCCAGGCGGCTTCACCGGAAACCGTGACGAGTCGATGGCCCGTGAGCATGGCGTAACCCACGGAGGTGGCGTCGAAGACGACACAGCCGCTGGGGAGGATCGCCAGGGCTCCGAGGAGGGCCCAGGTGGAAAGCCGACGAACCATGACGGCTTACTGCAGGGACGCGGAAGGGGTCGCCGGGGTGATGGTGACGTTGCCGCCGAGGTCGACCAGTCCGCGATTGAGGTTGAGGTTGAGGGCGATCGCCGGGGTGGTGGAGCTGGCCGTCATGGTCGCGCTCTCGGCAAGTCCCGCCACGTTGGAGTCCTTGCTGACGCCGTTACCGAAGAAGGCGAAGGCGAAGGCCCGGACGGAGGTGTTGGGCTTGATGTTGGTGAACGTGACGGTGCGGGTCGCCGAGGCCTTCGCGTCGTTGCCGCTGATGGTGAAGTAAAGGTAGCGGTTGAATTCCCGCTTCTGGGTCAGGGTAAGCGGGTTGCCCAAAAGCTCCGCGACGACGTTCGACGTGTCCGCCGTGTGGTAGGTCGTGTCGCTCTTCTTGACCGACCCCTCGTAACCGAAGTACAGCGGGGTGGCCACGTTGGTGTTCAGATCCACCAGGCCCACCACGAGCTGGGTGATCTCGCTCAGGACGTACTGCGTGCGGTACGCCGAGGACTGAGGGAGGTCGACCTTGACGGTCAGGTTAGTATTGCCGGGCTGGGTGGGCTGGCCCACCGTGGGGACGTTGGGATCGAGCACCTGCGCCGTGTCGATCGGCGTGCCAGGAGTCATCGAGTTGCCCACCATGGCGATACCCAGGGCGGCACAGCCCGTCTGTGCGATTGCCAGGAGACCGATCAGGCCGCCTACGAGTTTGCGCGAGGTGTTCATCCCCAATACATCTCCTTTAATTCGTGAGGGTCAACTTCAGATAGGTCGAGGCTTCCTGCCCCGGCGTGATGGTCACCTCTTGGGACTGGATGCTGCCGCTCGATGCCGGAGTGAGGTCGCCGCCATCCAGCGCGACGGCCAGCACCCGGTAATTCCCCCCGGCCTTCAGGTTGTCGAAGACGATCTGGCGCGTGGCGATATCGGTCAGCGTGGCGGTCTCCACGTGGTAGAGGAAGCGCGCGCTGTTCCCCCGATCCGCGTCGAGTGAGAGAGGGCTGCCGGCATAATTGAAAACTTGCTGGAAGAAGTTGCCGCCGTCCCAGTAGCCGGCGACGGCCCGGTGATAGCTGGGATCGGCATCGGTGCCGTTGAGCTTGCGGTTGACGCCGTCGAGGACCTCGTAGCCCAGGTGCGGCGTGCGGGTCGCCGGAGCGCTGACGTCGACGAAGGCGACCACGAGCCTGTCCATGTCGCTCAAGAGCACGCCATTGGTCGTCTGATCGACATCCAGGGTGAGCTTGAAGCTGCCCAGACCGCGATCGAGGACCATGCTCAGGGGCGGGACGGTCGTGCTGCCGTCAGCGGCCACCGCGAAGGCCCCGGACTGCGCGAAGCCGATGGCGTCGGCCTTGGTGACGGCCGTGGCGGTCGCATCCTTGTTGAATGCCGCGACGAAGGCCACGTAGCGCGCGGCCGCCGAGGGGCGGATGTTCCCGAAGGTCATCGAGCGGCTGGCGTTGTTGCTGGTGGCGACGTAGAGGTAGCGCTGGGTCTGGGCCCACTGACCCTCGTTGAGGCCGTTGCCGGTGAGTAGCCCCGAGCTGGGATTTCCATCTCCGGCGATGGCGACGTGGTAGTTATTGCCCGCGGCGCTTTCGGGCAGGTCACGTCCGTCGGCATAACCGAAGTACGGATCGTTCGAGACGTCCACCAACCCGAAGACCAGGCTTTTGATGTCGCTGACCAGGTGCTGGGCCTGGTATTCGGTCTGGGGCATGGTCACGGAGATAGTCACGGAGCCGGCGTCGTGATGGGGGACGGAAACCGGGGTCGAAGCCGGAGCGACGCAACCCGCGAGCAAGAGCACCGCGAGCAGGGGGATGAGTAGAGATTTCAGGGATAAGGAAAAACGCATCGTTCCCAAATAAATCTAGCTGCTGGCCGCCTGGGCCTCGAGCGTATCACCGAAGACTTGTACCCCAGCTCGGGGACGATCTATCACATCTTGAGCTAACATGCCCAAAATTTTGCGCTTACTGTCACGACAGCGTAACCAGTTCATCGAGATTCGCTATGTAACGGGCAACCTCGACGCTATAGAGGTGGTAAGGACCTACCAGAGGGACGTAAGCATCCGCATGGGTCAAGTCCCGGGACGTGGTGTAACTTCGGTTCCTGGTCTTTCTACCACCCGAGTGGCGACAGCTACGCTGTCATCCCCTCGGGTAGCGCTGTTTTTGATCCCTCCAACACATGGATCCTCAACAGCGCCAACGTTTCCAGGCTCATGTATCGCCGCCCCAGTTGCCACTCATCGTTTTGCTCGGCGAGCACCATCCCGATCAAGCGGATCACCGAGGCCGGGTTGGGGAAGATGCCCACGACATCGGCCCGGCGCGCGATCTCCTTGTTCTGCCGTCCAAGAGATTCGTCGAGCGGATCTGCCTCCAGTGTGCCGCCGGGAAGTGCATGTAGGCGAGGATGTCCTCTTGGGCCTCCCAGAGCATCTCCGAGACCTGCGGGTGCTTGGCTTCTAGCATCTGCGCCACCCGCTCCAATTGCTCGACAGCGCTCTTCAAGTCTGGTTGCAAGAAGATCGTCCTCACCGTCGCCGTCAACATCCCCTGGACAGCCTTCGAGACCTTGCCCTGGACGTTGCTCATGAAGTGGACGGTGCACCGCTGCCATGAGGCCCCGCTCAGCACCGATGCGATTGCCGTCTTGAGGCCCTTGTGAGCATCTGAAATCGCGAGCTTCACCCCGTGCAGGCCCCGCCCCCATGAGGTCACGCAGGAACTCGACCCAGAAGGCCTCCGTCTCGCTGGCGCCGACGCAACCCCCAGAACTTCGCGGTAGCCATCCTCGTTGAGCCCATAGGCCACGACCACGGCGTTGCTGACCACCCGCCCGCCGTCACGAACCTTGAGGTGCGTGGCGTCGAGCCAGAGATAAGGATATGCCTTGACCAGCGGTCGATTCCTGAACGCCTCGACCTGCTCATCGAGCGCGGTGAAAATCCTGCTGACCTCGCTTTTGGAGATGCCCTCGACGTCCAAGGCTTGGACCAAGTCCTTCACCTTCCGCGTGCTCACCCCGTGCACGTACGCCTCCTGGACGACGTTCAGCAACGCTTATTCCGAACGGCATCGCGGCTCGAGGAACCTGGGGAAGTAGGAACCCTTCCGGAGCTTGGGGATGCGAGGTCTGCGGTTCCGACCCGGGTATCGAAGCGCCTCTCGCGGTAACCGTTGCGGTGGGTCGTGCGGTCATCGGATCGCTCGTGAGCGTCGGCGCCGACAAGCCGGCTGACCTCCACGCCCATCACTTGATCGAGCAGGGCTACCTGGGCCCCCTTGAGAAAATCAGGGTTTCCCTCGCCGAGGATCTTGCCTACGAGCTCGCCCGCGGTCATGCTGTTCTTGGTCGTCGTCATGGTTACGTCCTTTCCAGTGAGTCGCATCTTGGAAAGACCATGACGGCGGCCTTCATTTCAAGGTCCGCCGGAAATTACACCACTCTAAGGGACGCTACCCTCGCCGGAAGCGCTCCTTTTCCGAAATGAGGCGAGAGAAGAGCTGAACCGCCGCCTCGCGCATCTGCAGAACGGAGATCTGCTGGGTGCAGGGCGTGCGCCCCAAAAAGACGTTCATCGCCCGACATTCGGTGAGGGCGTTTCCCGTCCAGCCGCAATGACAGCGCCCCGGCGTGGTTTCGACCACCACCGAATTCGGATCGTAGGCATAGACACAGTAGGGCGTACTAGCCCACCAAGGTGCGAGACTTGAAGGAACTGTTCGAAGATCGTCTGCCCCTGAGCAAGGGGGGATTCAACTGATGGGCGTTTGTTTGAAAGCGAATGACGTCGTCGAAGACCCCGTCAGGCGAGGACTCGCCGAAGGCATCGTTCATGGGATTGCCCCAAGCGAGGGCGCTAGAGCCACGATATTCTATCCCACTGCCCGGATGCTGGTTCGCAGGGCCACATAGATGTTGAGTTCGCATACGACGTCCCCGATGCCATTCTCCCCGTAATGACCAACGAGAATGCGGCAGGGATTACTGGTCATGGTCGATGAAATGAGCCTCTGAGACGCCCCGCAGGTTGTCTAGATAGCCGGTGACCGCAGAGTTTCCAACTTGAAGGGACTGGATCTCCTCCTTGAGGCCTTCATACTTTCGGGTCAAGACAGTCTGGTTGACCTGATCCTTGATCCGGAGCTGCGTGAGCAGGGCCCGGACTCCCTGCCGTTCGGCAGGGATTTTCCCCTCATGGATCAGGGATTCGGCCCGTGAGATGAGACGATCACGCTTCATGAGCAAGGCCCCGAGCAATTCCCAGTCTTCCTGAACGATCGCCTCGGCCTGCTGCTCGGTAAGGGCGATCGCCTCGCGATAGACCTGGGCTAGTTCCAATTCCATGGCTAGGCGCTGGCCTGCTTCATAACTGCGACATTTTTCGCGGCCTCAGCCCATGCCTCTCGAAGATCCTTGAGGATGGAGACTGTCTCCTCGATCAGGACGGGATTCTTCTGGACGTTCGCGAGCACCACCTGGCGGTTGAGGAACTCATAAAGGTCGAAGAGGTTTCGGGCGATCTCCCCTCCATCGACCATGTTCAGGGTTGCCATCAGCTCCGTCAGGATGTCCTGCACCCGGATAAGCTCCGAATGGACTCGCGCATGCTTGCCTTCCTCAAGGGCTAAGCGGGCGGAGTTTGCAAACCGGATCGCGCCATCATAAAGCATGATGAGCAGCCGCTCGGGCGAGGCAGTCTCGAATTGGGCCTGCTGGTACTGGGCGTAGGGATTGCCAGCCATCAGAGGATTCATAAACGCTTATCTCCTATAGCCTACTGGGACTGAAGAGTTCCGAGCTGAGCCAACATAGCGGACTGCTGCGACTTCATGAGCCCCACTGCCTGTTCCATCGCCGTGAACTGGGCCGTCATGATTCTGCGACGCTGTTCGATTCGGGTCTCGTAGCTACTAATCTGATCATCGATTTGCTTGGACTGGCGAGAAAACGAGTCCTTGCGGGAGGCAAAGACGCCGGTGGCGGATTTTAGCTCGTCAAGGTAAGCATCCATGCGGCCAACCACCCCCAGCGGATTGTCGGTGGTGGAGTCCTTCTTGAAGATCTCGATCACCCGGTCGGTATTGGCATCCAAGGCAGCCTTGAACTTCGTCTCGTCGAGGCTGAGATGCTTTCGATCCGCGGTGGTAGTACCAATGCCGATCGCCGAGAGCGTATTCGGGGAGTCCGAGAGCCCCGAAACGGGCTCATAAATCAGTCGAGCGAGCTTGTTCCGGATATCCGCGATGGCGCCGTCGCTCTGGAGGGGCTGTCCCTTGGCCTTTGCTGCATCCAGGGCGTCCACCGTGGCATTGTACTCGTTGATGAAGCCCTTGACTGCATTCAGGGTCGAGTCCATGTCCCGGGCCACGGTCACCGTGGTCCAACTTGCCGTCTCGACCTTCTTGGCCGTGAAGGTCACCCCGGGGATAATGTCCTTGAACTCGTTGGTCGCACTCTCGATGGGCACGTTCCCGTTGACCCCGTCGACCGTGATACGAGCGTTCTGTCCGGTCGTTTGGGTGGCGTTGAGCACCTCGGTAGCGGCGAGGAAGTTACCGGTCACGTCTTCCAGGCCGATGGCAGTGGAGCCGGTGGCTTTATTGGTCAAGACGAGGCGATCCTCGATGGAGTTGTAACTGGCCATTACCCCTGCCGCCGAGTTGTTGATCCGACCGATCACATCATTGAGCGAATCATTGGCGACATTGTAGGCAATCTCAACCCCGTTGATCTTGAACTTGCCATCCCCGTTGACGTCCCCACCGATGGCCGTCGTGAGGTTGGCCGCGTTGAGCTTCGCTGTGGCCTGAACCACGTTCAGGCGCGCACCGATTCGCAACGTTCCGCTCGAGGTAGGAGAGGTGAGCCCCGCGACCGAAAGTAGGTTGCTGGTGTCGCCGCCGCGTCCAATGGCAACCGACGTGTTAGCCGACACGTCGAGCTGGATTTGACCGGCCGCCGTTAGGAAGGCCGCGGCGTCGCCCAGACCCGTGCGGTCCTCAGCCAGCGCCGGATTGTAGTTGGAGCCGTCGGCGTTCGTGACCGCGATCAACGTATCATCATAGTCCGCGTCCGCCGTCTTCCCCCCGGCAACGTTGATGGCCGCAATCAGGTTGTCGAGGGTAGCCGTCGAGCTCTTGACCGTGATCGTGGCACCTCCGATGGTGAAGGTACCCGTCGTGATCGCCGTCGTATTTGCAGGCTTGACTGACGCCAGGGTAGTAGTTGCCCCATCGGCCGGAGTGGCGAGCGCCCCTGTGCTACTTACCTTGGTGGCGGTTGCCAGCTGGTTGATCTTGACCTGATAGGTGCCAGCCGCCGCATCGGGATTGGGGAGCGCCGTCACGACGTTGGCATCCGAACTCGTCGCCGACTTGGGCCTGAGGTTCTTGTCCAGCATGAGATCGGTCAGCTTGGCCTGCAACGCCGATAAACGCGTATTGAGAGCCTGAAAGGCACTGTTACGCGTCGACAGCGCGCTCTTTCGCTGATTTAAGACATTAATCGGCCTGCGCTCAAGGGCCATCAGCTGATCGATAATCGCGACGGTATCCAATCCGGAGGCCAGGCCTCCGATCTGCATGGACATCGCAAACCTCCTTAGTCGGCTCTCGGGGCTACTTCAGCTCGTCCACGAACAGTCCGGAAAGCTGCTTCCTGAACGTGGCCACCATGTCGAGAAACTTCTCAGAGGGAACCTCGCGCAGGATCTCGCCGGTACTCGAGTCGACGACACGAACCATGGTGGTGTTCGTTTCCTCGTGAACCTCGAAGCGCATGCGCTTGTCGAAGGTGTGGACGATCTCTTGGATCTGCCGCACGGCGCTCGGAAGCATCTGGGTTCCCGTCGCAGCTTCCTGCTTCTGGTCGCCCTGCTGCATGGCGGCAAGCTGACGCTCCGCCTGGACCCGACCCTTTTCCTGGGAGGGCGCGATCTCGTTACCCATCTGTTGCTGGGTGGCCACTCCGGTCGTGGCAATGATCCCTTCGATCCTCATCGTTACCTCCTACGAACCGTACGATCTAATCCCTCCTTTCCTCCTATCGGCAGATCGTCGAAGACCTTTAGGAGGGGGCGCTCGAATAGTGAAAAAGCGCGACACCCTGCTGGGCAGGGCGCCGCGCTTGATTAGCTGCTTACCGCAGGAGACCGAGGACGCCCTGAGGAGTCTGGTTCGCCTGAGCGAGCATGGACTGGCTGGACTGGGTGAGGATCTGGTTACGGGTCATGTTGGTGACTTCCTTGGCCATATCCAGG
>JAKFCW010000140.1:0-20950 GCA_036676455.1 Candidatus Sericytochromatia bacterium
GACCCGGGCGTTGATGACCTTCTCTTCCTCGTAGTCCTTGGCCGCCTGCACCCAGCCGCGAGCCTGATCGACGCGCCGCTTGGACAGGGTCAGCTGACCGTCCTCGTCCTCCTCGCGGAGGATATAAAGCTCGATCTCATCGCCTTCGGCGACGATGTCCCGCGGGTTGGTCCCGGGGATGTTCGTGAGCTCCTTGATAGGAATCACGCCTTCCGACTTCCCGCCGACATCCACCAGGATCTCATCGGGGGCAACCTTGACGACAATGCCCTTGACGATGTCGCCCTGCTGGAAATCAACGAACGTGCTTTCGTAGTCGATTTCGGTGATTTCCTCGGTGGCGTGCTGTTCCAATTCCCTCATTCCAGATGTACCCCTATTTTTCTTAAGATTTTTCTCGGGTCCCACAAAGCTCGGTTGCTTATAAGGCCCAATGGGACCCATCCTACCACCGCGCCCCGGATGTTGCAAGGCTCCGGCCCTCAGCGCAAGCGGGCCAGATCGTCCCAGAATCCGGGGTAAGAGGTCTCCGTCGAGCGGGTGCCCGTCACCCTGATCGCCCGTGGCGCCAGCAAACCGGCAAGCGCCAGGGTCATCGCCATCCGGTGATCGTCCTGACTCTCCACGTCGACGGCCCGCCAGCTCGTCTGGCCCTCGATCTCGAGGCCGTCCGCATGCTCGCGGACCGTGACGCCCAGCTTGCCGAGCTCGCGGGCAATCGCCGACAGCCGATCCGACTCCTTCACCCGCAGCTCATGCGCGTCACGGATCTCGGTCCGACCCACCGCACAGGCCGCCGCCAGGCTCAAGATCGGGATCTCATCCACCAGCCGAGGAATCTCGTCGCCTGCGATCGTCGTGCCCCGCAGCTCCGCATGGCGCACCCGCAGATCCGCCACCGGCTCGCCCAGGGCCAGGCGAGCATTCTCCTCGGTGATGTCCGCGCCCATCCGGCGCAACGCGTCCAGCACGCCGGTCCGGGTGGGATTGAGCCCCACGCCCTCGAGCAGCAGCTCCGAGCCCGGCACGATGGAGCCCGCCACCAGCCAGAAGGCCGCGCTCGAGATATCCCCGGGCACCTCGAAGTCAAAAGGCGAGAGCGTTCGCCCGCCGCGCACCGCCACCCGCAGGCCGTCCACCGTGAGGTCCGCCCCCATGGCCTGCAGCATCCGCTCGGTGTGATCCCGGCTCTTGGCCGGCTCACTAACGGAGGTCTCCCCGTCGAGGAACAAGCCCGCCAGCAACAAGGCCGACTTCACCTGGGCACTGGCCACCGGAGAGTCATAGGAAGCGGGTTTGAGGCCGCCGCCGCGGATGGAGAGGGGCGCCAGGGCCCCGTCTTGGCGCCCGTCGATGCGAGCGCCCATCGCGCGCAGCGGCGAAACCACCCGCAGCATCGGACGGCGGCGAATCGAGGCGTCCCCGGTCAGGCAGGCATGGCCGTGAAGCCCGCCCGCGAGCACTCCGAGCATCAGGCGCATGGTGGTCCCGGAATTGCCGACGTCCAGGACCTCTCCCGGCTCGCGCAAGCCCCCGAGGCCCGCCCCATGGATGGTCCACGCTTTTCCCTCGCCTTCGATGCGGATCCCCAGGGCATCGTAGCAACGGATGGTGCCCAGGCAGTCCTCGCCGGAGAGGAAGTTGGTGACGCGGGATGGGCCGTCGGCGAGGGCGCCGAGCATGATGGCCCGGTGGGAGAGGGACTTGTCGCCCGGGATGCGAAGGCGGCCCCGCAAGGGGCCGCCAGGCTCGACGAGGCGCGTGTCCGGGATCAGAGATTGAGTTCCTGACGCCATTTTCCGACTCCCTCGAACATCATCTCGATGGCCGTGGTGGTCTCGGCCTGGACCATGATCTCGATCTGGGTGAGCTGGTAGCGCATGGCGGCGATCGCGTGCAGGATCGCCTCCTTGTTCTGGCTGCAGATGTCGCGCCCCAGGATGGGGTTGGTCATCGCGAGCCGGGTGGTGTCGCGGAAGCCACTGGCCGCCAGCTTGGGCAGCTCCGGCACCTCGCGGATGGCCCCCTGGGCGATCCGCGCGGTGGCGGCTGCCATCAAGAGGGGCATGTGGCTGGTGAAGGCCACGGCCAGGTCATGGGTGTCGGGGGGCATTTCCAGCCATTCCATGCCGAGCGGGGCGAGGATCTCGCGGACCTTCTCGGCGGCCTGGCGCTCGGCGTCGTTGGTCGGCGTGAGGATGAAGGTCTTGCCAGCGAAGAGCTCGGGGTCGGAGGCCTCGAGGCCGGCGACTTCCTTGCCGGCCATGGGATGGCCGCCGACGAAGGCTCCTTCGGGGAAGTAGCGCTGGCCGAGGGTGACGGCGGTTTGCTTGACCGAGCCCATGTCCACGACGACGGCGCCGTCCTTGAGGTGGGCGGCGACGGCCTTGAAGATGGCCTCGAAGGTGCCAAGGGGAGTGGCGATCGCCACCAGGTCCGCCTTGGAAACGGCGGACGCCAGGTCCTTGGTGGCATCGATGCCGAACTCGGGGGCGCGCTTCAGGGTGGCGGGATGAATCTCGACGGCCTTGACCGTGGCATGGGGGGCGAGAGCCCGGGCCATCGATCCTCCGATGAGCCCGAGCCCGATTATGGCGACGTGGGTGGACATGAGCCTCCTAGAACCCGGCCTTTTGAGGCAGGGGATTGAACTGGTGTAAGACGGCCTTCATGGCGCGCAACTCCGCCATCAAATTGGCGAAGGTCCCCGGCAAGAGGGCCTGTGGACCGTCCGAGAGGGCCTCCTCCGGACGGGGATGGACCTCGATCATCAGGCCGTCGGCCCCGGCGACGATCGCCGCCTTGGCCATCGGTCCTACAAGATACCATTTGCCGGTGCCATGGGAGGGGTCGCCGATCACGGGAAGGTGGGAAAGGCGCTTGGCGACCGGGATGGCGGAAATATCCATGGTGTTGCGGGTGTACTGGGTCTCGACGGTGCGGATGCCGCGCTCGCAGAGGATGACCTGGCAATTGCCCTCGTTGAGGATGTACTCGGCGGCCATCAGCCACTCCTCGAGGGTGGCGGAGGGCCCGCGCTTGAGCATGATGGGCTTGCTCATGCGGCCGACCTTCTTGAGCAGCGAGAAGTTCTGCATGTTGCGGGCACCGAGTTGCAAGATGTCGGCGTAGTAGGCGCACATCTCCACGTCTTCCGAGTCCATGACCTCGGTGATGACGGGCATCTTGAAGGCCTCGCGGGCCTCGGCAAGCAGCTTCAAGCCCTCTTCTCCCAGGCCCTGGAAGGTGTAGGGGCTGGTGCGGGGCTTGAAGGCGCCGCCGCGCAGGATGGTCGCCCCGGCGTCCTTGACGGTCTGGGCGGTCTCGAAGAGCTGCTCGCGGGACTCGACCGAGCAGGGTCCGGCCATGACGACGAGCTGGTCGGAGCCGCCGATGCTGACGCCGTAGCCGACGTCGATGATGGTGTCTTCGGGCTTGACCTCGCGCGAGACGAGCTTGAAGGGCCGGCGGATGGGAACGACCTCGGCGACCCCGTCGAGGGTGGTGAGGGACTGCGGCGAGACGGCGCGCTTGTCTCCGATGGCGCCGATGATGGTGCGCTCGACGCCCTGCGAGAGGTGGGTCTTGAAGCCGAGAGAGGAAAGTTTCTCCACGACGTGGCTGATCTGCTGGGCCGTGGCGTCTGATTTCATGACGATAATCATTTTCGTCGGCGCCCTCGGGCGCCTTCCCCCTTTCGTGCTAGCATGAGGGTTGCGGCCGGAAGGCCCGCGCCCCGTCACTGTCATGCCCCCGAGTGGGGGCCCCCAAACCCTCGCCTCGAGGGTGCTCCGGAGAGATGCAGCATGCACCGGCTCTTGCCCCGGCGGCGGCCTTGGCCCCGCACCTGGCCCCTGCCCTACGCCCTTCGCGTGGCGTTCCTGTTGGGATGGATGGGACTGATCTTCCTTTTCTCGGCGGACAGCAACTCGGGAGCGACCTCCGGAGGCCTCGTGGAGGCCCTCGCCAGCCTGCTTACGAGCATCGTGGGCCCGATGGGCCCCGAGGCTCGCGACACCCTGCACTTCCTGCTGCGCAAGGCCGCCCACTTCACCGAGTATGCCGTCCTGGCCCTGCTCTGGACCGGGGTGCTCCCACGCGGCAGGCAGAGCCTCATCCTGGCGTTCTGCCTCACCACCGGCTACGCGGTCACCGACGAGGTCCACCAGATCTTCGTGCCCCACCGCGGTCCCAGTCCCATCGACGTCCTCATCGACGCCTCGGGCGCCGCCGTCGCCCTCGCCGGCCACTGGCTCCTCAAAGCCCGCCACCTTGATCCTGTAACAAAAATTCATTAAACTGGCAAGCACTTTTTGAGGGAAGTGCCATGCGCGATCGCCTCCGCGGGCTCTGGGCCCGCCTTCTAGCTGCCTGCTTCCAGACCCGCTGTATCGCCTGCAAGGCCTGGGCTTCCGCTCCGCTCTGCACCTCCTGCGATCAGCCACTTCCCCCATTTCCATCTGATGCTTGCCCGCGCTGCCTCGGCTCGCAGACGCCCTGCCCCCTCTGCACCGCTTCCTCCCCGCTCGCGCAGGTCTACGCCGCTGCCCCCTACACCGGCCTCATGCGCCTCGCCATCCACGCCCTGAAGTTTGACGGCCGCCCCGAACTCGCCGACTGGCTGGCCGCCCACATGACCACCAGCCTGCCGCAACTGGATTCGGACTGGATCCTGGTGGCCGTCCCCCTTAGCGGCGATCGCCTCCGCAGCCGCGGCTACAACCAGGCCAACTGGCTCGCCCAGCGGATTCGCGGCTATGCCAAAGCGCCCCAGTTGCTGAGGCGCTCGCGCTTCACTCCTTCTCAGGTCGGACAGGGCAGAGACGAGCGCTGGCAAGGGATGCGAGACGCCTTCGAGGCTTCCCCCGACGTCAAAGGCAAGCGCATCCTCCTCGTGGACGACGTCCTCACCACCGGAGCCACCCTCACCTGGGCCGCCCACGCCCTGAAATCCGCGGGCGCAGCCGAGGTGCGGGCCCTCGTGGCCGCGCGAGCCCAGCTCAAGAAGAAAGGACAAGTCTCAGTCGAGTGAGACCTGTCCTTCTCGATGATGCATCGCGTTTCTGACGTCACTCCCGCGAAAGCGGGAGTCCAGTGGATTCCCGCTTTCGCGGGAATGACGCCGGTAGGGTTGCTCGCCCCCTGCGAAACCTACTGTTCGCTGGGCTCGGCGTCCTCGACGCTCACGGTCGCCTCGCCGGTGACCTGGCCAGCCTGATTGGTGATCGTCACGTCGGCCTCGACCGCGGCCTCGTCCTGCGTCACCTCCGCCTCGACCTGAGCCGCGCTGTCAACCGTGCGCGTCACCACCACGCCATCCGCCGACTTCGTGAAGGTGATCTGAACCACCGTGCCGTCGAAGCGGGTGATGGTGCCCGTGCCGGTCTGGCTGCCGTCAGCGGCCTCGACCCGGGTCCAGGCCACGGTCTTCACCTTCTCGTCCTTCCGGGTGAAGGTCGCCTTGTAGGCGATGGTCCAGTTCCCATCGGCATCCACGACGCGAGAGCGGTCGATGACCAGGCTCATGCCGTTCTTGTGCTGCTGTTCGAGGTGGAAGTTCGCCTCGATCAGGTTCTCGAGCGTCTCGTCGGCGTAGACCTTGACGATGATCTGCTTCTTGGCGCCGTTCTTGTGCTCGAACTCCATCTTCTTCGTGACGGTATTGCCTTCGGTGGTCGTCTCGACCTGGGTCTTCATGGCTCCGCGCTTGTGCTCGATCCGCTGCTTGGAACGCTCCTTGAAACGCTCCATGCGCTCCTTGAGCTTGACCGAGGCTGATGCGCGGGCCGAAACCTCGACGCCCAGGGCCATGGTGCCCATCGAGGACTCCGACATGGCATCCGCGTCGGACATGTCCTGGTTCATCTGGCTAGCGACGAGGTAGTCACTCACCATCGACTTGACGGCCGCTTGCTGCTGGGGGTTGAGGTTGGAGGTCAAGCCTGCGAACGTCCCGGTGGGCAGCCCGGCGCAGGCCGTGAGCGAAGCACCGATCGAAAGAGCCAGGACGGTCGAGAAAAGCGTCTTCTTGGACATGGGCGGTATCCTTTCAGGCGAAGTGAACGGGAACGAGCTGAACCGAATCTGTCCCCAGGTTAGCGAAAAGCGGCCGCTGGCGTATCCGCCGATCGGCCGCTCGGTCGATCCGCTATTTGGCGGATCTAGCTCGGAATGGGGACGGGCTGGGGATCGGCTGCCGCCTGGTCATTGAACTGGCCCTCGACGCGCGAGACCACGGCCGCCGCGAGCGAGTTGCCGATGACGTTGACGACCGTCCGGCCCATGTCCATGAAGCGGTCCACGCCGGCGATGAGCGCGAGGCCCTCGACCGGAAGACCGGTGGACGACAGGGTGGCGGCGAGCACCACGAACGAGACCCCCGGCACCCCGGCGATGCCCTTGCTGGTGAGCATGAGGACCAGGATGATGGAAACTTGCTGCATGAAGCTGAGGTCGATCCCGTAGACCTGCGCGATGAAGACCACCGCGAGGCCCTGGTACAGCGACGAGCCGTCCAGGTTGAAGGTGTAGCCGGTGGGCACCACGAACGAGACGATCGACTTGGGGCAGCCGAACTGCTCGAGCTTGGTCATGATCCGCGGCAGGACGGTTTCCGAGGAAGCCGTCGAGAAGGCCAGCAGCAGCTCCTCGGCGATCAGCTTCAGGAGCTTGAAGAACGGGATCTTGGCGAAGAAGGCGATACCGCCGAGCACCACCAGCACGAAGGCGGCCATCGTCAGGTAAAGGATGAGCACCAGCTTGCCCAGCGGCAGCAGGACGCCCAGGCCGTACTTGCCGATGGTGGCGGCGATCAGGGCGAAGACGCCGATGGGCGCGGCCTTCATGATCAAGTTGGTGAGCTTGAACATGGCCTCGGAGAGCGCATGCATGAAGTCCACGATGGGCTTGCCGGCCTGTCCGACACCTGCTAGAGCCACCCCGAAGAGCACCGAGAAGAAGATGATCTGGAGCAAGTCTCCCTTGGCCGCACCCTCGAAGATGTTGGTCGGAATGATGTGAAGCAGGGTGTCCGAGAAGCTATGGGCCTGGGCGGTGTATTGCGAGACGTCGGTCTTGGCCATGGTCTCGAGGTTCATGCCCGAGCCCACCTTGAAGAGGTTGGCCGAGGCCAGGCCCATGACGATGGCCACGGTCGTGACCAGCTCGAAGTAGAGCAGGGAGATGCCGCCGAGGCGTCCGACCTTCTTGAGGTCTCCGACGCCCGCGACCCCCAGGATGACCGTCGCGAAGACGATGGGGACGACGATCATCTTGATCATGCGGATGAAGGCGTCGCCCAGGGGCTTCACCGCCTCTCCCCAGGTGGGGAAGAAGTGGCCGAAGAGGATGCCCAGGATCAGTCCGATCAGGATCTGAAGGGCCAAACCAGGTCGTTTGAGGTTCATGCTCACTCCATCGTGATGCTGTGGGGGTGGGGAGGGCGGGGGTGACGGGCGGCTGGGGCAGAGGCCGCGGCCCCTCGCTAATTCGAAACCATGGAGGGTTGGGCCTGGGACGCGTCGGTGGCCCAGTGGTCCCCCCAGCGGCGCATGGCCTCCAGGATCTCCCAGAGGCTCTGCCCCTTGTCGGTGAGCGCGTACTCCACGCGCGGCGGGACCTCGGGAAAGACAGTCTTGGTGATGATCCCTTCGCCTTCGAGCTCCTTGAGGCGATCCGAGAGGGTCTTCGGGCTCACGCCCTCCAGCGAGGTCATCAGCTCCCCGAAACGCTTGGTTCCGGTGAAGAGGTCTCTGAGGACCAGCAAGGTCCACTTCCCGCCGATGATTCGCAGCGTGCGCTCGACCGGGCAATCGGAAACGGTTCTCAACGACGGTCTCCTTCTCGGATGGTGCTCATGAAGCGCGATTCACGCTCTCGAAAGCGGGCCTGGGCGCCGGGCTCTCTTCTCCGCTTGGTCAGTGTAGCGCCTGAGGCGCCCTGTGGGCAAATCTCTGCTATCATGTGCGCCATGAGCAAGCCATCACTCGCCGCCAACCCCACGGATCTGCCCTGCCCTCGCTGCAAGAGCCGCATGTCGGCCGTTCCCTATTCTCCCCGCATGACGCTCGTTTACTGTCCGGAATGTGGCTGGAACCTGAAGGGCACGGCGCGCCTGCTGCGCAACCGGAATCTACGGTACTTCGCGGCCTCGTTTCTCCTGATTCCGCTGGCCCTTCCCATCTTCGCGATCTTCCATCGCCTGGATCCGATTCTCGGCTACCTGATGGACATGTTCTTCATCCTCATGCTCTTCATCCCCGCGATGATCCGCGCCCGCCGAAACGAGCAAGCCGCCCTGCGGCTGGATCGTATCCAGCCGAGCCGTCCGCTGCGCCCCGAGACCGACTGGAAAGTCGAGCCCGAGCTGGCCCTCCCGGTGCCCCGCCCGGTGCAGGGTAGCGGCAACATCGCCTCGGTCGCGCTCCTCGTCGGAGCGATTCGCCTGCTGGCCGGCGTCGTCATGGCGGCCCTCCTCTTCTCGCTGCCGCCCATCGCGGCTTTCATGGGAGGAGCCACGCAGTTCGTTGCCCTGCTCGTCCTCGTGGCCTCCATCCCCCCCTTCCTGGGCTTCCTGACCTTCCTGGTCGTCTACACCCGGCGCCAGCGCACGATCGTCGCCCATGGCACGCCCATCCGCGCCGAGGTGACCCGCCAGGAGACCTTCATGCGGCGCCTGCGCGAGGCCGAGGGCTGGACCCTCGACACGCGCTACCGCTACGTCTTCGAGGACAGCCAGGGACGCTCTTACGCAGGAACCGGGCGTGAGGAAGGCCGGGCGATCGCCGAAGGTGACGCCGTCACGGTCCTCACCCTGCCCGACGATCCCACGAGCAACCTCGCCTACCGCGGCGCCCTCTACCGCGCCGGCTAACCTCCCGCGTCCTGAGCCTCTGAAGCGCCGAGCGTTCATTCAGCGTTCATAAGCTGGAAAAAGGGAATCCGCCCCCATGTGCTAGGATGGATCCGTTCAAGCGAGGGTTAAGCCTTCGCTGACGAAAGGAGGACTCCGCGCATGCTGACTCGCACGCTGGTGACCCGCGCGACCATGGCCCTGGCTCTCTGCCTCGCCCTCGTCGCCCCTGCGACGGCCAAGCCGACCCCCGATCCGATTTACTCGTACATCGCCCAGCACGCCGGGAGCGCCAAGGCCAAGGCCTACGCCCCGATCGTCAACGCCAAGGCGGCGAAGTTCAAGCTTCCCCCGATGCTCATCGCCAAGATCATCAAGCTCGAATCCGACTTCAATCCCCGCGAAACCAGCCACAAAGACGCCCTGGGCCTGATGCAGATCCGCAAGGGCCACGCCAAGCGCGGCGAGAACCTCTACGACCCGGCCACCAACATCGAGTTCGGCTGCCGGATCCTGCGCGAGTACGTCGACGAGTTCGACGGCGACCTGCACCGCGGCCTGTCGGCCTACTTGCACGGCCCCATCTACGTCGCCAACCGCGGCGTCCGCAGCACGCGCTACAGCCGCATGCTCCTCGGCGACCCCAAGAAGTAACGTGCGCAGCATCGACGTCTCCTTCAAGACGCTCGCGCTGCTGAGACCCGATCTCAGCCTGCCCGCTTACCTGGGCTTGCCTCCGCGCTGGCCGCTGGCCCCGGTCTACGCCTACTTCGACCGGACCTGCCGCGAGCAGGCCTACCCCATGGTCTTCGCGGTCACCTCCTGCCGGGACTGGCGCGGCAGCCAGCGCACCTACGACAAGCACACGGGAACGGACTTCGTCGTCCCCGTCGGCACGCCCGTGGTGGCAGCCGCCCGCGGCCGCGTCCTGCGGGTCGACTGGGAGCCCGTGGGCGGACACTTCCTCTGGCTGGATCACGGCGCCGGCTACGCCACCACCTACCATCACCTGAGCCAGGTCAACGTCGCCGAGGGGGCCACCGTCGAGCGCGGAGAACCCATCGCCCGCAGCGGAGCCTCCGGCTCGGCCATCGAGCGCTTCTGGCCCTGGGTCCCCCCCCACCTACATTTCAGCCTCCTCGTGGACGGCGTCCCAATCGACCCCTACGCCTGCGAGACCGATCCCGGAACTCCGGGTTTCTGGGAAGGCGGACGCCCCTTGCCCTGCGACGCGACCGCGGCGCGCGATCCGGACCTGCCCATGGACCTCGTTTCCAGGGACGACGTGCTCGACACCTTCCGCCGGGATCCCGTGCTGGGCCCCAACTTCGTCCCTCCCCTCTCGGTGATCGCCCCCGAGCGCTTCAGCCACGGGCCGGGATGGCGAAATTTCACCGACCGCCCGCTCCTGGGGCTGAGCCTGCCCTTCCGCAAGCGCGAAGTCGCGGGCATCTGGGAAGGCTGATGCTCAAGGTCCGCCCGGCGCCTGTGCGGGCCGCCTCGGCGTGATAGGATCGCCTCCAGTCGCGAGACGAAGAGGAGGAACCGAGTATGCCTGACCGGGCCATGGGATGGGATCTGGAAATTCCCGTCGAAGATCTCGCCAAGCGAGCCGACCTCTCGCTTCCCCTCAAGGACGACCAGCTGAAGCAATGCGGCGATAAGCAGCGCATCGGTCGCGGCGAACCCACCTACACCGACCGCAACGAGGTGCGCGACCTCCCGCGCATGCAGCCGAGCATCGAGAACCGCATGGCCAAACATGAAGCCGTCATCCAGGCCATGCAGGCGGGTGCCACCGGATCCATGGGCTGCCAGGCCGACCCGACCTGCGGCGAGCCGTTCTCGCCTCCCGTCGATATCCCGTTCGGCGACATCCTGGCCGAGGAGTTCTGCGACTCCTCGCAGCCCCCGTCGTCTAAGACGCCCTGAAGCGCGAAAAAAATAAATAAATGCGCCTCCACGCAAGATCCATGCCAAGTGTTCGATAAGTATTAAACAACAGTTAAGAAATCCTTTCGTCTTGGCACGATTGCGTTTGCGTAGGAGGTCTCCATGGCGCGCTTCAAGTCCCTCGTCGTCGGCAGCATGCTTCTTGCCTCCCTCGGGTTGCTCGCGGGCTGCGGCACTCCGGCGCCGGCCGGGAACCTCGCCAACGTCGAGGCCCTCGAGAGCGGCATCGTCGAGGCGGATCGCGCCTACAAGATCGAGGACGTGCTGGGGATTGGCCCGGTCTACGGCGCCAAGCTGCGCGAAGCCGGCGTCACCAACACCGACAAGCTGCTCAACGCGACCAAGACCCGCTACCAGCGCCAGAAGCTGGCCGAAACCACCGGCATTCCCTACAAGCTGGTCCTGGCCTGGGCCCAGAAGGTCGAGATCATGACGATCAAGGGCATCGGCCCGCGCCAGAGCAACCTGCTCGCCTCCATCGGCATCACCTCCGCCAAGGAGCTAGCCCGCCGCGTTCCCGCCAACCTCCACGACCGCCTGGGCGTCGCCAACACCTTCACCCCCAAGTTCGTCGACCGCACCCCGACCCTCGCCACCGTCGGCAAGTGGATCGATGGCGCGAAGGCCCTCCCCATGGGCATCTCCAACGACGAATAAGCCAAACGACGCATCGCGCGAGGCCGGGGTCACCCGGCCTCGCGCCGTTTTCTCCGCCCTCCCTTCCACGGGCGACTCCGGGCGAAACTTCCAATCGTTTTTGATGGCGGCGCGCTAGCTCGCTTGACTCTCGCTTGGTAGGTTTTGAGCACGCGGAGTCGCTTCATCGAAAGGAGGCCGCCATGTCGCGTCAGACCCTCTTGGGAGGGTTAGCCCTCTCGCTGGCCATGCTCATGCTGGCCCAGCCCGCCTCGGCCAAGGTAAACCGCGATCTGAGCGGCCTGGACGTCCACCGGCTCGACCAGAGCATGGGGCAGGGCGGCCCGGAGTTCAAGGCGCTCTACAACACCCAGGATCAGTTCGGCATGCTGGTGGGGGGGCGTGGCGTCGGCTACATGAGCAATGCCTTCTACCTCGGAGCAGCCGGCTACGGCGGCACCCTGAGCCGCCTCGGCCATACCGAGACCAACCTCGCCTACGTCGGCATGGTCGCGGGCCTCGAAAACAAAATCCTTCCCGGCTGGGGCTACGACGTGAGCCTTCTGGTGGGCGGTGGGGCCACCGGCACCAGCGATACCGATCTCAGGAGCAGCATGGTCCTCGAACCTCGGGCCTCGCTCTCCAACTACTTCGGCGGCGGCGTGCGCACGGCCCTCAGCGCGGGATACCTCTACTTCCCCAACGCCAACTGGTTGTCCGGCCCGACCGTTGGGCTTCGGGTCGAGTTCAAGACCCTCTCGCTGAGCGCCCCCGTGGACGACTAGATCGGTTGCGACCGACGAGCCGCAGGCACTCGGGTTTGCGTTGACATCCCCGCCCCTCCCCGCGAGCATGTCGCCAGACGGCATGGCCGCGAGGAGGGGCGATGACGGGCGACTCCCATCGCGAATCCGATCGCGGGCCGCGGCCGGTCGCGCAAGCCGGGCTCGAGCCCCAGGCCGAACGCCTCATGCAAACGCTGGCCGAGCTGGCCCAAGAGCTGCATCCCGGCGTCCGCCGCCGGCTGCTGACCCTCGACAGCTCACTCGGGCGCGACTTCGGCCTCGACAGCCTCGGCCGCGTGGAGATGCTCGCTCGCCTCGAGCGGATCTTCCAGGTCCGCCTCGACGAGGACCAGGCCATCCTCGCCGAGCGCCCGCGCGACCTCCTCACAGCCCTCGCGAAAGCCGGCGCCCGTCAGCGCAAAGGACGCGCCGAGGGCATGGAGTCGCCCATGGGGCCGCCCATGGGGCCGCACGTATCGGCCCCGATGCCGGCTCCCGAGGCGACAGGCCTCCCCCGGGAGGCGCGAACCCTGATCGAGGTGCTGGAGTGGCATGTCGATCGCCATGCCGATCGCGTCCACCTCAGGCTCTGGTCCGAAGGCGGACTCGAGGACCTCACCTACGGCGGCCTTTACGAGGAAGCCGTGCTCATGGCCGGCAGGCTCCGGGCCCGCGGTCTGGCCCCCGGCGAGACCATCGCCCTGATGCTTTCCACCCAGCGCGCCTTCTTCACGCTCTTCTACGGTGCGCTGTTGGCAGGCGCCATCCCGGTGCCGCTCTACCCTCCCGCCCGCAAGGAAGAAATCGCCGACCACCTGCGGCGCCAGGCCGCCATCATGTCCAACGCCCAGACGAAGCTGCTGGTCACGGTGGAGGCGGCCAAGCGATTGACGCCACTGCTCCGGGGCATGGTGCCGACCCTCGAGGCGATCGCCACCCCCGAGGACCTCTCCCACGGCGCCACCGAGCCGCCCCTGCGCGGCGCCCACCCCGACGCCACCGCCATGCTCCAGTACACCTCCGGCAGCACCGGCCAGCCCAAGGGCGTCATCCTCACCCATGCCAACCTGCTCGCCAACCTGCGGGCCCTGGGAGAGGCAGCCGCCATCTCGCCGGAAGACGTCTTCGTCAGCTGGCTGCCGCTCTATCACGACATGGGCCTGATAGGCGCCTGGTTCGGCAGCCTCTACTACGCCATCCCCGGCGTCATGATGAGCCCGCTGGCCTTTCTCGCTCGCCCGGAGCGCTGGCTTCGCGCCATCCATGAGCAACGAGGCACCCTGACGGCCGCCCCCAACTTCGCCTACGAGCTCTGCGTCCGCCAGCTCACTGATGCCGACCTCGAAGGCCTGGATCTCAGCTCCCTGCGCATGGCCGTGAGCGGAGCCGAGCCCGTGAACCCCGAAACGCTCGCGCGCTTCAGCGCCCGCTTCGCCCCCTACGGGCTGCGGCCCACGGCCCTCGCGCCCGCCTACGGCCTCGCCGAATCCGCCGTCGGTTTGACGCTCACCCCGCCGGGCCGAGGCCCCAGGATCGAGGCGCTGCAGCGCGAACCGCTCATCCAGGAAGGCCGCGCCGTTCCGGCCGCGGCGGGCGACCCGACGGCGATCGCCATCGTCTCCTGCGGCAAGCCCTTGCCCAGGCACGAGGTCCGGATCGTCGACGACGCAGGCCAACCGCTCCCCGTGCGCCACGTCGGCCATGTCGAGTTCAGCGGCCCCTCCAGCACCCCCGGCTACTTCCGCAACCCCGAGGCCAGCCGCACGCTCAAGCGCGACGGCTGGCTGGACACCGGTGACATGGGCTACCTCGCCGACGGAGAGCTCTACCTCTCGGGACGCGCCAAGGACATGATCATCCGGGGCGGACAGCACCTCTTCCCCGAGCCCCTGGAGGAAGCCGTCAGCGAATTGACGGGCATCGTCCCCAACGGAGTGGCGGTCTTCGGCGTCCCGGATCCGGCCCGCGGCACCGAGCGCCTGGTGGTCTTCGCCGAGACCTCCGAATCCCGCCCCGAGGCCTTGCAAACCCTCCGGCGACAAATCCAGGAGCTCTCCCTCAGAGTTCTGGACACGGCTCCCGACGAGATCCGCTTCGGCCCTCCGCACTCCGCGCCCAAGACCGCGAGCGGCAAGATTCGCCGATCCACCAGCCGGGAGCTCTACCAGCACGGCGAGCTCGGCATATCAAAACCCTTCTGGCGCCAGATGGTCGCGCTCACCCTACAAGGCGCCCTCCCGCGCTTCCGCCGCGGCGGGTCGAGGCTTGTCCACCGCGTCTACGGCGCCTACCTCTGGGGCGTTTTCGGCGCGGTCATGCTGGCCGGGGGCGGCATGCTGCTGGTCTCCCGCTCCCCGGTCCGCAACCGGCGGACGGTATCGCGAATCGCCCGGTTCTTGCTGCGCGCTGGCGGGATCACGCTGAGGGTCGAGGGCGCCGAGCGCCTCTCCACGTGCCAGCCATGCGTGATCGTGGCCAACCACGCAAGCTACCTCGATTCCCTGGCCCTGGTCGCCACGCTTCCCGAGACCGTGACCTATACCCCTAAGCGGGACTTCACCCGGTACCGCAGCATCCGCTTCTTCCTCGAACGGATCGGAGCCCGGTTCGTCGAGCGCCAGGACGTGCGCGCCGGCATTCACGACATCGAGGCGGTCGAAGCCACCGTCAAGCAAGGAGAATCCGTGGCCGTCTTCGCGGAGGGAGGCATTTCCCGATCGGCTGGGCTGCGCCCGTTCCACATGGGGGCCTTCCAGGTGGCGGCGCATGCCGGAGTGGCGATCCTGCCGATCGGCATCCGGGGGACCCGCGAGATGATGCCGGCGGATATCTGGACTCCCCGGCGCGGGAGCATCACGCTCGCCGTCGGTGAGCCGCTCCAACCCGAAGGCACCGAGTGGGCAACCGTCTTGCGCCTGCGGGACGCAGCCTATGAGCAGGTCCTCGTGCTGTCGGGCGAGCCGCCCGTGGAGAGCTGAGATGCCTCGCGCCGTCCTGGTGCTGCTCATCGTCATGCTAAGCGGCTGCGGACAGCTCTGGGGCGGAGTTTGCCTGCTACCGAGCAGTGAGGCGCTGCTCGTCATGCAGGACCTCGCGGCGGGGGAAGGCCGCAGCCAATTCAAGGCGATGACGCCTACCCCCCGACGCCAGACCATCAGTTACGCCGTGGACGGCCGGACCTACTGGGGAGATCTCTACCTGCCCGGAGTCGCGCCGGGGGCGGGCCTGGTAGTCGTCCCCGGCGCGGCGCGGGAGGGCAAGGACGATCCGCGCCTCATCGCCTTTGCCATCACCCTGAGCCGAGCACGCTTCGCCGTGCTGGTCCCCGACATGCAGGGCGTCCGAAACCTTCGCGTGCGCCCGGAGGATGCCCAGGAGGTGGCAGACGCCTTTCGCTATCTGGTCTCCCAGCCTCGGCTCGCGCCGGGGGGGAGGGCAGGGATGTCCGCCGTGAGCTACGCGGTGGGACCGGCCATCCTGGCAGCCCTGCAGCCCGACCTCCGCGGGCAGGTCGATGCGATCCTGGCCATCGGCGGGTACTTCGATATCGTGAACGTGCTGACCTACGTGACCACGGGACAGTTTCAGGAGCCCGACGGGACCTGGCACCTTCGCCCACCCAACCCCTACGGGAAATGGGTCTACGTCACGAGCAACCTGGATCAGCTCGAAGATCCGCGGGATCGCCAGCTCCTCGAAACCATGGCCAGTCGGCGCATCGATGCCCCCGAAGCCCCCATCGACGACCTGGTCACGCAGCTGGGTCCCGAGGGTCAGACGGTTTACGCCTTTGTGACCGCGGCCACCCCCACCGAGGTCGCCGAGCGCTTCGAGCAGCTGCCTCCCGGGATCAAGGAGCGCATCGAAGGACTCGACGCGTCGCGCCACGACCTCGCCCCGCTCTCCGCCAACTTGATCCTGGTTCACGGCAAGGGCGACCCGATCATCCCGTACACCGAAAGCATGCGGCTCGCCCGCGCCGCGCCTCACACCCAGCTTTACCTCGTGAACGCCCTCAGTCACGTGGATCTGAAGGGCCTCACGCTCAACGACATGCGTCACCTGGGCTGCGCACTGGACTCCTTGCTCGCCATCCGCGCCCCATGAAGCCCCTCTTCAGGCGGAAAGGCCCCTCAACACCCCTCAGGCGCCCGATTATCGGGTGGGCCATGTACGACTTCGCCAACTCGAGCTACACCACGGTGGTCCTCACGGCCCTCTACAACGCCTACTTCGTCGGAGTCTTGGCCGCCGGCCTGGGCACCGGTCGCGCCACCCTGCTCTGGACCCTGGCGCTGGCGCTCTCGAACGCGCTGGTCATCCTCACCGCGCCCGTGATCGGGGCGCTCGCCGATGCGCACGGCGCCAAGAAGCGCTTCCTCGCCGTCTCGACCGGAGCATGCGTCCTCGCGACCGCCCTTCTCGGACTGACGCAAAGCCTCCAATGGGCCATGGGGCTGATCGTCGCCTCGAACCTGGCTTTCGCCACGGGCGAGAACCTGATCGCCGCCTTCCTCCCGGAAATCGCCCCGGAGGGCCAGATGGGCAGGGTCTCGGCCTTCGGGTGGTCCCTGGGATACATCGGAGGCATCACCGTGCTGGCGATTTGCCTGGCAACCATGCAGGCAGCCGGAAGGTTCGGGCTCGACGCGTCGCAGTCGGTAACACTCGTGATGCTCGTGACTGCAATCTGCTACGGGCTCGCGGCATTGCCGACCTTCCTCTGGGTTCCCGAGGCGGACGTCCACCCCACCCCCTCGCGTCACAAGGGAGGCTGGTGGGCAGGGTTCGGGCGCCTGCAGGAGACCTGGAGGGTGCTCGGCGGCTTCCACGACCTCCGCTGGTTCCTGGGCGCTGCCCTCACCTACGCCTGCGGCTCCTTCACGGTCATCGTCCTGGCGGCGGTCTACGCCCGCGAAGTCTTCGGATTCGGCACCCAGGAAACCCTGGGGCTCATCCTGGCGCTGAGCCTGGCAGGGGCGGGCGGGGCCTTCGGCTTCGGGCAACTGCAGGATCGCTGGGGCTCGGTCCCGGCGCTTTCCCTCAGCCTTGTAGTCTGGGTCGCATCGCTCGCCGTGGCCTTCGTCGCCCAGAGCCGGCCTGCCTTCTGGCTTGCAGCCCTGGGAATGGGCGTCGCGCTGGGCGGAAGTCAAAGCGTGGGGCGGGCACTGCTGGGGCTGCTTGCCCCGAAAGGGCGGCTGGCTGAGTATTACGGGTTCTGGGGGATGACCCTGCGGCTGGCGGCACTCGTTGGGCCGGTGAGTTACGGGGCGATCGCCGAGCTGACGGGTGGCAACCTGAGACTCGGGCTGCTTTCCACGGCCGCCTACTTCCTGGTGGGCCTGGGCCTGCTCACGCGGGTCGACGAACAGCGCGGAAGGGCACAGGCACTTCAGCTGGAAAAGCGCTGAGCGAGCGGGTCCATGAGGCCTTCGTGAACACATCCCCGCCCCCGAGAGGCGGTCCGCCCGCATCGCCAAGGCTTTCCAGGTGATCATTTGCGAAGAAATCGTGAAGATCGGCTTGCTCGTGGAATAAGGAAGTAAGCAAGGGCTGAAAGTCCCGGGAGAACAGAGCCATGAGCGATAGACAAGCCATCGAGGACGCCATGAACCAGTTTGCGCGCGCGCAGATTGCCCTCAACGCCAAGGTGCTGGCCGTCGAGCACCATGAGGACTCTAACGTCTGGACCGGGGTGGCGGTGAGTTCCGTGGGCAACCGCAAGCTCGTCGCCCGCCAGCAAGCCAACGGCACGTGGCAGGTCTCGAAGTACCTGGGGTCGCTGCCAAGCCAAGGGAAGCCTTGAGCCACCTCTCAGGCGCGTTCGAGCAGGAATGAAAAACGAGGAACCACGCAGAAAACCGCGTGATTCCTCGTTTCAGTGTCGGGCAAGGGACTTGAACCCATACTCCTTGCGGAACCAGATCCTAAGTCTGGCGCGTCTGCCAATTTCGCCAGCCCGACGTAAGTCCTCATGATACCAGCCTGACGGGATCAAGACAACGGGTAAGCGCCGGCCGAAACTCAAGAAAGTCGCGCGTGAGCGCGCGGATCCGGGGATGTCGGTGGTATGCTTGTTTACCCGTCTAGGGGCAGGCAGAACCTTTCCGCAAGGAATGGCGAGGCAAATCGGAAAAAAACCCTTGCATTTGTGCCTATTGTCCTAGTCTGCCCTCGCCAAGGGAGCTACCGTGGGGAGGGTCGTCCCACTTATTCGTCGAAAGGGGTTCGCATGAAGACCGATACCATCGAAATGGAAGGCACCGTCAAGGAAGCCCTGCCCAACACCATGTTCCGCGTCGAGCTGGACAACGGGCACACGGTGCTGGCGCACATCTCGGGCAAGATGCGCAAGCACTACATCAAGATCCTGATGGGAGACAAGGTCCGGGTCGAGCTGAGCCCCTACGATCTGACCCGCGGCCGGATCACGTACCGGCACCGCAAGTAAGGGCAGACCCTCTACCGAGAGCCTGCCCTGATGTGATCGTCGGGTGGGTGATGGGTTAGACGCTCTCTTCGCGAGCGAACAAGGCCTCGACAAAGACTTCGGGATCGAAGTCTTTGAGGTCATCCACCTTCTCCCCGAGCCCCACCACCTTGACGGGCAGGCCCAGCTGGGAGCGAATTCCGAAGACCACGCCGCCCTTGGCGGTGCCGTCCAGCTTGGTGAGGATCACCCCGGTCAGCGGGGTGGCCTCGGTGAAGACCTCCGCCTGCCGCACGCCGTTCTGGCCCGTGGTGGCATCCAAGACGAGCAAGACCTCCAGCGGCACGTCCGGGGCTTCCCGGTCGATGATCTTGCGGATCTTGCGCAGCTCCTCCATCAAGTTGGCCTTGTTGTGAAGGCGCCCCGCCGTGTCGATCAAGAGCACGTCCACGTTGCGGGCCCGGCTGGCCTGCAAGGCGTCGAAGACCACCGCTGCGGCGTCTCCGCCTTCCTTGTGACGAATGATGTCCACCCCGGCGCGCTCCGCCCAGACCACCAGCTGATCGATCGCCGCCGCGCGGAACGTGTCCGCCGCCGCCACCAGGACCTTCTTGCCCTGGATCTGGAAGCGATTGGCGAGCTTGCCCAGGGTCGTCGTCTTGCCGACCCCGTTGACCCCCACCATCATGATGATGTTCAGCTGGCCCTCGCGTAGCGCGATCGGCGACTTCTCGCCGAGCTGGCCTGCCAGGTAGCTTTCGAGTGCTTCCGCCACGTTCTGAGGCGTCAGCTCGCCGGCCTTGTGCATCTTTCGCAGGTGCTGCAGGGCGCCGTCGGCGACGCCCACGCCCATGTCGCTCTCGAGCAGCAGCTCTTCGAGCTCTTCGAGCGTCTCGTCGTCGATCTTGGTGAAGGTGGCCGTGAGCTTGCGGACCTGCTTGACGAAGCCCTCGCGGGTCTTCTCCAGGCCCTTGGTGATCGACTCCGAGTCGATGGTGAAGACCGGAGTGTTGAGCACTTCCCAGGTCTTCGCCCAGAAACCCTTCTTCTCCCCTTCGGGAGGAGGGGTCTCGGCTCCGACCGGGGCCACCGGAGGCTCGAGGCCTTCCGGTGCCGGCGAGGGAGGCTGCGCAGCTTCCGGAGGCAGCATGGCCTCGGGAATGGGGCCGAACTGAACCGCCGGAGCCGGCATCTCGGAAATGGCCGCCTGAGAGTCGATCGGTTCGCCTTCCGCGTCGCGCGGAATCTCCGTAACCGGCTCGATGAAAGCCGGCTCGGGAGCCACGGGCTCGGGAGCCACGGGCTCGGGAGGCATAGCCTCGTGAACCGCAGCCTCAGGAGGCATCGCCTCAGGAGGCGCAGGCTGCGGGAACAGGGGCGCCTCGGGGGCTGCCTGTTCAGCCTGCTCGATATCCTTGCCCTTGAGCCGGTCCAGCCAGCTCAGGCGAGGCTTCTCTTGGCTCTCCTCAGGCTTCTTCCACATGACTAGGATCTCAGCTCAGCGGCCTCGGGGGCGATCGCCGAGAGCACGCCGTTCACGAAGCGGCCCGACTCGTCGGTTCCGTACTTCTTGGCGAGCTCGACCGCCTCGTTGATGGCCACCTCGACCGGAACCGAGGGGTCGTACTTGAGCTCGGCCACGGCCAGGCGCAGCACGTCACGGTCCAGGCTCGCCATGCGCTCCACCTTCCAGTGGCGCGCCGCGCGCTCCAGGGTCGCGTCCACGTCCTTCTTGTGCTTGGTGTAGTGCTCCACCTTCGACAGCGCGAAGGCGCGCACATCCTCGGCGCCCGCCAGGGCCGCCATGGTGGGCCATTCAAGCGCCGAACCGATAAGCTCGGCGGCATGCTGCAGCTCGTCCACCGCCGCCAGGGCGCGGGGCAGCGCCGTCTCGAGCAGGCCTTCGCGCAGCTCGATCATGGCGTCCTGCTCCTTGGCCCGCTTCCAGAACATCATGGCGGTCTTCTCGAGGGCCTTCTCGTCGACCTCCTCCGAGGACTGGCCCTTCTGGGCCGCCCGGATCATGTCGCGAAGCAGGGTAGGACCGAACTCTTCCTCGTTGAGGCGCTCGATCTCGTCGCGCATCCGCGCCAGCGTCGCGCAGGAGGTCTCCAGCGTCTCGCGGGCCTCGCGCGCCAGCATGTCGGCAGCTCGCCCGAGCAGCTCTGCGGTCGAGGGACGCGCGTCCGCCGGCAGGGTCTCCAACTGGGAGAGGGTCAAAAGGGCCAGTTCTCTGGCCACACGACGGGTATTCACATCAGCCTCCTAGGATCCTGCGCTGGAGGAAGTTGGTGT
>JAKFCW010000141.1:0-27616 GCA_036676455.1 Candidatus Sericytochromatia bacterium
GCGCTCGGCGCGGGTCTTGATGGCGGCGGCGTCGGAGCCGGCGCCGGGCTCGGTGAGGGCGAAGGCGGCGATCATCTCACCCGAGGCGATCTTGGGCAGGTACTTGGCCTTCTGCTCCTCGGTGCCGTCCAGGACGATGCCGTAGGTGCCGATGCCCGAGTGAGCGCCCATGGTGACGCCGAGGCTGGAGTCCACGCGACCGACTTCTTCGCCGATCATGCAGAAGCCGACCTTGCCGAGGTTCGAGCCGCCGTACTCCTCGGGGATGGTGCCGCCCAGGAAGCCCTGCTCGGCCATCTTGAGCATGATGTCGCGATCGATGTGCTGTTCCTTGTCGTGCTTATCGGCAAGGGGACGAATTTCACGGTCGACGAACTCGCGCGCCATCTGGCGCAGCATCTTCTGCTCTTCGGTGAAGAACAACTCCATGGTTTCTCTCCTTTGGTGAGGTGCGGAGCTCGGGCTCCGCACCGGTTCCCTTACCGATTACCGATCGACGAACTTGGGAGTCTGCTTGGTGATGAAGGCCGTGACCCCGATCTTCTTGTCCTCGGTCTTGGAGACCTCGCCGAAGTACTTGGCTTCGATGGCCAGCGCTTCCTTGATGTCCTTGTTCATGCCCTCCTGGATCGCCTGCATCGTGTACTGGATGGCGAGGCGGCCCTTGGTGGCGATCTTCTTGGCGAGCGCCACCGCTTGATTCAGTTCATCCCCTGCCGGGACCACCTTCTGGACCAGGCCCACGCGCAGCGCCTGCTGGGCGGTGTACATGTCGCCGGTCAGCAGCCACTCGGCGGCGTTGGCGTAGCCGATGATCCGCGGAAGGCGCTGGGTGCCGCCGAAGCCGGGGACCAGACCCAGGTTGATCTCGGGCTGGCCGAACTTGGCCTTGTCCGAGGCAATCCGGATATGAGCGGCCATGGCCAATTCGTTGCCGCCGCCCAGGCAGAAGCCGTTGATGGCGGCGATCACGGGCTTCTTCATGTTCTCCATGCGGGTGAAGACCTCTTGGCCGCGGGCCGCGAGCTGCTCGGCCTCGGCGCCGGGGGCGATCTCGGCGATCTCCTTGATGTCCGCGCCGGCGATGAAGGCCATGGTGCCGCCACCAGTGAGGACGAGGGCCTTGACGGAGTCATCGGCGTCGAGTTCGAGGATGACGTCGTTGAGCTCCATGATGACCTTGGAGTTCAGGGCGTTGGCGGGCGGGTTGTCGACGGTGAGGATGGCGATTGCCTCGTCACGCTCGACCTTGATGAACTGCCGCGCCTTGGCGCCCTCGGCCTGGACCTCGTGCTTGTGGAAACCCTGGCCGGTCTTGACGCCCAGCTTGCCCTCGGCGACCATCCGCTTGAGCAACGGCGCCGGCTTGAAGCGATCGCCCAGCTTGGAGGCGTAGAACTCGAGCCGTTCGACGACCGTGTCGATGCCCATCTGGTCGGCGAGCGTCAAGGGGCCGCGGCCCATGCCGGTGCCCATCTGCATGGCGGGGTCGACGTCCTCGAGAGAGGCTCCGCCTTCCTCCAGGATGATGGCGGCCTCGTTGATCATCGGCAGGACGAAGCGATCCACCTCGAAGGGGAGCTTTTCGCCCTGGTACTTGCCCGAGATCTCGGCGATCTTGGCCTTGACGGCCGAGTCATCGCCCTCGCCATACGAGTAGAAGCCAGCTCCGCGCTTCTGGCCCCAGCGGCCCTCGGCCACCAGCCAATCGAGCAGCTCGGTGGGCTTGAAGCGATCGCCAAACGCGGCGTTCAGGGTGTGGACGACCTCCGAGCAGACCTCGACGCCGAGCATGTCGGCCAGGACGAAGGGGCCCATGGGGAAGCCGTTGGAAGGGACGACCATGTCGATCTGCTCGGCGGGCGCCGCGCCTTCCTCGAGGGCCTTGACGGCCTCGTTGAAGGAAGCCAGAAGCAGGCGGTTGACCAGGAAGCCGGCGCCGTCCTTGACCAGGACGGGGTACTTCCGGGTGTCCTGGCAGAAGGACAGCAGGGTGGCGATGGTCTCATCCGACGACTGCTCGGCGCGGATGACCTCGACCAGCTTCATGACCGGCGCGGGGTTGAAGAAGTGCAGGCCGGCGACCTTGTCGGGGCGGCCGGTGACGGCCGCCAATTCGGAGACCGACAGGGCCGAGGTGTTGGTGGCGAGGATGGCCGACTTCTGAACGACGGCGTCGAGCTCCTTGAAGACGGCCTTCTTGACGTCCATCTTCTCGGTGACGGCCTCGATCACGAGGTCGCAGTCGTCGAAACCTTCCCAGGAGGTGGTGCCGGAGATGAGGGCCATCTTCTGCTCCATCTCGGAAGCGGACATCTTGCCCTTCTTGACGCGGCTCTCGTAGGTCTTGCGCGCCGAGGCAATGCCCTTGTCCACGGCGTCCTGGTTGACGTCCTTGATCACGACCGGCAAGCCCGAATTGGAGACCACCTGGGCGATCCCGCCCCCCATGGCGCCGCCGCCCACGATGCCGACCTTGAAGATGGGCAGGGGCTTGGCGGTGATGGCGGGCCGGTTCTGAGTTTCCAATGCCATTCGATTCATCTCCTCTATGAGCGCGCGTTAAGCGTTCGGGTTCTCAAGGACCATGGCGATCCCCTGACCGCCGCCGATGCACAAGGAGGCGACGCCGTACTTGGTGCCGCGGCGGGCCAGCTCCTTGGCCATGGTGAGGGCCAGGCGGGCACCCGAGGTGCCGACCGGATGGCCCAGGGCGATCGCCCCGCCGTTCGGGTTCAGCTTCTCCATGTCCAGCTCCAGCACCTTGGCCACGGACAGCACCTGGGCCGCGAAGGCCTCGTTGACCTCGACGATGTCCATCTGGTCGAGCGTCAGGCCGGCCTTCTTGAGGGCCTTGGGAATGGCGTAGGCCGGCGCGATGCCCATCCGCTCGGGCTCGACGCCGAACATGGCATAAGAGCGAACGATGGCCAGGGGCTTTAGACCCAGCTCGGAAGCCTTGTCCGAGCTCATGGTGAGGAGGGCGGCGGCGCCGTCGTTGGTTCCGCAGGCGTTACCCGGGGTGACGGACCCGCCCTTCTTGAAGATGGTGGGGTACATCGCGAGCATCTGCATCGAGAGGGCGGGGTTGGGGCCCTCGTCGGCGCTGACGGGCTCGGGGGCGACGTCCTTGCCGGCCGAGCGCTTGGGGACGTTCACGGTCATCGTCTCGTCCTTGAAGACGCCCGAGCGAGCCGCCTTGAAGGCCTTCTTGTGGGAGTTGACGGCGTACTGGTCCTGCTCCTCGCGGCTGATGCCGAACTCGGAAGCCAGGGTCTCGGCGGTCTGACCCATGAGCTGGCCGCAGACCGGGTCGGTGAGGCCTTCCCAGAGGGCGTCGATCAGCTCGGAGTTGCGCATCCGCTTGCCGAAGCGCATGTCGCGGCTGACGAAGGGATACGAGCTCATGGACTCGGTGCCGCCGACGATCTGGATGTCGGCGTCGCCCGCGATGATGTTTTGATACGCGTTGACGATGGCCTGCATGCCCGAGCCGCAGTTGCGATGCACGGTGTAGCCGGGAACCTCCTTGGGGACGCCTGCGTTGAGAGCCGCCACGCGGGCGATGTTGGTCGCATCCGACGCCTGGCCGCAGCAGCCCATGATGACCTCTTCGATCTGATCGGCCGTGACGTGGTTGCGGCTCAGCAGCTCGGCGATGACTAGGCGGCCCAGCTCCTGGGCGGTGAGGTCTTTGAGGGCTCCGCCGAAGTTACCGAACGGGGTGCGTACCCCGTCAATCAGGACGACTTCCTTCATTGGTCAAGATCCTTTCGAACTGGTCGTTGCTTTAGGTCAGCTGCGGTAACTTGCGAGTTAGCCGCAGGCGCTTCCGCAACAGCCGCGGGCGCTAGGGGGTTGCCAGACTTCCCGGCATGGGCTTCCAGGGTGGGGGCATCCGCCCCGAAGGTCATCAATAGGGAATCTCCCATCACCTCGAGGGTCTCGCGCGACAGCTCGGAATTGAAGCCCAAGAGCGAGGTGAGGTTGAGGGTGAAGCCGATGGAGATGAGCTGCCAGGCCGCCGCGCGCACGTCCACCTGGGAGTGGATCTGGCCGCGTTCCTTGCCCGCCAGCAGCACCCGGGCGATGAAGTCCGCGTAGGAGGCGAAGTTGCGCTTCAGCGTCTCGCGGATCTCGACGTCCTCGGTCTCGGAGAGGGCCTGGAACTGGATCTTGAGGCTGTCGGGATGCGCCTGCACGACGTCGTAGTGGGAAAGGCCGATCTGTCTCAGCAGGGCCAACGCGTCCGGCGTGCGCTCGGCGAGATCCTCCCAGTGGCGCAGCGTGCCCGCGCCGACCTTGTCGAGGATGGTCAGGAAGAGGTGCTTCTTGGAGTCGAAGTGCTTGTAGACCGTGGGCTCGGAGATGCCGGCTTCCTTGGCGATCTCGGCCATGCCGGCCACCCGGTAGTTGGACCGTGCGAAAACGGCCGTGGCGCACCGCAGGATCTGAGCGCGCCGCTCTTCCGCCGTTAGCCGCTCCTTCGCGTCTCCCGCCATGAATTCCCTGACCTCACTTCTTCGTGATGATGGCCCCTCGGGCCTGGGAGTTCTTCCGGTGATTCCGACCCTACCGGAGTGAGGGCCGCCGGCCCTCGTTAGTGAGTCGTCACTAACCGTTAAGTAACAGAAGCCCGGAGGGCTGTCAAGATCTTGGCGGGCACCGAGGCCAGCCCCAGTCGCGCGCCCCTATCTTGGCGCGCCTCTCTTGGGAGCCTTATGCCCGGGAGCAGGCTGGCGAAACCCCGACCATGTGTTAAGATTGGTGACGAAACCCACGCACCACCACATCGTAGAGGGGGAGGCCATGTCATCTGAGGTCTACTTCGCGCAACGCCGGGCCACCCGTGGCGGCGGCTTGCTCGACAAGATCGAGCAGCTCTTCGAAACAGCGGGCTTCGGGCAGGCGATCGCCGAAGGAGACCTCGTCGCCGTCAAGGCCTGCTTCGGCGAGCGCGGCAACACCACCCACGTCCGACCCGAGCTGCTCAAGCGCATCATCCGCAAGGCCCGCCAGCGCCGCGCCATCCCCTTCGTCACCGACACCGGCGCACTCGGACTCGGCCCCCGCTCCAACGCCACCACCCACCTCATGACCGCCACCGAGCACGGCTTCACCGAAGCCACCCTCGGCGCACCCGTCGTCATCGCCGACGGCCTGATGGGCCACGACCACGTCCCGGTTCGCGTGGCCGCCCGGCACCTCGACACCGTGCCCATCGCCAGCGCCCTCTGGGGCGCACAGGCCCTGATCGTGGTCAACCACGTCACGCTCAACCCCGATACCGCCCTCTCCGGCGCCCTTCACCACCTGGGCTCTCTTGCCGTCACCCGCGCCGGACGCCCGTTCCTGACCCATGCGGCCGTCAGCGAGCCCTGCAATACCTGCGGCTCCTGCCTGGTCACCCCGCGAGGAGCGCTCACGGACCACCAGTCCCAGGTCCTGCTCGAAGCCCCGGCCCAAGCCTGTCTCGCCTGCTGCGAGGACGAATCCCGGCTCGGTGCCCCCCTGCCCATCGCCGAACGCCAGGAACGCATCGCCGAGGCCTGCCTCGCCGCGCTCCAGGGCAAACAGCAGAAGGCCTGCTTCTTCAACATCATGCTCGACGTCACCCCCGAGGGCGACGACGCCCCCTTCTCCGACGCCCCCGTGATCGCCGACGTCGGCGTCCTCGCCTCGCGCGACCCCGTCGCCCTCGACCAGGCCACCCTCGACTTCTTCACCATGCAGCCCGGCCTGAGCGGCACCCGCCTCAACGACCCCAGCTCCCCCGACAAGCTCGCCCAGATCGCCCCGGGAGCCGATCCGAAGCACCTCCTGGCCTACGCCGAATCGCTCGGCCTGGGCCGCCGCGACTACGAACTGCTCATCATCTAGGGGTGAGCACGTGGGGCGGGCCTCTGCGCCCGCCATTGAGCTTTGCCCTGGAGAGCGTGCGAGAGCAGGCCGTGACCGTTCGCCTGTCTTATGCGACAATGACGCTGCCTGAAACAATAGCCGCAGGCGCTACAACTCAAGGAGGACCCCCATGTCGCGCCCCGATGGCCGCCAGCCCGATCAACTCCGTCCCGTCACCTTCGAGCGCGGCTTCACGCGCTACGCCGAGGGCTCCGTCCTCGTCAGCTTCGGCCACACCAAGGTGCTCTGCAACGCCTCCATCGAGGAGCGGGTCCCCCCCTTCCTCAAGGGACAAGGCAAGGGCTGGCTCACCGCCGAGTACATGATGCTCCCGCGCGCCACCCACACCCGCTCGGCCCGTGAGTCCAGCCTCGGCAAGGTCGGCGGCCGCACGCACGAAATCCAGCGGCTGATCGGCCGCTCGCTGCGCGGCGTGCTCGACACCTCCGCGCTTGGCGAGCGCCAGATCTCCGTCGACTGCGACGTGATCCAGGCCGACGGCGGCACCCGCACCGCCGCCATCACCGGGGCATGGATCGCCGTCCACGATGCGCTCAGCTGGCTCGTGGCCCAGGGCAAACTGCCCAAGATGCCGCGCCTCGACCCGCTGGCCGCCATCTCCGTCGGCATCCTCGACGGGCAAGCCCGCCTCGATCTCAACTACGACGAGGACTGCACCGCCGAAACCGACATGAACGTGATCGGCCTCGGCCAGGGCCGCTACGTCGAGATCCAGGGCACCGCCGAAGGCGCCCCCTTCGACCGCGCCATGCTCACGCAACTGTTGGACCTCGCGGACAAGGGCATCGAAACCCTGATCCAGGCCCAGGCTCAGGCGGTAAAGGGCTGATGAGGGTGCGGGCGATTCGCGGGGCCGTCACGGTAGACGCCAACACCCGCGAGGCTATCCTCGCGGCCACCCGCGAGCTGGTCCAGGCCGTCGTGGAGCGCAACGCCATCTCGGTAGACGACATGGTCAGCGCCCTCTTCACGATGACCGCCGACCTGGACGCCGTCTTCCCCGCCGAGGCCGCCCGCGAGATGGGCTGGAGCCAGGTCCCGCTGCTCAATGCCAGCGAGATCCCAGTACCCGGCTCGCTGCCCATGTGTGTCCGCCTCATGCTGCACACCTACACGGACCTCCCGCGCGAGCGGATCCAGCATGTCTACCTGCGCGACGCCGTCCGCCTTCGCCCCGACCTCAACACCCCCCAGTAACCCCCCGAGACCGTCCGGTGGTGCGGCGCCCGAACGCCCGTACCACCGGCGGCCACGCCCGGAGTGCGCGATCCTTGTCTAGCCAAGCCCCTTACGTTAAACTTGCTGGCATGAGCTCTGAAACCGCCAATCCACCGCTATTTGCCAAGTACCGGAACCGCCTCCTGGTGGGATTGGGCTTGGCTTTGGTCTTGCGGTTCATCCTAATGGCCCTTCCGCTGGCCTTCTGGACCGATCTCAACACGTTCAAGGCCTGGAGCCTCGGTCTGGTCAAGCACGGCATCGGCGACTTCTACACCGCTCCCGACATGTGGTGTGACTACCCTCCGGGCTACCTCTACGTCCTCTGGGGGCTGGGCAAGCTTCAGCAACTCGCCGATCCCACGCTGACGCAAGCCGGCGGCATGGGCTTCACCTGGCTGATGAAGCTGCCGGCGGCCCTCGCTGACGTCGCCGGCGCCTGGCTCGTCTGGATGCTGCTCAAAACCCGCACCTCCGTGCGCTCGGCCTATCACACCGCCCTGGCCTACGCCTTCAACCCGCTCACCATCTTCGTCTCGGCCATCTGGGGCCAGATCGACGGCGTGCTCACCCTGATGATGCTGACGGTGACCTGGCTGCTGCTGAAGGGCAACTTGCTGAGGGCCACCGCGCTTGCCGTCGCAGGCGTCATGCTGAAGCCGCAAGGGCTCTTCCTCGCCCCCTTCTTCGTGCTCAGCCAGTGGTTCCGCCACCGCCCGCTGCGCTGGACCCTCACGATTCCCGTGGGCCTCGCCGTGGTCTGGGCCATGGTCGGCCCCTTCTACTTCCCGCACCAGGAGGGAGTCACGCTCGGCTCGGCCGTCATCGGCCCCTTCCAGTTCCTCTACGAGCGCATGGTCGCCACCGCCGAGGGCTACCCGCACTCCTCGATCAACGCCTTCAACATCTGGGCGCCCACCGGCATGTGGCTTCCCGACTCGCGCACCATCCTGGGCCTCTCGCACAAGACCCTGGGACTGGGCTTCGTGGCGATCATGTGCGGCTGGATCGGCCTCTTCCTCTACCGAAAGCGCGATGCCGGCACGGCGCCGATCTTCCTGGCCGCCGCCATCTTGCTGGTCGGCATGTTCCTGCTGCCGACCCGCATGCACGAGCGCTACATCTTCCCGGCGATCGCCTTCCTCGCCGTCGCCTCGGGCTTCAACCGCTACCTCAAAACCGCCTACTGGGGCTTCACCGTCACCGCCCTGCTCAACGTCCTCTACGCCTTCCTCTTGTACAACCACAAGCCGATCTTCGAGGCGATCGCCCCCGGCGTCATGCAGGCCCTCATCATCGCCATCGTGCTCGTCAACATGTGGATGTTCGGCGACCTCATCGGCTACACCTTCGGCCGCCGCAGCGAGACCATGCAGCAGCCCGCACTCGACTGGCGACGCGTGCTCTTCGGACCCCCTTCGGTGGGATCGGAAGGCGCTCACCCCGCGGTTGAGCAACCCACGTCCG
Organism: Candidatus Sericytochromatia bacterium; assembly: GCA_036676455.1. Classification (GTDB taxonomy): domain Bacteria; phylum Cyanobacteriota; class Sericytochromatia; order S15B-MN24; family UBA4093; genus UBA4093. The sequence goes on from JAKFCW010000141.1 coordinate 8,608, forward strand.
CCCCGGTCCTGTCCGGAGCCCCCGAGGCCACCGCGACCGAGACGGCCCCCGCTGCTTCGACTCCCGCCCCCGAAGGCGCCGCGCCCATCCCGGCCGCGGCCCCCTGGTCGCGCGCCGACTGGGCCTGGCTGATCGGCATCGCCGTCGCCTTCTTCGCGCTCGGCCTCTATCGCCTCGGCTACCCGCCCGAGCAGATCTTCGACGAGGTCTACCACGCGCGCACCGCCGAGGAATACCTCAAGGGCATCAACCCCTACGAGTGGACCCACCCGCCCCTGGCCAAGCTGCTGGCGGCCCTCGGCATCGCCGGCTTCGGCATGAACGCCTTCGGCTGGCGCATCGTCAGCCTCCTGGCCGGCACCGCCACCCTGGGCGTCTTCTACCTCTTCTCGCGGCGCGTCTTCGGCACCACCCGGATCGCGGCGATCGCCACCACCCTCCTGGCCCTCGACGGCGTCTTCTTCGTCCAGAGCCGGGTCGCCATGACCAACATCTACGTCGTGGGCTTCTTGATCGTCGCCGCCCTCGGCCTCTGGGAGTTTTCGCGCACCACCAAGGAGCGCTGGCTCTTGCTTTCCGGCATCGGGCTCGGCTGCGCCCTGGCAACCCGCTGGACCGCGCTCTACGGCTGGGGCCTCATCGGCTTGCTGCTGCTGCACCACCTCTTCTGGCACATGTGGAAGCCCCTCTCGGCGGCCCGCATGACCCCGAAGCAGGTCGCAGGCTTCCTCGCGCGCTGCGCCGTCTACTTCGTCGGCGTCCCCGCGCTCATCTACCTCGCCAGCTACATCCCCTACATGCTTCAGGGTCACGGGATCGGCGAGGTCTTCTCCCTGCAGAAGGCCATGTGGGGCTACCACGCCCACCTCCAGGCCAGCCACAACTACTCCTCGCCCTGGTACCAGTGGCCCTTCATGTACCGGCCGACCTGGTACTTCTTCCAGGATGTCGGCGCGGGCCGGATCGCGGGCATCATCGCGATCGGCAACCCGGCCGTCTGGTGGGTCAGCATCCCCGCCCTGCTGGGCATGGCCGTGCTTGCCGTGCGCCGCAAGCTCTGGGCGGGGCTGTTCCTGGCCACCATGGGACTCGGACTTTACCTGCTCTGGGCCGTGCAGCCGCGCTCGCTGGTCTTCATGCACTACATGTTCGAGTCGATCCCCTTCGCATGCCTGGCGATCGCCTACTTCGTCGACCGGCTCTGGCGACACCGGGACTTCCAGGTCCTGGCCTTCGCCTACCTCGCCACCGCCGTCGGCATGTTCATTTTCTGGTACCCCCTCTGGTCGGGCCTGCCCATTCCGCAGGCCTTCTACCGGATGCACCTTTGGCTCCCCACCTGGATCTAAGGAAGCATCGAATCGCGCCCCCGGGAGCTCTGCTGCATGTCCGCCATCTCGTTTGAACTCGAAGCCACGTCCGGCCGCGCCCGCGCCGGCACCCTGACCACCCCCCACGGCACCGTCCAGACCCCGGTCTTCATGCCCGTCGGCACCCAGGCCACGGTCAAGGCCTGCACGCCCGACCAGGTCGCCGCCGAAGGCGCCTCCATCATCCTGGGCAACGCCTACCACCTCTACCTGCGCCCCGGCCACGAGCTGATCTCCCAGGCCGGCGGCCTCCACAAGTTCAGCAACTGGAAGGGCTCCATGCTGACCGACTCCGGCGGCTTCCAGGTCTTCAGCCTCTCCGAGCTGCGCAAGATCACCGAGGAAGGCGTCAAGTTCCGCAACCCCATCGACGGCAGCAGCCACTTCATCTCCCCGGAAGTCTCCATGGCCATCCAGAACGGCCTCGGCGCCGACATCATGATGGCCTTCGACGAGTGCGTGCCCGGCATGAGCTCCCACGAGGACGCCCTCAAGGCCGTCGACCGCACCACCCGCTGGGCCGAGCGCTGCCTCGCCGCGCATCAGCGGCCAAACGAGCAAGCCCTCTTCGGCATCGTCCAGGGCAACGTCTACCCGGACCTGCGTGAACGTTCAGCCGCGGCGCTAGTGCCCATGAATTTCCCCGGCTACGCCGTCGGCGGCCTCTCGGTGGGAGAACCCAAGGAGAAGATGTATCCCACCCTCTCCCAAACCACGCCCCTGCTGCCGACCGACAAGCCCCGCTACCTCATGGGCGTCGGCATGCCCGACGACCTCGTCGTCGGCGTCGCCTTGGGCATCGACATGTTCGACTGCGTCCTGCCCACCCGCCTGGCTCGCCACGGCGCCTTCTTCCACCCCACGGGCCGCCTCAACATCAAGAACCTGCGCTTCCGCGAGGATCCCACGCCGTTGCAGGAGGACTGCGACTGTTACACCTGCAAGAGCGGCTTCAGCCGCCGCTACCTCTGCCACCTCTACCGCGCCGAGGAGATGCTCGCGAACACCCTCATCAGCCTCCACAACATCCGCTACCTGATCCGCCTCATGGAGAGCATCCGCGCGTCCATCCTCGCCGGGACCTTCCCCGAGAGCCACATGAGCTACGTTCCGGAAGCCTTCCACGACCTGGTGCTGGCTGCGAAAGCCTGAGCGCCTTGACCCGGGCAGGATTTGACATCGCTCCACCGTGGTACAATTGAACCCTGAGTGTTAGCGCCCGCGGCTGTTTTGCAAGGCCGCGTTAGCGGTCCTGTAGAAACGGCACCCAATGCATTGTCTGCCGCCTCGCGCGTCTGAACCGCGGGAAGCCGCCAATTCAGGCGGTGCGGCAGGTGGGCGTCGTCCCAGCATGAAAGGTTCGCGCGTTGCTTTCCACGGCCCTCGACCGTGTCGGAAAACAAACCCTCGGAGCCCTCGAAGCCCTCGGGGCTCTCGTCTTGCTGACCGTGGACACCGCCAAGCAGATCCTTAGCGGCCGCATCCACTGGCGCAACACCTTCGCCCAGATGGCCTTCATCGGGGTGGAATCCCTGCCCATCGCCCTGCTGACCGGCCTTTCCGTCGGCATGGTCTTCACGCTGCAGATTGCCAACGAGTTCATCCGCTTCGGGGCCACCTCGGTCATCGGCGGGGTCTCGGCGATCGCGCTGGTCCGTGAGCTCGGCCCCACCCTCACCGGCGTCGTCGTCGCCGGCCGTGTCGGCGCCGCCATCGCCGCCGAGCTCGGCTCGATGAAGGTCACCGAGCAGATCGACGCCCTGCTTGCCATGGCCGCCGACCCCATCCGCTTCCTGGTCGTCCCCCGCGTCATCGCTTGCGTCCTGATGCTTCCGCTGCTGGCCTTCCTCGCCGACTTCGTGGGCATTGCCGGCGGCTACGGCATCGCCACCGGGGTCAAGGGCATCAGCCCCGAGGTCTTCCTCAGCTCGCTGCAGCAGCTGCTGGTGCCCGCCGACGTCTTCAAGGGCCTCCTCAAGGCCATGATCTTCGGCCTGGTCGTGGGCATCATCGGCTGCTACCAGGGCCTCAACACCTCCAACGGCGCCCAGGGGGTGGGCAAGGCGACCACCGACGCCGTGGTCTACTCGCTCATCACCATCTTCATCGCCAACTACTTCCTCTCTTCCTGGCTCTTCCCGGGAGGTAGTAATTGAAGCCCCTTACGCGAAATACCCAGTCGTTCTGGTGCGTCCCAGGTACCGGCCTATGAAGCCCATCACGCTGGATCGCATCTCCAAGGCCTTCGGCCCCAAGCAGGTCCTCAACGGGGTGTCTATGGACTTCCCGAGCGGGCAGATCTCCGTGATCATCGGCCCGTCGGGCTGCGGCAAGTCCACCATCCTGCGCCTGCTGCTGGGACTGATCCAACCCGACGACGGGGCCATCTTCGTGGGCGAGACCGACATCACCCGCTACAAGGCCCCCGAGTGGGAGCGGCTGCGCGAGGCGGTCGGCATGGTCTTCCAGTCCGCCGCGCTCTTCGACTCGATGACCGTGGGCGAGAACGTCGCCTTCGTGCTGCGCGAGCACACCCGCATGAGCGAGGCCGAGCGCCGAGCCATCGTCAGCGAGAAGCTCGAGGTGGTCGGCCTGGCCGGCACCGAGAACCTGTATCCCACCGAACTTTCGGGCGGCATGCAGAAGCGGGTGGCGATCGCCCGGGCCATCGTCCGCAACCCCGAACTGATCCTCTACGACGAGCCCACCACCGGCCTGGACCCCGTCACCAGCACGATCATCGAAGACCTCATCGTGCGGGTTGCCAAGGAGTCCGGGGCCACCTCGGTGGTCGTCACCCACCAGCTTTCGACTATCTTCCGGACCGCCGACCGGATCACCATGCTCCACCAAGGGCGGGTGCTCGAATCCGGGACGCCCGAGGAGATGCAGGCCAGCCAAGATCCGCTGGTCTCGGGGTTTCTGCGCGGAGAGCCCCAACCATCTGCGGCCCCGGCGCCGCGCGCAAATAGGGAGGACCGACGGTGAAGCTGACCCCTGCCGCCCGTGTTGGCGTCGTAACCCTCGTCACGGCGGTCGTGCTGTCGCTGGGAATGACCTGGCTGACCCAGTTCGAGTTCAAGCCCCAGGGCTACCGCCTGAAGGCCGTCTTCGGTGACGTGAACGGCCTGGTGCCGGGAGCCGGCGTCTACCTGATGGGGGTCAAGGTCGGCCGCGTCATCGCCCTCACCCCCGAGGACCGCCGGGTCGTCGTCGACCTCGAGATCTCCAACCCCCGGACCCGGATCCTCGAGGAATCGCGCTTCAAGATCCTCTCCAAGGGCCTCGTCGGTGAGAAGACCCTCGAGATCTTCCCTCCGCTCGACCCGGTCATCAGCACGTTCATCTCGGCCGACGCCACGGTCTACGGCCAGGACCCGGCCCGCCTCGAGAACGCCATCGACCAGGCCAACGCCGCCTTGGCCTCGCTTCGCCAGCTCGCCGAGTCCCCCGAGACGACCGAGGCCCTGCGAACGGGCATGAAGAACTTCGAGAGCGCCTTCGCCGAGCTACGCGGCCTCGTCAAGAACACCGACAAGGTGGCCGTCGAGACCGCGCTCCTGATCAAGGACGCCCGGACCGTCACGAGCGCCATCCAGGGCGAGGACCTGGCCGCCATGGTCAAGGACCTCAAGGCCATGTCGCACGGCCTGCGGCAGACCTACCAGGCCGTCGTCAACGACGGTCAGTTGGTCGAGGACACCTCTGCCGTCCTCTCCAACATCCGACTGCTTACCGAGCGGGTCAACCACATCGCCTACCAGGCCGAGACCGTGGTCTCGGATCCCGAGCTGCAGCAGGATCTCAAGGAGATCGTCTCCAGCTCGCGCACCATGCTCGACTCGCTCGGCGGCTCCACCTTCCAACCCCCGAAGTTGAGCCCCCGCTTCGATGCGGCCCTGGTCCAGGACTCCAAGCGAGCGAGCGCCTACCTCAACGGCAACTTCAACTTCGCCGTGAGAACCCACCGTGACGAGTTCTCGCTCGGCGTCGAGGAAATCGGCGAGCGCAACCTCTGGAACCTCTCCTGGGGCAAGCCCGGCTTCTTCACCCCCGAGATTGGCTTCCACCTGGGCATGATCCGCTCCAAGATCGGCGCCGGCCTCGACTGGGAGGCGAGTCCCAAGCTCCTCTTGCAGGGAGAAGTGTTCAATCCACTCGATCCCAACGTCAGACTTGGCGGCATGTGGTACCCTGATTGGCTAGGAGACAAATACGGCCTGACCGCTCAGTGGATCCGCGGGCTGAACACGGGAGAGGATTCCCTCAGACTGGGGCTGCAATGGCGCCCGCTCGACTGAGCCTGGCTGGAGAGAAGCCATGAACCATATCGCCAACCGCTACGACGTCATCAGCCTCCTCGGGGAAGGCGGCATGGGGCGCGTCTATCTGGCCCAGGACACGACCACCGATCGCAAGGTCGCTCTCAAGGTCGCCCTGCATGACGCCCAGAACCCGCTCTCGCCAGAGCGCTTCGAGCACCTCAAGCACGAGTTCTGGCTGATGACCCGCCTGCGCCACCCCAACCTGGTGGAGGCCTACGATTACGGCCGCCTGGAGGATGGCGCTCCCTACCTCACCATGGAGGTGGTCGAGGGCGCCGCGCTCGACGAGCACCTGCCTCTCTCTCCTGAAAAGGTCCGCGACGTCGCCATCCAGATCGCCCGCGCCCTCGGCTACATCCACGCCCAGGGCTTCGTGCACTGCGACATCAAGCCGGAGAACATCCGCCTGACCTCGGACGGCCGGGTCAAGCTCATGGACTTCGGCCTCATGGAGCGCACGGGCCGGATCGGCGGTCCCATCCGGGGCTCGCTCTTCTACATGGCGCCTGAAGTGGCCAAGGGCGGCACGGTCGATGCCCGCAGCGACCTGTACTCGCTCGGCATCATGCTCTTCCAGCTCGCCAGCGGCCAGCTGCCCTTCCAGGCGGAGACCCCCGCCGAGATGCTCCGAGCGCACCTGAGCGAGGAAGCCCCCGCCCTTGACGCCGCCCTGCCCGAGGACCTGCGCGAGCTGCTGCCCCAGTTGCTCGCCAAGGATCCCTTCTGCCGACCCAGCAATGCCGCCGAGCTGCTGCTGGCGCTCGGTGAGGAAGGCACGCAGGGCCCCGCCTACCTCTTCAGCCCGCCTCTGATCGGACGGGACGAAGCCCTCTCGCGCTTCGAATCCGGAGAGCTCCTAGGCGGCTCCTGGGCCATCGTCGCGCCCTCCGGCATGGGCAAGAGCCGCCTGGTCAAGGAGTTCCGGTACCAGGCTCAACTGAGCGACCGGCCGTTTCTGCTTGCCGCTTGCCCGCCTAAGGCCTGCGCGCCGTACGCGCCCATCGCCGAGTTGCTGCGCCAGCTCCTGCCCCTTGCGAGCGCCCATGCCCCCGAGGTGCTGAAGAGCGCCCGGACCAGCCTCACGCGCATCCTGCCCGAGCTCTCCCGCCCCGAGGATCCGGTCCTCGACATGGAACCTCAGCAGGAGAAGAGCCGCCTGCATGCGGCCATCGCTGACCTCGTCCGCTCCCTCGCCGACGCGAAGGGCCTGATCCTGGTCGTCGAGGACATCGACACGCTCGACTCCTCGAGCCGCGAGGTCCTCGAGCAGCTCTCCCGCCTGTCCACCGAGCGCGAGCTCGCCGTGCTGACCACCCGGACGTCGGAAGCCTCGGGGCTGGACGGCGAGAAGGTCCTCTGGCTGGAGCCGCTTTCCCGGGCGGACGTCCAGTCGCTGATCGAGGCCCTGGTCGGCCACTCCCAGGTGCCCGAGACCTTCTCGGAGGCCGTCTTCGAGGCCGCCGGCGGCAACCCCCAGTCCATCTGCAACCTGCTTCAGCACCTGGTGGACACGGGCGTCATCTCGGCCGAACGCGGACGCTGGGTGCTTCCCACGGAGCTTTCCGAAGGCGCGCTCCCGGCTAACTGGCACGACCTGTTGCGCCAGAACCTGGCAGCGCTCAGCCCGGAGGCCCACCGGCTCGCCGAGGCGCTCGCCATGCTCGGAAGGCCCACCAGTCTCGCCCTGTTGGAGCGCATCCCCGGCATCCCCCACGACGAATCGCTTTACCAGGCGATGGACGAGTTGCATGCGACCGGCCTCGTGCAGGGCCAGCCCGAGATCGACTTCGCCCAGCGCTCACTCGTCACGCTGGTGCTGGAAACCCTCAGCCCCGAGTCCGTCCGCACCTGGCACACCCGCCTGACGGACGCTCTCGAAGGCGCTTTCGCCGAGGATCCCGGCAACCTGGACCTCCTCAACCAGCTCGGCACCCACGCGCTGCAATCCGACACCCCCGAGCGCGCCATCCCGTACTGCCTGGACGCCGGTCTGCGCAACTACGCGCTCTACGCCAACGAAGCCGCCCGCAGCTTCCTCGAAGGCGGCCTCGCCCTGATGTCCCCCGAGCCGTCCGTCCTGCGGCTCGACCTCCTTTCCGCCTTGGGTGACGCCAGGCGCATGCTCGGAGACTCTGCCGGCGCCTCCGAGGCCTACCTCGAGGCCGTCGCCCTGGCCGAAACCCTGGGCAAGCCCTCGGAGCTGGCCAACATCCTGGTCAGCCTCGGCAAGGCCCACCAGAGCAGGGGCAAGTACGAGGACGCCCAGGCCTCCCTGGCCCGCGCCATGGAGGTGGCGGAAGCCTGCGGCAACGCCAAGGCCAAGATCCGCGCGCTCATGACCCTGGGGCGCATCTACTACTTCACCGGCAACGCCGCCAAGACCACTCCCTTGCTCGAGGAGGCAGCCAACCTGTCGCGCGAGCACGGCGAGATGCTCACCCTCAGCGAGGCCCTGGCCTTCCTCGGCTTCCTCTTCGCCTCCAGCGGCAAGGGAAAGACCGACCACGGCCTGGCGCTCCTGAAGGAAGCCCTCTCCATCAAGGAGAGCTGCAACGACCTCCTGGGCCTCAACGAGGCCTACATGATGCAGGGGAACGCCTACCTCGCCCTTGGTCGCTACACGGAAGCCTACCAGGCCTTCGAGGAGACCCGCCGCATCAACACGCTCATCGACCAGCGCGACGAGCTGGTTTTCAGCCTGCTCAATCTCTCGGCGACCGCCCTGGAGCTCGGCGAGTTCTGGGATGCCGAGGAAGCAGCCAGGCAGGCGCTATCGGGCGCCCGCGAGCTGGGAAGCCGGATGGCCGAGGGCATGGCCCTCGCCATGGAAGGCATGGCCGCGATGCACCTCGGCCGGCTCGGGGAGGCCCTGACCCGGGTCGACGAGGGCCTCCAGATCGCCCTCGACACCCGCAACCGCTACCTGGAGATGACGCTCAACGTCTACCGCGCCGAGCTATTGATGACCATCGGCGCCACGGCAGAGGCCCTGGAACTGGCCCGGGCCACCCTGAAGGACGCCGTGGACACGGGCCACCAGGACATCGCGAGCAATGCGCAACCCATCCTCGCGGCGCTGCTGCTGCGTTCGGGCGAGCGCGAGGAGGTTCGCTCGCTACTCAACCTCTCCCTGACCCAGGCCAAGGAGGCCGAGGCCCGCGGCTTGGCCGCCAAGCTGCTCTTCGTGCAGTCGGACCTGCTCGCCCTCAGCAAGGACGCCATGGCCGCCCAGCGGATGGCGTTCGAGAGCTTGCACTTGGCCGAAGAGGTGGGCGCACGCAGCCTGATCGGCAGGATTCACCTCTTCCTCGGCGAGCTTCATCTCCGCAACGACCGCCGATCGCTGTCCACCGAGCACCTGCGCAAGGCCATCCACCTCGCCGAAGAGATGGGCCAGGCCGACCTCGACGGCCGTGCCCTGCGCCTGCTGGCCGATGTCGACACCCTGCGCGGCGACGACCATCGCCGGCTCTCCCAGAACATCTGCGATCGCCTTACCCAGACCCTCCCCGCCCCGCGTCAGGAGGCCTTCCGCGAGGCCTGGAACCGCGATTACCTCCCGCCCGTGGAAGCGTCCGCGCAGACGTCGGTTTCCCTGGAGGGACACCTCGAGCGCCTGCAAGACGGCCTCAACGCCTTCGCCAAGCATGCCCGCGCTCAGCAGGAGCAGCTCGACGACGTGGCGCATACCAACCGGATCCTCTCCCAGCTGATCGACTTCTCCCTGAAGGTCAGCCAGATCCACGACGTTGCGCTCGTGCTGGAGATGACCATGGATCTCTTGCTGGACATCGTCGGAGGCAAGCGGGGCTTCATCCTCACCCTCAAGGGCAACGAGCTGTTGCCGGTCCAAATCCGCGACTTCCCCCAGGGCGGTCCCCCCGAGGACTGGCGGATCAGCCGCTCTGTCGCCGACGAGGTCTTCCGGACCGAGCAGCCCCTTTGCCTGCGCGACACGCGCCATGAGGCGCGCTTCACGCCCAAGGACGCCGGCGTCGCGAGCCGCACGGTGCTCTCGGCCCCGCTCAAGATCCGCAACCGGATGGTGGGGGCCCTCTACGTCGACCGCCTGACGGAAAGCGCGCCCTTCGACGAGAAGGCCCTGGACGTCGTGATGAGCCTGGCCTCGGTGGCGGCCAACGCCATCGAGAACGCCAGCATGCACTCCGAGTGGGAGGACAAGAGCCGGAAGCTCGAGATGCTCAACAGCCTCGCGCGCACCATCACCACGACCCTGGTCATGGAGGAGGTGCTGCAGCTCGTCCTGAAGTCCACCCTGGACCTCACGCAGGCCGAGCGCGGCTACATCCTCCTCTGGGAGAACGAGCAGCTGGTCTGCCGCTCGGCCCTGAACCACCTGGGAGCCTCCCTGACCCTGGAGGCCGATCCGATCAGCCGCAGCATCTGCCAGCGCGTGCTTGACTCCGCCGAGCCCCTTTGCGTGGACGACGCGCTGAGCGACCAGGAGTTCCAGATGCAGGCCTCGGTCATGGCCCTCAACCTCCGGACGGTCATGTGCGTGCCGCTGCTCTCCAAGCAGACGGTGCTGGGCGTGCTGTACGTGGACTCGCAGGCCATCGTGAACCACTTCACCGAGAAGGATCTCAACCTGCTGGAGTCGATCGCGCACCACGCGGCGATCGCCATCGAGAACGCCCACCTCTACACCCAGCTCACCCAGCGCGCCAACGAGCTCGAGCACCTGGTCGAACTCTACGAGGAAGCCAACATGCGCGCGTCGGTCGATCCGCTGACCGGCCTGCACAACCGGCGCTTCTTCCAGGACCAGCTGGGACGCGACTTCGCCCAGTCCCGCCGGCATCACCGGCACCTGGCCGTCATCCTGCTGGACATCGACCACTTCAAGAGCTTCAACGACACCTTCGGCCACATGCTCGGAGACGAGGTCATCGTCGCGGTGGCGCGAGTGCTCGAACAAGCCGTCCGCCTCTCGGACCTCACGGCCCGATGGGGAGGCGAGGAGTTCATCGTCGCCCTGCCGGACACCGACCTGGAGGGCGCCGTCACGGTCGCCGAGCGCATCCGCGAGAGCGTGGCCGAGATCCAGCTCACCGATCCCGAGGGCAACCCCCTGCGCCAGATCACCGTCTCGCTGGGCGTCTCCTCGCTGCGCCCCGAGGACGACCGCATCGCCGAACTCATCGAGCGCGCGGACCGCGCCCTCTACGTCTCGAAGGCCAACGGCCGCAACCAGGTCCAGGTCCTCGCGGACGAGCGATGAACCGCCCCCTCTCCTTGCTCGGGTTCGTTCTGGGGCTCGGGCTCATCAGCCCCGCCCACGCGAGCACCTGGGGCCCCTGGGACCGGCCGGCGACTTCCCCGGCCAGCCGCTCTGAGGCCCCCTCGGGCATGAGCCTCCCGTTCATGGGCATGATCAGGGGCTATCAGCTCATTCTGTCCACCCAGGATGCCGCCTCCTGCCCGATGTACCCGTCGTGCTCCCGCTTCTCGATGGAGGCTTTCGCCCGCTACGGCCCCGTCCAGGGCTTGCTGATGACCGCTGATCGCTTCATTCGCGAGAACGACGACGTCCACGCCCACTATCCTCCCGTTCAACTCAACAATCGCGTCCTCTTCCTCGATCCTCCCACGGAGCGACACCTATGGTGACCCTGCTGGCGCTTGCCATCCTGAGCCAATCCACCTCGCTCTCCTATGCCGATTCCCTGTACCGGCAAGGAGAGTACTTTCGAGCAGCCGGGGAGTACCACCGCTGGCTCTTCGAGAACCAGGCGGCCTCCGAGCGTCCTCGGGCGCTCTACAGTCTCGGGAAGGCCTACCTCAAGGGTCAGCGCTACGCGGAGGCCGAGACTTACCTGAAGCAGGTCCCGATAGCCTCCGAGTGGAGCCCGTTGGCCAGGCTCTCCCTTGCCAAGGCGTCGATGGGCCTCGGCCACGACAGCACGGCGCGCCGCATCCTGGGCGACCTGGTCACGCCCCTGGGGGCACCCGCCGTCGCGCACCTGGGATTGCTCTCCGCGCGAAACGGGGACTGGCAGAGCGCGCTGGCGCACTTCGAGGCCGCCTCGTCGGAGACACTCGTCTCGCTGGCGAAGCGCCGGCTATCGACTCCGGCGCCCTCGCCGGGGCTGGCCGCCGCCTTGTCGGTCGTGCCCGGAGGCGGACAGCTGTACCTCGGGCGCCCCAGCGACGCCGTGAACGCGCTCTTGTTCACCGCGGTCACCGCAGGTGCCGCTGCCTACTACTTCAACCGCGAGAATGCGGTCCTCGGGACGACCGCGGCCGCGCTCTCCCTGACGTTCTGGGGCGGAGGCATCTACGGGGCGGCGGTCGAGGCGCGGCGGCTCGGCCAGCAAACCGAGAGCGCCTTCCTTCAACAGGCGACCCAAGAGGTCGAGACGCTGAGCGCGGAGTAAGCTTTGCGTCCTATCGCCGTTCTGCTCGCCCTCATGCTGATCCCCGCCCCGGCGTTCGCCACCACCGGGGTCCAAGCCCTGGATTTCGCCGCGCACATGATCCCGATCGAGCCCTCCTATGCAGTGCTGGAGTACGAGCGCTTCCTTGATTTGAACCCGGGCCATCCCATGGCCGGGCCGACCCGCGAGCGCCTGGTAGGTCTTTACCTGGATCAAAAGGACTTGCTCCGGGCCCAGCGTCACCTCACGTTGCTCTGGGAGGCGGCTTCCCCTCGTGAACGGGCGTACCGCTCCTTGCAGCTGGCCCACCTCCAGGAACGCAAAGGGATTCCCGAGCTGGCGCGCGCCAGGTACGAGGAGCTTGCCCGCGACCCGGAGGTGAGGACCATCGCGCTCCGTCACCTCCTCTGGCTCGAGATTCACGAGCGGCGCTGGACGGAAGCCCTGCAGGTAGCCGAGCGCCTCCCTTCGGATCCGCGAACCCAGGCCCTGAGCGCGACCCTTCGTGCCTGGCAGGACCGCTCGACCCGTTCGGTGACCCAGGCGCATTGGCTCTCCACCGTGCTCCCGGGAGCGGGACACGTCTACGCCGGGGACTGGGCCTCGGGCCTTGCCTCCTTTGGCCTTAATGTCGCTTGGATCGGCCTTCTGACCTATGCCGTTGCCGACCGGGACTGGCTGGGGGGCCTCCTCGTGGCCAACTACGGCCCTCGCTACTATCTCGGCGGCATCAAGACCGCAGGAGAGCTGGTGGCCAAGGAGCAGGCGCTGGATGATCGGGCCTTCATCCAGGCGCTCGAAACGAATTTCACCGATCTTCTCCCCGCGAAGTAATGACATGGGGCGGCAGACGGCCAACTTGGTGTATAATTGCCAACACCCTTGCTTGCTTTTAGCGACATCATCCTAATGGAGGCACTCATGTCCAAGCTCCCCCTCATCCTGGCACTCACTGCCGTTTCCATGACCGGATGCGCGACCCTGATCGGTGGAGGCAACTCCCGCCTTGACGTGGCCGTCGAGGAACCGAGCCAAGACGTGGAAGTCCGCATCGTCGGCCTTTCGAACGGCGAGTCGATCACCCGCCGCTCCTCGAACTTCTCGGTTTCGCTCAATCGCAACTCCGACTACAAGATCACCGTCCACAGCCCGCGCTACCAGACCGAAGAGGTGCTGGTCCGGCGCAACATCCGCCCCATGTTCTGGGGTAACATCTGCTGCTTCGGCGGGATCCTCGGGCTGGGCATCGACTACGTCACCCACAACATGTGGGAGCATGACAAGGGCACCCTCAACGTCCGGCTCGAGAAGGAGCGTCGGAGCTCGACTGGCGCCTATTCGGTCCTCCCCATTCTCCTGGCCAACGATCATGGCCACGAGCAGGTGCTGCTCGAGGCCCCCATCATCAGGTAGTCCGATCAGCCTAAGTACGGAGCCGGGACCCCAGGGTCCCGGCTTTTTGCTACCATGGATCTTCACCGAGCGTTCGATAGGACGCTAGCCCCCCGGCCTCAGGAGAAAAGCAGAATCAGGAGGTTCCATGTCGAAGCATCACCTTGCCATCGCCCTCGTCAGCACCGTCCTGTTATCGGGCTGCGCCACCCTCATCGGCGGCGGCTCCTCCCCGTTCTCCGTGAACGTCGAAGAGCCCCGCCGGGACCTGGAAGTCCGCCTGGAAGGGATCCAGTCCGGCGAGACGATCATCCAGCGGGTGCCGGAGTTCACCATCCCCTTGCAAAGAAGCTCGGACTACACGATCACGGTGCGCAGCCCCCTCTACCAGACCAAGGAGATCCGGATCGGCCGGACCATCCGCCCGATCTTCTGGCTCAACTTCATCACGGTCGTGCCCATCGGCATGATCGTGGACGCCGCGACCAGCAATATGTGGGAGCACAGCCCCGACAAGGTCAACGTCCGCCTGGAGCCGGCGCGCCAGGGCTCGAACGGCAACTGGGTCGTGCCCATCGTGGTGTCGAGCGGCCTGAGCCGCGAGGTCTACGAGGCCCCGATCGTCGAGTAAGCCAGGAAGCAGCGATCCCAATGCCCGCCGGCTCGCAAAGCCTGGCTTCTTCATGCAGATCTCCCCGACCTGCGTCGGGGAGGGCTATCCATCAGGCGCCAGCCTGTTCTCAGCGTCATCGATGGGCCGATGCCTGTTGCGAAACTTAAGGTGCTATTAACGGGCTTCCCGCAAGTCTCCATGCCCATCCTGGGATAAACCTACAAGAACTTCTCCCCCTCATGCCTCACCCCTCCTGGAAAGGAGTGATCATGCGAGCGCTGTGGATGGCATTCTCCTGCCTACTCGTCCTAGCGGGTTGCGGACGAGTGCCCGGCAATTCCACCTCCTTATCGGCAACGTACCTCGGGACGATCACGGCGGTGCAGGCAAGGTCCCAATCGCCCTACCTCCGATTGGACACGTTCGGACAGGGGCCTGCGGTGATCCAAATGACGGGAGGGACGAAGGTTTATGTGGCCCAATCAGGCGGTTCCCCAATGAGCGCCCGTGCGAACCCCTATGAGATCGAGCGGAAACGGCTCGTTCGGATTTCGGAGCTGGGCATTGGACAGGAGATCATCGTCATCGGCAATCATCCCTCGCTCCAGGCGATGGCAGACATGATCGTCATCGCGGACGAGATCCTCATCGTTCCCCCCGGCATGTAGTGATGATCAAGCGCGTATTGGCAACCACCGCCACCCTTGCCATGGTACTGCTCACTGGGTGCGGAGCGCCGCAATCGCTAGCTTCAGGCCCCTCTTCTCTCACCATGCCGCACCAGGACCACGGGCTCGGAGCCTACCTCGATCCGTTATCGACGCTCCACATCGCGCCCCCGAGTCGTAACATCCAGGCATCCCTTCCCCGGACGGTGGATCTCCGGCGCCAGATGCCGCCCATCTACAACCAAGGTCCCTTCCAGACCTGTACGGGCTTCGCCATTGCCAAGGGGTTAGCCGAGTACTTCCTGCTTCAAACCCACCGACACACGGAGCTTTCCGCCCTGTACTTCTACCAACGAGCGAAGGTGGAGCAATTCAACACGGGTGGTATTCCGGGCATTCCTCAGGAGTGGCAGGTGACTTCCGCTCAAACCTTGGACATCGGCGCATCCATCAAGATCGGGATGCAGCTTCTGAAGCAGGTCGGAGCGGCGGTAGAGGCCGTTCATCCTTACCCATCCGAACGGCTCTGGCCTAGCTATCCGTATGCCTACATCAATCCCTTCTTCGATGATCGGCTGCTCTCAGACCCTCGCTTCGTGAATTCCCCGGAGCGCGAAGCGGGACTCGGGTTATCCGACCAATTTAACGGGCCCTATCGCAGCGTCTTCCGTGGCGATGACCAGAGCGAGCGGATCTACTTGCCGACCCAGTACGATAAGCAGGCAACCTTCCGAGTTCGAGAGGTAGAAGCCATCCACACGCTGCAGCGGCTGCGAGAGGTCCTCGCCGAGAAGAGACCGGTGGTTTGCGGTATCTCGATGTACGAGAGCTTTTTTAGCGCGGCGACGGCCAGGACCGGTCGTGTCGCTATCCCTAACCAACAGCAGGAACGGTTCCTGGGTGGCCATGCCGTTGTCTGCGTGGGCTATGATGAATCCGAAAAAGTCTTGATCATGCGGAATTCATGGGGAAGCGATTGGGGTGACGGAGGCTACTTCTACCTACCCTATGCCTACATCACCAACGACCTGGTAACAGATGCATGGACGGCAAGCCTGTAGGGGGATCCCGTTCGTATGCGCCCCGTTCTGCGCGACAAGGGGCCTGCTCCACAGTCCCGGCGTTCCCTACCAGAGCTTGGTGTTGAGCGTCTTCCAGAGCTCCTGGGTGGCGGTCTTGAGCCGCCGTGACACCTGCATCTGCGAGATGCCCAGCCGCTGGGCGATCTCGGTCTGCGTGAGGTCCTGGTAGAACGCGAACTCGATGACCTCGCGCGAGACATGCCGCAGCTTGCCGATGGCGGCCGTCAGCATCATGCGGTCCTCGGCGGCCAGCTGGAAGGAGCGGTAGCGATTGTCGACCAGCTGCGTGCGGGAACGGCCCTCGTCGTCGTCTTCCAGGAAGTCCAGCGACAGGGGGCGCGTGCCTGCCTCGAGGGCCAGGACCTCCAGCACCTTCGAGACCTCGAGTTCGAGCGAATCAGCCAGCTCCTGGGCCGTCGGATCCCACCCCAGCTCCTGCTCCAGGCGCGACAGCGCGGTGTAGACCTTGGCCCTCAGCTCGAAGAGATCGCGCGGAGGGCGGACGACGTGGCCGTGGTCGCGGAGGTAATGGCGCATCTCGCCGGTGATCAGCGTCCCGGCATAGGGTTCGAAAGGGCGGCCGAGGGCCGGGTCGAAGCGCTCGATGGCGTTCAGCAGGCCGATGGCCCCGACCTGCTCGAGATCCTCGACGCCACCCTGGACGCGATCCCGGAAGCCATGTGCAATCTGCCGGACCAGCTTCAGGGATTGCCGGACGATCCGATCCCTGAGCTTGATGTCCCGAGAGGTCTGATAGCGCGCGATCTGGAACTCGATCGCTTCGCTGCTGGCGATGGACACGGACATGGGCGCCTCCCGATCGCAGTCAGACGAGTACTACTTGCTACCTGCCCAGTTTTGGAAACGAGCAAACGTCCTGATGGGGATCGCGCCGGCTAGTGGCCGACCTGGTTGATGATGGTGAAGATTGGCAGATACATGCCGACGACGATCGAGCCGACCAGCAGGCCGATGCCGGCCATCATCAGGGGTTCGAGGAGCGACGTCAGCGACTTGACCGCGGCCTCGACTTCCTCGTCGTAGAAGTCGGCGACCTTCTCGAGCATGGCATCGATGGCGCCCGTCTCCTCGCCGATCGAGATCATCTGCGTCACCATCGGCGGGAAGATGTCGGCCTTCTCGAGGGGGCGCGTGATGCCTTCTCCTTCACGAACAGCCTGGCGGACGTCCTCGACGGCTCCCGAGACGATCATGTTGCCTGCCGAGTCACGGACGATCTCGAGCGAGCTCAGCAGGGGGACGCCCGACTTGAGGAGAGTCCCCAGGGTGCGGGTGAAGCGGGCCACGGCCACCTTCTGGACGACGGCGCCGAGGACCGGGACGTTCAGGACGTGCTTGTCGAGGAAGTGGCGGCCGTGGTCGGTCTTGGCCCAGCGGCGGAAGATGGTGACGATACCGGCGACGGCCGCGGCGATGGCGAGACCGATTGGACCGGCGACGATGTTGCTGAGGTCGATCAGGAACTGGGTGTAGGCCGGCAGCTTGGCGCCCATCTGACCGAACATGTCGGCGAAGACCGGCAGGATGAAGACCAGCATGGCGACGAAGATGCCGACCGCCATGACCGCGACCACGATGGGGTAGGTCATCGCCGACTTGACCTGCTGCTGGAGCTTGTTGGAGGACTCCAGGAAGGCGGCGACGCGCAGCAGAACCTCGTCGAGCACACCGCCCGCCTCGCCGGCGCGGACCATGCCCACGTAGAGCTTGTCGAAGACGTCGGGGTGCTTGGCCATCGACTCCGAAAGGGAGTTACCGCCCTCCACGCGGACCTTGAGATCCTCGACGATGCGCTTGAGTTTGGGGCTGTTGGTCTGCTCCGCGAGGATGTGCAAGGAGCGGACCATGGCCACCCCGGAGTTGATCATGGTCGCGAACTGACGGGTGAAGACGGTGACGTCGGAGAGCTTCACCTTCCCCGACATCGCCATCTTGGCGTTGAACTGCTCGAGGAACTTCAGGCTCGATGCCTGGTTGAGCTGGCCGGCGAGCTTGTTCTCGCGCTTCTCGGTGACCGGAGTGACCACCATGTAGCCCATCTCCCGCAGGCGGTTACGGACCTCCAGGGCGGAGTCGCCGTTCATCGTCTTGATGAAGGCTTCTCCGCGGTGGTCACGAACCTTACAGGTAAAGGTGGGCATCGGGCGCTCCTACTAAAATCGCCGGCATGACTAGCCTATCGTTGCTACAGGTCAGCTTCGCTGCCTTTCGCAACAGCCGCGGGCGCTAACGGGCCATCGCCTGGGCCATCGAGCCGCTGGGGGCCGCACCGATCATCCGGATGAGGTCCTCGGGGCGCGAGGTCTTGGAGAGGGCATCCTCGTACGAGACCTGCTTGCTGAAGTAGAGATCCTTCAAGCAGGTCTCGAGGGTCTGCATGCCGAACTTCTGACCGGTCTGGATGGCGGAGTAGATTTGCGCGGTCTTGCCTTCGCGGATCAGGTTGGCGATCGCCGGGGTGTTGATCAGGACCTCGAGGGCCATGACGCGGCCCCGGCCCTTGCCGTCGTTGCCGATCTTCGGCAGCAGGGTCTGCGAGAGAACCGCCACCAGGGAGTTCGAGATCTGGACGCGGATCTGCTGCTGCTGGTGAGGCGGGAAGACGTCGACGATACGGTCGACGGTCTGCATCGCGCTGGAGGTGTGAAGGGTGCCGAAGACCAAGTGACCGGTCTCGGCGGCGGACATCGCCAGGCGAATGGTCTCGAGGTCACGAAGCTCACCCACCAGGATGACGTCGGGATCTTCGCGCAGGGCCGCCTTGAGGGCGTTGTCGAAGCTCTTGGTGTCCGCTCCCAGCTCGCGCTGGTTGACCAGGCTCATCTTGGGCGGGTGGACGTACTCGATGGGGTCCTCGATGGTGAGGATGTGCTCGGCGCGGGTGGCGTTGATGTTGTCGATCATCGAAGCGAGCGTGGTCGACTTGCCGGATCCCGTGGGGCCGGTGACCAGAATGAGGCCACGGGGCTTGTGGCAGAGCTCACGAACCAGCGGAGGCAGGCCCAGGTCCTCGAAGCGGGGAATCTTGGTGGTGATGGTACGCAGAACGGCCGCGTAGCCGCCCTTCGAACGGAAGGCGTTGACGCGGAAGCGGCCCAGACCGACCACGCCGTAGGAGCAGTCGAGCTCCATGGTCTGCT
>JAKFCW010000142.1:0-4659 GCA_036676455.1 Candidatus Sericytochromatia bacterium
CAATATGGAGGGACTGTCGATGAAGAGTTCCGTCGAAGTCGCGAAGCACCCCCTGCATCCCATGCTGATTCCCATCCCGATCGGGGCGTTCCTGCTCACGCTGATCGGAGACCTGGCCTATGCCGGAACCAATAACACGTTCTGGTACTCGTTCTCGACCTGGACCATGACGATCGGCATCATCGGGGGCCTCTTGGCCGCCATTCCGGGACTCATGGATTACCTCAAGGTCGTCCCCCAGGGCCAGGCCAAGCGGCAGGCGACCACCCACATGGTGCTGAACGTCAGCATCGTGGCGCTTTTCCTGATCAACTTGCTCGTTCGCCTTTACTCCACGGCCTCCACCGGAGCCAACTGGTGGCTGTCACTGACGCTGACGGTCATCGGCAGCCTCGCCTTGCTCTACTCAGGTTGGCTGGGCGGCGAGCTGGTCTTCAAGCACCGGGTCGGAGTCGTGGAACGCGCCGAGCAAGAGGCGTCGGGCCTGCGCGTGACCATGTCGCGCGAGGAAGCGGAGCGGGTTCGCCATCGCCGCTAGCGCCCCCGGCAAAGCGCATCTTGGAATCGTGCGGGGTTTCAAAAACACTCGGTCGGGTATCTTGCAGCCATGCCTGCTCCGATACCCACCGAAGCCCTGCTCGAAGCTGCCCGCTGGGCTCCGAGCCTCTACAACACCCAGCCGTGGCGCTTTCGCCCGGTGGCGGACGCATGGGAGGTTCGCTGGGATCCCGAGGGCGAGCTGCCCGTGGCCGATCCCCAGCGCGTCGCCCTCATGATGAACCTGGGCGCCGTGATCGAGTACCTGGCCGTCGCGGCCAGCGCCCACGGCCTCGACGTGCTCTTCGTGCCGCCCGAGTTCAAGGGGACCCAGCCCAACCTCGGCTTCATCGCGGGCAAGCTTCAGTTCATCGCGCGCGAGGGCGGCCCTAGCCCGCTCTTGCCCTATCTGCCGATCCGGCAGACCAGCCGCAAGCCGTATCGCAACGCGCCGCTGGGTGCCGGGGTGCTCGACGAGTTGCAAGCCGCCGCGGCCTCCGCTGGGTGCTGGCTTTTTCACACGACCGATCGCGAGGCGATCGCCTCCATCGCCACCGAAGCCGCCCATGGCACGCTCGCCCAGTTCTCCGAGCCCGAGCGCTACGCGGAGTTCCACCGCTGGATACGCCCGGAAACCGCCGAGGACGGCCTGGACGTGCCGTCCCTGGACCTGGCCGGCCCCATGGCAGGCTTCTGGAAGCGCGTCCTGCCTCCGGCCCGCATGACCCACTTGAAGCTGGCGCAGCGCGCGCTGGCCGCGCAGCAGCGGGGCCTGGTCGCCAGCGCGCCGGCCGTCTGCATGCTAGCCACCAACTCCCGCGAATGGAAGGGCTGGATCCAGGCGGGACGAGCCTTGAGTCGCGTCTGGCTGCACGCGGCCCGTCACGGCCTGGTGACCCATCCCGTGCCCGCGGCCCTGCACACCCTGGCGGGCCGCAAGCTCGTCAACGACCGCCTCGGCGTGGAGGGCGACCTGCAGGTGACGTGCCTGTTCCGCCTGGGCGAAAGCGCTCCAGCGCCGCGCTCGGGCCGCCTGCCGGCAGAGAGTCTCCTGGTCTAGCGCCCGGTTCGAGCGGAGATCAGGCTTCCTGATACTCGGGCTGCTGCTTCAGCCAGTCCTCGAGATCGAGCACCGTGGGCTTCCGGGTCCGCGGCGCCTGATCGAGAAAGGCTTCCTTCACCCCGCCGTCCAGCAGATCCTCGGTGAGCTCGAGGACGCCGTCGCGCCCTTCCAGGTGCAGCACCTTGGCCTTGGTTTGCTTCATGGCCTCCAGGTACTTCTCGGCCTTGTCCTGGGTGGTGAAGAAGAGGGCGACCGGAACGCCCTCCGTGTCGCGCGCGATGATGAACTCGTCCTCGTCGGGAGTGGTCAGCGTGTAGATGCCTTGGTTGACGTCGAAACCCTGGGACATGGGGGCCACCTCCTCGCAGCAAGCATGGCATGACGTCATGATTGTAAGGTTATATGAAGCGTTTGGCGAGTCCCCCGCGATCCCGTGCTAAACTGCGTCGGATCCCCTGTTGCAGACGGAGCCTCGATTTTCTCCATGTTCGGACGCCTATCGCGCCATGACCGCCTGAAACCCCCGCCCCTGACGGAAGCGGAACCGCTTCCCTTCGAGGGAGTGCTGGCGAACTTCACCCAGGAGGCGCACCCGCTCTCGGCCGCCATGGAGGCCGCCCGCTTCGACCTGCCGCGGGTGGATAACATGGGCGTCTCGGGCGACGCGCATGATCTCTTCACCGTGACCGACCGCCTGGCGGATGCGGTCAAGGAGGCCTACCCCGAGAGCCGCTGCGCGGCCGGCTGCTCGGCATGCTGCCATTACCCCGTGGGGCTCTTCGACATCGACCGGGCCGAGTGGGACGTGATTCGCCGCTACGTGCAGCAAGCCTGGACCCGCGAGGAGCGCCGGGCCTTCCACGCGGGCTTCCTGGAGCGCTTCGGACCCTACCGGTTCAAGCTCTGGCTGCTCAACGCCCTCATGACCTTCCCGCTGCCGGTCACCTCGAAGCCCGAGGGCCTCCCCCTGGCCTGCCCCTTCCTCGTGAACAACCGCTGCTCGGTGTATCCCGCCCGCCCCATCGTCTGCCGGACCTTCGGCCTCTTCAGCGTGCTTCGCTCGGGCCGCAGAGAGTCGCATCTCTACGCCTGCGAGATGCAGGCCACGGCCCTCAACGAGGCTCTGGCCGGCGACGGCCCGCAGATCATGCCGCCCAGCGTCAATCCCATTCGGATGGTCCTGGTTCGCTTCTTGAAGAACAAGTCCAAGTTGCTTCCGATGTGGCTCTGGAAGGACTTCCCGCTCGACTGACATCGGCCCGCGCCCGCTCAGGGGACGTTTGACAGGATTTTCGGCCCTCTCCGGGTATGTAGTTTCTACCGGCCGTTTTGAAAAGGAGGGGGTAGTTTTGAGGTTCGTTCCCTTCCTGCTAGCCGTGCTGCTGGTCTGGACCCTGGCGCTGGAGGGAGCTTACGCGACGATGGTCTGTAGCGACTGCCGACAACCCATCAGCGGAACGTTCGTGAGGATGGGCCGTGAGGCCTACCATCCTCAGCACTTCGCCTGCTCGGCCTGCGATCGCCCCATCACTGGCAACTACGTCCCGCACCAGGGCAAGCCCTATCACGCGGCCTGTTACGCCGAGAACTTCGGCGAACGCTGCGCCACCTGCTCACGCCCGATCTCCGGCAAGTTCGTCAAGCACGAGGGCCAGAGCTACCATCCGGCTTGCTTCCAGGCCAATGTCGCCCCCAAGTGCGACGTCTGCGACGCCGGCATGGTCGGTCGCTACCTGATCGATCCCGTGGGCAACCGCTACCATGCCGAGCACCGGATCCCGCTCTGCGCCTATTGCCGCCGGGTGGTCTCCCCCAAGACTTCTCAGGGGGGCTACACCTATCAGGATGGCCGCTCCGTCTGCGGCTTCTGCTACCCCCAGGTGATCCGCTCCGAGCGCGACGCCTCGGCCGCCATCGAGGAGGTCCGCTCCAAGCTGCAGGGCTGGGGCATCGAGGTGCCTCCGACCGCTGCTCCCGTGCAACTGGTGGATCTCACCACGCTCAAGCGCCTCATGCGCCGGGGCGGCCTGCACGGCCAGAACGTCCAGGGCTTCACCTCGGTCCTGAGCGAGACGCGCGGCGGCCAGCTCACGCGCCGCGAGATCGCGGTCTACGTCCTCAACGGCATGCCCCGGGAGGACTTCATGGGCACCGTCGCTCACGAGCTCACGCACGTCTGGATCAACCTGAACGCGAGCAAGAAGCTTCACCCGTCCCTGGAGGAGGGGGCGTGCAACTACGTGCGCTCGCTCGTCCATGCCGAATCCGGATCTCCGGAGGCCGCGCGCAACCTCAAAGCCATGCAGGAAGATCCCGACGAGCACTACGGCCGCGGCTACCGCCGCGCCAAGGCGTACGCCGATCGCAACGGCATCCCCGCCCTCTTGACCCTGCTGCGCCGGGGCTCGGCCTTCCCGCTCGGGTATTAGGCCGCCTTTAAGGGAAGCTTACCCTTCTCTTAATCTCTTGCGAGCAAGCGGAGGTCGAAACGGCAGATAACTCCTCTTGTACATGGAGGAGGTGCCCATGAGCTTGGTGAAGTCGCGGTCGGACATCAGCTATCAACCGACGAAGCCCGTGGGTGGCAATCGCGTTTCCAACACCTTTTACGACGTGGACGCGCTGAAGGGGGTCCTGGCGGACCTCTCGAAGGCGAAGACCAAGATCCAGTTCGAGAACTTCCTCTTCAACGGTGAGCATGGCGAGAGGATCGCCGACGCCCTCATCGCCAAGCACAAGCAAGGCGTCAAGGTGCAGGTCCTGCTCGACGGCACGATGCAGAAGCGCGACGGCGAGGTCCTCGCCAAGAAGCTGCGCGCCGAGGGCATCGAGGTCAACTACTTCAGCTCCAAGTCCATGAACGCTCCTTCGCTTGACACGCCTTACGCCGTCGAGCACTCCAAGCTGGTGGTGGTCGACGACGAGCTCGCCTGGGTGGGCGGCGTCAACTTCGACATGGAGATCAACCGCGACATGATGACCCGCATCGAGGGTCCGGCGGTGCGCGACCTCCAGAAGACCTTCGAGGAGGGCTGGACGCATGCCGGTGGCAAGCTCCT
>JAKFCW010000143.1:0-1920 GCA_036676455.1 Candidatus Sericytochromatia bacterium
CTCGGAGGACTTGCCCAGGTTGCCGATCACCGTGACGACGTCGGACATGGCGCGGGTGATCTCCCCCATGCCGGCGATGGTCTGGTCCACGGCCTGACGTCCCTCCTGGGCCGCGGCAGAGGATTGCTCTGCCACCCGGTTGGCCTCGTTGACGTTCTGGGAGACTTGCTGCACCGAGGCGGCCATCTGCTCGATTGAGGCCGAGGTCTGCGAGACGGCGGCTCCCAGGGTGTCGGCGTTACCCGCCACCTGCTGGATGCTGGCCGCCATCTCCTCGATGGACGAGGAGGTCTCCTCCACGGCTGCGGCCAGGCTCTGGGCGTTGCCGGAAACCTGGGTGATCGAGGCGGCCATCTGCTCCATCGAGCTGGAGGTCTGCGAGACCGCCGCGCCCGCCTGACTCGAGGAATCCGCGACCTGGCCCGCAGCCGCCCGGATCCGCCCCACGATTCCCTGCATGTTGCTCACCATGCGCGATACCGCCACGCCCAGCACGTCGCGGTCGCTCTTGGGCTTGGGCTGGCGGCTGAGATCCCCCTGGCTCAAGGCGTCGGCGGCCTCCGCGATGTCCTTCAGGTAGGTGATCATCTCCTGGAAGCTGCGGCCCATCTCCCCCAGCTCATCCTTGGAGCGGATATCGATCCGCTGATCGAGCTCTCCTCGGGCGATGCCCCGGGCCGCGTCCGCGGCCGAGCGGATCCCCTTCGAGAGGCCGGTCGCGAGGTAGAGTCCGCCCGCCAGACCGATGGCGATCGAGACGAGCAGCATCACGAGGGTCGTAACGCTCGACTGGGCGGACTGCGTCTCGACCTGCTCGTAGCGCTTCTCGGCGTTGCGGGTAGCGAGCGTGAAGGCCTCGTCCAGCAGGGGGGTCATCTCGGCGAACCTCACGCGGGCGTTGGCGACCATGTTCTTGCTGGCCTCCTGGAGCTTGCCCTCCAGTGCCAGCTGGTAGGTGATCTCCTTGGCTGGCAAATAGGCGGCGATGGCCGCCTCGAGCTTGGCGAGGTTCTCGCGGGCCTCCGGCGCGAGCGAGAGAGCCTTGTAGGAGGAGAGGACCTCCAGGGCGCGCTTCTCGTCCTGATGCCCCTGATCGACCGTCTTGCGCGCAGCCTCCCGATCCGCCTGGTTGACCACCACCGCCGCGGCGGTCCTCACCAGGGCCAGGCGATACTGGACCTCAGCGAGCTGCGCCAGTCCCGTCACCTCGGTCTGATAGAGCTCGCGGGTCACTTCCGTGGCCTGCCGCTGCCCCCAGATGGCCGTTCCCCCCATGAGCGCCGTCAAGCCCAGGATGAGCCCCACGGTCACCAAGAGCTTCGTTTTAATCTTCATCCTTGCTCCTCAGGGCGCCCTAGGGCGCCCTATGCCTTCCAAACCCAGTCAACACCTAGCTTTTAGCAAGCTAGCACGGCCTTGAACCGCTCGTAATGAGGCAGCTCAGGGAGTGACATTACGGAATGTGCCGGTCCTCAGCGCCCGAGCCTCAGGGCTGCCGTTGCCGCAGGAACGGCTACGGAGGCTTCATCGAGCTTGAAGGCAGAGACCTCCTCGAGCAGGTGATGCGCCTCGCCCTGAAGCTCCTCGGCCAGGTGGCTGATGTTCTCCACGGCTTGAAGCACTTGATCTCCGCCCTTCTTCTGTTCGGCGGTTGCCACCGAGACCTCGCGGGTCATCCGGTTCATCGCCGAGACCGCCTGGATGATCTGCTCCGAGCCCTTGGCCTGCTCCCGGGTCGCTGCCGTCACCTGAGCGGTCAGGCTGCTCATCGAGCCCACCGCCTCGGTGATCTGAGATGCCGCCCGGTTCTGCTCGCTCGTCGCCTGGGCGATCTGCTGCATGAGCGTCGAAACCCGGCTCACCGAGTTCACGATCGCTCCCAGCGACTCCCCAGCGGTCGTCGCGAGCTGCGTCCCCTGC
>JAKFCW010000144.1:0-15983 GCA_036676455.1 Candidatus Sericytochromatia bacterium
CAGAACCCCAGGGTTCTCGGTCCGCCGCCCTGTCCACTCGACTCGGGAGCAAGACCTTCGCCTGCTTTTAGCGGGTGAACGTCTTGCTCCCGATTTTTTTGTTGAGGAAATTCATGGATCTGTTTTTGACCATCCTGTATGCCGTGCTCTCGATCGCCGGCATCATCCTGGCCTGTGAGGCCTTCGTCAACTCGATCGAATGGGTCGGCAAGAAGCTGAACCTCTCCGAAGGGGCGGTGGGCTCGGTGCTCGCGGCCGTCGGCACGGCCCTGCCCGAGACCATCATCCCGATCATCGCCATCGTCGGCGCCTGGCGCAGCGGCAACGTCGCGGGCACCGAGATCGGCATCGGCGCCATCGTGGGCGCCCCGTTCATGCTCAGCACCCTCGCGATGTTCGTGATCGGCGCGGCCGTCATCATCTTCGTCCGCCAAGGGCGCCGCACCGAGGAGATGCACGTCGACGCGACCGTCATGGCCCGCGACCTGCGGTTCTTCATCCTGGCCTACTCCGGCGCGATCCTCGCGAGCTTCATTCCCAGCCACGGCGTCAAGGTCGTCGGCGGCGTGATCCTCCTGGGCCTCTACGGCTGGTACGTCTGGGAGACCCTGAAGCACCCCGGCGAACTGGGCGAGAACCTCGCCCCCCTGTACTTCGCCCCGCGCAAGGAAGCTCCCGGCATGCCCGTCATCATGGCGCAGGTGGTGGCCGCGCTGGTCGGCATCGTGATCGGCGCCCACTTCTTCATCCACCAGGTGGAGCACCTGGCCGACCTCTTCGGCCTGCCGGCCCTGATCCTCTCGCTGATCATCACGCCGATCGCCACCGAGCTTCCCGAGAAGTTCAACTCCGTGCTCTGGGTGCGGGTCAAGAAGGACACGCTCGCACTTGGCAACGTCTCGGGCGCCATGGTCTTCCAGAGCTGCATCCCCCCCGCGGTGGGCCTCTGGCTGACCCCCTGGAACCTGGATATCACCTCGTTCTTCTCGGCAGCCCTGGCAATCGCCTCCGCCGCGCTGATCTGGTTCCAGCTCAAGCGCAAGGGAACCCTCAATCCCTTCGTCCTGCTGCTGGGCGGCGCCTTCTACCTGGTCTTCCTGATCGGCGTCTTCGGCTTCAAGATCGGCGTTTGACGCACGCGATCCCGGTTTGTTACACTGGGCCGAGCACCTGCGGTTCTCCGCAGCACCCCAGGTGCTCGATTCGGAGGAGTGGCCGAGCGGTTTAAGGCTCTTGTCTTGAAAACAAGCGTGGTGTAACAGCCACCGTGGGTTCGAATCCCACCTCCTCCGCTAGAGGCCCGGCCATCGCCGGGCCTCTCTTCGTTTCTTCCCCTTAAACTTTCTAAAGCCACGAGCCTGCCTGCCTCCAGGGGGCCCGAAAGTGCTATAATACGCTGCCTGCTTGTGTGCGGGGCGATCGCCCCGCAGCCCCCCGTACAATGAGGAGTGCCCCGTGTTGAAGGACCCCGGCGTCCGCCCTGATCGCGGACCCGCCGCCGATCCCCCGCCGGATCGCCCTCTCGGCCGCATCGAAACCGTGCTGGTCGGCCTGATCCGCGGCTCCATCGCCCACCCCGTCCTGACCCTGGCCCTCTGGGCCGTCCTGGTCATCGGCGGCATCCTCGGAGCCGGCAACCTCGGCTCAGTTGCCACCAACAACTTCTCGGGGCCGCAGGGCAGCGAGTCCTCGCGGGTCGACACCCTCCTCGCCAGCGACTTCCCGGAGATGACCGCGGTCAACGTCCTGGTCATGCTGCGCCACCCGGGCGTCACCGTGCCGGAGGCCTACTACGAGCGGCTTAAACAAGGGCTCACGGCCGTGCCCGAGGTCGACCGGGTCCTGCTGCCCGACGAACTGGGCAAGCAGGGCCACCTGGACGAGAAGACCTCCGCGATGCTGCTCACCTTCAAGCAGGTCCCCCTGGACCAGAGCAAGATCGTCCCCGAGCTGCGCGCGCGCATCGCGGCGGCCGCCCCCCCCGTCGGGGTCACTACCGCGCTTACCGGCGAGATCTCGGTCTCGTACGACGCCTATACGCACATCACCGCCGAGATCACCAAGGTCGAGAAGATCGGCCTCTTGCTCTCGCTCTTCGTCCTGCTCTACGTCTTCGGGGGCTGGTTCCCGGCCCTGCTCCCCTTGATCTCGGGGGCCCTGGTGCTGGCCGTCTCCAATGGCGTCCTGATGATCCTCGCGACCTTCTTCGAGACCTCCACCATCAACCAGCTCCTGACCGCCTTGCTGGCGCTGGCCCTTGGCATCGATTACCCGCTCTTCATGGTTGCCCGCCTGCGCGAGGAGCTCGCCCTCGGCCGAAGCCTGCGCTTCGCCCTCGAGGAGATGGGCCGGACCACCGGCAAGGCCCTCCTGGCCAGTGGCGGCGTGGTCATGGCGGCGGCCGCGGCCATGGCCACGGTGGACGTCTACGGCATGCGCCCTGCGGCCATGAACGCCTGCGCGACCGTGGCCCTGGCCTGGCTGGTCACGATGACCTTCATCCCCGCGCTGATCGTCCTCTGCGATCGCCGGGTCAGCGCCTACGACCTCCTGCGCAACCGCTTCAAGACCCGCGACGCCGATTCCCGCTGGGCCGGCTTCGTCGGCAAGGTCGTCGCCCGCCCCTTGCCCGTCCTGCTCGGCTGCATGATCGTCCTGGGCGCCCTCGCCTTGCCGGTCCTCAAGAGCCGCTTCTGGTCTCCGACGGTCTCGCTGATCCCCGCTCACCTGGAATCGGCCCAGGGCGTCACCTGGCTCACCGAGCACCACCAGCCGGGGCAGATCAGCCCGATCATGGCGATCGTGGAGACGGATGTGCCGGGCGGCGTCTACGCACCGGCCTTCCTCGAAGAACTGGACCGTCTGGTGACGCGCCTCCAGGCCGATCCGCGCATCGCCCGGGTCGACTCCATGGTCAGCTTCCGGGACGACTTCAGCCTCGGCCAGTACATGGCGCTCTACGCGAACCCCTTCACCCGGGGCGGCGTGGCGACGCCGCTAGTCAACGGCAAGGAGGGTGCCACCGCCACCCTGTTGCGCATCGCTCCGTCCACCTCGCCGGACTCCGACGAGGCCCGCGCCCTGGTGGAAGACCTCCGGCACGCGATCTTCCCGGAGCATGCCAAGGGCCTGGGTGCCACGCTCGCGGTCGGCGGCCAGCAGGCCAAGTTCGTCGACGTCTTCAACGCCTTCAGCCAGGCGATGCCCTTCATGGTCAGCCTCAACTTCCTGGCGATCGGCCTGTTGCTGGCGCGCCTGCTACGCTCGGCGGTCCTTCCCGTCAAGGCCATCTTCACCAACCTGCTTCCGATCATGGCGGCGTTCGGAGTGGTCGTGATGGTCTTCCAGTGGGGCTGGGGCGCCGAGCAGCTCGGAGCCACGCCCAACGGCTACGTGATGCTCTTCACGCCAACCATCCTGCTGACGGTGCTTTACGCCATCAGCATGGACTACGAGGTCATGATCCTGAGCACCATCCGCGAAGCCTACGATCGGACCGGCAACAACCTCCAGGCCGTCGTCGAGGGCGTCTCCCACACCGGTCGGGTCGTGCTCGGCGGCGCGTTGATTCTGCTGAGCGTCTTCGCGGCCTACATCTTCGCGGACTTCGGCCTGATGAAAGAGATCGGGCTGGCCCTGTCCGTGGCCATCGTGATCGACGCGACCATCGTCCGGCTGCTCTTGCTGCCGGCGACCATGGCGGTGCTGGGAGACTGGAACTACTGGACCGTCAAGCGTCGTAATCGCCACTCTTAGACAAAGCTTCCCCCCCAACCTCGTGAGTCTTGCTTGCTGCCTTTGAAGGCGAGCCGTGCGTTCATGGAGCAGGGCAAGTCGCCCTTGAGCGAAAGGGGGAATTCATGAAGATTCGCGACGTCATGACGGCCAACCCGAAACTCTGCAAGCCGGACACGTCGTTGAAGGACGTGGCGTGCATGATGCGGGACAACGACACCGGCTTCATCCCGGTCTGCGACGGCGATCGCATCACCGGGGTCATCACCGACCGCGACATGGTGGTGAGATCGCTGTGCCAGGGCGTGGATACCGCCAAGGCGACGGTGCGCGATTGCATGTCGACCGATATCTGCTGGATCCAGCAGGATCAGGACATCAAGGACGCGATCGCCGTGATGGAAGAGCGCAAGATCCGCCGCATGCTGGTCATGGATCAGCAGAAGCGGCTGGTCGGCGTCTTCAGCCTGGGAGACCTGGCCGAGGCCAAGGGCATCCGAAACCTGGCCGAGCAAGTGCTCTCCAAGGTCTCGGAATCTCCCAAGACCACGTCGCATCCGGCCTCCAAGTAAACCCGCCGCGTCCCCCTGATCGGGGGGACGCTTTTTTTATAGGAGGCCCGGCACGAAGCGGTAGCGCACCGCACCCAGGTAGTCGCGATAACGGGCGTCGGCCGCGAGGCAGCGCTCCTCGTTCTGGGCGCGCCGCAGCTGGATCAGCAGCAGGGCCGCCCAGATGAGCAGATTCGAGGGAAGCGGCGCGGCGATCGCCACACCGAGGAAGTAGAGCAACTCGGCAGCGTAGAGCGGGTGACGGACCCAGCCGTAGAGGCCATGGGTGACCACGCCCCGGCGAGCAGGGCTGAGGCCGAAGCAGCGGCCCAGGGCGCTCAGGGAGAGGACGATGCCGATCACGCCGAGGATCTGGAGCGCCAGGGCGAGCGGGGGGTAAGATCCGTCGGGCCGCAGCAGGAAGGGCAGGAAGGTGCCGGACCATGCCAGCACGGAGGCCGAGAGGCCCGCGCGAGGGGCTTGGGAGGCCGGCTCGGAGGGCTCCGCGGAGGCCTCGGGGCGGCGCAAGAGAAAGAGGGCGGCGATGAGCAGGTTCACCGCCGCCATGGTCAAGCTCAGGAGCGAGCCGTTTCGCAGGAAGGCCGTCCCGGAGCCGAGGGCGAAGCCCAACCAGAGGGCGCCGGGAAGCAGGTTGCGAAGGCTCAAGGCGCGCCCGACTCGATGCCCTGGCTGATGATCGACCAGCCCACGAAGGCGACCAGGGCCACCAGCATGATGATCATGAGGATGGAGGCGCCCCGCAGCATGCCTTCGGCGATGCGGTCGGCGGGATGGGCGTTCGCGTCCTTGCGGACGGGCTTGGGGGGCTTGGGGGCCGGGATGGATGCCGCGCACTCGGGGCAAACGACGGCGTCTTGGGGGACTTGGGTGGAACATTCCGGGCAGGTTGCCATAACGGTCCTCTCTTCAGGGGGCCTCGAAGCGGCGAATGACGAAACGCGTCATGCCACCTACTAGGCTACCATCCAGGAGGGCGGGGATCAATGCACCAGCGCGCGGGCCTTCTGCTCGATCTGGTAGAGCGCGTAGGATTCGCAGATGACCGGCAGCGAAACGTTCCGGACCGGGATGCCCCCGGCCGTCTGCCCATGCTCCGTGCCCTTGTGGGCATGGCCGTGGACCACGAGGTCCGCTCCGTGCTCGTCGATGGGCTCGCCCATGATGGAGCTGCCGAGGAACGGGTAGATGGCCACCGGCTCGCCCTTGAGGGTCTCCGCCGTCGGCGAGTAGTGCAGCAGGACCAGCTTGTAGTCGGTCCGCAGCTCCGAGAGGCCCTGGCCCAGCGCCTCTGCGCAGGCGTAGGTGCTCTTGAGGAAGTCGCGGATCTCGCGCTCGCCAAACGGGCTGAGGCAGGTCGTCCCGTAGCCCCCGCCGAAACCCTTGCCGCCCACCACGCCCACCGTCGCGTCCCCGATCGTCAGCGTCGTCGACTCGTTCTCCAGCACCGTCACCCCCGCGTCCTCCAGGATGGCGCGGACCCTCTCCGGGTCTTCGTTGTGGTAGTCGTGGTTGCCCAGGATGGCGATGCGCGGAATCGTGATGTCGGAGAGCTCCTCGACCAGGACCTCCGCCTCTTCCGGCTTCCCCCAGTTGGTCAGGTCGCCGGCCAAGAGCAAGAGATCCGCCTCGTCACTCAATCCCTCGAACTGCGGGCGCATCTTCCCTCGGCCATGCACGGTGAGGTGAAGGTCGCCCACCGCCGCGATCCGGATCATGACTTCCCTCCCGGCGTCCCCTTCCCGATGATCTCCGACTGATGCGTGGGCTGCAGGTGGCGAACCTGCGTCCGGTTGCTGACCCGCGTGATCTCCGGCATCTCCTGCAGCGCCGACGTGATCGCCTCCTGCTGCTCGCGCGTCGAGACGAACCCCGAAACCACCACGTGCCCCGCCTCCGGGATGTGGATCAAGATGTCCGTCAAGCCCACCCGCGGATCCACCGCGAGCTTCTGACGCACCTTGGTCACCAGGTAGACCGCTTCCATCGCTTCTCCCCCGACTTCTTGCCGCTCTTTCTGCCGCCTCCAGGGCGGGGAAGGCGGTTTTCCCCATCCTAGCGGGACCGCTCCGGAGAAGCCCATGGCCAACGCGCCAAAAATGCCGAAGGAATTTGGCCATCTTCCCGGGCCTAGGCGCTCAAGCAAGCCATTGAATCGGGTCTCGCCAGTGCTAGCATGAAGTCGCTTGCTGCGACCCGTCGCAACATCCCGGTTGGCCGCTGGAACCCTCCACCGCCCCCGAAAGGATGGCCTCGCCGATGCGCGTCCGACACCTGGCCCTGCTAGGGACCCTGCTGGCCGGTTGTACCCCCTCCGCCAGCCTCCCCCAGGCCACTCCCTCCCCACCCGTCCCGCAGGCCTCGCTCGCCGACTCCCCCAATCGCCTGCCCATGGTCGAGCTCGGCTTCCGCCTCTGGTTCGAACCCAGGCTCTCTGCCAATAACCAGCTCTCCTGCGCCACCTGCCACCACCATCGCAAGGGCTTCTCCAACGCCGAACCCACCGCCAAGGGAGTCAACGGCCAGCGAGGGAAGCGAAACCCCCCGACCATCTACGGCGTCGCCCAGCAGACCCATCAGTTCTGGGACGGCCGCGCCAAGTCCCTCGAAGAACAAGCTCTCGGCCCCATCACCGACCCCACCGAGATGGCGTCACGCATGGAGGACGTCCTCGCCAAGCTATCGGCCATGCCCTACTACCGCCAAAAGTTCCAGGCCGTCTTCGGCACGGCCCCCACCGCGGACGGCATCGCCAAGGCCCTCAGCACCTTCGAGCGCGCCCTCACGGTCGGACCCTCTCCCTATGATCGCTTCCTCGCCGGCGACACGACTGCCCTCTCCGCTCAGCAACAGCGAGGCCTGAGCCTCTTCAACTCACGCAAAGCCAGCTGTTCCGCCTGCCACAACGGGAAGCTACTCAGCAACGGCATGTTCGTCAAGACCGGAGTCAACGCCAGCGGATCGGCGGCCGACACCGGCCGCTTCGCCGTGACCGGCCGCGAGCAGGACCGCGGCGCCTTCAAGACCCCGACCCTCCTCAACATCGCCCAGAGCGCCCCCTACATGCATGACGGCTCCCTGCCGACCCTCGAAGCGGTCGTCGACTTCTACAATCGCGGAGGAGACCCCGCCCCCACCGTCCACCCCTACATCCGCCCCCTGGAGCTCACCACCCGGGAAAAACAGGATCTGGTCGCCTTCATGCACGCCCTCAGCGGCCCGGATAACCTCAAGGATCTGGCCAAGCTTCCCGGCATCCGCCTCGAGAGCGAGAAGCGCGAGGACTTGGCCATTCCCCCCGACCTCCTCCCCTGACGATCCCCAAACACTCGAGGCCCAGGAGATTCCTGGGCCTCGAGTGTTTGGGGTTTCTCGGCACTAGACGCCGACGGGGGCCTCCTCCGGCTCGAAGGTGAAGCCGTCCTCGCCGTAGCCGACCCGGACCGTCTGTCCGGGACGGATGCTCTGATCCAGCAGCCGGCGCCCGAGGGGAGACTCAATCTGCCGCTGGATCACCCGGCGCAGCGGACGCGCTCCGTAGGCCGGCTCGTAGCCGAGCTGGGCGATCGCCTCCTTGGCCTCCGCCGTGAGCGTCAGGGCCACGCCCTGCTCGCGCAGCTTCGCCTCGGTCCTGGCGATCAGCAGGTCGACGATCCGCATCAGGTCCTCTCGCTCCAGCGGCTTGAAGGCGATGATCTCGTCGATGCGGTTGAGGAACTCCGGGCGGAAGACCGCCTTCAATGCCTCGAAGGCCTCCTCCTTCTGGGTGTTCCAGGGGCGATCCTCCAGTTCCGTCGGCGGCCGGAAGCCCAGTCCCGAGGTCACCATGTGCTGGGCTCCGACGTTCGAGGTCATCAGGACCAGCGTGTTCTTGAAGTCGACCGTCCGGCCCTGGCTATCCGTCAAGCGCCCGTCATCGAGAATCTGCAGCAGCAGGTTGAAGACGTCGGGGTGGGCCTTCTCGATCTCGTCGAAGAGGAGCACCGCGTAGGGGCGCCGGCGCACCGCCTCGGTGAGCTGGCCCGCCTCGTCGTGGCCGACGTAGCCCGGAGGAGCGCCGACCAGCCGGGAGACCGTGTGCTTCTCGCCGTACTCGCTCATGTCGAAGCGAATCATCGCGGACTCGTCGTGGAACATGAACTCGGCCAGCGCGCGGGCCGTCTCGGTCTTGCCCACGCCGGTGGGGCCGATGAACAGGAAGGAGCCGATGGGACGGTTGGGATCCTTGAGGCCCGAGCCGGCGCGGCGCAGGGCCTCGGCGATCGCCCCCACGGGCTCGCGCTGGCCGATCACCCGGCGGCCGAGGATGCTCTCGGCATCAAGCAAGCGCTCGGCGTCGGACTTCGAGAGGCGCGCGGCCGGGATGCCGGTCCACTCGCTGACCACCGCGGCGATCTCCGCGGCCGTCACCTGCGGCACCGCCGTGCCCGTCTCGGTCTTCCATTCCTTGCGCAGGGCGGCAAGCTCCGCGCTCAGGTCATCCACGTCGCACTTGCGCCGGGCGGCCTCGTCGAAGCGCTCGCTACGCACCGCAGCCTCCTTCTCGCGCTGCGCTTCGGCCAGCTTGACCTCCAGCTCCTTGATGCGGTCCGGGCCGGTCGAGCCCGCCAGCCGCAGCATCGCCGCGGCCTCGTCCAGCAGGTCGATGGCCTTGTCCGGCAGGAAGCGGTCCGTCACGTAGCGCTCCGACAGCTTCACGGCGGCCAGCAGGGCCTCGTCGGCGATCTTCACGCGGTGATGGGCCTCGTAGGCGTCGCGCAGGCCGCGCAGGATCTCCACGGCCTCCTCGGTGGAGGGCTCGCCGACCATGACCGGCTGGAAGCGGCGCTCCAGGGCGGCATCCTTTTCGATGTGCTTGCGGTACTCGTCGAGGGTGGTGGCACCGACGCAGCGCAGCTCTCCGCGCGCCAGGGCAGGCTTCAGGAGGTTGGCGGCATCCGTGCCCCCTTCGGCCGAGCCTGCGCCGATGACGGTGTGCAGCTCATCGACGAAGAGGATGGCGTCCTCTCGCTGCTTCAGCGCGTCTATCAGGCCCTTGAGGCGCTCCTCGAACTCGCCGCGGTACTTGGTGCCGGCCAGCAGCGCTCCGAGGTCCAGGGCGAGCACCCGGGCGTCCTTGAGCGTCTCGGGCACCTCTCCGGCGACGATCCGCTGGGCGAGGCCCTCGGCGATCGCGGTCTTGCCGACGCCCGGCTCGCCGATGAGAACGGGGTTGTTCTTGGTCTTGCGCGACAGGATCCGGATGACCCGCTCGATCTCCTTGGCGCGGCCGACGACGGGATCGACCTTGCCGGCCTTCACCCGGGCGTTGAGGTCCGTGGTAAAAGGCAGCTCGGCCTCGGCATGAGGCGCCCCGGCGGGCGGCATGGCCGGCTGATGGGGGTCGGAAGCCGCCATCCGGCCCGCCGGTGGCTGAGTCCCGCTTACCTGGCCCAGAATCTGGGCCGCGAGGCTCTCGCCCTCGTGGTAGATGCCGGCCAGCAGGTGATCAGGCGCGATGAAGCCCGCTCCCTGCTGATGGGCGATCTGCCCGGCGAGGCGCATCGCCTGCTTCATCCGAGGGCTCAGCTCCACCTCCTCCGGCGACAGGGGCTCGCGCTGGGGATAAGCGGTTGAAATGGCCTCTCGGACGTCAGCTGACTTTAGTCCGTTCGCTATAAGCTTCTTGCCGGCTTCGCTGCCGCTGGTGAGGATGCCCAGCAGGGCGAACTCGGGGCCGACCTCGGGGCATCCGCGTTCGGCCGCCCAGGTGCTGGCGGCCTTGAGGGAGGCGAGGGCCTCCTCCGAGAGCTTGAGGGGCGCGTGACGCCGCGAGAATCCTGACGGCAGGCCTCCTCCGACTCCCTGTGCTTCCGCGCATGCGGAGCAGAGCTGCCACGTTTGCTGGTGGCCGTTGAGCTTGACGCGAACGATCATCGAGGCGGGCTGGGACGCGCAACGCTGACAAAACATTCGATTCCTCCTTCGGAGTGCGGAGGGAACCTTCCCTCGACTGAGCACAGCCCGAGGATAATAACTTGAGTCTACTGTTGTCAAGTAGGCTTAGTTAACCTTGGTCGGTGGAGGCGCATGCGAAAGGGCCTCCGGATTGCTCCGGAGGCCCTTTGATGGAGTGGGTTTAGACGAGCGCGGCCGCGGCCTGCTTGAAGTAGGTCTTGGACTTCTCGGTCTCGGGGACGATGGTGGCCTTGCCGGGCTTCCAGTCGGCGGGGCAGACCTCGCCGTAGGTCTCGACGTGGGTGAGGGCGTCGATCATGCGCAGGGTCTCCTCGACCGAGCGGCCGAGGGGCAGGTTGTTGACGACCATGTGCTGGATGACGCCTTCCTTGTCGATCAGGAAGAGGCCGCGGAAGGCCACGCCGGCGTTCTCGAGCAGGACGCCGTAGTCACGGGCGATCTGCTTGGTGAAGTCGGCGACGAGGGGGTAGCTCAGGCCCTGGATGCCGCCCTCTTCGCGCTTGGTGTTGGTCCAGGCGAGGTGCGAGAAGTGGGAGTCGGTCGAGATGCCGATCACCTCGGTGTTCCGCTTGTGGAACTCCGCGATCTGGTCCGAGAAGGCCAGGATCTCGGTGGGGCAAACGAAGGTGAAGTCGAGCGGGTAGAAGAACACGACGACGTTCTTGCCCTTGTAGTCGGCCAGGGAGATTTCCTTGAACTGACCGTTGACCACCGCGGTGGCCTTGAACTCAGGGGCTTTCATCTGGGGTTGCAGCATGGTTTCCTCCTAGACTGCGGGGTGTGGAAGCGTGTTGGAAGGATTTAGACCGAGGCGTGTTCGCCGGCGTGCATGGCGGCGAGCCAGCGCTCGGCGTCGATGGCGGCCATGCAGCCGGTGCCGGCTGCGGTGATCGCCTGACGGTAGACGGTGTCCTGCACGTCGCCGCAGGCGAAGACGCCTTCGATGTTGGTGCGGGTGCCGTCGTGGGTGACGAGGTAGCCGGCGTCGTCCATGGTCAGCATGCCCTTGAAGAGCTCGGTGTTGGGCTTGTGGCCGATGGCGATGAAGACGCCGTCAGTGGGCATCTCCTGGGTCTCGCCGGTCTGGGTGTCGCGAAGCCGGACGGCCTTGACCTGCTCGGTGCCGTGGTCGAGGATCTCGTCGATGGCGGAGTTCCAGACGAACTTGATCTTGGGGTTGTCGAAGGCGCGCTGCTGCATGATCTTGCTGGCGCGCAGCTGGTCGCGGCGGTGGACGACGGTGACGGAGTTGCACATGTTGGCGAGGAAGTTGGCTTCCTCCATGGCGGTGTCTCCGCCGCCGACGACGACGACGTCCTTGCCGCGGAAGAAGAAGCCGTCACAGGTGGCGCAAGCCGAGACGCCGCGGCCCTGCAGGCGCATCTCGGCCTCGAGGCCCAGCCACAGGGCCGAGGCGCCGGTGGCGATGATGACGGCGTGGGCTTCGTGCAGCTGGTCGCGGCTGTCCCAGACCTTGTAGGGGCGCGCGCTGAAGTCGACGCGGGTGATGACGTCGGTGACGATCCGGGTTCCGAAGCGCTCGGCTTGCTGGCGGAAGAGCTGCATCATCTCGGGACCCTGGACTCCCTGGGGGAAGCCGGGGTAGTTCTCGACGTCGGTGGTGATCGTGAGCTGGCCGCCGGGCGTGCTTCCCTCGAAGAGGATGGGGTTGAGGTTGGCGCGGGCGGCGTAGATTCCGGCGGTGTAGCCGGCGGGACCAGCTCCGATGATGAGGACGTTGTTGACCATTGGTTTGACCTCGGTAGGGGGGGCGTGGCGAGGGGCCGGCGTCAGCCGGCGGCGGATTCTCCCGGCGCGCGCTTGCGGGTCCCGCGCAGCAGGACCTCGACGGCGCGGACCTGGTAGTCCGCGGCCAGCGCGGGCTCCAGGCGGATCTCGGCGGGATCGACGTCGAGCAGCTCGCCCGTCTCCTCGTCGAGGAAGTGGTAATGGGAGTCGAGGTTGTTGTCGTAGAGGACGGCCTCGCTATGCGGCAGCCGCAGCTCGCGCAACAGGCCCGCTTCCACCAGGATGCGCAGGGTGTTGTAGACGGTGGCGAGGCTCATCTTGGGGAAGTTCTGATCCACCCAGTGCTTGACGTCCTCGGCGCTCGGATGCTCGGCGTCGCAGAGGACGAAGCGGCAGATCGCGATCCGCTGCGCGGTCGCGTTGATCCCGCTGCGCTTCAGCATCGCGTCGATCTGCTGGGGACTGAGACAAGAAGATTTAATCGCCATAGATGTAGAATAATTCTAAAAGGCGGGGGCGTCAACCCCCGCATGAGCCCAGGATCCGGACCTAGCCGTCCTCCCCCATGTCCTGCGGGGGCGGCAGCAGGGCCTCGTCCATCCCGTAGTAAAGCAGCCCAGGGACCTCGGGCAGCTTGCCGGAGAAGTACTCCTCGGAACCCTCGCGGGGCGCCAGGATCTCCAGCTCATAAGACATGCTCATGCGGTAGCCTCCTTCGCAAAATCTGCCGCGGGCGCTCTTCCCATCCTCTCAGGGGAGGCAAGGGGCGGCAAGGGCGCCTTGGCTGAAGACGCCGGGCGCGAGCGAGCGGGGGATCACGGCGGCGGCCCCCTTCCGACACGGAAGAGGGCCGCTGACACGCCAGAAAACTAGTAAGGAAGCTCGGGCAGCGTCTGGTCCGCCAGCGGCTCGCCGGTCAGCGCCCGCATGAACGCCACGAGATCCGCCTTCTCCTGCGCGCTCAGGTTCAAGGGCACCATCAGCGCATGCTTGTTGGGAACGTCCTCCCCGCCCTTGTCGTAGTGCTCCACCAGCTCCTCGAGCGTCGCGATCGATCCGTCGTGCATGTACGGAGCCGTCAAGGCCGCGTTTCGCACCGTCGGAGTCTTGAACGCCCCCAGGTCCGCCGGGTTCTTCGTCACGTCGAAGCGGCCCTTGTCGGTCGTTCCCGAGCCCTTCACCCCGATGTTGTAGAACTTGCTGTCCGAGAAGTTGGGGCCCGAGTGGCACGTGATGCACATGGCCTTGGTCGTGTAGAGCTGGTAGCCGCGCTTGGCCTCCTCGCTCATCGCCGCGTCATCCCCGGCCGCCCAGCGGTCGAAGGGCGAGTTGCCGCGCACGATCGTCCGCTCGTAGGTGGCGATCGCCTTGGTGATGTTCTCGAAGCTGACCGGCTCGCCGAAGACCTGCTGGAAGCGCTCCGCGTACTCCGGGATGCCCTGCAGCCGCTTCACCACCACCTCCGGGACCGCGTTCATCTCCACCTTGGAGGTGATCGGACCGGCCGCCTGCTCCTCGAGGGTCTTGGCGCGGCCGTCCCAGAACTGATGCGTGTAGTACGCCGCGTTCAGCACCGTCGGCGAATGCCGCCCCAGGCGCTGGTCGCCCACGCCCACGGACAGGCCCACGCCCTCGCCCCAGCCGAAGCTGGGATTGTGGCAGGTCGCGCAGCTCACCCGCTCCGTGCCCGAAAGCCGCGTGTCGAAGTAGAGCATCTTGCCCAGCTCCACCTTCTCGGGCGTCAACGGGTTCTGCGCCGGATGCTCCACCGGAGGCAACGGCCCAAGACCACCCGCCAGCTGGCGTGCCTGCTTCGGCGACTGGCCCTCCGATGCGGCCTGCTCGCTGCTGGGCTGGCAACCGGCCAGGAGCACGGTTCCTGCGACGACTGCGATCAAAATCGGTTTCATGTGGCCTCCCTGAGGGCGACGGCAAGCCCCCCCTATCCAAATCAAGCATGTACAGTTTTAGAATAATTCTAAATCGCTGTCAAGCCGGCTCGGCTTTCCTTGCAGCGATTATAATCGGGGAAACGCCCGTCCCCTACCGTAGTTTTTCAGGAGAAACGCCCGTGATCGACATCGGATCCCAGGTTCCCGACTTCACCCTCAAGGGCCTCGACGCCGACGGCAACGAGCAAGAGTACCGCCTCTCGGAGTTGCTGCAAGGCGGCAAACCCATCGTCCTCTTCGCCTACCCCAAGGACAACACGCCCGGCTGCACCACCGAGGCTTGCGACTTCCGAGATCGGGCCCCCGCCGCCTCCGAGCGCGCCATCGTGCTCGGCATCTCCGCCGACGGCCTGGACAGCCACCGCAAGTTCCAGTCCAATCACGGCCTGAACTTCCCCCTGCTCAGCGACCCTGAGAAGACGGTCCTGACGGCGCTTGGGGCCTGGGGCGAGAAGAAGAACTACGGCAAGACCTACATGGGCATCATCCGCTCGACCTTCGTCATCCATCCGGACGGCACGCTCGCCAAGGCCTACCGCAACGTGAAGGTCGCCGGCCACGCCGAGAAGGTCCTCGCCGCGCTCTAAAGCCCCCCCGGCATGCGCGGGCCCCCGCCTGGAGGCCCGCGCATGCCCACGCCCCGTGAGGAAGCCATGAGCACCTTCTACGACGAGGTCTACCGCGCGACCCGCCTGATCCCCTCAGGGCGCGTGACCACCTACGGCACGATCGCCGCGATGCTCGGTCGCCCGATGGCCTCGCGCGCGGTCGGCTATGCGCTGCGCGCCCTGCCAGAGGGCTCGGAGGTGCCGTGGCATCGCGTGATCAACGCGCAGGGGCGCATCAGCCTCAAGGCCCGCCACCCGCATGAAACCGATCTCCAGCGGGACTTGCTGGAGGCGGAAGGCGTCGTCTTCGACGCGGACGATCGCGTCGACCTGCGCCGCTTCGGCTGGGCGGGCACCCTGCCGGACCCGCAGCCCGCTGACTAGCGGCGCTGCAGGGGCTCGACCGCCGGCTTCTCCTCGGGAGCGAAGGTGACCGTCATCAGGTCACGCCGGCTGGTCAACAAGGCAAGACAGAGCCCGAGCACCACCCCGAAGACCAGGTGCCCGAAGAAGAAGGTAGCGGTCCCGAAGACCGGTTGCAGACCCGCCAGGTAGACGCCACCGAAGCCGAAAAAGAGCCACGCGAAGGTCGCGAAGACGAAGCCCGCCAAGGCCATCCTGGGCAAGGAGCGGGCGTGCGCCTCGAGAAAGCCCTCGACGATGCCCCCGAAGACGATCCCGAGCAGGCCGCTGATGACGGCATGAATCGCCAAGCCCGTCAGGCTCTGCGCCGCGACGAAGCCCGCGGCAGGCAGCTCGCCCGGAACGGGCCGGAAGTTCGGGAGGACCGTGGCGATGCCGTTCGCCGGGAACCAGGCGCCCAGCCCCGCGGCCGAGTAGGTGGCCATCAAGAAGAGCATCATCGCGGCTCCGCCGATGAGACCTGCCACCACCGTCTTGGCCCACCACCCCTTGGAGCGGCCGTCAGGGCCTGGTTGATTCGCCCAACTCATCGTCACTCTCCTCAAGATCCCCAAGGTGCGATCGCGAGCATCATAGAGGCGAGACCTCGCGGCGACAACACGCAGTCGGGAGACGAAAACGGAAGGCCCTCCCGAACCGGGAAGGCCTTCCTTAGGGGGTGGTCAGGCGTGGGCCTGAGCCGGAACTAGAACTGGTACTGGAGACCGAGGCGGCCCTGGATGATGAACTGGCGGGTCAGGGTGCCGACGCCGGTGGCCAGGTACGAGGTCTGGTCGGGCTGGTTGATCAGGTTGTAGTCGCCGATCTTCTTCTCGGTGACGACCGGCGCATCGATCTGAATCGGCAGGTCGGCCACGAGCTTGAGGTTATGCCCGTTGATGAACCAGGTGATGCCGGGGGCGAGCTCCTGGATGGCCTTGCCGTCCGGGGTCAGCGCGGTGGTCGCCTTGGTGGTCGCGTTGGTGACCGCGAACTTGCTGTCGGGCAGC
>JAKFCW010000145.1:0-10305 GCA_036676455.1 Candidatus Sericytochromatia bacterium
TACGTCCGTCCACTGGTTACCTCAGGTTGTAGAAGGCTTCGCGGCCCGGGTAGAGTGCCGCTTCGCCGAGTTCCTCCTCGATCCGCAGGAGCTGATTGTACTTGGCCACCCGGTCCGAGCGCGAGGCCGAGCCGGTCTTGATCTGGCCGCAGTTGGTGGCGACGGCGAGGTCCGCGATGGTGGTGTCCTCGGTTTCGCCCGAGCGGTGCGAGAGAATGGCGGTGTAGCCCGCGCGCTTGGCCATCTCGATGGCCGTCAGGGTCTCGGTGAGGGTGCCGATCTGGTTGACCTTCACCAGGATGGAGTTGCCGATGCCCATGGTGATGCCGCGCTCGAGGCGCTCGGGGTTGGTGACGAAGAGGTCGTCGCCCACCAGCTGGACGCGCTTGCCGAGGCGCTGCGTCAGCTTGGCCCAGCCGTCCCAGTCGTCTTCGGCCATGCCATCCTCGATCGAGAGGATGGGGTAGCGGTTGACGAGGTCCTCGAGGTAGTCGACCATCTCGTCGGGCGTGCGGGTGACGCCTTCGCCGGAGAAGTGGTACTTGCCGTCGCGGTAGAACTCGGTCGAGGCGACGTCAAGAGCGAGCATGACGTCTCCGCCCGCGGAGTAGCCGGCGGTCTCGATGGCTTCCATGATGACCGAGAGGGCGTCGTCGGCGGAGTTGACCTGGGGAGCGTAGCCGCCCTCGTCGCCGACGGCGGTGTTGAGCCCGCGGGACTTGAGGATCTTCTTGAGGGCGTGGAAGATCTCGGAGCCGCAGCGCAGGGCCTCGGCGAAGGAGACGGCGCCCACGGGCATGACCATGAACTCCTGGATGTCGACCGGGTTGTCGGCATGGGCCCCGCCGTTGATGATGTTGAGCATGGGCACGGGCAGGCTGCGGGCCGAGACGCCGCCGATGTAGCGGTAAAGCGGCAGGTTGACGGCGTTGGCGGCCGCCTTGGCGACGGCCAGCGAGACGCCGAGGATGGCGTTGGCGCCGAGCTTGGCCTTGTTGGGCGTGCCGTCCAGCTCGAGCATCGCCTGGTCGATGGCGACCTGGTCGAGCGCGTCCATGCCGGCGAGCTCGTTGGCGATGACCTCGTTGACGTTGTCGACGGCCCGCAGGACGCCCTTGCCGTTGTAGCGATCGGGCTCGTCCTGGTCGCGCATCTCGATGGCTTCGTGGGCACCGGTGGAGGCGCCGGAGGGAACGGCGGCGCGGCCGGTCGCTCCACCGGTCAGGACGACGTCGACCTCGACGGTCGGGTTGCCCCGGGAATCGAGGACCTCGCGGGCATAGATATCTTCGATGAACGTCGGCATGAGGGTGTCCTTCTTTCTGCGATGAGGGTAGGCCTATTGGATTAATCGATCGAGGCGACGTCTCCGGTCAGGCGGTAGAGGTCGGCGGCGTCCTTGGCGGCCACCGGGCGCTCTGGAACCTGGAGGATTTCGAGCGAGAGGGTCTTGTTGCCGAAGTGGATCTCCAGCTGATCGCCCGGCTTGACGTCCGCGGAGGCCTTGGCGACCCGGCCGTTGATCGTCACGCGCCCCTGATCGCAAACCTCGTTGGCAACCGTGCGGCGCTTGATCACGCGCGACAGCTTCAGCCATTTATCCAGGCGCATGCGTCGCTCCTTTTCTGCTTAAAATGCTCTATCTTCTATTCTGCCGATTCCCTGGCCAGATGGCAAGCCACCAAGGGGTTTTCCGCTTGAGAGGAGCGCCAATGAAAGTCGTCAGGTCGACCTGGACGTTTCTCACGCAACTCGTCGCGGCTTTCAACGATGACAGCGTGCCCTTCCTGGCCGCGGCGATCTCGTACTTCACGTTCTTCTCGCTCTTTCCGCTGATCCTCGGCCTGATCGCCATCGCGGGCTACATCCTCGCCCCCGAGGAGGCGACGCAAAAGGTCCTGGACTTCATCGTGCAGGGCTTCCCGGCCCAGGAGCGGTTCTTGCGCAGCACGCTCGAGGCCGTGGTGGCGGCCCGTGGGGGCATCGGCCTCTTCGCCCTGGTGGTCCTGCTCTGGTCCGGTAAGAACATCTTCATGTCCCTGGCGCAGGCCCTCGACATCATCTGGGAGTCGGGCGCGACCGGGGGCTTCGTGTTCAGCGTCAAGCGAAACGCCATCTCCTTGCTCTTCGCCATCGCCATCGGCGGAGTTATGCTCGCCGCCACCTTCCTCTACTGGCTTATGCTGGCGATCCTGACCTTCGAGATCCCCTTGCTGGGCGTGCGCCCCCAGGACATTCCCGGCGTCGTGCCCGTGCTGATGAACCTCTTGCCCATCGTGATGGTCATGCTGAGCCTGACGGCCCTGTACCGCTACTTGCCAGCTCATCGGGTCCCGTTCGCGCAGATCGCCCTGGGGGCCGGGGTATCGGCCGTGCTCTGGGAGATCCTGCGGCGGCTCTTCGGGTGGTACCTCTCGACCTTCGGGCGTTTCAACGAGGTCTATGGCCCCGCGACCAGCGTGATCGTCTTCCTCTTCTGGCTCTACCTCTCGGCGGTGCTCTTTCTGCTGGGCGCCGAGGTGGCCTGGGTCTACGGCGAGCACCGCAAGCAAGCGGGCAAGCAGGAGGCCGATCGGGCCCAATCGCCCTGACGCGCGTTGCCCGGGGCCGGGGATGCGACTAGAATCGCGCCAGAAGCCATCCGACGATGCGCCGAAAGGCCGGTGCAGGCCGGTGCCGGTCCGCGGAGGCGTCTTCGATGCAAGGAGGTGTCCGATGAGCATCGCGAAGCTTTCCCGGCTGCCCATGGCGCTCGCCCCGTCCGAACCCGACATGCAGGGCTGGCTCGTCTTCGGTTCCGACAACCTGCCGGTCGGAACGGTCATCGACCTGCTCATCGAAGAGCAGACCCGCGACGTCCGCTACCTCGTGGTGCAACTCACGGATGGGCTGGAGATCGCCATTCCCCTCGGGCTGGTCTCGGTCCTGGATGGCGAAGGCCGGATCGTGGCCCGAAACCTCGACTCGCACGCCCTGCGCAAGCTGCCGGCCATGCCTCCCGACCCGCTGGACGACGGCCGGGAGATCCAGCTCTACGCGACCTTCCTGCCGCATCACCTGGTCGACTACCAGCGCCCGGAGTTCCTGCTGGGAGGTCAGCGCGAGCTCGTCGTTTCCCCGCTGCCGCGGAAACCCTTCGAGAACAAGTTCACGCCCACGCCGCAGGGACGTCAGAGCAACCGGGATCGCTTCGGCTAGCCGGGTTCGAACCCTAGCAGCCGCGCTGCCGACTGGCCGGCCACCCAGCCCG
Organism: Candidatus Sericytochromatia bacterium; assembly: GCA_036676455.1. Classification (GTDB taxonomy): domain Bacteria; phylum Cyanobacteriota; class Sericytochromatia; order S15B-MN24; family UBA4093; genus UBA4093. The sequence goes on from JAKFCW010000145.1 coordinate 3,251, forward strand.
TCGACCAGGCCGACTGGAAGTTGTAGCCCCCGATGTAGCCGTCCACGTCGAGCACTTCGCCGGCCCAGAACAGCCCTTCGACCTTCTTGGAGGCCATGGTCTTGGGGTCCACTTCCTTGAGGTTGAGGCCGCCGGCGGTCACCTCGGCGACCTCCTTCGAGAGCACCGAGGGAATCGGGAAGGCCCAGCGCTTGAGGCGCTCGACCAGCTTGCCGCGGTCCTTCTTGGGGACCTCCGAGACCGGGCGATCGCCCGCCACGTTCGCGTGCTTCAAGAAGAACGGCACCAATCGCTCGGGCAGCCATTCCTTCAGCGCATTGGCCAGGTGCGTGCGCGGATTGCGCTCCCAGGCCTGCCTCATGTCGGCGTCTAGCTCCTCGCGCGTCCGGTCCGGCACCAGGTCCAGCCACAGCTCCACGCTCTTCCCCTGGGCGATCGCCAAAGATGCCGTCCGGCTGAGATGCAAGACCGCCGGCCCCGTCAGGCCGAAGTGCGCGAACATCATATCCGCTCGGCGCTTCGCCGCCGGCTTGGCGTCGACCACGGCCGTGACCTCGACATCCCGCAGGGACAGGCCTGCCAGCTCGCCGAGGCCCGGTGAGCGCAGCGGCACCAGCGACGGAAACGGATCGACGAGCGTATGACCGAGGGCCTCGGCCATCTTGTAGCCGTCGCCCGTGGAGCCGGTGTTGGGGAACGATTGTCCGCCGACCGTGACGACGAGCGCTCCGGCCTTCACGACCTCGCCGGAGGCCAGCTCGATGCCGACGATGCGGTCCTCCTCGGTCAGGATCCGGGCGCCGGGAGCTTCCAGGCGCAACTGCACGCCCAGACGGTCGAGCTCGCGCTGGAAGGCTTCCACGACGTCGAGGCTCTTGTCGGATTCGGGGTAGACCCGTCCGCGGTGATCAGTCTTGGTCGGCAGGCCGATGCCCTCGATGAAGCGGATGAAGTCCCAGTTGTCGAACTGGCTGAAGACGCCGTAAAGGAACTTGCCGCCGCCCGGGTAGTTGGAGATGAGCTGCTTGAGGTCTCGCTCGGCGTTGGTCAGGTTGCAGCGGCCGTGGCCCGAGATCAGGATCTTGTAGCCGAAGCGCTTGGTTTTTTCGAGGAGCATGGTGGGGGCCCCGGCACGGGCCGCGGCGATGGCCGCCATCAGGCCGGCAGCGCCGGCCCCTACCACGACGACGGGCGCCGTCACGCTTCCCCGATGATGCGCGGAACCCGGAACATGCCCTGCTCGGGAACCGGGGCGTTCTGGAGGACCTCGTCGCGGCTGAGGCTCTCATGAAGCCGATCCTCGCGCACGACGTTCGCGACGGGGATGGCCTGGGCCGTCGGCTCGACGCCCGTCACGTCCACCTCGGCGAGCTGTTCGACGTAGCCGAGGATGGCTCCCAGTTCCTGGGTCAGCTGGTCCTCCTCATGAGGCGCGAGCTCCAGGCGGGCGAGTTTCGCGACGTGCCTGACGGTTTCCTTGGTAATCATCTCCAACCTCCCAACGGTTTAGAATCCAATCGTAGCGAAGCTCACGAGGGCCCAGAGGGGCGCCGGAGCGACGAAAAAGGCGACGCTGAGCAAGGCGCAGAGCGTCAGGACGAGCAGGTGCCCCGCCGGCACGTCGATCGTCTCGGCGCTGAGCGCTCCGGCGCCGTGCGTCTCGGCGCCGGGGGCCAGGTAGACGGCCTTGGGGATCCGCAGGGCCGAGTAGGCCCCCAGGACGGTCACGAGCATGGCCAGGACCGCCAGGGCGAGCATGCCGAACTGCATGGATTGGCTGACGTGGACCAGAACGGCCCGCACCAGGGCCACGCGGGCCCAGAAGGCTCCGGCGAGGGGCAGGGCCGCGAGGCCGAGCGCGCAGGCCGTGAGGGCGGCGGCTAGCCAGGGCGATCGCCGGTGCAGGCCGGCGAGGTCCGTCAGGGTCCGGGCATTGGCGGCCCCCAGGCCCGCGAGCAGGCCAACGGTGGCGATGCCGGCGGTCAGGGCCACCATCAAGAGGGCGCTCAGCCCTTCCTGGCTGGAAGCGGCGTGGGACGCCGCGACCAAGGCCAGCAGGACGAAGCCCGAGGTCGCCACCGCGCTGAAGCCGAGCATGCGCCTGAGATCCGACTGCGCCAAGGCCAGCAGGCTTCCCCCCAGCATGCTCAGGACGGCGAGTCCCGTCACGTAAGGAGCCCAGAGGCTGGTATTGGTCGCGAAGACCATCATCAGGGCTCTGACCAGGCCCGCCACGGCCGCGAGGGCCGCTCCACCGAGTAGCCAGACTCCGGTCGGCGCCATGCTGGCCTCGCTGACGTCCGGTAGCCATGCGTGAAACGGCAAAGCTGCCACCATGAAGGCCAAGCCACCCAGCATCAGCAGCATGACGAAGGTCAGCTGGGCATCCGGGGTTTGTAACGCCCCGCCAAGCGAGACGTAGCCGGTGCTTCCGCCGAGTCCGTATGCCCAGGTGAGGGCGAAGAGGAGAACAGCGGCGGCGACTACCTGGAAAAGAAAGAGTTTCAGGGTCGCTTCGGCTTTGGCGCGCCCGCGTCCCAGGGCGAGCAGGCCCATGAGGGAAAGCGCAAGGATGAGGCAGCCAATCAAGAGGATCACGCCGTCGGCGGCACCGGCTATGCCCATGGCTCCGACGGTCGAGGCGAGCAGTAGGCCGAAATAGAGGTCCGGGCGGGCGGGTGCTTCCTCCCAGGCCAGGGTAGCGGAGGCGGCGGCGCAGAGCAGAATTGCACCGCGCACGAGCCAGGCGAAGGGGCCGATCTGGACGGCCTCGGCGAAGGCGGGTCTGCCCGCGACTCCGGTCATGGCTTGCCCGATGAGGACGCCCAGCACGGCGACGAGGCCGTAGGTGGTCAGGGGGGCGATGAGCCGGGGGAAGAAGCGTCCGAGCGCCAGGATGGCGAAGCTCAAGAGGACGAGCAGGAACTCCGGCAGCAAGACGATTGCGTGGTCCATCATGGCCTCCTACCGCACGAAGCCCAGGCTGAGCTGGGAGGCGAAGACGGCGATCGCCCGGGACGCGAGGATCAGCCAAAGCAGGGGAACTGCGGCGAGCAGCAGGCTAAGCCAACCGATGGCCAGCTCGCGAGACGAGAGGTCCTCCACGCCTTCGATGCGGGCCGGAGTGACCGGCGCGACCAGGGCCGAGCGCAGCGCTCCGCCGGCGGTTCCGAGCAGGAGCAGCAGGGCGAGCCCGAGGCCGGCGGCGAGTCCGAGCCGGTTTGCGGTGAGGCTGGGCAAGAGCATGGCGGCGGGAATCAGGATAAGCAGCAGGCCTACGCAGCCGATACCCACCCAGAAGCCTGCGCCGCGAGGCGTGAGGAAGCCGAGCCGGGCAAGAAGCGCCTCGGCGGGGCCGGAGCGCGCAGAGATTTCCGAGGTGAGCCATGCGAGCAGCCCCGTAGAGCCGGTGGCCGCGAGCAGCAGCAGCAGGGTCCAGAAGACGGCCCGGCCGGAGTCCTGGCCCGGCAGCGCCGCAAGGCCCACGGAGGCCATGCCAGCGACAGCGATCGCCATGAAGGCCAGAGCGCGCAGTAATGAGCGCTGTCCCCAGGTGGCCAGCAGGGCGTAGAGCGCGCTCAGCACGCCCAGGGCGGCTATCCAGGGCAGCCAGGACTCGAGGTAGCTCGGGAAGTACCCCATCGCCAGGCGCACGAACGCGTAGGCGCCGCCCGCCTGGATGCCTCCGATGACCAGGGGCAGGGCCGAGGGCGGAGCGGTGTCGAAGACGTCCGCGAGCCAGGTGTGGAAGGGGAAGAGCGGGGCGGCCACCCAGGTGGCGAGCAGGATGCCCGCGAGCACCCAGTGGTTGAGGAATTCCAGGGGGAAGCCCGGCTTGGTGGCCCAGAGGGCAGCCATGTCGCCGCTGCCGTTGCCGACCAGGTAGACCGCGAGCAGGCTGACGGTCAGCAGGGCCGCACCCGTGAGCATCATGACCAGGAACTTGGTGGCCGCGTATTCCGAGCGGCCGCGCCCCCAGCCGGTGACGAGGGTGTAGAGCAAGACTGGAAGTAGCCACCATGCCGCCAGGAAGACGAAGAGGTCCTGGCTGACGAAGAGCATGAGGGCGGTTGCTTCGGCGAGCAGGGCGATCGCCCGTTCATGGGAGTTGCGAGCGGCGCTGACTCCCAGGGTGCCAAGCGCAGCGGCCAGCAAGGCGAAAGGCAGGCTGAGTCCGTCAACTGCCATGGCGAGCGAGATACCGAGGTCCGGCCAGAGGTCGTAGCGATCGCCCAGTTGCAGCCCCGTCTCGGGGGCCATGCGGAAGGCTGCGAACGCCAGGATCAGCAGGGGCAGGGCGGCTGACCCGATGGCCACGATGCGCGAGGCCCCGGAGCGCGCCGCTCCCATGCCCCAGACGACCAGGGCCGCGAGCAGCGGCAGGGCCACGGATACCGTGAGCAGGAAGAGATTCGGAAAGGCGCTCACAGGTGACTCCCCCCCGCTCCCGCGAAGAGGTTGGGAAGGCCGAGCATGACCGCGATGACGGTCGCAACGAGGACGGCCATGGCGACGAGCAGAGCGACCTGCGTCTTGCCGTTTTGCAAGGTGCGCAGCCCCTCGGCGGCGGCGAAGACCGCGAAGCCGCAGGCGTTGATCAGCCCGTCGACTCCGAAGCGATCGATGCCGGCGACGATCCCGCCGATCCGGCGGTGGAGGGGAATACGGGCGCCCTGGGGAGTTTCGGGAGGAATCTCAATTGCCATGCGTTTTTACCACTTCAAGTCGTCGTAGCGTTCAACGTTGAGGGGATCCGTCTCGGGCAGCTCGGGGGCTGGGCTTTCCGGCGCCTGAGCTCGGCGAAGCAGGGCGGCGCCGAGGGCGAGGCCGATACCCAGTTGCGCGAGCGCCGCCAGCACCAGCAGAAGCGTGATGGCATGGCCGTGCAGGCCCTCGGGATGCAGGTAGGTGGTGAAGGCCACCAGGTTGATCATCGCGGCGAGCAGCATCAGCTCCAGGCCCATGAGGATGCGCAGGAGGTTGCGGTGGGCCAGGACCGCGAAGAGGCCGAGGGCGAAGACGCCTGCTGCCAGGGTGAGGACATGAGGCAGGCCGAGTGGGGATTGGATGATGGGTAAAGCGAAGCCCTGAGCCGGGCCTTGCAGCAAGGGGAGCATCAGGCCTCCGTTTCCGGCTGGTTGAGGGCGACTGAGACGGCGATCGCCACTCCGACCAGGAAGAGGCCCCCGATGAGGGCGAGGGCGTACTCGCCGCTCAGGGCTTCACCCAGGGCTCGGATGGCGTTTAGTCCGCGCTGCGCGTCACCCAGTGCCCGAACGGAGCGATCCGTGGTTCCCCAGGACGTGGTGGCCAGCACCCGGTAGGTGATGACGAAGAAGAGGACCGCGACGATGCCGGCCCAGAAGGAGCGGTCCTCGTCAGGCCGGCTTGCCGCCAGTGGGCCCAGGCGGGACAGCAAGGGCAATCCCATCATGAGCAGGAGGGCGGCACCTCCGGCGAGGGTGAGCAGCAGCGCCAGTGCCAGGAACTCCGCATGGAGCCAGGCGACCATGCCGGCGCCGGCGACCATGGCTGCCACCAGGGCGTAGGCGGCATGCCTTGGATGCTTCAGCCAGACCATGGCGGCGCCCGCGGCGAGCAGCAGGATGGCGAGAACGTAGAAGGTCAGCGTTTCCATGCGTTAGAAGTCCAGCTTGACGATGGTGTTGCTCGACGACAGGGGCACCCAGAGGTCGCCCGAGGAGTCCTCGAAGACCTCGAGGGCCTTTCCACCGAGTGGATAGGACTTGATAACTGCGCCCGTCGCCAGCGAGATCTTGTGGATCTGGGTGCCGGAGGCCGAGACGTCGGGGATCCAGGCGAAGCCCCCGCGGATGGCGAAGCGGCCGGGAATGAAATCGAGGTTGTAGGTGACGGTCGAGGAGCCGCTGCCGCCGTCGATCTTCATGAGGTGGCCCACGCCGCCCTTCGTGACGGCGGTGACCCAGAGGTTGTTCTGGTCGTCGAGGGCGAGGCCCTTCCCGCTTCCAAGCGTGTCGTACTTCGTTTCCCGCTCGTTGGTCAGGCCGGCGAGATCGTTGCCGTTCTGGGTCTTGGAGAGCTTGGCGATGTGAACGACGTCGTTTTCGCTGACAAGCGCCCAGCCAGTGCCGGTGAGGTCGACGAGGAGGTCGTCGGGGATGCCCAGGACCGTCGCGGTGAAGGGCGCATCATCGAAGGTCGTCGCGCCGGCCGTGAGAATTCCGACCTTGCGCTCCACGGAATCGGCGAGCCAGAGGTTGTTCTGCCCATCTTTCACGAGTCGGCTGGGTGCCTGCCCGAAGGTGAAGTCCTGGGTGTCCGTGGTGCCGGCCTTGATCTCGCGGACCTTCGCGAGCGTCTTGTCCGTGAACCAGACGGCGTTGCCGATCCGCGCGACTGCGGAGGGGGATCCCAGGGTGATGCCCGAGGCCTTCAGGCTGGTGAACCTGGCGTCGGCAAGGTTGCCGGTCGCGCCTTCGACATGCACGAGATCCCCGCTCAGGGCCACGTAGCCGTCTCCGGACGGGTCGATGACAATGGCCTGGGGTGGGCCTGCCACGGCCAAGGTGAACGTCGTGGGCTCCTCGTTGGGAGACGGCGACGGGGTCGGAGTGGGAGTCGCCGTGGGCGTCGGGGTCGGCTTGGGGGTGGCCGAGGCCGAAGCGGCCGGGCTGGGTACGAGCGTGCTGATGCGGGGCATCTTGGGGCAACCCGAGAGGGCGATGACCCCGGCGCAGAGGAGCAGGGGAAGGAGGTGACGCGAGCTGACGCGCATGCCAGGAGATCCTTTCGGCCAAACGGGCTAGGAACAAGCAGCCAGGCTCCAAGATACCATAAAAAGCCTGGAGCGGGACCGCTAGCGGTCCCGCTCCAGGCGCAGGCTCAGTGACTAAGCGTTAGAGCTTAGAAACTACTCCATGATGCTGGCGACGACGCCAGCGCCGACGGTGCGGCCGCCTTCGCGGATGGCGAAGCGCATGCCTTCCTCGACGGCGACGGGCGTGATCAGCTCGATCTCCATCTGGATGTTATCGCCGGGCATGACCATCTCCACGCCGGTGGGCAGGGTGATC
>JAKFCW010000146.1:0-14675 GCA_036676455.1 Candidatus Sericytochromatia bacterium
CAGCGGCAGCCCAGGCCGCGGGCTGGGATTCGGCACTGAAAACGACGTTCACCAGGCGCTGGAACGGGGGGTAGCGCAAGGCTTCGCGGTCCGCCACCTCGCGCGCGTAGAAGCCGTCGTAGTCATGCGTCCGGGCGAACTGCAAGCTCGCATGCTCGGGTGCGTAGGTCTGCACGATCACCCGGCCCGGCAGGTCCCCGCGCCCCGCACGCCCCGCCACCTGGGTGATCAGCTGGAACGTTCGCTCGGCCGCCCTGAAGTCCGGCAGGTTCAGGGCGACGTCGGCCGCCACCACGCCCACCAGCGACACCTGAGGCAAGTCCAGGCCCTTGGCCACCATCTGAGTGCCTATCAAGACGTTCGCCTCGCCCTTGGCGAAGGCCTCCAGGATCCGGCGATGCGAGTCCTTGCGCGTGGTCGTGTCGCGGTCCAGCCTCAGGATGCGCGCCTCGGGCAGCAGCTGGCTCGCGGCCTCCGCCACCTGCTGGGTCCCCGCCCCGAAGTGCTTGATGAACGGGCTCTTGCAGCTGGGACAACGCTGCGGATAGGCGGCCGCGAAGTTGCACGTGTGGCAACGCAAGAGTTCGTGATCCTTGTGGTAGGTCAGGCTCACCGAGCAGCTGGGACAGGTGATCGACTCGCCGCAGCTGCGGCAGAGCACGAAGGAGGCGTACCCGCGCCGGTTCATCAGCAAGATTGCCTGCTCTCCGCGCCCCAGGTGCTCCTGCAAGGCCGTGAGCAGGCTGCGCGAGAAGACCTTGCGGTTGCCTGAATTCAGCTCCTCGCGCATGTCCACCAGCTCCACCGGAGGCATCGGCCGCCCGGAGACCCGGCTCGGCAGGTCCAGCCGACGGAGCGCGCCCTGTTGCGCCTGGTAGAAGGTCTCCACGCTGGGCGTGGCCGAGCCCAGGATCACCTTCGCACCCTCGATTTGGGCGCGCTGCAGCGCCACGCTGCGCGCATGGTAGCGCGGACTGGTCTCCTGCTTGTAAGAGCCCTCGTGCTCCTCGTCCAGGATGATGAGGCCGAGGTTGGACAGGGGCGCGAAGACGGCCGAGCGCGCGCCGACCGCCACGCAGGCCTCTCCGTCGCGCAGGCGCTGCCACTCGTCGAAGCGCTCGCCATCACTGAGCGTGCTGTGCATCAGGGCCAGGCGATCGCCGAACCGGCCCCGGAAGCGCGAGACCGTCTGCGGCGTCAGGGCGATCTCGGGCACCAGCATGATGGCGCTCTTGCCCTCTGAGAGGGTCTTGGCGATCGCCTGCAGGTAGACCTCGGTCTTGCCCGAGCCGGTCACCCCGTATAGCAGGAAACCCGAGCCAGGGGGGGCCTCGTCGATGGCCGTCACCGCCGCCTGCTGCGCCGGGTTCAGCCGAAAGGGCGTCACCTGCTGTGCGTCGGGCATCGGCGGAGAGCGCCAGATGCGCTCTTCGGCCAGCATGACAGCACCTCGCTTGGCCAGCGTCCGCGCGACAGCCGAGGTGGTGGACGCCCGCCTCGAAAGCTCGGCCAGGGTCAGGTGGCCGCCGGCCCCCTCCAGCACGTCCAGGACTTGCGCCTGACGCGTGGTCAAACCGTCCGGCCGGCTAAGAGCCCTCACGACCCACTGGGTCTTGGGACGGGCCTTGTGCGCCAGCGTGCCGCGCGGCACCGCCGTGGTCCAGACCTGCGCGAAGGAGCTCATGGTCGTCGTGGCGACCCACTCGAATAGCTCGTAGAGGGCCGGAGGCACGGCCATGTCTCCTAGCACCGCCAGGATATCCTTCAGGGAGCCCGCGGGCGGTTCGTCATGGCAGGCCACGACGAACCCTGCCACCTGGCGCCGCCCCCCGAAGGACACGGCGACCGCCGTCCCCATTGCGACCATGTCCTCGTACTCCGGAGGGACGCGATAGGTGTAGGGCTTGGGCTCGGCGAGCGGGATCGAGTCGATCAGGACCTCGACGAACCGGGGCATCAGGGAAGTCGTCCGGCGAAGAGGTCCATCAGGCGCGACGCGATGGCGTGCTTGGAGGCGACGTCGAAGCTGGCGACCTCTCCGTCGGGGCCGAGCACGGTCACGGCGTTCTGGTCGGACTCGAAGCCGATGCCCGGTTTTGCGACGTCATTGGCCACGATGAGATCCAGGCCCTTGCGCTCCAGCTTGCCGCGCGCATGGTCGAGCAGGGACTCGGTCTCGGCGGCAAAGCCGACGACGAGCTGGTCGCTCCGGCGCAGGGGCTTCAGGGTGGCGAGGATGTCCGGGGTCGGCACCAGGGTCACGGTCATGGCCGCGCCCGACTTCTTGATTTTCTGCGGGGCCACCGCCTCCGGGCGGTAATCGGCGACCGCGGCGGCCATGACCAGCATGTCCGCCTGGGGCAGGCGGCTTTGCACCGCCGAGAGCATGTCCTGGGCGGTCTGGACCGCGACGCCCTGCACTCCGGCCGGCACCGGCAAGCTGGACGTCGTGACCAGCGTGACCTCCGCGCCGCGCTCGGCGGCAGCAGCTGCCAGCGCATGGCCCATCTTGCCACTCGAGCGGTTGCCCAGGTAGCGCACCGGGTCCAGCGGCTCGCGGGTGCCGCCGGCGGTGATGAGGACCTTGCGGCCGTCTAAACGCTCACCCAAGCGCCGGCGCGCGTAGGCCTCCTCGATCCGCTGAGCGATCTCCGCGACATCCGCGAGTTTGCCCGCTCCGACGTCCCCGCAGGCCAGTTCCCCCGACGCCGGCATGACTACCTCGACACCTCGGGCTGATAGCGTACGAAGGTTGGCTTGGGTGGCGGGATGCTCCCACATGGCCGTGTTCATGGCCGGGGCGACGAGCAACGGACAGCGCAGGGCCAGCAGGGTCGTGCTGAGGAGGTCGTCCGCGAGGCCCAGGGCCGCCTTGGCCAGGACGTTAGCCGTGGCGGGGACGACGGCCGCGAGGTCGACGCCCTTGACCAGGTCGATATGCTCGACGATGCCGCCATCGGGCAGCTCGAAGGGATCGAGGTGGACCTTCTGCCGCGAGAGGGTCTGCAGGGTCAGGGGAGTGATGAACTGGGCGGCCGCCGGGGTCATGACGACGCGAACCTCCCAGCCGCGCTTGCGCAGGAGGGAGGTCAGGTCGGCTGCCTTGTAGGCCGCGATACCACCCGCAACCCCCAAGAGGAGGGTCGGCATGGATCTAGACGTTGGCTTCGGGGAGGGCTTCGGCCGAGTGCTGCTCGGTCACCATCTCACCGATGGCGCGGGGAATCGGCTTGACGGTCTCGGGCGTGCCGTCGCGGGCCACGTCGTCCTTGATCCGCTTGGCGCGACGCGCGATCTGCAGAACGAGGTCGTACTTGTTCGAGGCCTTGGCCAACAATTCCGTGTGCATCGATCGTCTCCTTATCAGTGAGGCAGGTGCCGGCCCACGCGGCAGCGCTCGGCGATGATGATCGACTCGAGTTTGCGGGCGGCATTGGCCAGGTCGTCATTGACGACCTGGAAATCGTAAAGCGGTAGGAAGTTCAACTCGTCGACGGCGATCGAGAGGCGCTGGCGGATGGCCTCGGCGGCCTCCGTCTGGCGCTTGCGCAGCCGCGCTTCGAGCTCCTGCATGGTCGGAGGCAGGAGGAAGACGTAGACCCCGTTGGGGACGCGCTCCTTGACCTGGATGGCTCCCTTGACGTCAATCTCGAGAACGACGTCCTGGCCGGCGGCGAGCTGCTGCTGCACGTAGGAGCGCGGAGTCCCGTAGTAGAGGCCGTTGACGAACTGCGACCACTCGATCAGCTCGTCGTGCTCGACCATCTTCTGGAACTCCTCTTCGGAGCGGAAGAAGTAGTGGACGCCGTCCTCTTCGCCTGGCCGCGGGGCGCGGGTGGTCACGGAGACCGAGTGGCGCAGATCGGGCATGCGCCGCTTCAACTCCTTGACCAGGGTCCCCTTGCCGACGCCGGACGGGCCGGAGATGACGACCAGCATGCCCTGACGGGTCTTGCCGGCGACACGCTCGAAGGACGGCTCGCCCAGCACCCGCGGCTCGAGGCGATCCTCGGTCGGGATCGGGGAGGCTGACTGCTTGTTGGTGTTCGTATCCACGGGTTAATCTCTTTTCACGGGCGGGTTAAGCTGCCATGTTACACCACGGAAAGGGAGGAAAGCAAGGAAGACGGCGTCCTTGCGGGAGTCGGAAATCTCCGCTCTTGCGGTGACGGGTCCCCGGGGGCTGTGCTAAAAGGGGTGAAGTCGCAACCCATGCTCATGAAGGGGGTGGACAGGTGAACAAGGACGAGCTGGTCACCACGGTCGCGCAGAAGACCCAGATGCCCAAGAAAACTGCCGAGCAACTGGTGTCCGCGGCCTTCGAAACCATTACCGAGGCGCTCGCCAAGGACGAGAAGGTCACGTTGGTGGGCTTCGGCACCTTCGCCGTCCGGGAACGAGCGGCCCGCCAGGGCAAGAACCCCCGCACCGGCGAGACCATCCAGATCAAGGCCCGCAAGACCCCGGCCTTCACCGCCGGCAAGGCCCTGCGCGATCGGCTCGGAGAGCCAGGCTGACCCCACCGCGCGTTAGCGAGTGCCGGATGGTTGCGTGGCGCCGGTCAAGCGCGGGCTGCGCAGGGCATCGAGGAAGTCCTGGCCCAGCACGACGGTGAAGTCGGTCTGGATGTCCCCGACACTGGCGGAGATCGCCTCGGCCTGGACTCCCAGGGTGTAGGCGATCGCCCCGCCCACCCCGTCGTCGCCCTTCTGGGAGATGACCTGCGTGCGGGCCACGTCCGAGCTCGAATGGGTCCCTACCGTCCAGACCGTCCAGCCATCCGAGCGCAGCAGCTGCGCCGCCTCGTTGGCGATGCCCGACCGGCCGGTCCCGTTGAGCACCGTGATGCGGGTCTCTCGCTTGACCTCCGCGGAAACCGCCACTGGAGCTGCGGTCGTGCCCGTGGCCGCCGGAGCCTGCGAGCCCTCGGTCAGCATGCTGCGAGCGATGCCACGGGTCTCGTCCACGTTTGGCAGCCAGTAACTCGCCGCGTACCGCCCGCCCGAGAACTCCCCGGGCACCATCACCATGTGCACCGCATCCATCGTCAGCCCCTTGCCCCAGTTGGCGTACTGGAGCATCTGAGCCGTCGACATCGAGGTCTCCACGTTAGCCTTGGCCACCTCGATCAGCTGCGGCATGCGCGTCAGCGTCATGGGATCGAGCAGCTTCTGGGACAAGGCCTGCATGAAGCGCTGCTGGCGCTGCACGCGGCCGATATCCCCGTAGGCGTCATGGCGGAAGCGGATGTACTGGTGCGCCTTCGCGCCGTCCAGGACCTGCGGCCCCTTCTTCAGCGAGATGCGCAGGCCCGCCGAGCGATCGTAATAGCTCATGTTGCGCTCGACGTCGATTTCCACGCCACCCAGAGCATCCACGAGGTTCTCGACGCCGTCGAGTTTGACCATGACCCAGTGGTGGATCGGCACCTGCAGGAAGTCCGAGACCGTCTGAGCCGTCAGCATCGGCCCGCCGTACGCCAGCGCCGCGTTGATCTTGTCGTAGCCGTGGCGACCGGGGATATGCACCCGCGTGTCACGCGGCACGGAAAGGACGTTCACGCGTTTCTGCACCGGATCCAGCGAGGCCACGAGGATGGTGTCGGAGCGCGTGGGAAGCACCCGGCCCCGGCGCGAGTACTCGACGTCTGCCCCCAGGATCAGGATGTTGGTGCGCTCGATCTTGGCGAAAACTTGCGGTAGGTCGCTGAGCTTCAGGTCCGCAGGGGCGTCGGGCAGGAAGCCGGCCTGCTTGAGGCCGAACGCGGTCCCGGCGCCTAGCAAGGCGCTGATCAGAGAGCCAGTCACGAGGAACCAGCCCCAGCGCCCCTTGGCCGGGGGCTTTTGCTGCGGTGCGGGCTTCTTGGGAGGCTTTTGCGGGGTGGTCATCACGGGCGTCGATACACGGCCTGGCCGTTGATCCAGGTGGTGAGCACGTTGGTCTCGATATCGAAGGGATGGCCGTCCATGAGGACGAAGTCCGCGTCCTTGCCGGGCTCGAGTGAGCCCACCCGGTGGGCCACCCCGCAGATGCGAGCGGCGTTGAGCGTGATGGCCTCCAGAGCCGCCTCACGCCCCATGCCTGCCTTGGCGGCCAGCGCGGCGCAGAGCGTCAGGTGATGGATAGGCACGACCGGATGATCGGTCATGATCGCCACCATCACCCCGGCCTGCTGGAGGATGGCCGCGGTCTCGTAGTTGCGCTCGCGCAGCTCGACCTTGGAGCGGCAGGACATCGAGGGGCCGACGACGGCGCGCACGCCCTTCTCGGCGAGCAAGGGGGCAATCTTGTGGCCTTCGGTGCAATGCTCGACCACCAGGTCGAGGTTGAACTCCTCGGCGATCCGGATGGCCGTGAGGATGTCGTCGGTGCGGTGGGCATGAGCGCGCATGGGGACGCGGCGGGAGAGGGAAAGGGCGATCGCCTCCAGGCGAAGATCCCGATCCGGACCCGGCTCGCCTTTCTCCTTGGCTCGTTCCACCTTGCTCGCATAGGTCTGCGCGTCGACGAAGCTCTGCCGCATCAGGGCCGCGATGCCCATGCGGGTGGTCGGCATCTTGTTCTTGGAATGGTAGACGCGCTTCGGATTCTCGCCGAAGGCTACCTTGAGGCCGGCGGGCTGGCGGATGGCCATGTCGTCGATGGCGACCCCGGCGGTCTTGAGACAAACCGGCTGGCCGCCGATGACGTTGGCGGATCCCGGCAGGACGAAGAGCGTGGTCACGCCCGCCGAGCGGGCGTCCTCGAAGCCCAGGTCCTGAGGGTTGATGCCGTCGAGCGCGCGCATGTGCGGCGTGACGGGATCGGTCATCTCGTTGCCGTCATCCCCCTCGAACTTGATGCCCTCCTCCCAGAGGCCCACGTGGCAGTGGGCGTCGATGAAGCCGGGGACCAAGGTCGCCCCGTCCGCGTCGATCACCTCGCAACCCTCGGGAAGCGCGACCTCCGCGCCGACGGCCTGGATCTTGCCGTCTGCGACCAGGATCGTTCCTGACGGAATGACCGGCCCCGAAATGGGATGAATACGGGCACGGGTAATGGCGAACAAGGCGTGCTCCTGTTAACTCAAAGGCTCTCAACCATGAAAAAGGCCCCGACGGGCTCAGAAGAGGATTTTATCAGAATCATAGGCCCCTTGCCAGCCACCGGGAAGCAAGCTAACATGCGGACCATGCGCCGACTCGCCTTCATCGCGATCATGCTCGTCCCCCTGCGCGCCCTCCCCGCGGGGGCGCTCGATGCGCCGCTCCCTCCTGCCAGCGCCTCGATCCCGTTGCAGGCCGACGGCCCTCCGGTCCACCTCTCGGCGCTCGGACTTCTGGCGCCAGGCTCCCCTCAGTTCATCCTCGGTGAGCCCCTCAAAGGCGGGGCCTTCTTGGCCGGAACCGGCGCCCTGGGCGTCGGTGCGTACTTCGTCCTTCGCTCGATCTTCTACGCGGACAGCTTCACGCCGGGAGCCTTCTATCCCGCCGAGAGCGACGCCCTCATCATGCTGAACGCCGCGGGTCTTGCATGGCTTACCGGCGGGGCACTCAGCACGCTCGACGCCTACTGGACGCTGCAGGCCAAGCAATCGCCCACCGCAGCCACGCCCAGCCCCTTGCCGAGCGTGCGGCTCGCTCCCACTCCCGCCCCCATGCCGTCTCCCGTCCTACCTTCGGCTCCCGCGTGGACTCCGACGCCGTCGCCCACTGCCATTCCGACGCCTCGTCCGACTCCGACGCTGAGCCCGGCCCCGCGCGTCACGGCCTCGCCCTCCGTAGCGCCCAAACCCCAGTCGACCCCTGATCCTGAGGCTGCCGTCTACCGCGCCTACGACCTCGCGGCGAAGGGGCAGTACCTCGCGGCCGTCACCGAGGTGCAAGACATCCGAGACCCGGACTGGCTTCCCAAGGCAAACGCCCTGCTCGCCGAGTGGGCATCGAAGGCCGTGGACCAGGGCCTGACCATCGCCCGGGGACGCATGGCCGAGGGCGACATGGCGGCCGCCAAGCTGATTCTCGATCGCGTCGCGAGCCTGCCTCGCACCGCTGCCCAGACTCGCGCCCTGAACACCCTGCGGCAAGGACTACGCTAGCTTTCGACCATGGAAAACCCCCGCGAGCCGTCGAGGACCCGCGGGGGTTTTGTGGTGATCGGGGTTAGCGGGGGGTCTTGATCCCGTACAAGCCGGCGGTGACCTTCTTGCCCGACGCATCCGTCGAGGAGAGCTTCAGGTAGTAGATCGTGCCGGGCTGCAGGCCGTTGAGGCTGACCGCATGATCGGCCGACATGCCCGAGTGGCGGGTGCTCCACCAGTAGCCGTAGTAGTAATACGTGCTCGAGGTGTAATCCACCTGTCCGCTCGCAGGCACCGACGTGCTCCACGCGATGGTCGCCGAGTTGCCGCTCAGGCCCTTGAGGTAGACGTCGCTGATGGTCAGCTCGGATTCCGCGCTCGGCGTGGTGATGTTCGCCGGCGCGGACTGAGCCGAGACGTTGCCCGCGCCATCGAAGGCCGCGACGGTGTACACGTAGGCCGTGCCGGCCTTGAGACCCGAATCGGCGTACGTGGTCCCGGAGGTCGTGCCGATCGGCTCACCGTTCCTGAAGATCCGGTAACCGGTGACCGAGAGGTTGTCGGTGGAAGCGTTCCAGCTGAGCTGAACCTGGCTGCTCGAGGCGGCCAGCGCCTTCATGCCGTTGGGAACCGAGGGGCTCTCGGTATCCGAGGGATTAGGAGCGGGGGCGTTGCCTCCCTCGACGGCGGCCAGGGCCTTGACGAGGTTCATCCGCTTGACGGCCGAGTTGCCGAAGCCCGTCGCCGCGTCACCCGAGGTGCTCAGGATCTCCCGCAGCTGCGTGTTGGTCAGGCCAGGGTTCTTGCCGAGCAGCACGGCGGCGCCGGCCGCCACGTGAGGCGAGGCCATGGAGGTTCCCGAGAGCTTCTTGTAGGTCTTCTCGGTCGTCGAGAGGATGTCCGAACCCGGAGCCGCGATGTCCACGGTGCTGCCGTAGTTCGAGAAGCTCGAACGCGAGTCCGAGGTCGTGGTCGACCCGACCGACAGGGCGTTGGGATAGGCCGCCGGATAGGACGGATTCTGGGTGTTCTCGTTGCCCGACGCCACGACCACCAGCGCGCCCTGCTGGGTCGCCTTGTCGACGGCCGACTTCAAGACGCTCGAGCTCTGGGGTCCGCCCAGGCTCAGGTTGATGACCTTGGCGCCCATCTCGGCGGCCTTCAGGATGCCGTTGGCGATCTTCGAGGTATCGCCCGAGCCGTCACCGCCCAGCACCTTGATGGCGAGCACCTTTGAGTTGTAGGCGATGCCGGCGATGCCTTGGCTGTTGTTGGCGGTCGCCGCGATCGTACCGGCGACGTGCGTACCATGTCCCTGGTCGTCCATGGGATCGGAGTCGTTGTTGGCCAGGTCAGGCCCCTTGATGATCCGGCCCTGCAGGTCGGGGTGGTTGTAATTGACGCCCGTGTCGACCACGGCCACCAAGACGTCGCTGCCCTGCGACTGATCCCAGGCGGCCTGAGCGCCCACCTTGGAGTGCCCCCAGACCTGGTTCATCATCGGGTCGTTGGTGGTCGCGAGTGCACGGTAGATGTAGTTGGGCTCGGCGATCTCGACGCCCGGGGTCTGCTGAAGGCGCTGAACGGCATCTTGCACCGATTCGCCTTTCTGGGTGGCATACACGCCGGTGCCTGCCATGCCCGAGATGGACTGAATGCGCTGCATGTCGGAGACGGCCTGCGTCGAATAGCCGTCCTTCATCTTGACCACGACCTGGCCGGGGCGGTACGAATCGGCCGGAGCGGGAGGCGCAAGCCAGGTGAGCTCAGGCTGGCCCTGGGTCACGGTGGTCGAGACCGGCGTCTGGCCGCAACCGACGAGCCACGACAAGGCCAGCAGGGCTCCCATAGCCTTGAAGGGGCGAGTATTTCGCGTAAACATCTATGACCTCTCGAATCAGGAAGACCGAACGTAGTGGCCGCCGCTGATAAGCAACGACGCTCCCACCTGGGCTTACCCGTGCCCCAAAACCGTAACACCGCTCAGTCAGGGGATTGCAGCCAGGGCGATTCTACGAAACCCAGATGACATGCGGGTTTCGCCGGCCTTAAACTAATGTTAATCGAGGCCTTGCACAGTGGAGCAAGGCCGAGCCCTGGGAAAGGTCAGGATTGACTAGCGCCGGCGGCTATGTTGAAGCGCCCGCGGCTATGCTGAAGCGCCGGCGGCTAGGTTGACAGGAGTCGGACGGCAAGATTCCAGGCCGCTTTGAGGCTGCCCGGATTGGCCGCGCCCATGCCCGCCAGGTCAAAGGCGGTGCCGTGATCGACGGAGGTCCGGACGAAGGGCAGGCCCACCGTCACGTTGATGCCTCGATCGAAGCCGAGCATCTTGAGGGGGATATGGCCCTGGTCATGGTACATACAGACCACGACCTGAAACTCTCCTTGCAGGGCCCGGTGGAAGACCGTGTCCGGCGGCAGCGGCCCGACCACGCGCATCCCGTCGCGCTGGGCCTGCTGGACGGCGGGACCGATGGCCTCGAGCTCCTCGCGGCCGAAGTGGCCCGCCTCTCCGGCGTGGGGGTTGAGGCCACAGACGGCGATCGCCCCGTCGGGCTCTCCGAGTAACTTCAGGCTCAGGTTCGCGAGATCAAGCGTCTCGCGGACGCGCCCGGGCGTCAGCAGGGCGCTGACGTCGCGCAAGGGGACGTGGGTGGTCACATGGATCGCCCGAAGTGGCTCCACGACCAGCAGCATGCCGTAACGGGTCACGCCGGCGAGGCCCGCGAAGAACTCGGTATGGCCGATGAAGTCCGGCCGGCGGCGCTGGATGGCCTCCTTGGAGATGGGCCCCGTGACGACGCCGGGAACCTGCCCCGCCTTGAGGGGCTGCCCCGCGACTTCCAGCACCCGGTAGGCATAGGCGCCGGCCTCGGCATCCACCTCGCCGAGCACGGGAAGCTCCGCATGCTCCCAGGGCACCGGATGGAAGCCTACCTCGTCGGGGCCGACGACCGGGTCCTCCCAGCGCACCTCGCGCCAGCGGGGATGAAACCCCACGATCTCCTCGGCGCGCGCCAGGAGGCGCCGGTCCCCCAGCACGACGGGACGGGGCCCTCCCGGCGGGAGATCCCGGAGGAACATCATCAGGATTTCAGGTCCGACGCCCGACGGATCCCCGGGCGTCACGGCAATGGCATGCATGCCGTCATCGTAGCACGCTCAGGCCCCTTGCGACTGCCTGCTCAGTAAACCGACGAGGGCCATGTGCGCATGCGGCTCCAGGCCGATGAAGCGGCAGCCGACGATCATCCCCTCCGCATTCTCGGCGGCCCGGACCTTGATGACCTCCACGCGGACGGGATGGCGCTCTTCCGGCAAGGCCAGGCCGCCCTCGAGGACTTGCCCCGGGCTGAAGACCCGCAGCGGAAACACCGCCCGAAACCCGTCTGCGCTGAGGTTGAGCGTGAAGCCCTCGAGATCGGCCAGCTGAACGGGCAGGCGCATGCGGAAGCGCTCCACGCGGCGGCGTGGGACCCGGTGCACCTCCGTCGGGTGCGAGAGCCGCAACTCGGCACCACGCGACTCGAGGATCTCGACCTCGCTGCGCATCCAGATGCGTCCCTCCTCGAGGATCAGCAAGACCCTGTCGCCCGGCAGCCTGAGGCCCGGATCGAGGGATCTCATGCGAAGCGTCATGGGGTCGAGCACCTCGACGCGCGACGCGCTGGCCGCCGCCTCGGTGGAGGCGTCCTTGAGCCGCAAGACGGTCCCGGCCGCCAGCGGGGCCAGCAGGGCAACCTCGGGGCGCTCCAGGACGGCCATGCCGATGCGCAGGAACTGGCCGCGATCGCCCCGCCACGGAGGCGCAAGCTCGGCCGCCGCCATGGCCGCCTCGAGAAGGCGCTTGACGCCCACTGGCGCCGCCATGGAGATCCGCGGTAGACCCGCCTCGCTGGAGGTCAGTTGGACGGAGGCCAAGAGCCTGAGTTCCTGCATCAGGCGGCTTGCGACGGTATCGGCCGCCCCCTCTCCCACCTGTGGCAGCACCAGCACGAAGCGGCCCTCGCCAATCGGCACGATCGCATCATAAGGCCTCACCAGGCGAACCAGCATGGATTCGAGGAGGCGTAGCGTCGGATCCGCCTCGTCCTGGGTCTCCCATGCCAGGTAAAAGATCGACAGCGGCGCGCCTTGCCGCAAAGCCCGCGCGATCTCCTCCTCGACGGTCGGAACGACCACCCGGGGCTCGACAGACGGCCTGGGAGTCACCTCCGTCGTCCCTGTTTGCGAAGGCTTGGCCTGGGAACGCCCGATGACATAGCCTCCTAGCCCCCCAAGAACCAAGCTCGCAACGAATCCTGCCAGCATCGATGCCCATCCCCTCAATCATCGGCCAACCGAGCCAAAGCATCTTAACAGATCGTAACGAATTTTCAAGATCAGATCACCGGGGACCGGGATGGTCGAACCTGGAAACGAGAAGCCCCGTGCCCCCGACCCTCATGGGCCGGCGAGCACGGGGCAAGCCGCGAGCGCTATCTGACGAACTTGTAGCCAGCCCCCCTCACGGAGAGGATGTGCTTTGGCGAGGAGGGAACGGGCTCTAGCGAGCGACGTAGGCGCAAGATGAAGTTGTCGACTGTGCGGGTCGACGCGGGGTTCTGCCATCCCCAGACCGCTTCGAGGAGTTGATCGCGGCTCAAGACCACGCCTTCGTTGTCCCGGAAGTAGCGCATGAGACCGAACTCGATGGGGGTCAGCTTGACCTCCTCCCCGCCGACCGATGCATCGAAGGTGTCGAAATCGATCCGGACGTCCCCGAACTCCAGCACGTCATGCTCCGCCGGCAGCGGGGCGCTCCAGCCCTTCCGGCGGAGAATGGCTTCGATGCGCGCCAGCAGCTCCTCGAGGTTGAAGGGCTTGGTGACGTAGTCGTCCGCCCCCATGCGCAGGCCGTAGACCTTGTCGGGATCGTCGCGCTTGGCGGTGAGCATCAGGATGGGCATGGTGTTCGATTGCCGGCGGATGGCGCGGCAGAGCTCGAAGCCGCTGACATGCGGAAGCATGAGATCGAGGATGACCAGGTCGTAGGGGCGCGCCTCCTCGATCAGCAGGCGCTTTGCCACCAGGCCGTCCACGGCCACCTCCACCTGATGGCCCTCGAGCTCCAGGTTGAAACGCAAGCCGGCGGCGATATGGGCTTCGTCTTCGACGATGAGGATCTTGGCCACGTCAGCCTCCTGGTAAACGGACGATGAAGGTGCTGCCGTGCCCCTCGCCTGCGCTGCGCGCCTCGACCTTGCCGCGGATGCGCGAAGCGGTCTCCTTGACGATGTAGAGTCCGAGCCCGGTTCCCTGACGGATGCGGGTGAGCTCGTTCCCGACGCGATAGAAGCGCTGGAAGACGCGCTTGAGCTGGCGGCGCGAGATGCCGATGCCGTTGTCATGGACCTGGACCTCGACGGTCTTGCCATCGGGGATGATGTCGATCCAGATCTGAGGGACCGGTCCCGCGTACTTGACGGCATTGTCGATCAGGTTGACGAAGATCAGGCTCAGGGCGTGGGGATCGGCCATCACCGCGCAGTCGGGCCCCTGAACGACCACCTCGGCGGGTTCAAAGCCGTAGCGGTGGGCGACCACGGCGATCGCCTCTTTCAGGCTCTCTTTGACCGAAACCCGCTCTAGAGTCAGGTCCCGGCGCCGGCCCTCGGAACGCGCCGCGGCCAGCACGTGATCCACGAGCAAATCGAGGCGCGCGACGTCCTCCAGCATCGTCCGGTGAAAGGCCGCCTGCTTTTCCGGCGGGACGCGCCCCATCTCCAGCGTCTGCAGGTACAGCTTCAAGGAGGTCAGGGGGGTCTTCAGCTCGTGGGTCACCGCATCGATGAAGTTCCGCTGCGCCTGATTCGCCCGGATCTGGCGGACCAGCATGACGATGAACACGATCAAGCCGGCCATGATCGCCACGAAGAGCACGCAGCCGATCGCCAGGATCCACCAGCGGCCCGCGCCGAAGGACGGCTGGCCCGAGAGCTGCTTGAAGCGGAAGTAATCCGCGACGATGATGATGTTCCAGAGCGTCACCAGTGCAAGGCAACTGGCAACGAGGATGCTGCCCCAGATGATGGGGGAGGCCTGAGACGGGCGATGGGCCATGCGTACCTCGGGGTGATGTCGCCCTATTCTCTCATGCGGGCCTCGCCAAGGCCAGGCCCCGTTACGGCAAGCCGTAGATTTCCAGGAAGCGCTGGATTCGCGCCTCCAGCGTGGGCAGCGGAGCGACCTCGGCACAAACCCAGTCAGGCTGGTAGTTGCGGCAGACCGCCGGCCTATCGGCGTAGATGGCGCAGCGCATGTCGTCTTGCAGGTTCACGCACGGCACTCCGAGCGGCTTCTTCAGCGTGCTGATGTCCGGAGCCGCACAGCAAGCGCCGCAGGCCACGCATGCGTAGACGCCGGGCGAGGGATTGACGTCGAGGGGAATCAAGGGATCCGTCATACTCCTAGCATTCCCCAGCACTCAAGCTTGAAACCGCGCTAATGGTACAATCACGACCATGCACCTCACTGATAAGCAACGCCTGCGCCAAGAGCGCGCCCGTCGGGGCTGGACGCCCCCAGGTCCCGTGCCTCCGGGCGATCGCGGCGATCCCTCGCTGCTTCCCGG
>JAKFCW010000147.1:0-2081 GCA_036676455.1 Candidatus Sericytochromatia bacterium
GCTCTTGATGACTTCCTTGTTGAGCTTCTGGAGGGCCTTCTCGTCGGCGGTGCCGCGCTTGATGGTGCGGGTGGTGTAGACGCCGCCGTCCTGGTTGAGGGCGAGCATGGGCTTGCCGTACTTCGAGGCGGAGGCGAAGACCACCTCGCGCTCGGAGACCACCGAGTCGACGTGGTAGACGTCGCCGGGGGTGAACTTCTCGAGCAGGTAGCCCGACTGCTTGTCGCCCAGCTCGTTCAGGCGATCCCAGAGCTCCTGAGGCGTGTTGATCTTCTTGATGCCGAAGGAGGCGGCCTCCATGCGGGGCTTGAGGATCCAGGGGCCGGGGACGCGGTTGAGGTAGGCGTTGAGCTCGTCGTAGTTGAGGATGTGGACGAAGTCGGGCACGGCGATGCCGTCCTCCTGGGCCTTCATGCGCATCGCGAGCTTGTCGCGGAAGTAGTGCATGGTGGTCTCGCCCATGCCGGGCAGGCGCAGGTGCTCGCGGAGCATGCAGGCCACGTCGACCTCGAAGTCGCCCATCGGCACGATGCGGTCGATCTTGCGGCTGCGGGCGAGGTAGCTCACGACGTTCTTGACGACCTTCTCGTCGAAGAGGTCGGGCACGGCGAAGACGTCTTCGACGTGCTCGCGGGGCCAGGCTTGGTCGAGGTTCTTGGCGGTGGTCATCACCAGCACGCGCCAACCCATCTGCTTGGCAGCGATCATGAAGGGCCGGCCGATGACGGCTCCGGCGATGCAAAGGACGGTAGGACGGTTATCCACTCTCGAGCTCTCCCTATTCGATCAGTCTACCGAGGGTAACTCGGGATATCATACCGCAATCGTGGCTTCTCAAGAAGTATGAAGTTCTGTTAAGATAGACATCTGGAAGGGGTCGCAGCCCCGCGGGCCGCGAGGTCGCGCCCGGCAGCCCGGTGAGCCGCATGCCGGCTCGAGCAGGAGGTGAGCCCATGCCTTCGGTGGAAACCACTCCCGAGATGGTCGAGCGGATCTACTCCAAGATGGAGGAGAACCTATCGGTCGTGCGCGATCGCCTGAAGCGGCCGCTGACCCTGTCCGAGAAGATCCTCTTCTCGCACCTCGACGATCCGCGAACGCAGGAGCTGGAGGCCGGCAAGAGCTATCTCCAACTCAGGGTCGACCGGGTCATCATGCAGGACGCCACGGCCCAGATGGCCATCCTCCAGTTCATGCAGGCCGGCAAGAAGCAGGTCGCCGTCCCCAGCTCGGTGCATTGCGACCACCTCATCCAGGCCTACCAGGGCTCGGGCACCGACACGGCGCTGGCGCGCACGACCAACCAGGAGGTCTACGAGTTCCTGCGCTCCGCCTCCGCCAAGTTCGGGCTGGGCTTCTGGGGGCCCGGCTCGGGGATCATCCACCAGGTCGTGCTCGAGAACTACGCCTTCCCGGGTGGCCTGATGATCGGCTCGGACTCGCATACCCCCAACATGGGCGGCCTGAGCATGGTGGCCATCGGGGTGGGAGGCGCCGACGCCGTCGACGCCATGGCGGGCTTCGCCTGGGAGGTCCTGCAGCCGCGCCTGGTGGGCGTCAAGCTGACCGGCGAGCTTCAGGGCTGGAGCGCGCCCAAGGACATCATTCTCTACGTGGCAGGCCAGCTCACGGTCAAGGGCGGCACCAACCGGATCGTCGAGTACTTCGGCCCCGGCGCTGCCACGCTGGCCGCCACCGGCAAGGCCACGATCACCAACATGGGCGCCGAGATTGGCGCCACCACCTCGATCTTCCCCTACGATGCCAACTCCGAGGCTTACCTGCGCGCCACCGACCGCGGAGGCATCGCGGACGTGGCCGCACGCTACAAGCACCTCTTCGTCTCGGATCCCGAGGTCGAGGCCGACCCGGCGCGCTTCTACGATGAAGTCATCGAGATCAACCTCTCGGAGCTGCCCCCCTTGATCGTTGGGCCCTTCACCCCGGACCTCGTCCGGCCGGTCTCCGAGCTGGACGTCGACGCCGCAGCCCATGGCTACCCCGAGACCATCTCGGCTGCGCTGGTCGGCTCGTGCACCAACTCCTCCTACGAGGACATCTCCCGGGCCGCGGCCGTCGCC
>JAKFCW010000148.1:0-17750 GCA_036676455.1 Candidatus Sericytochromatia bacterium
CGAGCCGAGCATGCCGATGTAGGCGGCCATGACGGAGCCGGCGATGGTGGCCATGCCGCCGGTCATGATGGCCATCAGCTCCGACTTGGTCATGTCGGGGATGTAGGGCTTGATGAGCAGCGGAGCCTCACTCTGGCCGACGAAGACGGTGCCGACCGCCGAGAGCGACTCGGCGCCGGAGGTGCCCATGGTCTTGACCATGACCTTGGCAACCGCGTTCACGATGAACTGCATGATGCCGAGGTAGTAGGCGATGCCCATGAGGGCGCCCACGAAGACGATGGCGGGCAGGACCTGAAAAGCGAAGATGAAGCCGAACGAGTCGAGCTTGGTGACCAGGTCACCGAAAACGAAAGAGCTTCCCACCTTGGTGAAGTCGAGGATCTTGCTCACCCCGGCTCCCATGGCATCGAAGATCTTGGCGCCGATGGGAATCTTCAGGATGAAGACGGCGAGGGTCAGCTGCAAGCCGAGCCCCCAGAGGATGACCCGCGGCTTGATAGCCCTGCGGTTGGTGGAGAGGGCGAACGCAATCGCAAGGATTGCCACGATTCCGACAATCCCGATGAGCTTGTGCATACGGAGGGGAGCCCTTTCTTAAAAGGTCGCTTCGCCGCCCCGGCGGATGGTGCCGTGAAGCACGCCGAGACGAATGAGGTCGGCCGCGATTTTCCGGTTGTTCGCTTCGAGCAGCGTCGCGGAGAACTCGTGCATGTACTGGATCATGGCCAGTTTCTGGGCTTGTTCGGGTTCCAGACCGGCATTCCGGTTGGCATTCTCGAACTTGGTCAATCGTTCGGCCCAGCTTTCGGTCTCCTGGTGTACCAAGGCCACGACATCAGCGGCCGACAGTCCCAGTTGGTGCACGACCTATCCTTTCAGGGCCCAGAGCCTCTCCTGGGCCTCTCATAGAACGCTTGTCGCAATTCTAGCGGCAAGCGAGCCCTTCGATCAAGCGCATTTGCCGCTTTTAAGGCGTATTTGCGGGTTTCAACCGATGGCGCAGCAGCTCGATCGCCGCCGGCAGCAGGGAAACGCCAATCACTCCGAGGATCACCAGTTTGAAGTTCTCCTTGACGAACGGCAGGTTGCCAAAGAAGAAGCCTCCCATGGTGAAGAGGCCGATCCACAGCAAGCCACCTGCCACGCTGAACATCAGGAAGCGCCGGTAAGTCATGTGGCCCACGCCCGCGACGAAGGGCGCGAAGGTGCGCAGGAAGGGCGCGAAGCGCGCGATGATGAGCGTCTTGCCGCCGTACTTCTCGAAGTAGGTGTGGGTCTTGGCGAGGTGCTCGGGCTTGATGACGTTCATCGCCGTCACCTTCTGGCCGATCGTCCGTCCGATCCAGTAGTTGGTCGAATCGCCGAGGATGGCGGCGGCGGCCAGCAGCATGAAAAGGGCGCTGATCTCCAGCGAGCCCGCCGCAGCGAAGGCGCCGGCCGCGAAGAGCAGCGAATCTCCCGGCAGGAAGGGAGTCACGACCAGGCCCGTCTCGCAGAAGACGATCAGGAAGAGGAAGAGGTAAGTGAGGGTCCCGTAGTCGAGGATGATCTGGGCCAGGTGCTTGTCGAAGTGAAGCACGAAATCGACGAGCATGAGGATGAAGTCCATGAGGTCTCCTAGGGTTGTTTAGCGGCCCGCTCGATGGCAGGTCGCAGGCGCTTGAGGACGATCCGGGCGATCAAGCGGTTACGCCACCGCCAGAGGCCCTGCGACCACTTCGAGCGGGGACGCACGGAGGGCTGGATGTTCACCTTGATGGCCGTCCGCTCTCCGCGGCTCTCGAGCTGCACCGTGATGGTGTCGCCGCCGCGCGTGGGCATGATCATCGGCTGATGAAGATCGGCGTGTTGAAGTTGGGCGGTGATCCCAGGCTGGCGACTTTCGAGCTTCGGAGCCATCCCCAACAGGAAGCGCCGAATCCCCTCCAAGTCGCTCTGGACCTCGATCATGAGTTTGACAGGCTGCATCGAATCCCCTCCAGGTGAGCGTTAAGCAGGATACCATGGGTGTTGGTATCATGGCGCGAGGAGGGTCTCACCATGTCCACACGCACGCTTACCGTCACCGATCGCCTTTACGACTACCTGATGGCGCATGCGCTCCGGGAGGACGACGTCCTCAGGCGCCTGCGCGAGGAAACCTCCAAGCTGCCGATGGCCAGGATGCAGATCTCGCCGGAGCAAGGGCAGTTCATGGCCCTGCTGGTACGCCTGATGGGAGCCAAGCGCACCCTGGAGATCGGCGTCTTCACGGGCTACAGCAGCCTCTGCGTCGCCAAGGCCCTCCCACCGGAAGGGCGTGTCGTCGCGTGTGACGTCAGCGCCGAGTGGACCGCCATCGGCCAGCGCTACTGGCAAGAAGCCGGCGTTTCCGACAAGATCGACCTGCGGATCGCGCCGGCCCTCATGACGCTCGACGCCTTGCTGGCGGAAGGCGCGGCGAACACGTTCGACTTCGCCTTCATCGATGCCGACAAGCTCAGCTACGACGCCTACTACGAGCGCGCCCTGAGGCTGGTGCGTCCAGGCGGCCTGATCGCCATCGACAACGTCCTCTGGGGCGGCTCGGTGGCCGACCCCAGCGACCAGGACGAGGACACCCGCGCCATCCGTGCGCTCAACGACAAGATTCACCGGGATCCGCGCGTCGACATGAGCCTCTTGCCCGTCGGGGACGGCGTGACCCTGGCCTTGAAGCGAGAAGAAGCGAGGTCCTGATGCGCGACCAGTGGTACGTGGCCGCCACGGCGGCCGAACTCAAGCGCAAGCCCCTGGCCGCGACCATCCTGGGCGAGCCCATCGTGCTCTTCCGTGACGAGCAGGGCGAGGCCAGGGCCCTTGTGGACCGCTGCCCGCACCGCAACGTCCAGCTTTCGCTTGGCAGGGTCGAGGAGGGTCGCTTGCACTGCGCCTATCACGGCTGGCAGTTCGACGGGCAAGGGCAATGCGTGGGGATCCCGTCGCTCTGCGCGGGCGATCGCATCCCCAAGGGCAGCCAGGTCCCCTCTTACCCGGTCATCGAGCAGGACGGCTATCTCTGGGTCTTCATGGGAGACTCTCCTCACGGCCTGCCTTACCGGATCCCGCACGCCAGTGAATCCGGCTGGGGACAGGCTCGGATCGAGGCCACCATCCCCAACGCGGTGGAGAACGTCATCGAGAACTTCATCGACTGCTGCCACACCGGCTACGTGCACGGCGGTCTCTTCCGCACCCCGGCCTGCAAGGACGTCGAAACCCGGGTCCAGCAGGTGGAGGACGGGATCGTCATCACCATCGACGAAGAGGCCAAGACCGACAGTCTCCTCGGGCGCCTGCTCATCCCCAGCGGCGGCAAGGTCATCCACGTGGATCGTTTCATCATGCCGTCCATCGTGAAGGTGAGCTACGAGTTCGGGAGCCGAGGCACCATCATCGGCCACCAGATCTGCACTCCGCTTGGCGAGTTCGAGACGCGGGTCTTCGTGCACGTCGTCTGGAAACTCGGCGTGCTCACCCCGCTCATCACCCCCCTCGTCCCGCTCATGGGGCGGATCATCCTGAACCAGGACATGGGAGTGCTGACCAACCAGGCCGAGCAACTGAAGCGGCGAAGCGCCAACTTCGTGTCGACGCCCGCCGACACGGCGAACCTCTGGATCCATGCCTTCCGGCAAAAGCATGCCGCGGGCGTCTCCGCTTCCTCCGAGCGTCCCGCCAAGGACGTTCGCTTCCGACTGTGACCCCTCCAACGACCGGATCAGCACGATGAGCAAAGACGACGATTTCCTGAAATTCGAAAAAGGCATGTTCAAGCGCCCTTCCCTGGAAGACCTGCTCGGCAAGCTCCCTGAAAAGGAAAGCAAATCCGAACTCGACGCGATCGAGGAGGCCTTGAACCTGCGCCGCAAGATGGCGGAAACCAGCCGACTGCTTGCCAAGCTTCTCGAGAAGCCGACGGATCACGTCGAACTGGGCAGCGTCGGCAAGCAACTGGACAAGCTGCATGCGATGTACGAGCGGCTCTCCAAGCTGAACAGTCCTTTCTAGTCCGGGGCGCAGCTTGAGCAGCCTCATACCCAAAACCCTGAAACCGGGGTAGACTGGGACATTAATAGTGCGGGGAGGCACCCCGCGAAAGGGTCTTCAGAGTACCGTGATGCAAAAACCGATCGATCCCAGTCTCGACCTCTTCGAGGCGATTGCGGAGCTCAAGAAAGAGCGTAATGCCGTCATCCTGGCCCACTATTACCAGGATCCTGACATCCAGGACGTGGCGGATTTCATAGGCGATTCCCTGGCGCTCGCCCAGGCGGCAGCCAAGACCGAAGCCGACGTGATCGTCTTCGCCGGCGTTCACTTCATGGCCGAGGGCGCCAAGATCATCAATCCCAGCAAGACCGTCCTGCTTCCCGACCTCGCCGCGGGATGCTCGCTGGCAGACTCCTGCCCGCCGGAGGGCCTCGCCGCGCTCAAGGCGCAGTACCCCGATCACGTGGTGGTCAGCTACATCAACTGCTCGGCCGAGGTGAAGGCCCTGAGCGACCTCATCTGCACCTCGAGCAACGCGGTGCGCATGATCAACAGCATCCCCGCCGACAAGGGCATCATCTTCGCGCCTGACCAGAACCTGGGCCGTTACCTGATCCGGAAGACCGGCCGCGACATGGTGCTCTGGCAGGGTTCGTGCATCGTGCACGAGACGTTCTCGGCCCGCCGCGTGGCGCAGCTGCAGGTGCAGCATCCCGAAGCCACCGTGATCGCGCACCCCGAATGCGAGGAATCGGTGCTGGCCCTGGCCGACGTGATCGGCTCGACCCAGGCGCTGCTGGACCATGTCCGCAAGCACCCGCGCGACACGTTCATCGTGGCCACCGAGCCCGGCATCATGCACCAGATGTCCAAGGACGCGCCCGAGGCGACGCTGATTCCCGCGCCGCCCAAGGACGAGACCTGCGCCTGCAACGAGTGCCCCTTCATGCGCCTCAACACGCTGGAGAAGCTCTACCTCTGCATGCGCGACATGACCCCCGAGATCACCATGCCCGAAGACCTTCGCCTCCGGGCCCTCACCCCGCTGCAGCGGATGCTGGATCTCAGCGCCCCTGCGCTTGCAGGCCCCGCGAGATAAGAATCTCGGAGAGGAGGTTGCGAGACGCCTCCTCGATCATATCCAGGACAGGATAGAAGCCTTCCGGACCCCCGAAGTAGGGGTCCGGAACGTCCTGCATGCCGCACGTCGGATGATAATCGAGCATGAGCTTCACCTTGTGGGAGAAGCGGCCGTTCGGATCCAGCGCCAGGATGCCCTCCTTGTTGGAGGTGTCCATGGCGATCAGGTAATCGAACTCACGCAAGTCCAGCGGAGTGATCTGGCGGGCGCGCTGGTCCGAGATGTCCATGCCGCGCTCGCGCGCCACGCGCTGGGAATCCGCGTGCGGGGGCGCGCCGATGTGCCAGTTTCCGGTCCCCGCCGAATCGATCAGGAACTGATCCTCCAGCCCGCTCTGGGTCACCAGGTGACGGAACATGCCCTCACCGAGCGGGGAGCGGCAGATGTTTCCGAGGCAAACGAACAGAACCTTGATCATGGTGGCATCCTCAAACTCAGGGTGACCGATGCGCCTGCGGCTGGCCCCATGGCGCGCGCGGGCTTGACGATGATTCGCGGCTAGACGATGAGTCATCGCCGTGATCTTATCCTACCCGGCTCGTCGTCTCGCGTCTCTGCTCGAAGCGAAGCTCCAGGGACCAGGACCTCTCGCCGTGGGGCGGGAGAGTTCCGTGGCTGAGGCCTCGCGAGACGGCGTAGGCCAGGTCGTCCCCCCAGCCGATGCAAGGCTCGAGGCCCAGGTTGAAGTAAGGCTCCTTGCCCGGCAGCGGGCACCAACCGCCCATGTTGAGCCAGAGGCCGATGTCCGTGACTTGGGCCGGGTCGTAACTCATGCGAAGCATTCTGTCCCCGTGCGTCAGGCCTACCCAGCCGCGCTCGGGCGAGCGTCCGGCGAGCTTGGCCGACCAACCGGAGCGGGAGGCCCGGGACAAGTCGAGCCCCACGGCAGAAGGCCAGTCAAGGGGCGTATGGCGATCGCCCAGCCGATCGGACCCGAAGACCTCCAGCGCATGCCCCTCGGGAAGGTCGATGCGCATGCCCTCCTCGAGCGCGAAGAGCGGATGCGCGCTCCAGATGAACGGAAAAGGATGCTCCGTCGGGTTCGACGCCCGGTACTCCAGCCGCAGGCAGCCTTCGCTCAGGGATATCCGCCGCTCGAAGCGGACCGGGAAACGCGAGGTCCGGGCCACCATCAACAGGCCCTCCGCCGTCCGCGCACAATCCCAAGGCACCGCCCAGAGCTCTCCGTGGTCCGGGATGCGGAGGTCCTGCCACGGCGCGACCGGGTACGCCCCTTCGCTCACGGCCGGGAAGCACTCGTCGAAGCCTCCCGTGTCGTGCTCCCTGACGAACGACGCCCCGGGGAACGGACGAACCCTCTCCAAGTAGGGGTTCTGCCACAGCCATTCCCGGCCCGTCTGGCGATCGACGAGGCTTGAAATCTTGCCGCCGAGCGCCGGGATCACCCGCGCCTCCAGCCGATCATCTGAAAGCAACCAAGTTTCGCCGGTCCCCAAAAGCTGGGAAGCGCTCGTCATGGGATCCTCCTGGGCTAAACAAAGTTTAACTTTCACTCAGTATTCTCGACATCCCCCCTCGGGGCGTGGCATCATTTTCTCATGAGAAGCAACCGGGCGCGGCCCGGCCAAGTAACACGGAGGAACTATTCATGGCCCATCGAGTGACCCTGATTCCCGGGGATGGTATCGGTCCCGAGATTACCGAAGCAACTGTGCGTGTGCTCGAAGCGACCGGAGTCGCCTTCGACTGGGAGCGTTTCGACGCCGGCACCGAGTACATGGCGCGCACCGGCGACACGACTCCTCTGCCCCAGGCGGTGATCGACTCGATCAAGAAGAACAAGATCGCCCTCAAGGGTCCCCTGACCACGCCCATCGGAACCGGTTTCCGCTCGGTGAACGTCGCGCTTCGTCAGGAACTCGATCTTTACGCCTGCGTTCGTCCGTGCAAGCTGTATCCGGCCATCCCCTCGCGCTTCGACAAGGTCGACTTCGTGATCTTCCGCGAGAACACCGAGGACACCTACGCGGGCCTCGAGTTCGCCAAGGAGTCCGAGGGCGTCAAGGAGATCCGCGCGCTGGTCGAGCGCACGATCGGCAAGACCATCAAGGAAGGCTCGGCCATCACCCTCAAGCCCATCTCCGAGTCGGGCTCCGAGCGCATCATCCGCGCCGCCTTCGAGTACGCCGTGGCCAACAACCGCAAGAAGGTCACCATCGTCCACAAGGCCAACATCATGAAGTTCACCGACGGCATCTTCCTCGAGGTCGGCCGCCGGGTCGCCAAGGAGTTCCCGCAGATCGAGGTGGAAGACCTGATCGTGGACGCCACCTGCATGCAGCTGGTGATCCGCCCCGAGTCCTTCGACGTGATCGTCACCGAGAACCTCTACGGCGACATCCTCTCGGACGTCGGCGCCGGCCTGATCGGCGGCCTGGGCGTGGCCCCCGGCGCCAACATCGGCACCATCGCCACCGTCTACGAGCCCACCCACGGCTCGGCTCCCAAGTTCGCGGGCACCAACCAGGCGAACCCGATGGCGCAGATGCTCTCCGCCATCATGATGCTCAAGGACCTCGGCGAGACCGACGCCGCCCGCCGCATGGAGCAGGCCATCGTCGAGTGCCTCCGCGAGAAGAAGGTCACCCCCGACCTCATCACCAGCAACACCGACAAGGCGCTCTCGACCACCGAGTTCGCGGACGCCATCATATCGAAGCTAGAAAAGATTCCGGCCAAGGCGTAAGCCCGACTGCGCGCGAGAGGGAGGCTTCGGCCTCCCTCTTTCCTTTTCGAGAGCGCGCTCAGCCTCTATAATGGGGAGACCCCCTCGGGTGAGGGGAACGATTCTAGCAAGGAGCGTCGATGTTACCGTCCTGGTTTGTCCCCCTCGTGCTGATCAGCTCCCTG
Source organism: Candidatus Sericytochromatia bacterium (assembly GCA_036676455.1). Lineage (GTDB taxonomy): Bacteria > Cyanobacteriota > Sericytochromatia > S15B-MN24 > UBA4093 > UBA4093. Next base: position 8,027 of record JAKFCW010000148.1, read on the forward strand.
GTCGGCTGGACCGCGATCATCTACACCCTCGTCACGATGATCAAGACCAAGAAGGCCCAGCGCCTCGCTCGTGAAGCCGCCGCAGCAGCAGCCAGTGGTGCCGCCGAGGCCTCTGCGCAGCCGTGAGCGCAGGCGCCCGCCTGAGCCGAAGACATTTCCTCGAGAGCACCCTCGCCCTGGGCGCGGGATGGCTTGCAGGCACGCTCACGCTGAGCGGCTGCGCGCCGGTCCATTATCCCGATCGCTCCCTGCGCTTCCTCACCCCCAAGGAATGGGCCGCCCTGGACGCGGCCTCGACCCAGCTCTTACCACGCTTGCCCGGTAAGCTCGGCGCACAAGACCTCTCCTTGGCCACCGCCGCGGACGCGCTCTTCGCCTCGGCCAACCCCCGCCTCCAGAATGACCTCAAGCAGCTTCTCAACTCGCTCGAGGACCTCACCTGGCTCAACCTGCGCTTCCAGCCCTTCACGGCGCTCGCCCCCGCCGACCAGAAAGCCTACCTCAGCAACTGGCAACACAGCCCTCTGGGCTTGCAACGACAGGGCTTCGTGGCCATCTCCAAGCTCTGCGCCATGCTCTTCTACATGAATCCCGCCTCCTGGCCCCAGATCGGGTACCCCGGACCGTGGATCGGCCGCTATGACTTCGGCCAGGGCACCGACAACCAGGGCGACCTCGCCGCCAACCCGAATCCCCACGTCTTCGAGCGGATCGCGCCATGACCGACTGGATGCCCAAGATCGACGTGGCCTACGATCGCGACCTGGACCTCGTCGCGGACGCCTGCGTGATCGGCACCGGGGCCGGAGGCGCCGTGCTTGCCAGCGAGCTCGCCGAGGCGGGCTACTCCGTCATCATGCTGGAGAAGGGCGGCTATCACACCCGAAAGGCCTTCAACCAGCAAGAGCGGGACATGATGCCCCTGCTCTTCGAGGAAGGCGGGGCGAGAACCACCAAGGACGGCGGCATCTCCGTCCTGCACGGCAGCACCGTCGGGGGCAGCACGACCGTCAACTGGGCCATCTGCTTCGACCCGCCCGAGCACGTCCTCGCGGAATGGGCCGATGCCCACGGGATCGCAGGCATCACCCTCGCGGATCTCCAGCCCAGCCTGGCGAAGGTGCGCCGCATCCTCAACGTCCAGCCCATCCCCCCGGAGGCGGTTCCCGAGAATGGCCGCCTCCTGCTCGAGGGCGCCCGCAAGCTCGGCATGCGAGGCGGCATCTTCGAGCATAACCGGACCCAGTGCCTCAGCTCTGGTTTCTGCATCCTCGGCTGTGCCTACGACCGCAAGCAGAGCATGCTGGTCACGTACGTCCCGCGCGCCATCCACTTCGGCGCCCGCCTCCTGCCCCATGCCGAAGCCAGGACCTTCGAGCGGGAAGGCGATCGCATCACCGCCGTTCACGGCGTGCTCACCAACCCCGAGACGGGCGCCAAGCACCAGGTCAAGGTCCGCGCCAAGGTCTTCAGCGTCTCGGGAGGCGCCATCAGCACCCCGGTCCTGCTCAAGCAGAACGGCCTCGGCAACGCTCATGTCGGCCGCAACCTCACGGTTCACCCCACGACGGCCGCCGTCGGTGTCTTCGACCACGACGTGAAGGGTTACCAGGGCATCCACTTCACCACCTACGTCTCGGACCTGGAAAGCGAAGGCATCCTGCTCGAGTCCATCTTCGCCTACCCGGGTCTACTGGGATCCAACCTGTTTCGCTGGGGATCGGGTGCGATCGCGAGCATGGCCCAGTACGAAAGGATGGCCGCGGCCATCGTCCTGCTGCACGACGACGGCCGCGGCGCGGTCGACGTCGACAAGTGGGGGCTGCCCGAGATCGACTACTGGGTCAACGGCAAGGACCAGGATAAATTCCGCAAGGGCCTGATCGCCCTGGCCCGGATCTTCCTGGCCGCCGGAGCACGCGAGGTGCTGGTACCCCACTCCGAGGGCCTCGTCATCCGCGGCGAGGCCGACCTGGGCCGGATCGAGCGCATGGCCATCGAACCCAACCGCATGGCCGTCTTCTCGGCCCATCAGATGGGAACCGCCGCCATGGGATCCGATCCCGAGCGCTCCGCCACGGATTCCTGGGGCCGTCTGCACGGCATGGACAACCTCTTCGTCTGCGACGGCAGCCTCTTCCCGACCTCGCTGGGCGTCAACCCCCAGATCACCATCGCGGCCATGGGCGATCGCACGGCCCGCCACCTCATCCAAGAGGCCCCGCGCTACTTCTAAAAGCAGCTAAGGGTTAGTTCATCCTCGCGCTTTCCCCCCGTTAAGCGCGGGTAATGCCGCATGCCTACACTAGGAGGACTCTCGAGGCAACTGCCTCCCCCCGGAAAGGAGACCTCCTTGGAAGCCATTCTCATTACTCTTCCCTCTTCCGAACGTCTTGCCGACCTCATGGAGGCCATCTCGGACGCCGGAGCGCCCGGCGCCACGGTCTACGACAGCCAGGGCATGCAATTGCTCGGCTGGCTCGGGATGCACCCTGCCATGGCCCGCCACTGGGGGCTGGAAGCCACGGAGCACGAAACCGGCAAGACCGTGCTCACGCTCGTTCCCGATGACGTCGCCGAAGCCGTCATCGCCGCTGCCGACCGCGTGCTGGGCGGATTCTCGGCGCCCTACAGCGGCATGCTCTGCAGCTGGAAGGTCGGCAACTACCGGTGCTATCAAGGTGACAAGCCAACTGCGACCCGAGGAGAGCGCCTGTGATCCTACTCTCGCTCGGACTGCTCATCCTCATCGGGTTCTTCGGCTCGCGCTTCCTCAAGCGAATCGGCCTGCCCGCCGTGACCGGCTACCTGATCGCAGGCGTCATCGTCGGCCCGTCCATGCTTCACCTCGTCGGAGAGGAGGCGATCACCGCCCTGAAGCCCCTCGGGGCCTTCTGCCTCGCCATCATCTTCTTCCTGCTCGGTGAGGAGTTCCGCCTCAACGAGCTGAGAAAGATGGGCAAACGCTTCCTCACCCTGACAGTCATGCAATCCGTCGTCACCATGGCCATCGTCACGGTGCTTGCACGCCTCGCAGGCGCCAGCATCGAGGTCGCTCTGATGCTGGGTGCCATCGCGGGCACCACGGATCCTGCCGCGACCCTCTCGGTCATCCGAGAGCTCCGCGGCAAGGGGGAGCTGGTCAAGTCGCTGCTCGCCGTGGTGGCGCTCAACGGCCTCGTGGAAATCGTGCTCTTCAGTGCCCTGATGACGGTCGTCTCCGTCATGCGCAGCGGCGGCGCCGACCCTGTAACGCTCATTCAAGGCCCCGTCCTGGAAATCGGCGGATCGATGGCGCTGGGACTCGCGCTGGGCTTCGGCCTGCGGGCCTGGTCCATGAGCCGTTTCGGCCGGGACTCGCTGAAGATCCCCACCATCGGCCTGATCATGCTCGGTGCCGGCGTCTCGGAGACCGCTCACCTCTCCATCCTGCTGGTCATGCTGACCTTCGGTGCGGTCGTCGCGAACACCCACCCCTTCAAGCACCAGGTCTTCGAGCAGGGGCGCGCGATGGAAGCCCCGCTGCTGGTGATGTTCTTCACCCTCTCGGGTGCCAGCCTGCACCTGGCCGAGCTGGGTTCCTTGGGATGGCTGGGATTGGCCTACGTGGGAGGCCGCCTCATCGGCAAGATCGCCGGCGGCAGCCTCGGAGCCTGGGCCGCGGGCGCTGGGCCCGCGAGCGTGAAGTACATGGGCTTCGGCCTGGTCCCGCAGGCCAGCATGGCCATCGGGATCGCGGCCATCATCCAGGCGAAGTTCCCGGACGTGGCAGGCCCTCTGCTTCCCATCACCCTGGGGGGCATCGTGGTCTTCGAGACCATCGGGCCGCTGCTGACCCGCCAGGCTTTGCTGCGCACCGGAGAAGGGTCCGAGCAAGCCGCTCCCAGCCGGGAATGGCTGCCCACCCCGAAGGCCGCACCCTAGAGCGATCTTCGTTGCAGCAGGACAGCGAGCTTGAGCATTCAGGCCCAATCCATGCGGCTCACGGCTAACGCTCGCATTCCCACAGCTTAGCCGCAGGCGCTACGCAACAGCCGCGGGCGCTAGGGTTCAGCTCGCGCGTCAGCCGCGCGCTTCGGGATTCGCGTCCGTGGGGTGGGTCTCGGCCATGTCCACCTTACCCCCCACGGTCAGCGTGACGTAGCGCCCGTCGCGCCACTCCTCGGGAATATCCGAGGTCAGCAAGCCGCGGTGGGCCGGTCGGGCTTCCGGGACAGAGTCTGCGGGATCCCGATGCGAATTCTCCGGCATGCATGCCTCCTCTCGCCGTGCTCCCGCATCGCGGGGCACCTGCTCATAGCCAGAAGCATAGCGCGAAGTGGGCGCGCGTCAACGGAGCCTTACTAGACGTCTCCGGCAGCCGGGTCCAAGACCAGCTCGGAGATGCGCGCCGAGGCGGGCTGGTCGAGCATGAAGGCGACGGCCTCGGCGACGGCTTCGGGGCGCATCATGCCGCCGCGCGGGATGTCGGGGCCGACCACGTCCCACAGGGGCGAATCCGTGGCGCCGGGGTAGAGGGCGCTCACACGGATCCCCGTGCCCTTCAACTCCTCAGCCAGGGCCTTACCCATTCCGTCGAGGGCGAACTTGGACGCGCAGTAGGCGCTCCACTCCGGGAATACCCGCTTGGCGGCGACGGAGACCACGTTGAGGATCTCGCCGGAGCCCTGCGCGCGCATCAGCGGAAGCACCGCCTGGATGCACAGGAACGGGCCCTTGACGTTGACGGCCATCAGACGGTCGAAGACCTCGGGCGAGACCTGCTCGAAGGGCGAGACATGGGTGACGCCCGCGTTGTTGATCAGGGCGTCGACCCGGCCCCAGCGCTCGGACGCGGCTGCGACGAGGCGCTGAACGTCGTCGGGACGCGTGACGTCGGTGGGGATGGCGATCGCCTCCGGCAGCTCGGCGGCCAAAGCCTCGATTTCACCCGCAGTCCGGGCAGCGAGCACGAGCCGCCACCCCTTCGCGGCCAGGACCCGCGCGATGGCGCTGCCGATTCCGCGGCTGGCTCCCGTGACGATGGCGACCCTCATGCCGATGCCCTCCCGGGGTGATCTTCCCCCTGATAATCGAAGAAGTTGGACCGCGTCTCTTCGAGGTGGATGTGGTGCAGCCGGACGTTCGCGGGAAGCGATCCTTCCAGCCAGGACCATACGACGAAGGTGACCGACTCGGAAGTCGAGATGAAGGCCTGATCAGGGGTCGACTCCCAGGTCAGCTGACCGATAAATTGGTGATCCAGGCGGTCCAGGACGCGCTCCTTGACGAGGCGATCCAGCTCGCCCAGGTCCATGACCATGCCGAGCCTGGGATCCATCTCGCCCTCGACCATGACCTCCAGGACGTAGTTATGGCCGTGGCCGCCGGGGTTGTTGCAGTCCCGGTAAAGCGCCGTGTTCTCGGCGTCCGAGAGGTACGGGCTGTGGAGACGGTGAGCCGCCGAGAAGTGGTAGACCCGCCCCATGCGAACGAGAGCCATCCTAGCGGCCCTCGTACTCGGCGAAGAGCTCGTCGGACTCGTAGACCCGAAGGCGGGCTAGCTCACAGCCGGGAATCTGGCCGTCGAGCAGGTTCCAGACGGTGACGGCAATCTGCTCGCAGGTGGGCTGGGTCCCCTTGAAGTCGTCCACGTCGAAGTTCAGGTGCTTGAAGTCGTAGCGCTCGATGACACGAGCCCCGACGGCGGCCTTGAGATCCTTGAGGTTGACGATCATCCCGGTCCGAGGATCGATCGCTCCCCGGACGGTGACGTCAAGAACGTAGTTGTGGCCGTGGCCATGGGCACCGGCGCACTTGCCGAAGAGACGCTGATTCTCCTCGGGAGAGAGCGACTCGTCGTAATAGCGGTGCGCAGCCGAAAAGCGGAAGCGGCGAGTAATCAGCATGTTGGTCCCTCCGCTCGTATTATACAGGCGCCAGATGGCCACCTCAACCGACGCGAGAGCGTTCGGTAGACACGGTGGCGGCTGCAGTTCCGCCAAGGCCCCGGTATCGCGCTCGATGGCGATCAGGGTGGCAAGCACCTCTCGCATGAAAGGCGCCAGGGGCTGAGCATCCGAGCACGGAGCCAAGTTCGCCAGTCCTCGCCGAAAGAGCCGGATGGCCGGACCGACCGATCCTTGATCCAGCTTGTGGTAGCCGCAGGCGACCTGGATGAGGCCCTGGTAAAACGGTTTCATGCGGGGTGCGGCGCCAATCCAGACGCTCTCGAGCAGCTCGTGGCAGCGGTAGAACTCGCGACGGTTGAAGGCTTCCAGGGCCTTGACGAAGGAATCGGCGATCATTCGACCATGGTAGCGCCCTTCAGACTGGAAGGCGAGTGGACGATAAGATCACCAGGAGTTCGCCAAGGAGGAGAGTCATGGCTCTATCGAACTGCACGCAATGCACCAAGCTCTTCCAGAACGTGATGGGACGAACCCTTTGCCCCGAGTGCTACGGCCAGCGCGTCTTCGGCCGCAAGCCCAGCGAGAGCGAGCCGGAGGTTGAAGAGACCGAGCCGGTGATGGCCACGCGCCTGATCGGAGCCGAGCATGCCCTGCGCTGCGAGGTTCGCGCCGAAGAGGGGCGCGCGCACCGGGGATCCTTCCGATGGGGCCAGGCCAAGTTCTGGTAGCAGGCGCCGGCTAGAGGGTGCCGGGCTCCGTCATCGCCCGGGGCGACAGCGCCCGCTCCACTTCTGGAGTGAGCAGGCCAAGCTCTCTCACGACCTCCACCACGCTACGACCGCTTGCTACGGCCTCCTTGGCCACCTCCGCCGCCTTGGCGTACCCGATGACCGGGTTCAGGACGGTCGCCAGGCCCAGGCTTCGCTCGGCGAAGTGGCGGCAAGTGGCCTCATTTGCGACAATGCCGTCGACGCAGCGCTCCCGGAAGGCCTTGATGGCGTTGGTCAGGATCCGGCTCGAGAAGACCAGCTCGTAGGCCATCACCGGCATCATGACGTTGAGTTCGAGCTGGCCCGCCTGGACGGCGTAGGCCACGGCCGTGTCCGCCCCCATGACGTGCCAGCAAACCTGGTTGACCATTTCGGGGATGGAGGGGTTGACCTTGCCCGGCATGATCGACGAGCCGGGTTGCACGGCCGGCAGGGTGATCTCGGCGAGGCCGGTGCGCGGGCCGGAGCTGAGTAGCCGCAGATCCGAGGCGATCCGGGTGACGTCCAGGGCGACGTTGCGCAGGGCGGCTGAGACATCGGCGAAGGGGGTCATGCTCTGCATGAGCTCGAAGAGGTCCTCGCCCGCCCTTACCGGAAACCCGCTCAGGGTCGAGAGTTCGGCGATCATGCGCGTGCGGTACTCGGGGTGGGTGTTGAGGCCCGTGCCGGCCGCGCTGCCGCCGATTCCCAGCTCGAGCAAAGGCTCGCGGGCCGCCTCGACCCGGCGCTGTCCTTTGGCGATCGCCTGGGCGTAGGCCCCGAACTCCTGGCCCAGGCGCACGGGCACGGCGTCTTGCAGGTGGGTGCGCCCGGATTTCACGATGCCGTCGAACTCGACAGCCTTGTGCCTGAAACTCGCCGCCAGCGCGGCAAGCTCCGTTTGCAGGGCCGTTAGCATGACGAGCATGGCGAGGCGCATCGAGGTCGGGACGACGTCGTTGGTGGACTGGCCCTTGTTGACGTGATCGTTGGGATGCACCCGGGCGTAGGATCCGCGGGGATGCCCCAGGATCTCGTTGGCGCGGTTGGCGATCACCTCGTTGACGTTCATGTGGAAGGACGTGCCGGCCCCCGCCTGGAACGCATCCACGACGAAGTGGTCGTGCCAGCGCCCCTCTCTCACCTCGCGGGCGGCCTGCACGATGGCGTCGGCTAACTCGGGATCGAGGAGGCTGAGATCACGATGAACCTTGGCTGCGGCGAGCTTGATCGTGGCGCAGGCCTGGATCATCTCGAAGCCCAGCGTTTGGCCGCTGATGGGATAGTTCTCCACGGCGCGCTGGGTCTGAATGCCCCAATGCGCATGGGCGGGGACCTCGCGCTCGCCGAGCGAGTCGCACTCCGTGCGCTTGGCGTCCGGGTCTTTTCTCTCCGACATGGCCACCTCCTGTTGTCCAGTCTAACAGGGGATTGCCTGGAATGTAAAATATGTTTACAATCATCCGTGACGCAAGCGACCCTACGCCCCCAGGTCAACTTGCCTCGGGATCAGAGAGGAGACGGCATGAACGCCAAGACCCCGCTACGCGCCCTCATCGTGTACGACAGCATCGGCGGACGCTCCGAGGCCACCGCCAAGGCCGTGGCCGATGAGCTCAAGACCGAGGGCTACGACGTTACCCTCAAATCGGTTCACGTCTGCGAGGCCGCGGAGGTCGAGGACTACCAGCTGCTGGTGGTCGGGACCTGGGTGTACCAGCTCTTCTTCGCGCAGTTTCCCTCGCGCGAGATCCTGCACTTCGTGGCCAACCTCCCCTCGCTGGAGGGCAAGCAGGCGGCCGTCTTCGCCACGCATCTCTTCAACGCCGACCACGTGGTCGCCAAGCTGGAAGAGGCCCTCAGCACCCGCCACGCCGAGATCGTGGCCTTGCACCAAGTCAAGGCCTACGCTCCGCATGCGGGCGCCAAGACCTTCGCCCAGATGCTCGCGGGTCGCTAGCGCGATCGCCTCATCAAGACGAAGGCCCCGTCAGGTCGATTGACCTGACGGGGCCTCCACTTGCTTTCAGGTTGCCTACGCTCCGTGGGCCAGCGCCGCGAGCCGCACGTAGACGCCCGGGTTCTTCTTCAGGAACCAGACCAGGTCGCGCTTCGGCAAGCGGTAGGCCTTCACGGCGCCTAGCGCCCGGTAGGTGACTCCTAGCTTGCCCGATTCGTACAGGAGGTTCACCTCACCGAGGAAGCTTCCCGCCTCCACGCGGCCGACGACCGCGTCGCCGAGCAGGATCTCGACTTCTCCCTCGACCACGAGGAAACATGCCCGCAGGGCCTCTCCGGCCGTCGCCAGCAGCTCGCCCGGCTGGAACGTCTGGGCCACCATGAGGGTCTGCAGCATGGTCTTCTGCGTCGCCGTCAGCGAGCCGAAGCAGTCGATGCGATCCAGCAGCTCCCAGGAGTCGAGCAACCGAACGGCCGCCAGGCGGCGCAGCAGCTCGACGATGCCCGAGCCGCGCACGAAGTACAGGAAGTCATGCCGGTCGATGGCCAGGGCCGTCAGGTCGGTACTGGCGAAGACGTCCGCGTTGCGTGGCTGGTCCAGGATGATGGCCGTCTCGCCGAAGTAGTCGTAAGGTCCATAGTGCTTGACGTCATGCAGGCCGTCCCGGATGGCGGCCTTGCCCGAGACGATCATGTAGAAGCGATCGCCCGGAGTGCCCTTGGAAATGATCTGCTCACCCGCCTTGAAGCTGACTTTCTTGACCATGCCGAGGAACTCGGCGGCCTTGTCCACCGTGAACCCCTTGAAAAGGTCGACCTTGGAGAGCACCTGCAACAACTCGATGGCGTCACTGGTCGGAAGGGCGTCCGCCTCGATGACCAGCGTCTGATCCAGGCCCGTCGCCGCGATGCGGAGGTTGGAACCCTCGGGCAGGCTCTTGGGGTTGGTGTGCACCAACCAGAGATGCTCCTTCACGTCCTCCGGAAGCTGGGCGAGAATGTCGACCTGCGTGTGGATCGGCGGGACCCCCGCCTCGTGGATGACCAGGTCATGATGCCACGGGAAGTTCAAGAGATCGTCCCGGCGCTCCTCGCTCAGGATACCCTCGTCGAAGAGCCGGTTGA
>JAKFCW010000149.1:0-11494 GCA_036676455.1 Candidatus Sericytochromatia bacterium
GGCAAGGACGGCGCCATCGTGCAGTCGGTCCCCGACTCCAAGCGCGCCTGGCATGCCGGCACCTCCTCTTTCAAGGGCAAGGGCGACGTCAACGACTTCTCGATCGGCATCGAGATCGTCAACGTCGGCAACGGTCGCGACCCCTACACCGACAAGCAGTACGACGCGATCGTCGACCTGGTCGCCTACCTCGTGCAGGCGCACGGCGTCCCCATGGATCGCCTCACCGGCCACAAGGATATCGCGCTTCCCCGCGGCCGCAAGACGGACCCCTCCAACAACTTCGACTGGGGCCGCGTCCGCCGCGGCGTCGAGGCCAAGCTCAACAGCAAGTCTCCCGCTCCGACCCCGGCTCCGGCCCCGAAGGTGGGGCCCGGTGGCAACTACACCGTCCGCAAGGGCGATACGCTTTCCCGGATTGCCCAGGACCAGCTCGGCGATGCGAGCCGCTGGCGCGAGATCTACGACCTGAACAAGGACGTGATCGGCTCCAACCCCAACCAGATCGCGCCCGGCATGATCCTCAAGATGCCGGGCAAGGCACCTGCGCCTGCTCCCGCACCCAAGCCGACCCCTCAGCCAGCTCCCGGCGTCACCTGGAAGTACACCGTCCGCAAGGGCGACTCGCTCTCCAAGATCGCGCAGACGCAGCTGGGTGATGCTAACCGCTGGCGCGAGATCTACGAGCTGAACAAGGCTCAGATCAAGAATCCCAACCTGATCTATCCCGGTCAGGTGCTGACCATGCCGGCCCGGAGCAACCCGGCCCCGGCCCCCAAGCCCACTCCGGCCCCCAAGCCGACTCCGGCCCCCAAGCCGACTCCGGCCCCCGCGCCGGCGCCGAAACCGACCCCCGCTCCGAAGCCCACTCCGACCCCCGCCCCGACTCCCGCTCCCAAGCCCACGCCGGCTCCGGCCCCCGTGCCCGGCCAGCCCCTCGACGGGATTGGCGCCGGCGTCCGGATCGGTGCCCCGGTGATCCAGAACTTCTGGAACCTGCGCAGCGGTCTGGCCGGCCAGATGGGCGGCACCATGAGCGGTGTTCGCGGCGTGCTCGGCAACGCGGTCGCCTCGCTGCCCAGCCTCCTGAAGTCCAACTTCCTGATCTCGGGAGCCGTCTCGGTCCTGACCAACGGCTACGACCTGATCAAGGGCCGGGTCACCGGGCGCCAGGCGGCCGGCAACATCGCGGCGGACACGCTCGCTTACACCGGCATCGGCGCCACCGCCACGGCCATCGGCGGAGCCGTCGGGTCTATCGCCGGTCCCCTGGGTTCGATCGCGGGCCTCGCGGTCGGTTCGCTGGTGGGCGTGGGCCTCGGCTGGCTTTACGAGTCGAACCTCCGCGCGAAGGTCTCGGGCTTCTTCCAGAAGCTCGTCGGCGGCTAATCAATACAAAGAGCCCCCTCGCCGGTCCGGCGAGGGGGCTCTTTGTATTGGACTTTAGGCCAGCCGAAGCTCCGACGTGGGGTCGAAGAGGTGGACCTTGGAGGATTCGGTGGTGAGGGTGAGCGTGTCGCCGACCCGCGGAGTCGCTTCCTCGGTGACGCGCGCAATGAGCGCCTTACTCAGGCCGATAGGCCGTTCCGCCACGCTCTCCGGCGCCGAAGGCGCGATGATGGAGCCCTTCTCGCCCTGCTTGCCTGCGGCGGGATTCTGCAGATAGACGTAGGTCTCGAAGCCCATGGGCTCGGTCACCTCGACGGTGGAGGTGAGCGTGTTGGTCGCGCCCGCCTCGGCGAGGGTGAGGTGCTCGGGGCGGATGCCCACGACGACGGCGCCTTCACGGTACGCGGGCTTGCGGGGGAGGACGAAGCGGAAGCCCGGGCCCGTGACGATCGCGCTGTCCCCGTCATGGGAGAGCGTGCCGTGCATGAGGTTCATCTGGGGGCTGCCGATGAAGGTGGCCACGAAGAGGTTGGCGGGATAGTTGTAGACCTGGTGCGGAGTGTCGCACTGCTGGAGGTCGCCGCCCTTCATGATGGCGATGCGATCGCCCAGGGTCATGGCCTCGGTCTGGTCATGGGTAACGTAGACGAAGGTGGTCTGGAGGCGCTGGTGCAGCTTCTTGATCTCGGCGCGCATCGAGACGCGCAGCTTGGCGTCGAGGTTCGAGAGCGGCTCGTCCATGAGGAAGACCTTGGGCTCACGCACGATGGCGCGGCCGATCGCGATGCGTTGGCGCTGACCGCCCGAGAGCTCCTTGGGCTTGCGCTCCAGCAGGTGCTCGACTTCCAGGCTCTTGGCCGCGTCCATGACCCGGCGCTTGATCTCGTCGGCGGGCACCTTGCGAAGCTTCAAGGCGAAGGCCATGTTCTCGTAATTGCTCATGTGCGGGTAGAGCGCGTAGTTCTGGAAGACCATCGCGATGTCCCGGTTCTTCGGGTGAACGTCGTTCACCACCTGGTCGCCGATGGACAGGAACCCGCCCGAGATCTCCTCGAGGCCCGCGATCATGCGCAGAGCCGTCGACTTGCCGCAGCCCGAAGGACCTACCAGAACCAGGAACTCCTTGTCCTCGACCCGGAGATTCAACTCCTTGATCACGGGGGGATTGTTCCCGTAGCGCTTCACCACACGATCGAATACCACGTTTGCCATGGTCGGGTGAGATCCTCCTCTGAATTGGCGCAAGCCGCGTCCCATCTTGAAAAGATGCGCTTTCATTTTGGCATGGATTTGCCGAGTTGGCCACCCGTAAGGATTACGCCCCTTGCCTCCCCCGCATTCCGACGCAAGAGGCCCCGGCAAGCGCCGGGGCCTTGTGAACGGTAGGAGTTTTCGAGGAGTTAGGGCTGCGCGGGAGCCGGAAGGGGAGCCGGTGCGGGAGCCTGACCCGCCTGCTGGGCCGAGGTCATGAGGCTCTGGATGCCCTGCTGGACGGTTCCCGAGAACTTGTCACGGATGTTCGACTCGTAGAACTTGCCGAGCAACAGGCCGCCGAGGGCGCCGACACCGGCTCCGAGGAGGGTGCCGACCACGGGGATGGGGATGAGCGAGCCGATCATCGCGCCCACCGAGGTCGCGGCGACGCCGATGCCGGTGTAGGCGGCAGTATCCGCCACGAAGTTGCCGGCGGCCTGCAGCGGCTTCACCTTGCCGGTGGCCATTTCATAGAGGTTGCTCACGCCGGAGAGGATGGCCGAGACCACGAAGTTGGACTTGAGCAGGCCGGGGAGGTTGCGGAACATCCCGCCGAAGGCACCCTTGACCGAGTTACCGATGGTCGAGCCGATGCCCTGGGCGCCGGCGGTGGCGATCTGGGTCGACCCCTGGAAGACGTCCTTCGCCATCTTGAGGTCCTTGAAGGACTGGACGACGGGGGCTGCCATCCGCATGCCGGCCATGTTCTCGGGGTTTGCGGCGGGAAGCATGGTCTTCGCCTGGTTCATCACGTTCAGGGCGGGGTTGGTGTTCTGAATAGCCATCGTCCGATCCTCCGTAAATCCTTGGGGTCCCTTGCGGGGTCTACCGTTCACAAGAGGGTTATCGGGGGCGTGACGGAGGAATCGGTAAAGGAATGGATAACTCGCTAATAACTCCGGGCTAAGCTTTTAAGGGATTGCTAACACCCAAGTAAGTGAACACTAAGTTAACGGCTCGCGTCCGGCGCAACGCGGCCCGATTCCCTTGACAGCTCTCGCCGAGGCTGACTACAATGGGCACTGCCTCGTGCACTGGGGCGTAGCCAAGTGGTAAGGCATCGGTCTTTGGATCCGACATCCGCAGGTTCGATCCCTGCCGCCCCAGCTAAGAAGCCCGCCTCCTCGGAGGCGGGCTTCCTTGTTTTTGACGCAGCTTACTTGGCGTTCGGCAGCGCCTGGGTGATCTTGTCGATCTGCTTGTACTCGTTGTCGGTGGTCCAGCCGGCCCGCAGCTCCTCGCGCATGGCTTCCAGGACGGCGCGCGGCAGCTTGCTGAGGTCTGCGACGGACATGTCCTTTGTCATCGCGCGGACGCCGTTGTCATCCATCGCGTGGATCAGCTCGGGGGTGAGGGCCGCGGGGTCGGTTTCCGCGATCGAGGCGGCAATCCGCCCGATCAGGGCATCCTCTTCGTCCGAGGTGGCGCCGTCGACCAGCTGCTGGATCATGGCCTTGCGCGTGTCGGCGGGAAGCTTGTTCAGCCCGTCGGCGTCGAGGTGGTCCATCAGCTCGCGGACGCCGTTGTCGTCCATGGACGCCACGATGTCTGCGGTCAGTGCCTCGGGGTTGGTCTTGGCCAGCGAGCTGGCGAGCTCGCCGATCAGCTTGTCCTCCTGCGGGGTGGTCTCGCCCTTTTCAAGCCGCTTGATCATCGCGCCGCGGGTTTCGGCGGGCAGCTTGTCGAGTTGCTCGGCGGGGAGATCCTTCATGAACTGCTGGATGCCGTCGTCGCCCATCTGCTTCACCACGTCGGGGGTGAGAGCCTCCGGGTTGGTGCGCGCAATCGACTTGGCCACGTCGCCGATGGCCTGGTACTCGGCGTAGCTGGTGGCGCCCTTGTCCAGGGCCTTGATCAGGCCGAGACGGGTGCCGATGTCGAGCTTGTCGAGCTCCTCGGGCTTGCGATCGCTGACCATGCGGCGGGCTTCGTTGTCATCGATGCCCTCGTCCACCTTGACCTTGTCGTCGACGCCATACGCCTCGTTGTACTGCGTCTCGAGCGCCTTGACCTTCTTCTCGTAGTCGGCCCGCTGCGGATCGTCCGCGGGGATCTGCTCCAGGGCGGCCTTCGCGTCTCCGACGGTCTTGGTGTCCTGATCCATGATTGCCTGGAGGTCCTCGGCGGTCATGCGCTCGAGGTCGGCGGGGGTGATCTCCTTGATCTTGGCGCTGTCGATGGTCTCCTTGGCCTTCGCCACGGCGTCTTCGGGCTTGGACTCCTCCGACTCTTCGGTCTTTCCGGTTTCCTCGGTCTTCTCGGTCTTCTCGGTCTTCGGCTTCTCTTCCGTTTTTTCCGATTCCTCGGTCTTGGGCTTTTCTTCGGGGGCCGGTTTCTGGGGGATCACGACCTGGTCACCGGGGTAGATCAGGCCGCCGCTCGAGGAGCGCTTCTTGCCCGCATCGTCCTTGCCGTCCTGGAAGAGGTGGGGGTTCGCTTCCTTCAGTTCGGCGAGAGAGACGCCGTTCTCGCGGGCGATCTTGGAGAGGGTGTCGCCCGGCTTGACCGTGACGGTCTTGGTCTGGCCGTCCTTCTCGATGGTCGCTTCGGTCGTGCTCGCCTCGGTCGTGCTCGCTTGCTCGCCGACCACGGAGTTGAAGAGGGCGTCGAACTCGGTCTCGGTGAGACCGTCCTGGCCGTCGGTGTTGTAGGTCTCGTAGAGCTTGTTCAGCTCCTCGGAGGACTTCTTTTCGAGGCCGGGGGCCACCTTCAGCGAGTCCTTTTCGATGACCTTCTTGTCATCCTTGTAGTCCACGCCTTCCTTGGTCGCTTGACGCGCCGCGTCCGCCTCGAACTTCTTGATCGTGGTGTAAGCGTCTTTGGACGAGACCTTCATGTCGGCCATGATTTACCTCCTGGCGGCGGGCGATGCGATGTCGTTAAGTCTTATATGTGACAATCTCGGGTCTGGCCTTCTTAAACGGCGCGTAACTGTTGATTGCCTGCGTGTTAGATCTTCGTTAAAGGCCAAGGTCGGTGGGAAGGAAGCCGGTCCCACCGGTCTTTCCCTTCACCCCCGTGATGTGCTTGAGCAGCATGAAGAGCTGGGTGAGGCGATTGCGCGTGCCCTGAATCTGCTGCTCCAGCTCTTCCTTGCGAGCCAGGAACTCCGGGTCGTCGCGATCTCCGTCCCAGCTCATCACGTAGGAGCGCAGCTCGGTTTCCAGCTCCGTGACCATCCCGGTCTGGTAGGTGCGCTCGTCCGAGATGATCTTGTAGATGAACTTGGGATCCTTGAACTCGGGGACGGCGTTCTTGTCCTTCATGTAGGTCATGATGACCCCCATGCGCTTCTTGGACTCCGCGACCTGCTGCTCGGGGCTGAACTCGGGCGTCGGCAGGGGAGTCGTCGGCTGACCGGCCAGAGGAGCCGTCTGCCGCCCCTGCCTCATGAAGGCGTCAGGACCGTTCTTGAGCGGCCCCGTCTGCCGCTGGGGAGCCGGGGGGGATTCCTTGGCGCAAGAGAAGAGGCCCTTCAGGCCACCGAGGAACTGGGAAACGCGGTCCTTATCGCTCATCATTGACTCCGGATCGAAGGCTATCTCAGCGACCGAGGCTGAGAGCCAAAGGTCGCTAACGGTATTCATACCCAGAACGCTTCCTCGTTACATGTGGACTTCTACTACGGGGGAGGGAGCGGGCCGCTGGATGCCGTGGACACGGAAGAGTTAGTTTGTTACCCTTCCTTGGCGAGGTTTCGACAAGGAGAGGCACGATGCGCTTTTTATCGGCAGGCGAGTCCCATGGCCCGGTCCAGCTGGCGATCGTCGAGGGCTTCCCGGCCGGCGTTCCCTTGAGTGCCGATGCGATCGATGCTCAGCTCGCAAGGCGCCAGCTAGGCTACGGACGGGGCCAGCGCATGAAGATCGAGACCGATCGCGTGCACTTTCGCTCGGGAGTTCGCAACGGCCTGACGACCGGCGCGCCCATCACGCTGGAGGTCCTGAACAAGGACTTTGCCAACTGGCAGCTCTCCATGTCTCCCGAACCCCTGGATCCCGAGGACGCGGCCCGCATGGAGGCCGTCGCGAGCAAGCGCATCACCAAGGTCCGGCCGGGCCATGCCGACTATGCCGGCGCGCGCAAGTATCGCCACGAGGACGTCCGGGACGTCCTCGAGCGTTCGAGCGCCCGCGAGACGACCGCCCGCGTGGCGGTAGGCGCCCTGGCGGGTGTGCTGCTGGCGGAGTTCGGGATCGAGATCTTCTCGCACGTGCTGTCCATAGGGAGCGTCGCGGCGGCACCTAGGTCACATGTGGACTGTGCTGCCGGGAGCGTCGCGGCCGCGCAGGATCCCCAATCGGACTACCCGGCGCTCAAGGCGGCTGCAGAGGCCTCGCCGGTTCGCTGTGCGGATCTCCAGGCCTCCGCGGAGATGGTGGCCCTGATCGATCGGACGCGCTCGGCCGGAAACACGTTGGGAGGTGTCGTCGAGGTGATCGCCACCGGCCTTCCCGTCGGCCTGGGCAGCTACGTGCAGTGGGATAGGCGACTCGATGGGCGCCTCGCGCAGGCGTTGATGGCGATCCCGGCCATCAAGGGCGTGGAGGTCGGCCTGGGGTTCGAGGCTGCGCGCCGTCCCGGATCCGAGGTGCACGATCCCTTCGTGCCGGGCTTCGGCCGCCCCAGCAACCATGCCGGAGGCATCGAGGGAGGCATCTCGAACGGCCAGCCGATCGTCCTGCGGGCGGCTATGAAGCCCATCCCCACGCTGATTCACCCGCTTCCGTCCGTTTACCTGGACACGGGTGAGGCCGTGGCGGCGCACTTCGAGCGCTCGGACGTCTGCGCGGTGCCGGCGGCGGGCGTCGTCGCCGAGGCCATGGTCCGCTGGGTGCTGGCCGAGGCCTTGCTGGAGAAGCTGGGCGGCGATTCCCTTTCCGAACTTCGCGAGCACGCGCGCTCGCTCTACCAGGAGGCCAAGCGATGAAGGTGCTGGTGCTGCACGGTCCCAATCTGAACCTGCTGGGAGGGCGCGAGCCGGACGTCTACGGGGCGCGGACCCTCGCGGAGGTGGACGCGGACTTGCAGACGTTGGCCGGCGAGCTGGGAATCTCCCTGGAGTCACGGCAGTCCAACCACGAGGGCGTGCTGATCGACTGGTTGCATGGTGCCGAGGCGGAAGGCGTCACGGGGATCGTGCTGAACGCGGGGGGCTACACCCACACGTCGGTGGCCCTGCGCGACGCGATCGCCGCCATCCGGCCCCCGGTGGTGGAGGTGCACCTCTCCAACGTCTTCGCGCGCGAGCCGTTCCGCCACCACTCGTACCTTTCCCCGGTGGTCCGCGGCGTCATCAGCGGCTTCGGGCCCGACTCCTACCGCCTGGGCGTGCTCTCGCTGGCGGGTAAGCGGTAGTTCAGCCGTCTCGACCCAATCCGCTGTGAACCTTGCGCTGGCATGCCAGCATCCGATCCCCTAGGCTGGGATCGAGAGGGGTTCGCGCGGAGGCTTGCATGGTCCTTCACCCAGACCCTCATGGGGAGTCCCGGTTGCGCCGCCTCCAGGCCTCGCTGCCAGAGGCGGGCCTGGATGCGTTGCTGGTGAGCCAGCCGGAAAACGTCCGGTACCTTTCGGGCTTCACGGGCAGCCTGGCGCGCTTGCTGGTGAGCCGCGAGGCCTGTTACCTGATCGTCGACGTGCGGTACCGCGAGCAGGCGGCCCGTGAGAGCGCCTGCCGCCTCGTGCACGTCATGGGCTCGGGCTACGAGGAGGCGACGGCAGAGGCCGTCAGGCTCTCCGGGGCAAAGCGCCTGGGCTTCGAGAGCGGCGCGCTCTCGTTCTGGAGCCATGGCAGGCTCGAAGTCCTCCTGGACGGGACGGCTCGGCTGGTGCCGTCGGGTGGGGAGACCGAGGCGTTGCGCCTGATCAAGGATCCGGCCGAGCAAGCATGCCTGCGCAGGGCCGGTCGCATCACGGCAGAAGCCATGGTCGCGACCCTGGAGGCCGTGGCGCCAGGCATGACCGAGCGCGAGGTCGCGGCCCTATTCGAGGGTGCCATGCGGCGCAACGGCGGTGGGATGCTCAGCTTTCCCACGCTGGTTGGATCGGGCGAGCGTTCCGCCCTGGCGCATCCCGAGCCGACGGACCGGGTGATCGCAAAGGGGGACCTGCTTCTGCTGGATGGCGGGACGACGGTGGGCGGCTATCATGCCGACATGACCCGCACGGTGGTGGTGGGAAGCCCCGACGCGAGACAGGCCCAGGTGCTGGAGGCGGTGCGTGAGGCGCTGGAGGCGGCGATCGCGCTGATTCGCCCGGGCTTGCCGATCGCCCGGATCGCGAAGACGGTCCAGGGGGTCATGGAGCGCCACGGCCTGGGGGAGGCCAATCCCTTCGGGCTCGGCCACGGGGTGGGGCTGGCCTTGCACGAGGAGCCCTGGCTTGGCGCGGGCGAGGTCGGCGTGCTGCAGGCCGGCATGGCGATCGCCATCGAGCCCGGGGCCTACATGAGCGGCTGGGGCGGGGTTCGCTTCGAGGAGCTCGTCCTGGTCTCGGACGCGGGCCCCGAGCGTTTGACGGCCCTAGAAGGGCGCTCGCTGGCTCTTTTCCCGGTTGCTAAATCGTGTTAGGATTTTCCTAAATCACCGTTAAGCACCCTGCGACGATTGCCGTCGCCCGCCCCCCATAAAAGAGGAAACAACATGATTTCGTCGAACGATCTGCGCCCCGGCACTACGGTCGAGCTCGATGGCGACGCCTGGAACGTCGTCGAGTTCCAGCACGTCAAGCCCGGCAAGGGGGCTGCTTTCGTCCGCACCAAGCTCAAGAACGTCAAGTCGGGCAGCGTGGTCGAAAAGACCTTCCGCGCCGGCGAGAAGCTTGCCAAGGCCAACCTCGAGAAGAAGGAAATGCAGTACACGTACGCGTCGGATGACGAGTACTTCCTGATGGACCTCGAGACCTTCGACACCATCCCCGGGCCCGCGAGCAAGCTGGGTGACGCCACCAAGTGGCTCAAGGAGGACATGAAGGTCGAGTTGCTCTACTTCCAGGGCAACATCGTGGGCGTGTCCATCCCCAACTTCGTCGAGCTCAAGATCATCGACACGCCTCCCGGCGTCAAGGGCGACACCGCCTCGGGCGGCGGCAAGCCCGCCACCGTCGAGACCGGCGCCGTGGTCCAGGTTCCCTTCTTCGTGAACGTCGACGACGTCATCCGGATCGACACCCGGACCGGCGAATACCTCGACCGCGCCTAGGAGCTGACGAACGTGGATCTGACGATTGATGACATTCGCTCGCTGGTCGAGCTCTTTGACAAGTCCAACCTCAGCAAGTTCGAGCTGGAGTCCGGCGACTTCGAGCTGAAGCTCGGCAAGGCCGAGGTCGTGATGGCGGCGCCCGTGCCGGTCGCGGCCACCATGCCGGTCATGCCCCAGCCGCTGCCTCCCGCTCCGGTCAAGGCCGAGGTAAGCGCCGCGGCTCCCGTGGAAGCCGCCAAGCCGGCTGCTGCCGAGCCCACCGGCACCATCCTTCGCTCCCCCATGGTGGGCACCTTCTACCGCTCTCCGTCCCCGGACGCGGGTCCTTACGTCGAGGTCGGCGGCCGCGTCGAGGCGGGCGGGATCGTCTGCATCATCGAGGCCATGAAGCTCATGAACGAGATCGAGGCCGAGGTGGGCGGGGTCATCAAGCAGATCTTCGTCAACAACGGCGATCCGGTCGAGTTTGGTCAGCCCCTGATGGAGATCGTCTAGGTGTTTCGCAAGATCCTGATCGCCAACCGCGGGGAGATCGCCCTGCGGGTCCTGCGCGCTTGCGAGGAGCTGGGCATCAAGACGGTGGTGGTCTACTCCGAGGCCGACCGGGACTCGCTTCCGGTCAAGCTGGCCGACGAGGCCTACTGCATCGGGCCGGGCCCCTCGAACCGCTCGTACCTCAACATCCCCAACCTGATCGCCGCCGCGGAGCTTTCGGGCGCCGAGGCGGTGCATCCGGGGTACGGCTTCCTCTCCGAGAACGCCCGCTTCGCCGAGATCTGCAAGGATCACGGCCTGAAGTTCATCGGGCCGTCGCCCTACGTCATCGAGCGGATGGGTGACAAGATCAAGGCCAAGGAGACCATGAAGGCCGCCGGCGTGCCGACGGTTCCGGGCTCCGACGGCCCGATCACCGATCCCCAGGAGGCCGAGCGTCTCGCCACCGAGATGGGCTACCCGGTGATCATTAAGGCCGCCGCTGGCGGCGGCGGGCGGGGCATGCGCGTCGTGCAACATGCCGGCCAGTTCCAGGAGCAGATGGAGCTCGCGCAGAACGAGGCCCTGGCGTCGTTCGGCAACGGCGAGGTCTACCTCGAGAAGTACCTCGAGGAGCCCCGCCACATCGAGATCCAGGTCGTCATGGACCAGCGCGGGAACGCCATCCACCTGGGCGAGCGCGACTGCTCGATCCAGCGGCGCCACCAGAAGCTGCTCGAAGAGGCCCCCAGCCCCCGCCTGACGCCTGAGTTGCGCGCCAAGATGGGCCATGACGCCGTGCGCGCCGCCCAGTTCATCGGCTACGAGGGCGTGGGAACCGTCGAGTTCCTGCTCGACAAGCACGGCAACTACTACTTCATGGAGATGAACACCCGGATCCAGGTGGAGCACCCGGTCACCGAGATGATCACCCGCTTCGACCTGGTCCAGGAGCAGATCCGGATCGCCGCCGGCGCCCCCCTGTCGCGGACCCAGGAACAGGTGACTTTCGAGGGTCATGCGATCGAGTGCCGGATCAACGCCGAGGATCCCGAGAAGGGCTTCCGTCCTTCGCCGGGCGTCATCGACGCCTACGTGCCCCCCGGGGGACCGTGGGTACGGGTGGACTCGCACGTCTACCCGGGTTACAGCATTCCGCCCAACTACGACTC
>JAKFCW010000150.1:0-33921 GCA_036676455.1 Candidatus Sericytochromatia bacterium
GCCGGCGGCGACTCCGCCGTCTATAACCTGGGCAACGGCAACGGCTACTCGGTCAAGCAGATCATCGAGACCACCGAGAAGGTCTCCGGCCGCAAGGTGCCCTACGACGTCGCCCCCCGGCGCGCCGGGGATCCCGCCGCTCTGATCGGGTCGGCCGGCAAGGCGATCGCCGAACTGGGCTGGAAGCCCGAGTTCGCCGACATCGAACGCATCATCGAAACGGCCTGGAACTGGCATCGCTCCCGCGTCGAGAGTAAGGTCTAACGCCCGCGGCTAAGGTAAGCACCGGCGGCTCATCAATAGGAGGGAAACACGGTGGGGAAACTCTTCGGCACTGACGGCGTGCGGGGCCTGGCCAACGCCAAGCTCACCCCGGAACTGGCCTTCAAGCTCGGACGCTGCGGAGCGGCCGTCCTCCTGGCACACGTCACCGAGGGCCAACCCACGGTCCTGATCGGCCGTGACACCCGCCGCTCGGGCACCATGCTCGAAGCGGCCCTCGCCGCCGGCTTCTGCTCGATGGGCGTCAACGTCGTGCGTCTCGGCGTCGTCCCCACCCCCACCGTGGCCTGGCTCACCCGCAACGCGACCGTGGGCGGCACCCGTCCCGCCGGTGTCCGGCCGGCCGTGGGCGTCATGATCTCCGCCAGCCACAACCCCAGCCCCGACAACGGCATCAAGTTCTTCGACGCCAACGGCTTCAAGCTCCCCGACGAGATCGAAGCCGAGATCGAGGCCCTCGTCCTGGCCGACGACGACACCCTCCCCCGGCCCACCGGCAAGGAGCTGGGGACCATCACCGACGACTTCTCCCTGGTCGAGGCCTACGTCGATCACGTCTCCAAGCTGGTCCCCGAAGGCCTCGAGGGCCTGCGGATCGTCGTAGACACCGGCCATGGCGCCGCCTCGGAGATCGCCCCCTTCGTCCTGCGTGGCCTCGGGGCCGACGTGAAGGTCCTCCACGACGCGCCCGACGGCGACAACATCAACGACGGCTGCGGCTCGACGCACCTCGACATCCTCAAGCACGAAGTCGTCACCAACTCCTTCGACCTGGGTCTGGCCTTCGATGGCGACGCCGACCGCCTGCTGGCGGTGGACCATGCCGGCAACGAAGTGGACGGCGACCACCTGATGCTGATCTGCCTCAAGCACGGCCTCTCCACCGGCCGCTTCACCTCCCCGGCGGTGGTGGCGACGGTCATGAGCAACATGGGCTTCGAGCAGGCTCTCGGCGAACTCGGCGGCGAGCTGGTTCGCGCCAAGGTGGGCGATCGCTACGTCCTCGAGGAGATGCTCAAGCGCGACGTCCGCCTCGGCGGCGAGCAGTCCGGCCATCTCATCTTCCTCGACGACAACACCACCGGCGACGGCCTCATCTCGGCTCTTCGGGTGCTCTCGGCAATCAAGGCGGCGGCCAAGCCGCTGCGCGACCTGGCCGCCATGATGACCGACTTCCCCCAGGTGCTCCTGAACGTTCGCGTGGCCTCGACCCAGGGCTGGCAGGACGACGCCGAGATCCAGCGCGAGATCGCGGCCGCGACCGAGACCCTCGCAGGCGCCGGCCGGATCCTGGTCCGCGCCTCGGGCACCGAACCCCTGATCCGGGTCATGGTCGAGGGTCAGGAAGCCGCTCTCATTCACCGGATTGCCGAGCACCTCTGCGACGTCATCCGGCAGCGACTCACCGGCACTCCCCAGCCGGCGTAACGCCCCAAGATGAAGGCACCGCTTCCCCTCGGGGAGGCGGTGCCTTCGATTTTACAAAGGTTTCGCGGGCTAGCGGCTAACCCGGGGCTCCATCCACTCGCGGACGTCGCGCATCAGGGCGTCTCTGTTCTCGGTCCCGTAGGCGGAGGCGTCGATGGGCTGGCCGAACTCGACTTCGACGCGATGGCCCAGGCTCAGACGGAAGGACTTGGGTGGGATCACGGCCCCGGCGCCCCTGATGGCAACCGGCACGATCTGCGCGCCGGTCTCGAGGGCGAGCATGAAGCCGCCCTTCTTGAAGGGAAGCAGCTTGCCGTCCCGGCTGCGGGTGCCTTCCGGCGCCATCCAGACGTTGATGCCGCTCTGCATGATCCGGGCGGCCTCCTTGAGGCTCTGCACGGCCTTGTAGCGATCCTTGCGGTCGATGCTGATGAACTCCGAGACCTGCAGGGCGGGGCCCCAGATGGGAACGCTGAAGAGTTCCTTCTTGGCCACCATCCGCAGCCGCCCCTTGAGGGCCGCGAAGAGAATCGGAATGTCGTAGAGGCTCTGGTGATTGGACATGAAGAGGTAAGGCTTGCTGAGATCCAGCTGATCCAGCCCCGTCACCACGAGGTCGATCTGGGCCTCCTCGAGGCAACCGTTGCCCAGGACCTCGCAGCGCTGATCGACGATTTCGCGGGTGAGCTTTCCGCGCTTCGCGTCCAGCAAGACGGAGGCGCTGCCGGAAAGCAGGCGTCCGACGGCGCGCAGGGAGGCAAGGGCGCTCCGGCGTTCGCGGGCGACTTTGGGTTGGGGCGGGGTTTCAATCACGGCAGGTGGGCTCCCATTACATGACGGCATGAGGCTAAAGCGTCAGTCTATGTCGGGTTGACGCCTCCGTCAACCTCATCCAGGGCTTTGCGGCCCTCGGCGCGGGCGATGACGGCAAGACGTTGCTCGCTGTTCAAATCCAGCCACTGGACGATCTCATCCAGCGATCGCCAGCAGCCGATACAGAGCATGCGCTCACCGTCTATCTGGCAGGTCTTGTTGCAAGGTGAAAGGACCATGGTTACCTCGTGGAAGCGGGATCCCTCCATTGTAACCCTTAAACCACCTTCGTTTCGAGCGCAACCTCAAAAAATTTCCTGCAGGGGCCTCAGGCGTCATCCTCATGGAGCTGGTTTGCCCGGATCGCCAGGGCCAGGCGGATGTCGCCGTAGGAGACCCGTTCTCCCAGGTCCTCGAAGATCGGCTTGAGACGCTCGGCCTGCAGACGGGCGGCAGCCTCGATCACGCGGGCGTAGGTCGCGCGACTGAGCCATGGCTCGGGGCGCGTGACGTTCGCCTCCTGGATGAACTCGAAAAGGTAGCCTTCGACGGTGCTGAGGGCACGGCCGGAGAGGGTCGCCACCTCGTCCAGGGGCTTTCCGGCCCGGAAGGCCTCGAAGGCCGCCTCGCGCTGGGGGTTGGGACGGCTCGAGCGAGCAGGCTCAGCGGCGGGCGCGGGCGTCTCGGGAAGCAGGTCGGCGGCAGGCGCCTCCTCGGGCTTGAAGCCGAGCGTCTCGCTTTGACGCTGGATGAGGTCGAGCAGGCGATCGCCGAGATCCCTGGCCTTGACCTCGCCGATGCCCTTGATGCCGCGCAGGGCCTGGGCAGACGCGGGGCGATGATGCGCGAGCTCGCGAAGGGTCGCATCCCCCAGGATGAGGTACGGAGGGAGGCCGCGTTCCTGGGCGATCGCCCGGCGCCAGGCACGGAGCTCCTCGAAGAGGCTTTCCTCTTGCGGAGAGAGGGCGATGGCTTCGGACTTGCCGCGCGACGCCGGGGCCTTACGCTCCGCCGGACGCGGCATCGAGAGTTGCACGGAGGCCTCGCCCTTGAGGAGCGCCCTTCCGGCCGGGGTCAGGCGCAGGGTCTGGTACTCGCCCTCGCGCACGAGGAAGTCGAGCCCGATGAGCTGGTCGATCCAGTCTCCGATGTCCGGCAAGGTGTGATCGGCCAGCAGGCCATAGGTGCTGAGCTGGTCGTGGCCGTTCTGGATCAGCTTGGCGGTCTTGGAGCCCTTGAGGACCTCCGCGACGTAGCGGGCGCCGAAGCGCTCCTTGACCCGCGCCACGCCGGAGAGGATCTTCTGGGCCATCACCAGCGAGTCGGGCAGCACGGCATGCTCGCCGAGGCAGACGTCGCATGCGCCGCAGTTCTCGCCCTCGAAATCCTGGCCGAAGTAAGCGACCAGGAAGCGGTGACGGCAGGTGAGCGTCCGGCAGAAGCGGTACATCTCGTCGACCTTGTGGAGCGCGAGGCGGTCGTACTCGGAGCGGGGTTCGCCTTGCAGCTTGCGCCAGGCCATGGGGTCGGCGGCGCCGTAAAAGAGGACACATTCGGCGTCGAGGCGATCGCGGCCCGCGCGTCCGGCTTCCTGCTGGTAGTTCTCGATGGCCTTGGGCATGGCCGTGTGGATGACGAATCGGACGTTGGAGCGGTCGATGCCCATGCCGAAGGCGACGGTGGCCACGATGAGGTCCACGCGCTCGGTGGAGAAGGCTTCCTGATTCTGCCGGCGGGTCTCGGCGCTGAGGCCCGCATGGTACGGAAGCGCCTTGTAGCCCAGACCCTGGAGGGTCTCGCAGAGGCTCTCCACGTCGGCACGACGGAGGCAGTAAAGGATGCCGGCCTCGCCCTTGTGACGCTCCAGCACCTCGCGAACCTGGGTTAGCAGGTCCTTGCGGTAGGCGGCGCGGTAGAGGAGGTTGGGGCGATCGAAGTTCCCCACGAGCGTGAGGGCGTCGTGCATGCCGAGGAGGTGGGTGATGTCCTCGCGCACGGCCTCCGTGGCGGTCGCGGTGTAGGCGTGGATGCCCTTGTCCGGGAACCACTCGCGGAGCTTGGCGAGGTTGCGGTAGTCGGGGCGGAACTCATGCCCCCACTGGCTGACGCAGTGGGCCTCGTCCACGGCGAAGAAGCTGATGGGCGTGCTCTTCAAGAGGTCGTGGATATCCGGGGCCGCCAGGCGCTCCGGCGAGAGGTAAAGCAGCTTGACCTGGCCGTCGCGAATGGCCTGGTGCGCGCGGCGCCGCTCGTCGGTCGAAAGCGTGCTGTTGAGGGTCACGGCCGAGATGCCGTTGGCGACGAGGGCGTCCACCTGGTCCTTCATGAGGGCCAGCAGGGGCGAGACGACCACCGCCATGCCGTCCATGGCCAAGGCGGGAAGCTGGTAGCACATGGATTTGCCGCCGCCCGTGGGCAGGATGACGAGGCAATCGCGCCGCGACATCACGGCCTGAACGGCCTCGGCCTGGTTGGGCAGGAAGCTGTCGTAGCCCCAATGGCGCCGCAACAGGTCGTGGATACGGGGTTCGAGTTCGGTTTCTACACGCATACCCCCATTAAAACACGAGTTCGACCCTTTTCCCGAACGCGAGCGGGAGTCTTCCGCTGTCGGCATGGTCATCACGCACAGTCCTTCCTCTGAAGGGGACATCAAACGACACCTCCCAATTTTGACATAAATTACAATTTATCGTAAAAATATCACATAAGGTACTCAAGCCCCCAGTCCCGCTTGCGAATCACAAGGAGGTAGCCATGAATCGGATCTGTCTCACGGGGCGCGTCATCGCCGACCCCGAGCTCAGAACCCTCGGCGATCGGGTGGTCGCCACCGTCCCGGTTTCCGTGAACCGCCCCTACAAGCGCAAGGATGCCCCGTATCCCGACTCGGACATCTTCCGGGTGGACGTCTGGGGGAGCCGCGGCGAGTCCCTGGTCACTCATGTCTCGAAAGGGGATCAGGTTTGGGTCACCGGTCGGGTCGAACTCCGCAAAGCCGAGGGCAATGGCTTCTTCGTCGACGTTCGGGACGGGGAATGGGGTTTCGTCGGCCCACGCCCTCACGTCTCCGACCCGGACGTCGAGCCCGAACTCGAGCCTTTGGAGCTTCCCACTCCCGGGCCGAAGGCCCCCGCTCGCAGCGGCAAGCGGTAACGCCTGACGGCAGAGCCTCCCTGAGATGAGAAAGAAGCGGCTCTCGGCAAAACCGCCGAGAGCCGCTTCTTGCGTGAGTGGAAGATCAGGGATTCGAACCCTGGACCAAGGGATTATGAGTCCCCTGCTCTAACCGCTGAGCTAATCTTCCGTGACCGGTAAGAGCTTCATTATTCCTGAAGCGCCCCCGAAGTTCAAGGCTTGCGGGGGACGAATCCGCCCAGCGGGTGATCTCACGCCGTCGGCTGGGGTATAATGCGCTTGACTTTGCTTCCGCTCTTTCAAGGAGGACGTTCCATGCATCCCGGTCCTGAAGACCTCGGCATCCTTTACACCATGATCACGATCTTCTTCCTCGTGACCGCCTTCACCGTCGGCTTCGGCTCCTACGCCCTGAAGGCCGACAAGCAGCACGACGAGGTGGACCCCCAGGCTCACTAGAGCCAACCACTGCGGGCGCTAGGCCTTGAAGTCGTAGCGCTGCAGGGGACGCACGAACTCCGCGAAGCCCATGGCTTTCAGGTCGATTGCGTCCCAGCCATGGCTGTAGTGCATCAAATGCGTGATCCGCTTACGATCGGGAGGCAACTCCCGATCGAGCTGCTCCAGGGGGGTATGCACGTTCGATGAGCCCCCCACCAGCTGGCAATCCTGGAAAATCGCCTCCAGCGGCGCTCCGCTCGGGCTCTCGCCCGGCGGGAGGAGCTGGGTGTCCGACGAGTAATAGACCCGCTCCCCGAGAAAGACACTGAACGCCGGCTTTCCCTTCACATGCAGGGTAGGGCGCAGGGTCACGGGCGGCAGCCCCGCGATGGCGATCACCGGCTCCTCCTCGCCCAGCACATGCACCTCGAAGAAATCCGCCAGGCCCAGGGTGGCCGGCTCGCCTTCGCGATCCTGCGTGCGGGCCATGCCTCCGCGCAACGAGCCCTCCCAGAGTTCGTCCATCAGAGAGGCGTGCACGTAGAGATGCGGGCGCTGCTTGGTGATGAAGCGGCTCAGGTGGCCGACCACCTCGAGCCCCCCGACATGGTCCGCATGCACGTGGGTGATGACGATGTGCTTGATCTCGCCCAGCCGCCCCATCTCGAGGAGCTTCGGGGGCGTGGTGTAGCCACAGTCCAAGAGCAGGACGGCGTCCGGCTCCTGGCCCTCGACGAGGACGTTGTTATTGCCGAACTCAGGGGTCAAGCCACCACCGACACCCAAGAACGTCATGCTGAACTGGGATTGCACCAAGCCTCCTTTCGGGAAAGGCCTCTCAACGCGATCACGGTAAAAGGGCTTATACCCCAGCCGTCTCCCTTCTCCTACTTTCATTCAAGCGAAGGATCGCCCGGATGACAAGCCAATTGCCTTCCAGGAAGCAGGGGGTTGGCCGGAGGCGCCTTCGGGGCTAAGATCAGCAAAGGCTCGTCACGCCGCATCGCCTCAAGGAGTAGCCATGCCTCCCTCTCTCCCCCTTACAGAGCCCGCCATCACGGCCAAAGGGCTGCGCCGGTCCTTCGACGGGCGCCTCGCCGTGGACGGGATCTCGCTCGACGTCAAAGCCGGCGAGGTCTTCGGCATCCTGGGACCCAACGGCTCCGGAAAGACCACCACCGTCCGCCTCCTGAACGGCCTCATCACCCCGGATGCCGGCGAGATGCGCGTCCTCGGGCTGGATCCGGTGACGCAGGGCGACCAGGTCCGCCGGCGCACCGGAGTCCTCACGGAATCCCCCTCCCTCAACGAAGGGCTCTCGGTCTACGACAACCTCGAGTTCTACGGCACCCTCTACGGGATCGCTTCCCACGACCTCCCTGGACGCATCAAGCGGGTGCTCGAGCGCATGGGGCTCGATTCGCGCATGCGCGACAAGGCCGGAGGCCTCAGCAAGGGCATGAAGCAGCGCCTCGCGATCGCCCGCGCCATCCTCCACGAGCCTCCCGTCCTCTTCCTCGACGAACCCACCTCCGGGCTCGATCCCGAGGCCGCCGAACAGATCAATGCCCTGATCCTCGACCTCAAGCGCCAGGGGCACACGGTCTTCCTCTGCACCCACCGTCTCACCGAGGCCGAGCGCGTCTGCGATCGCTTCGCCTTCTTCAGCCAGGGCCGGATCCTGGCGGCCGGCACCAAGGCCGACCTCGAGCGCCGCGTCGACGACGCGCTGCGCGTCGAGCTGGAATTCGACGGCGCCATTCCCTCCGCCTTGCCGGGCGAGCGCGACGGGCAGATCCTCCGGATCGCCGTGCGCGCCCGCGCCGAGATCGCGGACATGGTGGAGGCCGCCGTGCAGTCCGGCGGCCGGATCGTCAGGGTCAGCCCGCTCACCCCGTCGCTGGAAGCCATCTACTTCACGCTGCAGCATCGATCGGAGGCTCCTCATGAACTGGCGTAGCATCTGGGCGATCGCCCGCAAGGACCTCAAGGAGGTCTTCGCCAATCGCTCGGTCTGGGCGCCCGTGATCCTGCTTCCCCTTATCCTCGTGATCGTCCTGCCGGTGCTGCTGCTCGTCCTGCCGACGCGCGTCCCCCAGAACCGGATGAACATCCCGGACGACCTGCTCCCCCGCCTGATGGGCCAGTTGCCCGTCGGCCTTGCCGACGTCATCGCTCCGTTGCCGCCTGCCCAGCAGATCAGCCTGCTGATGGTCAGCACGCTCTTCGCTCCGATGCTGCTGGCCATCCCCATCATGATCGCGAGCCTGATCGGAGCCAACTCTTTCGCCGGCGAGAAGGAGCGCAAGACCCTGGAGGCCTTGCTTTACACGCCAGCCAGCGACGGGGAGCTGCTCTACGGCAAGATGCTGGCCGCCGTGCTCCCCGCAGTGGCCCTGTCCTGGATCAGCTTCGCCCTCTACGCCGTGGTCGTCAACGCGGCGAGCTGGCCCTTGGTGGGCCGAGTCTGGTTCCCGACGGCCACCTGGTGGCCCCTGATGCTCTGGGTCACCCCGGCCGTCGCCGTCATGGGGCTCGGCCTCACCGTGCTCATCTCCTCGAAGGTCAACACCTTCATGGAGGCCAACCAGCTCTCCGGGCTATCCGTCATCCTGGTGGTGGCCCTCGTGATCAGCCAGATCTCGGGCGCGCTCTTCCTGGGGGTCGGCCTGACCATGCTGCTGGGCGCCGTCATCTGGATCGTGGACGCCGTGATCGTCACGGTCGCCATCAAGACGTTCTCGCGCTCGTCGCTGATCACGCGGATGTAGCCGCCACCCTCCACTCAAGCCAGAAGGGGCCGGATGACTCCGGCCCCTTCTGGCTTGGCTTCTGGCTACTTCTTCTTCCACTTGAGCTGCGAGATGACGATCACGATCTCGTCGACCAATCCCAGGGCCGCCTCGGCGATATCCTTGTAGTGAAGGGTCTTGGAGGCCGAGAGCACGCTCACGGCGAGGGGGAAGACCTGATCGAGGACCGGGATGTTGCCCACGAAGGGAATGAGAGAGGCCAGCATGCCGACGGCCGTCGCCTTGATGGCCTCCTGCTTGTTGAACTTCTCGCCGCGGTGGGTGAGCCAGTAGACCGAGAGCCCCTTGGCCGCGCCCAGGGCCACCTCGATGGCGATGGGAATGACCAGGGCGGGCAGGGCATCGATCTCGCCCTGCTGCATCACCTTGGCCAGCGGCATCTCGACTTCGTAGTCCTTGGTGCTGATCTTCACCAGGCCGGACTTCGGGGTCTTGCTGAAGTCGTAGACCGACGGGGCCATGAGCTGGTAGCGCAGGGTGACGACCGACCCGCGGGTGCTGACCATGCCGTCGAAGCGCTTCTGGACCTGGAGAGCGAACTCACGGGCCAGGGCATCGGACTTCTGGCTGGCGGCCTCGACCTCGGAGGCCGCCATGGGGTTCAAGGGGGATTGAACGAGCTGACCGCACCCGGTCAGGCTGCTGGCCAGGAAAGTCGTTACCAAAAGGAGGCTGATCCGATTTCGCATGCGTTGAAGGCTCCGTTGATTCGGGGGGCGCACTACCACGGGGTATTGATCATCGCGGGGCTGGTGATGAACCGCTGGAACTCGTCAAAGCTGACGATCCGGTCGTTGTTGGCATCAAAAAGGGCGATCAGGTACTTGCTGAGGTCCGCCGGGGTGACCTGACCATCGTCATTGCTATCCATGATGGCGAAGAGGAGCCGGGAGACGACCTCCATGTTGTTGGCCATCCGGTTCAAGAACTCGTCGTAGGTGACGTAGCCATCCATGTCGAGGTCGACGGTCTGAAAGAGAACCAGGAACAAGGGGCTTTTCTTGGAGAGCTCTTGCTTGGTCAGTCGCTTGTCATGGTTGGTGTCGAGCTTGGTGAACTCGCGGCTCACGACCTGCTTGATGGCCGACTTGACCAGGTTGAGATCGCGGGCCGAGAGGGTCTGCGGTGGGGAAGTTGGCGTGAGAGGTTGCGGCGCGGGCGCCCCGCAGCCAGCCAGGACGGCGGCCATCAGGGCCAGTGGAAGAAGCTTGCGCGTCATGGGGTCCTCATCGAAAGGCGTCATGTATTAATCTCTTTTACATATCGCCTTACCCATGATTTCACCTCACCAAGACCAAGATAAAACGAAGTTAAGCTTGTATTAAGGGGCAGGACGATTAGCCGGGTCTCCGGGCCAGGACGTTGGCGAGGTAACGCGCGAGGCCGGCGTAGGTGGCGTCGTCCCAGAAGTTCATGTACTGCTTCAGGTAGCGGTCCTGCTCCTCGGCCGTGAAGCCCAGCTGGGCGAGGGCCTTCATGGTGGTGGCGATGCGGTGGCCTTTCAGCTCCTGGTGCGGCTCGTACGGGACGTCGATGCCGTGGCGCTCCCGGAAGAGGTCGCGAACCAGGTAATCGGCTTGCTGGCGGGAATTAAGGGTCATGGGGGGTCCTCCTCGCGAGTCGGGGGGCTGCTTCATGGTGGCCCATGGCCCGCTGGACGGCAAGCCGCATGGCGAGGAGCCGGAGGGCTTTCTGCCTCCGGCTCCCCGGGTCACCAGGCGCCCTGGCGCGTGAGGGAAGGCGATTCAGACCGAGGTGGGCTTGAGCTCCACCTTGATCCAGTCCGAAGAGCGCCTGTCGAATTCCTGGAAGGCCTCGATGACGGTCCCGAGGGGCTTTTTCTGCGTGAGGATCGTGCTGGGATCGATGGCCCCGGTCCGCACCAGCTCGATCAGCTCCGGCAGGTACTTGCGGTGGTTGCAGTTGCCCATCTGGAGCGTGAGGTTCTTCATCATCGCCGCGCCGATGGGGAAGCGCTGGACGGCCTTGGGATAGACCCCGATGATCGAGAGCGTGCCGGCCTTGCAAAGGGCGTCGACGGCCCAGAAGAGCGTCTGGGACGGGGCGTCCCCGGGATGCCAGTTGTCTCCCTGGGGCTTGGCCTCCGGCGCGATCTGCTCGAGTTCTTGGCGGTAGATCTTTTCGAGCTGGCGGGCCTCCTCGGCGGCGGGGCCCTGGTGCGCGTGGTTGGCATCCACCCCGACCGCGTCGATGACGCGGTCGACTCCGATGCCGCCGGTCAGGCGCTTGAGGGCCTCGACGGGATTCTCCCGCTCGTAGTCGATGACCTCGGCTCCCTGCGCGCGGGCCATGTCGAGGCGAGACGGGATGCAGTCGATGGCGAAGACGCGGCCCGCGCCCATGAGCTTGGCGGAGGCGATCGCCATCTGCCCCACCGGCCCGCAGCCGAAGACCGCCACGGTATTCCCGGGCGTGATCTCGGCGATGTCCGCCCCGAAGTAGCCCGTGGGGAAGATATCCGACAGCAGGATGGCCTGCTCGTCGGTGATGGCGTCGGGAAGCTTCACGAGGTTGGCGCTGGCGAAGGGCACCCGGACCTTCTCGGCCTGCATGCCGTCGAACGGCCCTGACTCGGCGGGACCGCCATAGAAGGCGGTGCCGGCCGAAGGGCCATTGGGGTTGGCGTTGTCGCACTGGGCCGTGTAGCCCGCGCGGCAGTAGGAGCAGTAGCCGCAGCAGATCGTGGAGGGGATGACGACGCGATCGCCGACCGAGAGGTTACGGACGTCGGAGCCGAGCGCCTCGACGATGCCCACCCCCTCGTGGCCCAGGATGGTGCCGGGTTGCATGCCGGACATGGTGCCGCGCACCATGTGCAGGTCGGTTCCGCAGATGGCGCTCGCGGTCAGGCGCACGACGGCGTCGGTCGGCTCCTTGATCCGGGGTTCCGGGACGTCCTCGAGCCGGATGTCTCCCACTCCTCGAAATACGACGGCTTTCATCCACTCCTCCTCGCGATGCGTGTGCAGGGGGGTCGCGGGCTCAGGATAGCCGGGACGGAGGCGGATGCCAATCGGCGATCAGGGCTAATTCACGCCCAACGCTTCCCTCAGTCGAGGAGCTCGGGCAGGGTCGGCTCCGCCTGCAGCTGGACGCGGCGGATGCGGCGCAGCTTGCCGAGACGCAATTCCTCGTCGAAGAGGTCCCGGTTGATGGCTTGCCCCGCGATGGCGCCCTGGCCGGCCGCCACGATCATCTGGCAGTTGGCGGGGGTCAGGCAGCCCGCGGCGTAGAGACCCCTCACGCTGGTCTGGCCGTCGGGATCCACGCGCACCTGACCCTCGGCATCCACCTCGGCGTCGAGCATGCGGGCCAGGCGGTTATGGTAGAGGTCGCCCTGGACGGCGAAGAGGATGTCCGTCGCGACCCGGCGCCCGCCCTCGAAGCCCAGGGCCAGGAGTTGGCCGTCGTCATGCTCCACGTGGGCGATGCGACCGGTGAAGAGGGGGATCTCGTACTCCTGCAGCCAGGCACCGTGGCGATCGCTCCAGAGCGGGGAGTGGCCATTGGTCACCACCATGACCGCCGCGCTGTAGTGCAGCATGCCGAGCGCGTAGTCCACCGCCTCGTCGTTGTGGCCGAAGATGGCGATCTGCTTGCCCTGCACCCGGTAGGCGTCGCAGTCCTTGCAGAAGAACATGCTGCGCCCGAGGCAGGGTTTGACCTCCGGGATGTCCGGGGGAACGTGGGTGATGCCGGTCGCCAGCAGCAGGCGCCGGGCCACGAAGCGGGCCTGCTCGGTCACGACCGCGAAGCCGGCGGGATGGATCTCGACGGAGAGGACGTCATCCTCGCGGCACTCGGCGCCGTAGTGAGCGACCTGCCGCCGCCCCCGCTCGAGCAGCTCCGAACCCGAGACGCCCTCCGGGAAGCCGAGGTAGTTCTGGACGTCGGGCTCCCAGATGGCCATGGAGTGGCCCGAGTCGATGAGCAGGGTGTCGCGCATCGCGCGCCCGAGGTAGATGGCCGCGGAGAGGCCCGCGAGCCCGCCCCCGACGACGATCACCTCGCGAACCCGCTCCGCAGGGGCGTGTTCCGACCGACCGGTCTGCGGCATGGTTCGCTCCAATCACTCGCGTCCCAGAGAGACCCGGCATCATCGTAAGGGCGCGGTGCGTGGTGCCCGTATGGCCAACATGGCCAAAGGCAGCGGCAGGGACGCCGCTACTTGATGCCCTGGCCGGTGAGCAGGATCCAGGGGGTTCGCCACAGGATCGTGAGGTCGAGCGCCAGCGAGACGCGCTCGGCGTATTCCCGGTCGTAGCGGAGCTTGGTGGGGATGTCCAGGTCGTCCCGGCCGTGGATCTGGGCCCAGCCGGTCAAGCCAGGGCGAACGGAGAGCACGCGCTCACGGTCGTCGGCAGTCCAGTCGGTCTCGACGATGGAAGGCACCTCCGGGCGCGGCCCGATGAAGCTCATGTCGCCCTTGAGGATGTTCCAGAGCTGCGGGAACTCGTCCACCGAGGTACGGCGCAGCAGGGCCCCGAGGCGGGTGATCCGGGGGTCGTTGCGCTCCGTCAGCTCGGGGCCGAGCTTGGGAGCGTTGGCCACCATCGAGCGAAACTTGTAGATGGTGAAGGGCTTGTCGCCGCGGCCCATGCGCACCTGCCGGAAGATGGCGGGCCCCTGGGATTCGAGGCGGATGGCGATCGCCACGACGATCAGCAAGGGCAAGAGCAACAGTCCCAGCAATAGCGCGAAGACGACGTCCGCTGCGCGTTTCAGGGGGAGGTAGGGCTTGAAGCTCACCGGCGGTGGCGCTCCAGAATGGCCTTCGTCCGCGCGATGACCTCTTCGATGTCGTCGGGGGTCATCTTGGGGTAGAGCGGCAGGGAGAGCATGCGGGAGTAGGTCTCAGTCGCGACGGGGGTGTCTGCAGGCGAGACGCCGAGGGTCTGCTGGTAGAAGGGGTGATGCGTGATGGGGATGAAGTGCACTGAGGTGCCGACTCCGGCCTCCTTGAGCGCATCGATCAGGCCGTCGCGGTCGATCGTCACGGCCTCGAGGTTGAGGCGAATCACGTAGAGGTGCCAGGCGTGGACGTCGCCCCTGGCTTCATCGGCCGTGGGCGGCAGCTGGATGGCCGGGTCCGAGTCGAAGGCCTGATTGTAGCGCTCGACATACTGCCGGCGGACGGCCTGCATGGCGTCGAAGCGCGCGAGCTGCGCGAGGCCCAGGGCCGCGGCCATGTCGGTCATGTTGTACTTGTAGCCGGCCTCTTGCACCTCGTAGTACCAGGAACCCGCGGCCGTGTAGCGCTTCCACGCGTCGCGCGAGATGCCGTGCAGGCCCAGCACGCGGATCCGGTCGGAGGCGTCGGCGTGCGGCGTGGTCAGCATGCCGCCTTCAGCGGTGGTGAGGTTTTTGGTGGCGTAGAAGGAGAAGGCGGTGTAATCGCCGATGGCGCCGACCTTGCGGCCGCGATACGACGTTCCGGCAGCGTGGGCGGCGTCCTCGATGATCGCGAGGCCGTGCTCGCGGGCCAGGGCCAGGAAGGCATCCATGTCGGCCGGGTGGCCGGCGTAGTGGACCGGGACGATGGCCTTGGTGCGGGGGGTGATCTTGGCTGCCGCGGCCTCGGGGCTGAGACAGAGGGTCACGGGGTCGATGTCGGCGAGGACGGGTTTCGCTCCCACGTGGAGGATGGTGTTGACCGTCGCGCAGAAGGTCAACGGCGTGGTGATGACCTCGTCGCCGGGGCCGACGCCCGCGGCCAAGAGAGCCAGGTGCAAAGCGGCGGTGCAGGAATTGAGGGCCACGGCGTGGGGGGCGTCCACGAAGGCGGCGAAGTCGGCCTCGAACTGCTTGGTCTTGGGGCCGGTGGTGATCCAGTCCGAGCGCAGGACCTCGGTGACGGCCTGGACTTCCTCGTCTCCGATCAGGGGAAGGGCGTAGGGGATGTAGCGATTGGACTCGGTCACAGGGAACCCTCCTGGGGAACGGCGCGGGTGAGATCTTGGGTGCTGGGGCGGGCCTGGTCGTGGGCGATCGCCCCGTCCAAAAGGTTGCGGACCGCCTCGTCCGAGTGGCATGCGACCGCTTCGCGCAGCCTCGTCACCACTCCGCTCCACCAGCGAGGGTCAGGGGGGTTGGGAGAGCGGGCGGCGAAAACCTGCGGGTGCTCGGTGGGGCGGGTCCCTTCGGTGGTGACGAGCAGCTCCTCGTAAAGCTTCTCGCCGGGGCGCATGCCGGTGAAGACGATCTCGATGTCTTCCTCTCTGAGGCCCGAGAGCTTGATCATGTTGCGGGCGAGGTCCAGAATCCGGACGGGTTCGCCCATGTCGAGCATCAGGACCTCCCCTGAGCGGCCCAGCGCGCCGGTTTGCAGGACGAGGGTGACGGCCTCGGGGATGGTCATGAAGTAGCGGGTCATCTCGGCATGGGTGACGGTGAGGGGGCCGCCCTTGGCGATCTGGCTGCTGAAGAGGGGCACCACCGAGCCCCGGCTGCCGAGCACGTTGCCGAAGCGCACGGCCAGGAACTTGGTGCGGCCGGGATGACGGCCGGCCAGGTCTTGCAAGGCGAGCTCGGCCAGGCGCTTGGTCTTGCCCATGGTCGAGCTGGGACGGACCGCCTTGTCCGTCGACACCAGCAAGAAGCTCTCCACTTCGGCATCCAAGGCGGCCGTCGCAACGCAAAGCGTGCCCAGGACGTTGTTCTGGGCGGCTTCGGCGGGGCTGGTCTCCATGAGGGGGACGTGCTTGTGGGCGGCGGCGTGGAAGATGAGCTGGGGGTGATGGGCGGCGATGACCTGGCGGATGCGGCCCTCGTCGCGGACGTCGGCGACCACGGGGACGATGCGGACGGACTCGGGAGCGAGCGCCTGGAGTTCCTGGTCGATCCGGTAGACCGCGTACTCGTGGTGGTCGAGCATGATCAGGGATTCGGCGCCGAGCGTGACGATCTGGCGGCAGAGCTCCGAGCCGATGGAGCCCCCGGCACCGGTGACCATGACGCGCTTGCCCTTGAGGTATCCCAGCAGGGAGGAGTCGATCACGACGGGGTCGCGGCCGAGCAGGTCCTCGATCTGGATGTCGCGGAGGTGGCTGATGGCGACTTCGCCGGTGATGATCGATTGTAGGGCGGGGACGATCTGGACCTTGGCGGGGGTGGCGGCGCAGAGCCTGAGGATCTCGCGCTGCTCCTTGGCGGGGGCCGAGGGCATGGCGACGACGATCAGGTCGACGGCGAGGCGGGAGACGGCGTCGGCGACGGATTGGCGATCGCCCACGACCGGCACGCCGTGAATCCGCATGCCGCGCTTGTCGGGACGATCATCGAGGAAGCCCACGGGCTGCAGGCCGCGCTCGGGCTGGCGCAGCATCTCGCGCACGAGCATCTCGCCGGCGTCACCGGCTCCGATGACCAGCACCCGCGTGCCCTGGCCGTGCCGGGAGACGGGTTGCATCTCATGCCAGTAGCGCAACATGAAGCGCGAGCCGCCCATCAGGACGAGGCTGAGGACCGCCTCGATCGCGACGATCGAGCGCGGGAAGCTGGCGTTTGACGTGAGGTAGAGCAGGAACGCGAAGGCGAAGGTGCCCGTGCCGGTGGACATCGCGATGGCCATCGCCTCGCGAACGCCCAGGTAGCGCCAGACATGCTGGTAGAGCCCCCAGGCGGAGTTGCTGGCGACGCGCAGCACCGGGATGGCCATGAAGAAGAGCCAGAACTGGTGGATATGCGCGACGTGCACGACTCCCTCGAAGCGCAGCCAGAAGGCGAGCCAGTAGGCCAGGGTGACGGCCAGCAGGTCGAGAATCGGGGCGCTCAGGCGCATGAGAGACGTGCGTAGCGTTTGCAAGCGGGCCTTCCCTTACGTCACTTTGCGGAAGACGCCGACGAGGTGGCTTCGCAGGAAGGGGATGGCCTCCAGCATACCGCATAGGCCCCACGCGGAGGGAGCCAGGCGACGCGCCAGGGGCGGCAACAGGGTCACGGCTTCCAGGTGACGCTCGCAGCCGGGGAACAGGCGCGCGATTTCCGCGGCGGTCATCGGAACGAGGTCCAGATTGCGGGGGTCGGTGACGCGCATGTCGTACCAAAGCACGCAGCCGCCCGGTTTCAGCACGCGCAGCATCTCCTGGGCCACCCGCGCCCGAACCTCGGCATCGACAATCGAGCTGAAGGCCGTCGACTGCATCACCAGGTCGAACGTTCCCTCCCCGAAGGGAAGCTGCTGGGCATCCGCCAACTCGAAGTGCAGGTGCGGGGCGAGGGCACGGGCCCGCTCCAGGCGCTCGGAGAGGAGGTCCACTCCGTGCAGGTGCTCGGGTCGGGCGCCCAGGTCGAGCATCCGGCGCAGGTCGCCCCCCGCACCGCAGCCGAGGTCGAGAATCTGCGTCTCGGAGAGGTCGCAGAGGCCGGCGCGCGCGAGCATGCGCAGCAAGGCGCGCTCGCGGCCCTGCAGGATGAAGAGGTTGCCGGGATGAAAGGGGGAGTAGAAGTCGTGAGGCAGGCGGCGGGCGCGGTCGCCGTAGACCTCCGCGAGGCGTTTCTGCTCGTCGGACACGCTCATGCCTCCATCACCTCCAGGAACCGCTCAGCCAGGATCCGGTAGTCGTGATGCGCCCTCACGAAGGCCCTGCCGCGCGCCCCCATGGCGGCGCGCTCCGCCGGGTCCGTGGTCATCAGCGTCCGGATGGCCTGGGCGATCGCCTCCGGGTCCTCGGGAGGCACCGACACGCCGCAGGCGCTCTCCGCCACCGGATCGTTGCCCGCCTCCACCGAATGGACCACCGGCTTTGCAGCCATCATGTAGTCCATGAGCTTGTTGGGGCTGATCCCGAAGCGGTACAGAGGCACCCGGTTCCAGCCGAGGAACAACGCATCCATGGCCTCCAGCAGAGCCGGAACGCCCCCCTTGGGCAAAGGCGGCAGGAACACGACATTATCCATCCCCGCTGCCGAGCTTTGCAAGGCATCCTTCGATGGGCCTTGACCGACCAGGACCAGCGTCACCGGCAGCCCCTCGAGGAGACGAGCGGCATCGATCAGGTGATGAAGCGCATTGGAGAGTCCGTGCGAGCCCGCATACCCCACGATGAACCGCCCCTGGGCTCTTAGCCGCGCCAGGACCTCCCGATGGGCCTCGGGAAGCGCGTCCGTGGCGGCTTCCCATTCGGGGACATCGATCCCGTTGGGCAGGTACGCGAACTTCTCAGGCGCCATGCCGTGAGCGCGCATGTGGGCCTCGGCCCTGGGAAGCATGGAGACGACGCGATCAGCCGAGCGATAGGCGTCGTTCTCGGCCTTCTGCATGCCCACGATGAAGGGATGCCAGGCGGGGATGTTGCCCAGCTCCATGGGAGAGAGGGGCCAGAGGTCGTGCACCTCGTAGATCAGGCGGGCCTTGGCCCCGTGGGCCTTGGCAGCGCGCGCAATCCGGCGAGCCGGGTAGATGTCGAGAGGGTAGGTGGACGAGGCGATCACCGCATCGGGTTTCAACTCCACGGCGAGGCGTCCGGCTTCCTTCCAGACGGCGCCCACGAAGGCCAGCATGTTGCGGATCCGGCCGAGGCCGTTCCCCTGGTAGGAAGGCGTGTCGAAGAAGCGGTAGCGGATGCCCTCGATGACCTGCTCGCCGGCTTCGGGATTCTGGGTGCGCAGGTGGGAGCGGGTGGCGGCGAGAATGGTGACGTCATGGCCGCGGCGGACCCATTCGCGGGCCATGTAGAAGGGGCGGTGCTCCATGCCGTGAGCGGGGCTGCCCGCGTAGTGGTTAATCAATAAGATAGTCATACGCGGAGTGGGGTTGAGCCTCCATGACCGTGTGGTAGAGGGCTTCCATCTGGTCGGCGTTCTTGGTCCAGTCGTAGGCTTTCCGGACCAGGGCGCGGCCGTTGGCGCCCATCTCGGCGCGGAGGCTGGCGTCGTCGAGGAGGCGTTCGAGGGCGTCGGCGAGCATCACGGGATCGTTCGGCGGGACCAGCAGGCCGGTCACCTCATCCAGCACGACCTCCCCGATGCCTCCCACCCAGCTCGCGACGACGGGCAAGCCGCAGGAGGCGGCTTCCACGGCGGCCACGCCGAAGCTCTCGGACTCCTCGACGGAGGGCATGGCGAAGAGGGTGAGGCCGCGCATGAAGCGCGGGATCTCGTCGTGGGGGACATGGCCGAGGAAGTGGGTTCGGTTGGCCATGGCGAGGTCGCGCGCGAGGGTCTCGAGGTGGTTGCGGGTGGAGCCGTCGCCGGCGAGCATGAGGCGCAGGGGGCGGTTGGGGTCGCGCTCGACGATGATCCGCAGGGCCCGGATCAGGACCTCCTGGCCGTACTTGGGCTCCAGCAGCTTGGCGCAGCCGATGGTCGGGATCTCGGGCTCCTCGCCGGGCGTGAAGACGCCGAGGTCGACACCGAAGGGGATGACCTCGATGGGGGCATCGCCGGCGTAGCGCATGGTGACGTGGGCCATGGCATGGCTAGTCGAGGAGATGGCGTCCGCCTTGGCGAGGTTGCGCTTCAGGAGGGCCTTCTGGATGGGGCCCTGGCGTGGGAAGTCGTAGACGTCACTGCCCCAGACCGAGACCACGAAGGGATGGTACTCCGTCATGGCTCCCAGGAGGCCGTAGCTGGTGGCGTAGTGGGCGTGCAGGATGTCGGGCTGCAGGGAGTAGACGAGCTCCTTGACCTGCTTGGCCACCGTGAGGTAGCCGAGCTTGCCGGGCAGCATGGGCAGGAGGGTATGCACCTCGACGTCCGGGATGCCGCCCATGCGCAGGGAGATGACGTGGACGTCCCAGCCGCGCTTGGCGAACTCGCGGGCCCACTTGGCGGTATGGGGGCTTCCGGCGTCGGCCAGCAGGACGAGGCGCATCATGGGGTGGTCTTCCGGGCGACGAGGTCCATGCAGTAGCCGGCGTTGAGCAGGCGCTCGGTCTTGAAGATGAGGGTTTCGACCTGCTTGCGCAGGCCCGAGGTGCCCGTCGAGGAGGCCTCGACCCGGGCATCGTAGCTGGTGACCCGGAAGCCCTCCTGGTCCAGGAGGCGGGTGAGCGAGCGCCTCGAGTAGCCGTAGATGTGGTACGGCGTGTAGACCGGGGCGAGGTGATAGGTAGAGCCGTCCCTCCAGCGCTTGAGGGCGCTAGCGAAGCGGAAGTAAATCGAGTGCTCGTTGGGCACGCTGAGGTAGACCATGCCGCCCGGCTTAAGCAGGCGGTGGATGGCTTGCAGGTAGCGGCGCGGCTCGAGGACGTGCTCGAGGACCTGGGACATGTAGACGAGGTCGAAGGAGGCTTCGGGCAGGTCCACCTCGGGCAGGGCACCGAGGTGGGTTTCGATGGGGGCCTGGCGCTTCAGCGCGTCGATCAGGTCCGGCGAGATCTCGACTCCCACGGTCGCCAGGCCCTGGGCATGCGCAGCAAGCAGGACCTCGCCGCGGCCGAAGCCCACCTCGAGCATGCGCAGGCCAGGGCTGGGAGTCAGCCCCGCCCGATCGAGAATCACGGAGAGGCGCGCGTCGTTGGGCGTGACCTCGGCAGGAGCCTGGGTGAAGTAGGCCGTGTGGTAGAGGCTGCCGAGGTCGACCTGGTCCAGGACGGGCATGGGATCGGCGTAGATCAGGGAGCAGCGACGGCACTCGACGGCTCGGACGAGGTCGGCGCGGGTCCAGGGAGCGGAGCGATCGCCCGCGAACGCATCATGGGTGGCCACCCCGCGATTGCCCAGGATCCGCTTGTCGGCAGGATCCGAGGAGCCGCAGAGGTGGCAGGCCTCGACGGGCTTGAGGGCCCGCAGCAGTTGTTCGGCAGCGTTTTCAGCCTGGTTAGTCACTGAATGGAGGCCTTTCTAGCAGCCCGCGGTCCGCCGTGGGGAGCAGCGTGTCCAGGACGTAGCGCGCCCGATCCTCCCAGGCATTCCCCTCCTGGATGGCCCTACCAGCCGCCTCGCTGAGGCGGCGAGCTTCTCCCGGGTCCTGGAGGATCCGGATCAGGGCGTCGGCTAATGCCTCCGGGGTCGCCTCCGCGATCGTTCCGCAGTGATGCTTCGTCATAAAGGCTACCACGTCTGCCCAAGGAGTCGCTACGACGGGCATCCGGTAGGAGAGGTAGTCCAAGAGCTTGACCGGAAGCGCCGGATAGTCCGCCTGGCGGAAGGGAATCACCGCCACCGCCGCCCGGTTCATCTCGGGAAGCAGCTCATCGGTTTCAAGGTGCTTGACCTCGAGCCAGGGGCGGTCTCGCCACGGGGCGATCAGGTCGTGTGCGCCCGGCGCGCATATGAACGACAGCTTCGCCTCCGGGACGCGCTCCACCACGCGCTCCATGGCCTGCATCAGGAGGTCGCTGCCGAGCACCCGGGAGACCCCACCGACGTAGATGATTCGCGGCTCGGGGGAGCTGCGGTCCACCCCCAGGTTGAGACGTCCCCCGGGGGGGAGCAGGAGCTTGCGCGGATGGTAAAAGTGCTCGGAGAGGCCTTGGGTCGGGAAGTAGAGCACGCTCGCCTGGCGTTCGTACCAGTGGATGCTCACGTGCCATGCGAGCTTCAGGAGGCGATGCTTGAGGGGCTTCGCATCATACTGGTAGTCATACAGCGGGTAGGCATCCCGGACGTAGATGCCAAGCGGGATCCTGAGCTTGCGGCAAAGCGAGTAGAAGAGCAGGTCCATCTCGGTGGCCGTGGAGGTGGCTGCCTCCACGTAGACCGCGTCGAACTGCCGGATCCGGGGCATCAGCGACAGCAACGGCTTGCGCCGGCCCTCTCGCGTGTCCGAGAGGAAGGTCAGATCCGTGAGGCCTTCGAAGGCTTCCTTCATGCGAGTGATCCGGACCTTGGGGGCCGAATCGAGGCGGTCCAGGGGGTAGCCTCCCAGCATGAGGAGGCGTGGCCGGCTCATGCGGACCTCCGGGCGGGCTGCACGTCGAAGGCCTTCATCCACTGTCCGAAGCTGATGAGGCGCCATGCGGCGAAGCTGAAGGGCACCGTCCCTGCGATCATGCGCTCCAGCATCGCGAGGGCGTCCTCGTTGAGGATGCCATGCGAGGCCGCCACCGCGTCGCGCATGGCCTGGCGGAAGCGCTCGGGGCTGCGCTCGCGCACCCAGATCTCCTCCGGAGTGACGAAGCCCATCTTGTCCATGCGCATCCGGATCCGCTCGGGCAGGATGCCGCGCATGGCCTCGCGCTGAACCCGCTTGGTCACGCCCTCGGAGAGCTTGTAGTCGTCGGGCAAGCCCAGCACGAACTCGACCAGGCGATAGT
Source organism: Candidatus Sericytochromatia bacterium (assembly GCA_036676455.1). Taxonomy (GTDB): domain Bacteria; phylum Cyanobacteriota; class Sericytochromatia; order S15B-MN24; family UBA4093; genus UBA4093. Next base: position 22,136 of record JAKFCW010000150.1, read on the forward strand.
CCAGGAAGGGCACTCGGGACTCGATGGAATGCGCCATGGAATCGCGATCCTCGTAGTGAAGCAGCATCGGGAGGTTCGTCGCGGTCAGCTGCGCCAGCGAGATCTCCCGGATGGTCCGAGGCATGGGCCCCTGGGCCGCGACCGGGTTGAGCGGCGTCGCCCCAAGCGCCGCGAGGTTGAGCCATTCCGGGACGGAGGTCGAGGTGCCCCCGGTTTTCCGGAGATTGGCCTGCAAAGCCTCCGGTAGCAGGACGGTGGCCATCTTGCGCAGGGCGCTCAAGGCGCCGTACCCGTGGAGCCGCTCGCTGGCTTGGATTTCTCTGATGAGGCTCACCCAGCGCAGCGAGCGGAAGAGCTCCGCGAAACGGGCGCCGAAGAAGCCGTGGTACCCCGCCAGCTGCTCATCTGCCCCCTGGCCGTCGAGCATCACCGTCACGCCGTTGTCGGAGGCCAGCTTGAAGACATGCCACTGGGCGTAGATGCTCGTGGAGCCGAAAGGCTCGTCCTGGTGCCAGGTGAGCGGCTCCAGAGTTTCGAAGAGCGCGTCGAAGGCGGGGGTGGTGGTGTGAGCATCGATCCGACGAGAGTCGACCACCTCGTCGATGTACTCCCTCTCGTCGAAGCGCTTCACATCGGAGCAGGCCGAGAAGGTCTTCTGTAAGCCTGCGGCCTCACCCAGCAGATCGTTCATCAGGCAGACGATCGAGGACGAGTCCAGCCCGCCGGAGAGGCAAGAGCCCACCGGAACGTCCGCGCGCAGGCGCAGACGCACCGCGTCGAGGAGCAGGTCCCGGAAGGCATGGGCCGCCGCATCCAGGCTTCCTTCGAAGGGACGGGGCTTGAGCGTGTACCAGCGGTACACCGGGACCTCAGTCCCCAGAGCGTCGAGGCGAGCCTCGAAGGCTTCGCCTCCGCGCAGCTGGCGCACCCCCTCGAAGAGGGTCTCCGCGGTGTGATCCAGCATGCCCCAGGCCAGGAAGTCATACGCCCGCTGGGGGTTCACCTGAGCATGCCAGCCCGGCAGCGCGGTGAACTGCTTGATCTCGGAGGCCAGCGCGAGAAAACCCTCGGGCGAAACCCAGTAGTAGAGAGGCTTCACCCCGAAGCGGTCCCGCGCGGCGAAGACGCGTCCCTCCTGGCGGTCGACGAGGACGAAGGCCCACATCCCGTTGAAACGGTGAAGGCAATCCGCTCCCCACTCGGCGTAGGCGGCCAGGATGACCTCCGTGTCGCTCTCCGTGACAAAGCGGTGGCCGTGCTCCTGCAGCTCCGAGCGTAGCTCGGCGTAGTTGTAGATTTCCCCGTTGTAGGTGATCCAGTAGCGGGAGTCCGCGGAGGACATGGGTTGATGCCCCGCCACCGAGAGGTCCAGGATCGAGAGGCGGCGGTGGCCGAAGGCGGCGATCGCCCCTTCCGCGGCCGGCGGCTCGAAGCGCGAAACGGGAGCGTACGCGAGACCGGCGCCAAAAGCCGATGCCGGGGTGTCCTGGCCGCCGAGGGGCAGGGCGGGGCGATCGTCGAAGAACAGCACGAAGCCCTCGTCATCCGGGCCCCGGTGGCGGATCGTATCGGTCATCGCGCCGATGGCCCCGAGATTCGCCCCGGGCCGCAGGCGGATCAGCGCAGCGATTCCGCACATGTGGGTTTACCGATGACCCGCTCGACAAGCGCCAGGAACTGCTCGGCGTTGCGCTCCGAGGAGAGCTCGCGAGCGACGGCGTGCGAACGGGCTTTGAAGGCGTCGATCTGGGAGGCGTCGAGACGATTCAGGGCTTCGGCCAGGGATTCCGGGGTGAAGGCATCGGCGACCACTCCGAGCCCGTGCGTGCGGACGACGCGAGCCATCTCGGGCGACGGCCCGATAGCCACGGCGAGGCGAGCCTGAATGAACTCGAAGAACTTGTTCGGCAACGCCATCCGGTTGTTGAAGCTGCTGGGCTCCAGGAGATACAGGCCGAGGTCATAAGCGGAGATGGTCCGGGCGATCTCGCGCATGGGGACGGGCGGAAGGAAGCGAATGCGAGAGTTCCCCGCCGCCAGCCGCTTCAGCTCGTCCACGTAGCCGCCGGCGTCCGGCACCAGCATCAGGTCGAGCTCGAAGCGCGCGTCCAGGTGGTCCATCATCCGGACCATGGTCTCGATCCGGCGGGAGCGAGCAGCCCCTCCGTGGTGGATCATGCGGATGCGCGTTGATTCGGTCGGATGCGGCTCCAGCTCCTCGTAGTCCGGGGCATTGGTGATCACTCCGGGCTGGACTCCGAAGCGCTGGTGATACTCCGTGGCGATCCCCCCGCAAACCGTCACCATGGCGTCGGCCTTGGGAAGGTAGCGCCGGCAAAGAGCCGTCTTGTAGGGTTGAACGAGCAAGCGCCACCAGAGCCGATCATCGAACTCCCGCGGAGCGTACTCGTGAGCATCCATGATCACCGGGGAGCCGTTCGCGGCTGCCAGCACCACCGGAAGGGCCTCGAGGTCGTTCGCAACGATCGCATCCAGCGTCATGCCTGACAAAAGCTCGCGGGCTTGCCGGTGATGCGCCTGCGACCAGTAATGCGCCTCGTGGCGACGGAAGAGCAGGCGCAGCAGCACTCCGAGCTTCCCAGCAAACCCCCGGCTCTCGAAGCGGCAAGGCACGAAGCGGACCCCCGGTATCCGGGGATCTGCGAGGCCGACCGCGACGACCGAATACCGGGATGCCAGCCAGCGAATCTGCCGGTTGACCCTGGGATCGGTCTCGAGATTGGTGAAGGAGAGGACCGCGACGGTCTTCTCTTTGCGGGGGGCCTGGTCGTCCAAGGGCTATCGGGCTCCGAGGGAGGCATGCTGGTTCATGCATGCCTCGATGAGGGGAAGGTTCTCGCGGGTCCAGGCGATGGTCCGCTCCAGGCCGTCGGCGAGCGAGGTCGTGGCCTCGAAGCCGATCTCGCGCTTGGACTTCTCGGTGCTGCCGAAGCGTTTGCCCGAGCGGTCCCAGTCCCGCTTCGGTCCCCACTCGATGGGAGTCGGGTTCTCGGCGCGCGCATTGATGAGTTCGGCCAGCTCGGCGATGGAGGTCTCCACCCCGCTGGCGAGGTTGTAGACCTCGCCAGCCTGGCCCTGGACGGCGCAAGCCATCAGGCCCCGGGCGATGTCTTCCACGTAGATGAAGTCGCGGGTGGCAATGCCGCCGTTCTCGACGATGAGCGGCATGTGCTTGAGCGCGCGGTAGACGAAGCTGGGGGTGACGTTCCGCCAGATGGTGGCCGGAGTTCCGCGCCACTGACCGGCGCCCAGGATCTCTCCCGGCCCATAGACGTTCTGGAAGCGCGCCTTCACCACGGGAAGGCCGTGCTGCTTGAAGTAGTAGTTGGAGTAGTACTCGCCGATCATCTTCGAGATCTGGTAGGGGCTGTCGAGCCACAGGGAGACGGGAGCGTCCTCCTGCGTGGCCTCGACGTCCTCGAAGGTCTTCTCGGCGACCGTGCAGCCCGCCGAGGCGTAGACCACCTTCTTCAGGGACTTGAAGGACTTGAGGCGCTCGTAAAGTTTCAGCGTGGTCAGGGTGTTGTTCTCATGGTCGGCCAGCGGGTCGGCCATGGAGTTCTGGTTCCCGTGGAAGGTCGCCAGGTGGAAGACGACGTTCAGGTCGTCCTCCAGGCCCATGAGCACCGCATCATCCGTGATGGAGCCCTCGATGAAGGTGACGGCCGGGTGGTCGGGCACGTTCACCCGCTCGGCCGAGAGCAGGTTGTCGATGACCACGACCTCGCGCGGATTTGCCTCGAGCAGCAGCCTCACGAGGTTGCTGCCCACGAAGCCCGCGCCTCCGACGACCAGGATCTTCTGTCCTTCGAACGCCTTCACCGAGGAAACTCCTTCCGATTGCTACTTGGCCGTCGCCAGCTTGAGGTGGGTGTAGGTCTGGCTGATGCCGTTTTCCTTGTACCAGTCGATCGCCGCACGCACGCCGTGCTCCAGCGGAGTCGAGACCTTCCAGCCGAAGTCCTGCTCGGTCTTGGAGGGGTCGAGCAGGATGGTGAAGGCGTCGTCGGCTCCCCGGGGGCGCACTTCCACGTCCTGCGCGAGGGTCATGTCCAGTGCGGCGAGGGTGGCGTCGAACAGCTCCTTGATGGAGTAATCCGAGCCGCTGGAGATGTGGTAGACGCCCTTCTGGCCCATGCCGTCGATCGCCTTCATGACCACCTGGACCAGGTCGTCGACGAAGATGAAGTCCCGGCGGGTGTCCATCACGAAGCAAAGCTTGTCGCTGGTGAGGCGGTGGAAGAAGGTCGGCAACGGGCCGCTCAGGTTGCGCGGACCGTAGGCGTTGGCGAGCCGGAACGAGAGGTATTCCAGGCCGCTGAGCTGAATGTACTGCTCGCCGCCGGTCTTGCTGATGGCATACGAGGAGTCGCCGGGGCGGATCGGGTGAGTGAGGGTGATGGGCTGCTCGACCGGGTGCAGGCCGTAGCAAAGCGCCGTCTGGAAGTAGATGAAGCGCTTCACGCCTTGCGCCTTGGCGGCCTGGGTCACGTTGACCGTGCCCAGGACGTTGGTCCGGGTGTCCTCGACCCAGTTCTCGGGGTCCTTGTAGGAAGCGGCGGCGTGGACCACGATGTCGGGCTGGAACTCGGCGAAGGCACGGTCCACCAGCTCGCGATCGGCGATGCTGCCCTCGACCACGGTCAGCGTCGAGCAGGGCGTGAGGTTGTCGCGGCGGCCCGTGGCGTAGTTATCGATGACCAAGACCTCGTCGCCGCGCTCGAGCAAGCGATCGGCCACGTGCGAGCCGATGAAACCCGCACCGCCGGTAATCAGTACCTTCAAACCGTAACCTCCTCATTCAAAAGGGATTTGTACCTGTGAGCCTGGTCGTGGAACTCCTGCTGCCACAGCTCCAGCGACAGCAGCCCCCAGAGCTTGCGCCCGAACTTCCGGTCGAGATCGAGGTTCCGCAAGACCTGGGCGTTGTCGATCAAGTCGCGCGACAGCGCCTTCTGCGAGGAGAAGGCTTCGACGACGAAGTCCCGCACCTCGTGCTTCACCCAGTCGTTCAACGGAACCGGAAATCCCATTTTATCCTGTCTAGCGAGAATCGCAGCAGGCAGGTGAGCCTTCATCGCCGTTTTCAGCAGCTGCTTCATGGTCCCATCCTTGAACTTGACGTTGGAAGGGATGGTGGCGGCGAACTCGACGAGGGGATGATCCAGGAAGGGCACGCGGCTCTCGACGCCGTGCGCCATGCTGACGCGGTCCTCCACATGCAGGAGGGCGGGCAGGATGGTCTTGAAATCGAAATGGGTCATCCGGTCGAAGTACGACTCCTTCTGGATGTTGTCGCCGTTGAAGATCGTCTGGAACGTCTCGAAGGGGGTGTAATCCCCGAAATGCTCCCAGCGGACCTCGCTCTGCAGGTGGTTCGCACGGTTGACCAGGCGGAAGTAGCGGCGATCCATGCTCTCGAAGAGGCCCTCGCTCCAGAACTCCTGCAAGAGCGGCTTGTACTGCTTGAGGGCCTTGAGGTTCGGGATGATCGACTCGTAGGTCACGATGAAGTTGCCGTCGTTCATCGTGCCGTCGATGGCCGCCTTGATGCATTGCTCGAAGTAAGCCACCAGGTAACGGGCGTACCCGCCGAAGATCTCGTCGCCGCCCTGGCCTCCGAGCACCACCTTGCGGTGCTGGCTGACCCGCTGCGACACCATGTACTGGGGGAAGGAGCCGGGACCGGCCACCGGGTGATCGAGATGGTAGATCACCTTCCGGATGTGCTCGGTGAAGTCGGCCGCCGTGATGCTGACCTCTTCCAGGGGGAAGCCCCGCCAATCAGCCAAGCTCCGGGCATACGGGCTCTCGTCGTACTCGGCTCCCAGATCGAACTTCCCGGTGAACCCCATGAACCCACTGTCGAGGTGCTGGCTCGCCAGGGAGGCCACGATGCTGGAGTCCAGGCCGCCGCTCAGATAGGCTCCCACGGGAACGTCACTCAGCAGGTGGTGCTTGACCGAGTCCTCCATCAGGAAGCGCAGCTTCTCTTCGAAGTACTGCGGGGAATGGTCCCAGTCCAGGTGATAGTACACGTCCCAGTAGCGCGAGACGTTCACGTTGCCGTTGCGGACCTCGAGGACATGACCGGGCATGAGCTCGTGGATGCCCGCGAAGAGGGTCTTGCCGGGCAGGCAGAACTGGAAGGTCAGGTAGTCTTGAAGGGCCTCGACGTTCGTCTCGATCTGGGGAACGAAGGGAAGCAGCGTCTTGATCTCGGAGGCGAAGTAAAAGACGCCGTCGACCACGGTGTAGTAGAAGGGCTTGATGCCGAAGCGATCGCGCGCGCAAAACAGCGTCTCGCGGGCCTCGTCCCAGACGGCGAAGGAGAACATGCCGCGCAGGCGCTGGACGCAGTCGGGGCCCCAGTGCGCGTAGGCCCTCAGGATGACCTCGGTGTCCGAGGCGGTCTGGAACGATCCCCCGAGCTCCGCGCGCAGGTCCCGGTAGTTGTAGATCTCGCCGTTGTACGTGATGGCGTTCCCCGCTGCATCCCGCATGGGCTGGGCACCGGTCCGGACGTCGATGATGGCGAGCCGCTGGTGAGCGAAGCCGGCATGACCGTGGGGATGGGACCAATACCCTTCACCGTCCGGCCCGCGGTGACGCTGCAAGCGGCTCATGACCCGCAAGTGCCGGTCGAGGTCGGGCAAGGGATTCAATTGCAGGGAGAAGGCTCCGGCGATGCCACACATGGCTACTTCCTCAGGTGCTGGCGCAGGGGGCGGAGCCATGCGCGGTAGAACTGATACAACCCGGGAATCATGCCGTCTTCGGCGCGGGCCCAGGCATAGGCCAGGGCTTCCCGGGCGCGCGCGGGCAGCGACTTTTGCTTCGTCGGCGTCTCCTGGAAGGTCGCGCCGAAGATGGTCTCCACGTAATGGCGGTACGTGTACTGCCCGGATGCGACGATGTCCTCGTAAGCCTGACGCGTCACGACTTCCCTCAGCTGGTCGGACCTGACACGTTCGAGCACCTCCGAAAGGTTGCTGAAGTCCCGCTTCAGGGCGATGTAGTGCCGATCCGGCTTCAGGATACCATTGTAATCGCCCTCGATCAGGATCTGGCAGGTGCGGGTCGCGCAGGCCTCCAGGTGCCGCGGGGAGATGGCGAAAAGCCCAAGCGAGCCGTCCTGCCCCGGGAAGCAGTGGCGTTCGATCTCCTCGAAATCCGCATCCGGATGGGCCTGGGTATAGGCCTCGGTTTTCGCCTTGAGCGCTCCGTCCCGGTCCAGGATGCTGGCCCCGCCTTCGACTCCGATGGTGTACTTGCAGCGCAGGAGAAACGCGTACCAGTCGTCCCCGAGAAAGGTGTCGGCGGGGTCCGTCGAGATGTCGACCGAGAGGCCTCGCTTGGGCGATTCTGCGTTGAAGACGTCGTTGATCTGAGCCTTCAGGATGCCATGGCGCCCGAGCCAGGGGGCCGCGCGCCATGCGCGGTAGCCGATGTCGAGGGGGCGATCGTCCTGCTTGACCGCCAGCGCGTTGATGCGCGCGAGGGTCGAGTCGCTCAGGTAGCCCGTGAGCAGCGTGTCGAAGCGCACGCGCTCCCGGTCCAGTGACGGGTAGATCTTGGGCCACTCGGACTCGGGGGCCACCGAGAAGACGTGGTCGATCGCGAACTCGTTCAGGAACTCGCCCAGGATGTCGGTATGGATGAACTCGTCCTGGGGCAGCGCGATCTTGATCGCGCGCGAGCGCTTGAGGGGCTCGACCTTGCGCCAGTACGCTCGGAAGACCTCGGGAAACCAGCGCTTGGCGAGGAAGGTCGTGTGAAAGAGAATGGCGTCGAAATCGACCGCCTCGAGGTAGCGAGGCAAGCTGCGGAGGTCGAGGTTCACGTAGAAGCAGCGAAGCGTTTCCCCGTACTCCCGGAACGCATAGAGATGATCGTGGATCGTCGCTCGCATCGGGAAGGTGGTGTTGCAGTAGAGGATCAGGACGTTGCGCATACAGCCTCGGAAGGGGGGGCCCAGGGGCGCTTCCTGACCACCACGTTGATTTCGATGGGCAGGAAGAAGCGCCTCATCATGGCCTGATGAGTCGGCGGGTGGCAAGCCTTGAGCAGTGAAAACGCTCGACGCAGCAGCGCGTCGCGCTTCGGGAAGTTCAAGGGAAACTTCAAGCGCCCTCCGTAGGGAGCATAGGCGGCCAGGGTCGTCTCCACGACTTCGCAGCCCATCACGCGTTCGAAGAAGAGGCGCAGGGAGTGCTCGTCGAAGCTGCGCAGATGAACATAGCGGTAAGGACACTCGGGAGAGGCGTAGTAGCTCAGGTCCTCCCGGTAGGGAACGCGCACCACCAAAATCCCGTCCGGCTTGAGGGTCGACAGGATCCGCTCGCAGCTGCGGTTCAGATCGAGGACGTGCTCGATCACGTCGGTACAGACGATCACGTCGAACGCCTCGTCCCGGTAGGGCAACTCCTCGGCCAGGGCGTAGCAGACCTCGACTCCCTTGGCTCTCGCTTCCTGCAGGTAAGTGAAGCTGATGTCCATGCCGTAGCGCCGGAGCGACGGGAAATGCGAGAGCAGGCGCGCCAAGCCCACCCCCACGTCCAGGATGGCATCCCCCGAGCGGGAGTACTTCCGCACAAGCTCGATGGTGGACTGCTCGGACTGGGTCCAGATCTCCTCATCGATGAACGGGTTGGACCCGGTCTCCCGCAAGGCCGCCAGGTGATCCCCGGAGATCTGCTCGTAGTTGGACGTGTAGGCATTCCGCTGCGAAAAGACCGGAATCTCTTGCTCGTAGCCAAGGGGGTCTCGGGAATAGAGATCCTGGTTCATTTGTTCGCTTTCAGTCCTAATGCGCGCCAACTTGCCGGTAGCCACGGTTGCAGCAGCGTCCAAATGGCCTGCTTTTCTTCTTTTGCCAGCATTCGGTCATAAAATACCAGCAATAGGGCCCCGAGCGCCAGCGACAGCCCCACTTCCATGGGCATCGACAGGTTTCTCGGAACGAGGGTCAGCACGCCGACCCCCATGTAGACGAGCGAGAATTGCCCGATGCGCCCCCACTCGTACGCCACCTGGAAGTAGGTGCTCCGGCGATGGCAGTTCCAGGCATGCTGCAGCGCCACCATCAGCAAATAGCCGAGGGGAAGCGAGATCGCCGCGCCGAAGAGGCCGAAGGCCGCGATCAAGGGGATACTGATGGCGATCGCCAGCACAGCCGCCAGTCCCTGCACGATCACCACCTTGGAGACGTCCTTGGCATAGTAAACCGCCGGCAGCAGCAGACTGAAGACACCTGCCAGAAGCTGTGCCGTCGCCGCCAGGCCCACGACCTGGTACGCCGCCTGGAAGGCGGGCGCCACCATCAGCATCACCAGAGGCTTTGCCACAATAAAGAAAAGCACCCCCGCTCCCCCGAACCCGAAGAGGAAGTACGTCGTGATCCGGCCGAACAGGATCCGGGCCTCCTCCCGCTTGTCCGAAAAGGAGAGGAAGTAAGGCAGCCAGGCACTCTGGAAGCCGGAAACCCCGATGTTCAGCACCATCCCCAGGTTCAACCCGATCGAATAGATCCCGACCGGGGCGAGGCCGTCGAACCCTTGCAGGATGTAGCGATTGGCCTGGCTGATCAGGAACAAGCTCGCAAACGAGGGAACCATCGGGAGGCCGAGTCGCAGCAACTCCCGGCCTATCGCCGCATTCAGCCGGACCCTGGAAGGCCGCAACCCGACCCCCATGCCGATCAGAAGATTCACGGCCTGAGCGAGCAATCCTGCCCAGAGCAGACCCTCGACCCCGCGCCGGAGGAAGACGACCATCCAGATGCTGGCCGCCAACGAGACCAGGGTCGTGAGCAAGCTGATGGCGACGAACGTCTTCGCTCGCTCCTCGAACTGCAGGTAAAGCATGAAGGGCTGCACGACGATGCTCAGCCCCGCCGTCAGGAGGGCCAGCGTGACCAAGTGGGGAAATTGGCTCGTGCCCAGGGCCACCTGACTGATGGCGCCGGAATACAGGACTCCGAGCAGAGCAAGGATGGATGTGCTGACGGCGAGGATGGCGAAGGCCGTCCCGATCGTCGCGGCCTTCTTCTCCGCGCTGGGCTCCTGGAAGTAGCAGATGCCGAGTGAGGCCCCGAGGCCTAGCGAGAAGACCGGCACCACGATCATCGAGAGCATCCCGAGCAGGCCACTGATCCCGTAGTCCGTCGGGGTGAGATAGGCCGTGAACAGGGGGAGGAAGAGGAGGCTCGCGAACCGGCCGAGAAATCCTCCGACCCCATAGATGAGGGTCCCTTTGCCAAGTCGCTGGACCTGCTCCCGGATGGCCATGACGATTACGCGCTTCCGTGCGCCAGGATGCTTGCAATCCGCCGGCTCGCCCGACCGTCGCCAAAGGCAGCCAAGGGGCGGCTGGGACGGCGGACCTCGGAGAGGGCCGTCCGGATCCGCTCCGCATCCGCCCCGGCCAGGGTGTTCCACCCGGCCTCGACGGTCTCGGTCCACTCAGTCTCGTCGCGCAGGGTGACGCACGGAACTTCCAGGAAGCAGGCTTCCTTCTGGACGCCGCCCGAATCGGTCAGAATCACTTTCGCCCGAGACTCCAGGAGCAGCATGTCCAGGTAACCCACCGGATCGATCGCCCGGACGTTGCCCGGAAGGTCGAGGCCAAACGCATCGAGTTGCTTGCGCGTCCGGGGGTGAAGGGGCATCACGATGGGCTCGGCCAGGGCTCCGAAGGCGCCGAGGATCTCCCGGAGGCGCGCAGGGTCATCGGTGTTCTCAGCGCGGTGAACGGTCGCGAGGACGTACGAGCCGGAATCCAGGTCCAACATGTCGAACCGGGAGCGATTCGCCTCGGCTCGGTCCAGAAAAAGCCGGGTGGCGTCCAGCATGACGTCGCCCGCTTGGTGTACCCCTCGGGTGATGCCCTCGTTCGCGAGATGACGGACCGCCGTCTCGGTGGGAGCGAAGAGCAGGGTCGAGAGGTGATCGGTCAGGACCCGGTTGATCTCCTCGGGCATCTGCCGGTTGAACGAGCGCAGGCCCGCCTCGACGTGGGCGACGGGCACGTGCAGCTTGGCGGCGGCAAGGCCGCCCGCCAATGTCGAGTTGGTGTCCCCGTAGACCATGACCCAATCGGGCTTCTCCTGCTGGATCACTGCTTCGAGGGAGGCCAGCATCGCTCCGGTCATCGCCCCGTGCGAGCCGCCGCCGATGCCCAGGTGGTAATCCGGCTTGGGGATCCCGAGTTCCTCGAAGAATACGTCCGACATGTTCGCGTCGAAGTGCTGGCCCGTGTGGACCAGCACCTCGGTAGCGACCTGGCGGAGCTCCCGGCTGACGGGAGCCGCCTTGATGAACTGGGGGCGCGCCCCGACGACCGTGAGAACCTTCATCTAGACCGGGATTCCATCCTCGACGGCCTGGCGAAGGGCTTCCGCCACCTGTTGCTGCTGCTCCAAGGTGATCTCGGGGAAGATGGGCAAGCTCAGCACCTCGCGCGCGGCCCGCTCCGAGATCGGGAAGTCGCCCGTGCCTTGGCCGAGGTAGTCGTGGACCTTCTGGAGGTGCAGGGGCACCGGGTAGTAGACCATGCTCTGCACGCCCCGGGTCTTGAGGGCTTCCTGGATGCCGTCGCGGTCCTTGATCCGGATGGTGTACTGGTGGTAGACCGGCACGGTCCCCGAGAGCTCCTCGGGAGTCATCACGCCGGGAATGTCCTTCAAGAGGTCATTGTAGCGCTTGGCCACCTCGCGGCGCGCCGTGTTCCACTGGTCGAGGTGGGGCAACTTCACCCGCAGCACC